>DAORMJ010000016.1:81515-85335 GCA_035440445.1 Xanthobacteraceae bacterium
GCTCCACGCCACCGCCGCCTTCATCAACCGCCTCCTGCGCGACCACGGGGAAGGGGCCGCGGCGGCCTGATGGAACATTTTCAACACTCGGTGGTTGCCAAAGATAGGTTCCTAGCGTCCGCCACGGAAACTCAAGCTGGAAAACTGTCCAAGGAAAACATCTCATGAAGACTTATGCGAGAGCTATCTATGTTGCGCTGGCGCTGGTTTGCGCCTCTCTGGTTTCGATGCCGGCCCAGGCCGCCAGCGGGACTGTCCGCCTCAATGTCGTGAAGGGCGGCTGGTTCGTCGGTGGCAGCGGCGGCAACGGCACCCTGTTTTTTCAAGGCCGCCGCTACGCGCTTTCGGTCGGCGGACTTGATGCCGGATTTGTATTCGGCGTTTCGCAAGCGCAGCTGACTGGCCGGGTCAGCAACATTCGCCGTGCATCCGACATCGCGGGCGTTTACGTCGCCGCGGGCGCAGGTGCTGTCGTAGGTGCGGGCGTCCGCGCAATTGTGCTGCGCAACGAGAAGGGCGCAGTTCTCGAACTGAGCGGCCGGCAGGTAGGCCTGATGGTGAACGCCGATCTCAGCGGGCTGGCCATTTCGCTCCGCTGATCCTGCTTCGTCCGTCACATAATGCGAGCGGCCGGTGTCTTCACCGGCCGTTTTCGTTGCAGGGGTGGGAAATGGCGGAGAGGGTGGGATTCGAACCCACGGTACGCTTGCACGCACGGCGGTTTTCAAGACCGCTGCCTTAAACCACTCGGCCACCTCTCCGGTCCTTACGGAGCAGGCACTTAGCAGACTCCGGCAAAAGCACAACACGCGCCGATTTCGGCCCGATCTGCGATGATTTTACGCTGGGCGGCGATTTGACATTGAGGGCCGCCTGCCTAAACTTTAGCCACTCGCGGGCTTGATTCAATCGGCACCGCGAGCGGGCCGGTCGGCCACTCAGCAAAAATCTTAGCTTGGGAGGAATGCGATGTTCACTCGTCGCGGATTCATTGGCGCGTCGGCCGGCGCCGCAGCAATTGCCACTACGCCCGCGCTCGCCGCGCCGGGTGTCGTCACCGCAACCACGCAGATCATGCCGAAGGGTAAAGCGCCGCGCGTCGTTATCGCGGGCGGCGGGTGGGGCGGCCTGACGGCCGCGCGTCATCTGCGCACGCTTTCGCCGGATATCGAAGTCGTGGTGCTCGAGCGCAACCCTGTTTTCTGGTCTTGTCCGATCAGCAACAAATGGCTGATCGACGTCGTCAATACCGATTACCTCCTGCACGACATGATGGGGCCGGCCAACAAATACGGCTACCGGCTGGTGCAGACCGAAATCACCAACATCGAGCGCGACAAGAAGCTTGTTCGCACCGCGCACGGCTCCATCGAGTATGATTATCTCATCCTCGCCGGCGGCATCCGCAATGCCTACGACGCCTGGTACGGCAACGACCAGCGCGCGATCGACCACACGCGGCAGGCATTTCCCTCCGCTTACATTCCGAACGCGGAGCACGTCGCGCTGAAGAAGAAGCTGCACAACTTCAAGGGCGGCACCCTCGTCATGACTCTGCCGCCGCCGCCGCACCGCTGCCCGCCGTCGCCTTACGAGCGCGCCTGCGTCATGGCGTGGCATTTCAAGAAAAATAAAATTCCCGCGAAGATCGTGATCCTCGATCCGAAGCCGCGCATCATGCCGATCGGCGGCGGCTTCAAGGCGGCGTTCGATGAACTCTATCCGGATATCGTGCAGTACGTCCCGAACGCGAAGGTGAACGAGGTCGATCCCTTCAACAAGCAGATCAAAACCAGCGCCGGCGATTTCAAGTTCGACGACGCGATCCTGATGCCGCCGCACCAGGCCGCCGACATGGTCTGGCATGCCGACCTGATCGGAAAGACGCCGGATGGCAAGCCGACCGGCTGGGCCGATATTCATCCGACCATGATCCACGCGAAAAGCGATGATCGCGTCTATGTCATCGGCGACGCGATGGGCGCGGTGTCGAAGCAGTTCGGGCATTACCCGAAGGCGGGTCACGTCGCGAACTACTTCGGCAAGATCGTCGCGACCTATATCTCGCAGCGGATCGCGGGCAAGGAAGTGAAGGTCATGCTGCCGGACAACCTTTGCTACATGCTGGTCAACGGCGATCCGCGAGAAGCGATTGCGGTGCAGTTCGACTACGAGATTCTGTCGGACGGCACGATCAAGCAGACGCAGATCGATACCGACATCCGCACGCCCGCGCTGCTCGAGGAAGATTTCCGCTGGGCCAAGCGCATGTACGACGACTTCCTGGTCTGAGCCGGGGAAGTCTTGCAACGAGAACAGGCGAGGAGCTTTTCGTGTTGAAATTCACCCGGCGCCAGGCGTTGACGGCCGGCGGCGTTGCCCTGATCGGCATCGCCGCTGCACCCGTCGCTGCCAAAGGTGCTGCCCAGCAGATCATCAATGACTATCTGGCGGGCGTGAAACCGCAGACCAAGGCGATCGATCTCGATGTGCCTGCGAATGCGGACAATCCCAATGCAGTCCATGTCACGGTGAAGGTCGATAGCCCGATGACGCCGGAGAGCTACTGCAAGGAAATCGTGCTCGTCGCCGAGGGCAATCCGCGGCCGCTGGCGTCGCGCTTCAGCTTCGGTCCGGGGGCTGCGGTGCCGCATGTCTCCACGCGGATCAGGCTCGCGGAGTCGCAGCGCATCACCGCGCTCGCGAAGATGAGCGATGGCACCATACTGACTGCATCGAAAGATGTGATCGTGGCCGTAAGCGGCTGCGGGGGCTGAGGAGGGGACCATGGCAGCAGCGCCTCGCATTGGTATCAACAACCGCACGCCGAAAGCCGGAGAGATCGTCACCGTCCGTGCAATGGTCGTGCATCCGATGGAAACCGGATTGCGCAAACGCGCGACCGGCGAATTGATCCCGCGTAAGATCATTAACAAGTTCACCTGCACGTTGAACGGCAAGCCGCTGGTCACATGGAATCTCGAAACCAGCGTTTCGGTGAATCCTTATGTCGATTTCCGCTTTCGTGCGACGGAGAGCGGTGAGTTGAAGCTGACCTGGGTCGATGATGATAACGTCACGATCGAGGCGATAGAAAAGATCACGGTAGGCTGATCTGATATTGCGCGGCGCTCGCGCGAACATGCTGCGGACGCAAGAAAAGCGTTAACCATGTTTCCTGATGCGCCGCAGTTCTGCCCGTTTCGCTAGCTTTTTTGCTCCATAAGAGCGTGGGGCGGCGTGCCCGGTTTCAAGTTGTGTATCGGCCGGCAATGGGTTTCGAAATTTCTGTGAACGTGAAAACGTGCGGGCGCGTGGCAGTTCTGCTTGCCGCGGCGCTGACACTTGCCAATTGCAAAACGACATCGAGCCTCGATCCGAAATACGGCGTCACCGCCAGTCCGCGCAAATACAAGGACGGCGACGTCATTCCGAAGGGCAACGGCCGCTATCATGTCGGCAAGCCGTATGTGATCGCCGGCATCACGTACGTGCCGCAGGAGAATCCGGGTTATCGCGCGGTGGGCACCGCGTCCTGGTATGGCGACGCCTTCCATGGCCGCCTGACTTCCAACGGCGAAATCTTCGACATGCGCGCGCTTACCGCCGCACATCCCACGCTTCCCTTGCCGAGCTATGTGCGCGTCACCAACATGGCAAACGGCAAGTCCGTCGTCGTCCGCGTGAACGACCGCGGACCGTTCCACTCCAACCGCGTTATCGACGTTTCTTCCCGCGCGGCAGAGCTACTCGGCTTCCGCCATCACGGCACCGCACGGGTCCGCGTGGAATACGTGGGCAAGGCCAATCTCGCGGGCTC
>DAORMJ010000017.1:0-83260 GCA_035440445.1 Xanthobacteraceae bacterium
AAGTCCGCCGGATTCCGGCCACGCGGCGAGCGCGGCCGCAATGCCGGGTCAGGCCGTCCCGACTGACGTGGTGCGCGCGGGTCCGCGCTGCGCTGCATGCGCGGATCGCGTAGCGGTGGCTCGGCCTGCGGCTGTTCCTCTTCCTCGTAGGGCGCCTCATTCCCGGCGCGCTGCTCCGATGGCGCCTGCGGTGCCGCAGGCATGGCGTCAGTGCGCGGCGCGCGGGGTGCCGGCGGCGGAGGGGGTGCGTTGCGCGAGGCGGTGGCCTCGGCTTCGACCTTGCGGATCGCATCCTCGAGCGCCAACCGCTCGCGAGTAATGTCGCCTTCGGAAAGCGGCGGATTGATACCCCGGAGCTGGTTCACCAGCGCCGTCCGCGCGCGGTCATAGATCGCCCGGCGCGCCTCACCCGTATTCGGGTCGAGCCCCGCGATCGCACGCGACAGGAGTGGACGGTAATCAGTCATCAGCCACGGTTATCTCAACGCAATACCAAAGAAATCGTTGCCTCACGATTGAAACGGATTTTGGACCAATATCGTATCTTCGCGCTCCGGGCTCGTGGAAACCAGTGCCACGGGGCAATCAATCAATTCCTCGATTCGCCGGACATATTTTACCGCCGCAGCCGGCAGGTCCGCCCAGGACCGCGCCCCACGGGTGGAAGACGTCCAGCCCTCGATTTCCTCGTAAACCGGCTCTACCTGCGCCTGTGCGCCCTGGCTCGCGGGCAGGTAGTCCATATCGTGGCCCTTGAGCCGATAGCCGACACAGACTTTCAGCGGGTTCAGGCCGTCCAGCACGTCGAGCTTGGTCAGCGCGATGCCCTGAATGCCGCCCGTGCGCACCGACTGGCGCACCAGCACGGCGTCGAACCAGCCGCAGCGGCGCGGTCGGCCGGTAACGGTTCCGAACTCGTGCCCGCGCTCGCCAAGGCGTTTGCCGGTCTCGTCATTGAGTTCGGTCGGAAACGGGCCTTCGCCGACGCGGGTCGTATAGGCTTTGGTGATGCCGAGTACATAACCGACCGCATTCGGGCCGAGCCCGGAGCCGGTCGCGGCTTGCGCGGCAACCGTATTCGACGAGGTCACGAAGGGATAGGTGCCGTGGTCCACGTCGAGGAGCGCGCCCTGAGCGCCCTCGAACAGAATCCGGTCGCCGCGGCGGCGCGATTCGTCCAGGAGATGCCAGACGCGATCCATGAACGGCAGCACGCGCGGCGCGACCGAAAGCAGTTCGTCGCGGAGCGTGTCGCGCATGACTTCGGCAAGGCCGAGACCGCGGCGAATCGCGTTGTGATGGTCAAGGAGCCGGTCGAGCTTGGCATCGAGTTGCGCGGGCTCGGCGAGATCCATGAGACGGATCGCGCGGCGGCCGACTTTGTCTTCGTAGGCCGGGCCGATGCCGCGCTTGGTGGTGCCGATCTTCAGTCCCGGCCCAGCACCTTCGCGCAGGCCGTCGAGTTCGCGATGCAGCGACAGGATGAGCGAGGTGTTTTCGGCGATGCGCAGGTTCTTCGGCGAAATCTCGACGCCCTGACCCGCAAGCCGGTCGATTTCCGTCATGAGCGCATGCGGATCGAGCACCACACCATTGCCGATGATCGCAAGCTTGTTCGGGCGCACGACGCCGGAAGGCAGCAGCGACAGCTTGTAGGTGTTGCCCCCGATCACGAGCGTATGGCCTGCATTGTGACCACCTTGAAAGCGGACCACGACATCGGCCTGCTCGGAAAGCCAATCGACGATCTTGCCTTTTCCTTCGTCACCCCATTGGGAGCCGACGACCACGACATTCGACACTTCGAATTACTCCAAGCCGCGCAAAAGAAAACCCGGCACAAGCTGGCCGGGGTGTGCGGAGTTTCGTAGCCAATCGGCCCCGGGGTGGCAAGAAAAACGGCACTTCGGCCCACAGGACCGGCCGGTCTCCGCCGGGTTGCCCCGGTGCAAGGAAATACGGGCAAACCGAGCCTTGTCCGGCCCGCACTGGAACCCAATCTTCCCAGCGGAAAGAGGCTCTCGATGACCCAACAACTACCCGACACATTTCGGCTTGGACCTGCGGCACTGCGCGTTTCGGATGCCAGCCGGGCGCTCGACTTCTACGTGAACAAGGTCGGCCTTGCGCTACGCGAACGGGGCAGCGATTTCGCCCTCCTCGGCACCCCCAGCGAAGACCTGCTGCGCCTCGACTTCGTCCCCGGCATCGCACCGCGCGATGAACGGGAGACCGGCCTCTATCATATCGCCTTTCTTCTTCCCGACCGGCCGTCGCTCGGCGCGGTCATTGCGCGGCTCAGCGCGAATGACGTGAAACTCGGCGCCGCCGACCATCTCGTCAGCGAAGCGATCTATGTCTGGGATCCCGACAACAACGGCATCGAAATCTATCGCGACCGGCCGCGCAGCGAATGGACCTGGCGCGACGGTCAGGTGCAGATGTCGAATCGTCCGCTCGATTTCCAGGGCCTGCTTGCCGAACCCGGCGTCGAGACGCGAGCGCGAGAAAGCGTGAAGGAAGGAACGCGGATCGGCCACATCCATCTCGAGGTCGACGATCTTGCGAAAGCCAAAGAGTTCTACAGCAGCGTAATCGGCTTCACGCCGGTCTCCACGCTTCCCGGCGCGCAGTTCCTGTCAGCCGGCGGCTATCATCATCATATCGGGACCAACGTTTGGGAGAGCCGGAACGGTCCGCCACCCTCGCCGGAGAAAGCCGGACTTTCGAGCATGACCTTCGTGTTGCCGGATGAGCCTTCCGTTGACGCGCTGCGCCGGCGGCTCGGCTCCGCCGGGATCGAAACGATCGCGGCAAAAGACGGCTTCGACTTTATCGATCCATGGCGCACCAGGGTGACCGTGCGACGGTCGTGACCGCAGAGCGAAACGGGCGATTCCAATTTCTTGACTCCCGCGCAGGCGCTCGCTCTACCTAGCGGCCAATCGCAGGGAGGCATGCATGTTCGAGAACTTGTTTTCGCTAAAGGATCGTGTCGCGATCGTAACCGGCGGATCGCGCGGCATCGGCAAGATGATCGCGAGCGGCTTTCTCGCTTACGGTGCGGCCAAGGTTTACATCACCGCGCGCAAAGCGGGCCCGCTCGACGCGACCGCGAAAGAACTTTCGCAAACTTATCCCGGCGAATGCATCGCGCTGCCGATCGATATGTCGACGGTTGAAGGCTGCAACCAGCTCGCAGCCGAGATCATGAAGCGCGAGCCGAAGCTCGATATTCTCGTGAACAACGCGGGTGCCGCCTGGGGCGCGAACTTCGACGAATTCCCGGAAGCCGGCTGGGACAAGGTCATGGACCTGAACGTCAAATCGCTCTTCTTCCTGACCAAGGCGCTGGCGAAACCCTTGCGCGCGGCGGCAACGAAAGAGCGACCGGGCAAGGTCATCAACATCGCCTCGATCGACGGTCTCTCCGTCAATCCGCTGGAAACCTATTCCTATCAGGCGAGCAAGGCCGCGGTGATCCATCTCACGCGCCGCATGGCGGCGAAGCTGATCAAGGACAACATCAACGTCACCGCGATTTGTCCGGGCGCCTTCGCCTCCGAGATGAACCGCGCGGCGCGCGATCACGCCGACGAAGTGTCAAAGCGCATTCCTTCGCGGCGGATCGGCGATGACAAGGACATGGCCGGGCTTGCAGTCTTCCTCGCCTCGCGTGCCGGCGACTACGTGGTTGGCAACTCGATCGCGATCGACGGCGGCATCGTTTACGCGAATGTCAGCCTTCCGGTGGCTGGCGAATAAGACCCTCACGCCGCGCTGAGGGGAATGCATGGGCAGCCCGCGCTCCCATGCATTGACCGCCCGTGGCCGCTTTCCTAAAGAGCGCTTCTCCATAGAGGCGGCTCACGAATGCAGTCTTTCGTCCGCGATTTTTTCAACCGCCCTTATCTGCTGCTGTCGCTGACCTCGCTGTTCTGGGCGGGCAATATCGTGCTCGGCCGTTATGCGGCCGGGATCGTACCGCCGCTTGCGCTCGCATTCATTCGCTGGACCGCCGCCTTTCTTATTCTGATCGGCATCGCCTGGCCGTTCCTGCGAAAAGACTGGGCGGCAATTCGCGCGAACCTCGGAATCCTGCTTTTGCTGAGCCTTCTCGGGATCGCGCTTTACAACACGCTCGCTTACTGGGGGCTGCAATATACGCAGGCGATCAACGCGCTGTTGCTGGCATCGACCCATCCGATGATCGTCGCGGTGTGGAGCTTCGTTCTCTATGGCCACCGGCTCACCAGGTGGCAGGCGCTTGGACTGCTGTTCTCCTTGATCGGCGTTGCGATCGTCATCACGCGCGGCGATCTCTCAGCCTTGCGGGAAATCCGCTTCAATATCGGCGACGTGGTCTTCTTCATCGCGCAGGCGCTCTACTCGTTCTACACAGCACTTCTGTTCATGCGGCCGAAGATCCACCAGTTGTCCTTTCTCGCCTTCACGGTCGGGGCAGGCGCGCTGATGCTCGCCCCTGCCTACACCGCCGATGTCATCATGGGGCATACTTTCACACTGGATCTGCGCTCGCTTCTGATCCTTGGTTACATCCTGATTTTTCCGACGCTGCTCGCTTATCTTTTCTTCAATCGCGGAAACGAACTGATCGGACCGAACCGCGCCTCGCCGTTCTACCATCTCATTCCGGTGTTCGGCTCCGTGCTTGCGATCGTGTTTCTGGGAGAGCGGCCCGAATTGTTTCACGCCGTTGGCTATGCCTTCGTAATCGGCGGCATCTTCATCGGCACCCGCGGCCAGCCGAAGGCATAAAGAAAAACGCCCGGCGAAGAGGCCGGGCGCTTTTACAAGTTCTTCGGAAGAAATCAGAACCGCAACGGCTTCACCCGCTGCACCAGCGGCAGCTTCATGATCTTGCCGAGCACCTCGTCGGACGCGACGCTGTCGATGTGAACGAGCGCAATGGCGTCACCGCCGGGCTCGGTGCGGCCGAAATGCATGGTCGCGATGTTGATGCCGGCATCGCCCAGCGTGGAGGCGAAACGGCCGATAAAGCCGGGCTTGTCCTGGTTGGTGACGTAGATCATCTGCTCACCGAACTCGGCATCCATGCGGATGCCCTTGATGTTCACGATGCGCGGGCGGCCGTCGGCATAGACCGTGCCGGAGATGTCGCGGGTCTGCTTTTCGGTCGTGACCGAAACCGTGATCAGGCTGTCGTAATCGCCGACCGCATCGCGGGTGGTTTCTTCAACGATGATGCCGCGCTCTTTCGCAATCACCGGCGCCGACACCACATTGATGTCGCGCAGGTTCGGGCGCAGCAGACCGGCGATGGCCGCCGACGTCATGGCCTTGATCTTCATGCTCGCGACCGAACCGGCATAGGTGATCTGAACGCGCTTGATCCCGCTCTCGGTGAGCTGGCCCGCGAACGAGCCGAGCTTTTCGGCAAGCTCGATATAGGGCCGCAGCTTCGGCGCTTCTTCGGCCGTGATCGACGGGAAGTTGACGGCGTTCGAGATCGCACCGCGGATCAGATAGTCCGACATCTGCTCGGCCACCTGCAGCGCCACGTTCTCCTGCGCTTCGGTGGTGGATGCGCCGAGATGCGGCGTGCAGACCACGTTCGGATGACCGAACAGCGGATTGGACGTCGCAGGCTCGGTAACGAACACATCGAATCCCGCTCCCGCGACCTGACCGGAGTCGAGCGCGGCACGCAGCGCGACTTCGTCGACGAGGCCGCCGCGTGCGCAGTTGATGATGCGAACGCCCTTCTTGGTCTTGGCAAGTGCCGCCGCATCGAGAATGTTTTTGGTCTTGTCGGTCAGCGGCGTGTGGAAGGTGATGAAGTCCGCGCGCGCAAGAAGATCGTCGAATTCGACCTTCTCCACGCCGAGATCAAGCGCGCGCTCCGGCGAAAGGAAAGGATCGAACGCGATCACCTTCATTCGCAGGCCGATCGCGCGATCGGCCACGATCGAACCGATATTGCCGCAGCCGACGATGCCGAGCGTCTTGTTGGTGATTTCGACGCCGTTGAAGCGGTTCTTTTCCCATTTGCCGGCCTGCGTGGAGGCGTCGGCTGCCGGGATTTGGCGCGCGACCGCGAACATCAGCGCGATCGCATGTTCGGCGGTGGTGATCGAGTTGCCGAACGGCGTGTTCATTACGATCACGCCTTTCGCCGTCGCCGCCGGGATTTCGACGTTATCGACGCCGATGCCGGCGCGGCCGACGACCTTCAGTTTCGTCGCCGCTTCCAGCACCTTTGCAGTGACCTTGGTCGCGGACCGGATGGCGATGCCGTCATAGTCGCCGATGATCTTAATGAGCTCGTCGCGCTCGAGACCGGTTTTGACGTCGGTTTCCACGCCGCGATCCTTGAAGATCTGTACGGCGGTCGGCGAGAGTTTGTCTGCAATCAGAACGCGGGGTGCCATGGTGTTCATTCCTCGTGATCCCCGCGCAACGCAATCAGCGCGAAGGGGGAATCGTTTTGAAAGGGAAAAGAGAGCGATCCGGACGACGCACGTTGCGTCGTCCGGCATGACGGAATGCGTCAGGCGGCTTTCGGCAGCGAAGCCTTGGCTTGTGCGAAGGCCCAGTCGAGCCAGGGCGTCAGCGCCTCGAGGTCGGAAGCCTCGATCGTGGCGCCGGTCCAGATGCGAAGGCCCGGAGGCGCATCGCGATAGTGGCCGATGTCGAGCGCCACGTTTTCTTTCTCGAGCAGCGAAGCCAGCTGCTTCGCGAAAGCGTTCTGCGCATCCGCGGGCAAAGCCTTGATCGCCGGATCAACAACTTCGAAGCAGACCGAAGTGTTGGAACGCTCCGCTTCGTTTCTGGCGAGGAAAGCAACCCACGGCGTCTTCGCGACCCAGTTCGCGAGTACCGCGAAATTCTTGTCGGCGCGCGCCCGGAGGCCGCTCAGCGAGCCCACCGACTTCGCCCATTCGAGCGCATCGACATAGTCCTCGACGCAGAGCATCGATGGCGTGTTGATGGTCTCGCCTTCAAAAATGCCTTCGATCAGCTTGCCGCCCTTGGTCATGCGGAAGATTTTCGGCATCGGCCAAGCCGGCGTGTAGCTCTCCAGGCGCTCGACTGCGCGAGGGCTAAGGATCAGCATGCCGTGCGCGGCTTCGCCGCCCAGCACTTTCTGCCAGCTATAGGTGACGACATCGAGCTTCGAGAAATCGAGGTTCTGCGCAAACGCCGCCGAAGTTGCGTCGCAGATCGTGAGCCCTTCGCGGTCCGCCGGGATCCAGTCCGCGTTCGGCACGCGCACGCCGGAGGTGGTGCCGTTCCAGGTGAAGATCACGTCGTTCTTGAAATCGACTTTTGCGAGATCGGGCAATTCGCCATAGGGCGCCTTGGTGATCTTCGCGTCCTTGAGCTTGAGCTGCTTCACGACGTCGGTCGCCCAGCCCTCGCCGAAGGATTCCCACGTCAGCACTTCGACGCCTCGCGCACCGAGAAGCGACCAGAGCGCCATTTCGACGGCACCCGTGTCGGAAGCCGGAACGATGCCGATCTTGTAGTCGGCGGGAACGCCGAGCACTTCGCGCGTGAGCTCGATCGCGTATTTCAAACGCGCCTTGCCCGGCTTCGAACGGTGCGAGCGGCCGACCAGTGCTTTTTCGAGGTTTTGGAGGTTCCACCCCGGGCGCTTGGCGCAGGGGCCGGACGAAAATTGGTTTACGCGCGGGCGCGCGGCAGGCTGTGTCATCTGACCTATCCTTCCAGATAGAAGCCCCTCGTTGGGGAGGGGTGTCCCACTGGGGGGAATAGCAGAACTTTATGGCCGGTCAAGTGCGCCGCACAATTCTTCGCGGCGACAGGCATGCAAACCGCTCACCCCTGCCCCGGCAAAATGTGCGGAGAATAAAAAAGGCCGCGATCTGAAAGAGACCGCGGCCTAGTTTCGCGAGAGAGCCAACTCTACGCGGGGATGGTTCAGTCAAGCTTGTAGCGGAAGCCTACGCGGAATTCGTGCGAATAGACCTCGATCGGCGCATTGCTCAGCGAGACGCCGTTGCCAAGATCGGCGAAGCGATAGCCGAAATCGACTGAAAGGTTGGGCGACAGATGATAGGCAGCACCCGCCATCAGCGCATAAGCGAAATTCCACTTCGCACCGGCATCGGTGTGATTATAGGCCGTGCCAACACCGGCGCCGACATAAGGCGTGACACCGTACCAGGTGCCAATATCGGCATAGGCGTTGAAGAGCAGCGCCGAAGACCAGAGCTTCATGCCCGCGACGTCCGGATTGTCGCCCGCGCTGAAGCGGCTGCCGAACTGATAATCGAGCGTCACGTCGCCGCGCAGCCAGTTGTTGAACTGATAGCCAACACCGACACCGAGCGCTGCGGCATCTTCGGGACCGGACGCGCCGGGAATGGCGAACGTGCGATAAGTGAAGTCGCCGCGCAGATACCAGTTAGAGCCGAGTTCGACGACGGGCAGCGGCGGCGCCTGCAGAATCGGCGGCGGCGGCGACATGTCGGCTGCGAGCGCCGGAGACAGTACACTGGTGAAGAGTGCGGCCGCGGCCAGAGCGAGTTTTTTCATACGAGATACCTTTTTTGCGCATCGCCTGAGCGACGCGAACTCGACGTTCGAGGTGGATTATCCAACTGTTAGGGTTAATTTTCCGAAAACGGTTTTGATTTCGAAAGCGGAAAGTGGCGAGCGGCACGATCGATCGCGCCGCTCGCCTTTCGAGAGATCAGAACTTCCGCATCAGCGGCTGGAAGACCTGCGGCGGAACGATCTGTTGCGGGACGCTGCTCGCGAAGAGATAGCGCACGCCGAGCTTCAGATCGTGCGAGTCGATCCCCTTGAAGAGCATCGGATTGCGAACGGTGTTCGTGCCGTCATAGGCGATGATGTCGCCGCTCTGCCCGTCGCCGAGATAAACGTAGCGATAGGCGAATTCGAGCGTCACGTTCTTCGTGACTTCGTAGGCGAGACCCGCATGGAATGCGTAAGCGACGTTCCATTTGTAATCGGAGTCCGCATACCCCAGCGTCGGCGAACCGTTGGCGATGCCGGCATCGCGGAAGCTGTGAATGCCGATACGGCTGAAGCCGATGCCTGCGCCGACGAACGGCGTGACGCCGCCCCAGGTGCCGAGGTCTGCATAGACGTTGAACAGGTACAGCCACTCGGACTTTTTGCCCGTATAGTTGTTGAAGCGGGGATCAGCGCCGAGCGTATAGACGTCCATACCGTGGAAACCAGTTTCACCACGATATTCGGCCGTCACGTCGAAGCGCATCCAGCTGTTCCATTTGTAACCGACACCGAAGCCGAACAGCATTCCAGACTCGAAATTCTTGTCGAGAATCTGCAGGCCGGTTGCGGTCGCATAGAGCGCGTTGTCGAGTTCCATGACGGCCTGATTGGTCATGCCGATGTCGCCGCGGATGTACCAGCCGCCGAATTCCTCGACGTGCACATGCTGATAGTGCTGCACGACCGGCGGCGGCGGCGGAACCGCGGCCACGCAATGCGGCGGCGGTGGCGGGCCATAAGGCTGAGCGGGCGGACAGGGCTGCACGCAATGCGGTGGCGGCGGCGGCCCATAGCCATAAGGCTGCGGCGGCGGACATGCGGGAGGCATTTGCGGCGGCGGTGGCGGCGCGTAGTCCGCGCCAAGCGCAGTCCCCGTGCTGAAGGCAACAGCCGCTACGGCGGCCAGAGCGGCAAAACGAACGCTGCCCATCTCACGAATCCTTTGTTCGCGGCATGAGCAGACTCGTGTCGGACCCACGCCAGTTACTGACGGCGTGAGTATCCCCGCGAGTATTTAAAGAGCGATTAACCTTAACTCTTAACCGTATTTTTTAATCAAAGTTACGTTGCCTAGGCGACGCATCAATGCGAATGCGCACGCAAGAAAGCGATGCGTTAATGCGCGTTAAGAAAGAGATTAACGAGCGATGAAGAGAAAGTTTCCGCGAAGTTAAGAAACGCCGAATCGCAAAACTTCAAGCCGCTGCTTTCGCAACGGCCGCGACGATGACATCGACGACTTCTTCGACGAGTTCGCGATCATCGCCTTCCGCCATCACGCGAATGACGGGTTCGGTGCCGGAAGGACGGATCACGAGACGTCCGGTTTTTCCGAGCCGGCGCTGCGCGGCATCGATGACGCTTGCAACGGAGGCATTCTCGAGCGGCTTGCCGGAAGAATATCGCACGTTCTTCATGATCTGCGGCAAAGGATCAAAGCGGTGACAAACTTCCGAAACCGGCTTGCCGGATTTCTTCACCATCGCCAGCACCTGCAGGGCCGCGACGAAACCGTCGCCGGTCGTTGCATAGTCCGACAGGATGATGTGACCGGAAGGTTCGCCGCCGACATTGAAGCCGGTCTCGCGCATCCTCTCGAGCACATAGCGGTCGCCGACCGGCGTACGCTCGAAGCCGATGCCGAGCCGGTCGAAATGACGCTCAAGCCCGAGGTTCGACATCACGGTCGACACGACGCCATCGCGCGCAAGCAGACCTTCGGCGCGGAAGCGCTCTGCGATCAGCGCGAGCAGTTGATCGCCATCCACGAGATGACCCTTCTCGTCGACGATCACAACACGGTCCGCATCGCCATCCAGCGCGATGCCGATATCGGCGCGCATCTCGCGCACCTTGGCGGAAAGCGCTTCCGGCGCGGTCGAGCCGACGTCGCGATTGATGTTGAAGCCGTCGGGATCGACGCCGATGGAAATGACTTCCGCGCCCAGCTCCCAGAGACCGGCGGGCGCAACCTTGTAGGCAGCACCATTCGCGCAATCGACGACCACGCGCATGCCTTCGAGCGAAAGATTGCGCGGCAGCGTGCGCTTGGCGAATTCGAGATAGCGCTCATAGGCGCCGTCGATGCGCTTGGCGCGGCCGAGGTCGCCCGGCTGTGCGAGCCGCTTTGAGAGATCGGCGTCCATCAGGTCTTCGATGTCCTGCTCGATCGCATCGGTGAGCTTGTAGCCATCCGGCCCGAACAGCTTGATGCCGTTATCGTCGTAGGGATTGTGAGACGCCGAGATCATGACACCGAGATCGGCGCGCATCGAGCGCGTCAGCATCGCGACCGCCGGCGTCGGCATGGGGCCGAGCTGAAACACGTCCATTCCGACCGAGGTGAACCCCGCGACCAGTGCGGTCTCGATCATGTAACCGGAGAGGCGCGTATCCTTGCCGATCACGACGCGATGGCGATGTTCGCCCTGCTGAAACGCGAGACCCGCAGCCTGCCCGACCTTCAATGCGAGTTCGGGCGTGATCACGCGATTCGCGCGGCCCCGGATGCCGTCGGTCCCGAAGTGCTTTCGTGCCATCAGATTAGGTCTCCAGACGAATTCCGCCGCTTGCGGGACGGCATAGCCCGCCGGTTGTGCCGAGGCTAGTGGTCCGATTCTAACATTCGCACTCCTGTGACGCTTGCGCCCATGCGAATGTTAGAATCAAAGGACCACTAGCAACTGTAAGATTCTAGTGGAGTTTTAGATTTGACATTCGCGCCGGGCGACTGCTGCGAGGTTGGCGCGAATGTCAAATCTACTCCACTAGTACGCTACCGGAAGCTTGCCCTCAAATATTGTGAGCGATGTTAACGATGCCGCGCGGTCCCTCGAATTGGGTTAAGATTCTCCCGCCCTGCCCTTCCCGAGGTGAAGCATGAAAGCCGCAAGCGCCCGCACCACCCTTCTCGCTGCAGCCATGCTGCTGGCGGCAAGTCACGCTTCCGCCCAGCAGTTCCAGTCGCCGCTTCCGGAGCATATGCCACTCGGCAAGGAGGTGTGTTACGGCCGCGTCTATGACGCTTCACATCTGGCGAAGCATCCGAAGCAACTCGTGACGTCGCTGCATGTGTTTCGCGATCTCGATCCCGATCAGAACACCGAAGACACGCCGCAGACCCGCGAGGAAGTGCTGAAGAACGACGGCGAAGGCGGCGTGAACGTCAGCGCTTTCGTGCGCTTCAAGAACCGCAAGGGCGTTTTCTGGAACGGACTGACCTGCAATAAATCAGCGGACGGAAAATTCGTCCGCTGCGGCATCGATTGCGATGGCGGATCGTTCGAGCTGCGCACGCGCGGCAAGAATCTTCATTTGACCAATGAAGGCTTCGTCCTGATCGGCGGCTGCGGCGCGTCGGAGGAAGAATACGAAAACCAGTTGAGCTTTCTTCCCGGCGCCGACGACAAGACGTTCCTGCTCGAGCCCTTGCCGCTCGCGCAATGTGCGGCATTGCGCGATCAAGTGAAGCCGGCCTTTGCCAAGATGGGCAAGGCGCTGCGGACCCGTTTCGAGACGCAGGAGGCGGTCTGCTATTCCCGCATTTATGATGATGCGCACCTGAAAAAGAACCCGCAGCAGACCGTGCGCAAGATCGCGCTGTTGCGCGCGGCGGGCGGCAAGGACGTGCATAAGGATGCGCCCGGCTACGACCTGACGTTCAGGATCGAAACCAAGGACGGCAAGCAGTTCACCCAGACCGCTAAATGCTATCCCGACCGCTATACCTATACCTGTCCGGTGAAGGCCGAGATCGACACTGCGAAAGACTTCTACGTCACGCGCGCCGGCGACAACGCGCTGACGATCCGCGATCGCGCCGGGAAGTTCACAGACTTCTTCGGGGTCAAGCTCGGCAAGGACGACCGGCTGTTCAGGCTTGAGGCGAGCGCGCCGGCTGCCTGCGCATTGAACTGAGAAGAGCCCTCAGTTCTGCACGCGCTTCAGGATCACAATGGCGAGATTTCCATCGGGAAGAAAATCTTTCTTCGTCATCTCGAATTGCGTGGGCCCTATCTTCTTCACGTTCTCGCCGCAGAAGCTGACGAGATTTTCGGGCGCGCCCTTGTCCACGACGAGGCGGAAATCGCCGATCGGGCCGGACCAGTTCGCGCCGGTCTTCAGGATGTATTCGATCCGCTGCTCCTGAAATGGCACACCGAATTCGGGCTTTGCGTTTTTCGTGGCCCGCGCGATCGCGGCAAGAAAATCCTTATCGATGCAGTATTTCTTGAGCTGCGCTTCGTAGGCGGCATCCTTGGTGGCGTAGGGCGCACCATAAGACGTGCCGACGGTCGCGCCGACGCTCGGCTTGTAGCGGTGCTCGACCACGATCTCTTTTCCGGCCGGAAAGGTCTGCAGCCAGTAATAGGTGGTCTGCAAGGCCCAGCGTGCGCCGAGATGCTTCTCCATGCCTTTGCCGGCATCGTACTCGTCGATCTCGGCGAGACCGAACTGGATCAGTTCGTCCCACTGCGCCTTCGGCAGCCGGTCGAGCGCTTCGTTGGTTGCCTTCAGATGCGGGGCGAGCGGAATGCCAAGTTTGCGCAGCAGCGCGGTGCGATCGACGCCCGCGGCGATCACGCGCTGTTCGACGTCTGCCTTGACTGGCTTGCCATCGACGCGTGTTTCAAACGCAAGAATGTTCACCGGGTCTTCGGTCGGGATGGAGATGTTCGTTTCCGCGCTGTCGATGCGGATTTCCGGCATCGGGAAAGCGACGAGCGTCGTCACATCGCGAGCCGACTTGTTGAAGAAGCGATAGCGCACGCGCACTTCTTCGGCGGAGATGAAGAGATCCTCCGCGCGCATCTCGACATCGGGGTTGGTGACGAAGATGAGCCCGCTATTGGTCAGTTCGGCGGAACTGTCGTTGCCGCGGACCGGCAGTGTCGCGGCTAAAACAAATGCCGCCATCGAAACGATGGCGGCACCCATTTTCATTCTTGAGACGTCGAACATGCAAACGCCTTGTTATGCCTGCGGTTGTGGCTCCATGCCGCCGGAAGCACCGTCCGGACGCGGACGATTGCCCTTCGGCACCGCGGTCGAACGGGGTGCCGGCGCTTCGGCGGGTTCGCCGCGCACCGGCGGCTTGCCTTCGAGCAAGTCCCGGATTTCGTCGCCAGACAGCGTCTCGTATTCGATCAGGCCCTTGGCAAGAACCTCGAGCTGATCGCGCTTTTCGGAAAGGATCTTGGTCGCTTCCGCATAGCCTTCCTCGACCAGCCGGCGCACTTCGTTGTCGATCTTCTGCGCGGTGGATTCGGAAATGTTCTGCGTGCGCGATACCGAGTGACCGAGGAACACTTCTTCCTGGTTCTCGCCATATGCGACGGTGCCGAGCTCTTTCGAGAAGCCCCAACGCGTGACCATCATGCGGGCGAGACGGGTCGCCTGCTCGATGTCGGACTGCGCGCCGGACGTCACCTTGTCGTGGCCGAAGATCATCTCTTCGGCGACACGGCCACCCATCATGATGGCAAGACGCGAGGTCATCTGCTCGTAGCTCATCGAAAGCTTGTCGCGTTCCGGCAACTGCATGACCATGCCGAGTGCGCGGCCGCGCGGGATCACGGTCGCCTTGTGGACCGGATCGGTGGCCTTCACGTTGAACGCGACCAGTGCGTGGCCGCCTTCGTGATAGGCGGTGAGCAGCTTCTCGTCTTCGGTCATGACGAGCGAGCGGCGCTCCGCACCCATCATCACCTTGTCTTTCGCGTCCTCAAACTCGTGCTGCGTGACCATGCGCTTGTTGCGGCGCGCGGCCATCAACGCGGCTTCGTTGACGAGGTTCGCGAGATCCGCACCCGAGAAGCCGGGCGTGCCGCGCGCAACCGTTTTCAGGTTCACGTCGGGCGCAATCGGCACCTTGCGGACATGCACTTTAAGGATCTGCTCGCGGCCCGTGACGTCCGGGTTCGGCACCACGACCTGACGGTCGAAGCGGCCCGGACGCAGAAGCGCGGGATCAAGCACGTCGGGACGGTTGGTGGCGGCGATCAGGATGATGCCTTCGTTCGCCTCGAAGCCGTCCATCTCGACCAGCAACTGGTTCAGCGTCTGCTCGCGCTCGTCATTGCCGCCGCCGAGGCCAGCGCCGCGATGCCGGCCGACCGCGTCGATTTCGTCGATGAAGATGATGCAGGGCGCATTCTTCTTCGCCTGCTCGAACATGTCGCGCACGCGGCTGGCGCCGACGCCGACGAACATCTCGACGAAATCCGAACCCGAAATGGTGAAGAACGGCACGTTCGCTTCGCCCGCGACTGCGCGCGCAATCAAGGTTTTGCCGGTGCCCGGAGGGCCGACCAAGAGCACGCCGCGCGGGATACGTCCGCCGAGGCGCTGGAACTTGCCGGGATCGCGCAGGAATTCGACGATCTCCTCGAGATCGGATTTCGCTTCATCGACACCCGCGACGTCTTCGAAGGTCACGCGGCCATGCGCTTCGGTCAGCATCTTGGCGCGCGACTTGCCGAAGCCCATCGCCTTGCCGCCCGCGCCCTGCATCTGGCGCGAGAGGAAAATCCACACGCCGATGAGCGCGATGAACGGCAGCCAGGAAATCAGGAGCGAAACGAACCACGGCACCTGCTCGCCCTGGGGCTTCGCGGTGATCGCGACACCCTTGCCGTAGAGGCGCTGGATCAGCGACGGGTCGTTCGGCGCGTAGGTCTGGAACTGGCGGCCATCGCTGAAGGTGCCGGTGATCTCATGACCCTGAATGACGACGTCCCGGACCTTGCCGGCTTCCACTTCGGTCAGAAGCTGGGAGAAGGAGATGTCGTTGGTCATCTGCCGCTGGCTCGGGTTCTGGAACAGCGAGAACAGCGCGAGCAGCAAGAGCACGATGATCACCCAGAGGGCGAAATTCCGCAGGTTGGCGTTCATGAAGGACCTTTCGCGGTGCCTTTTGGCTGGATTTTCAGGGGCGTAATCCTAGCCGAGGCCGATTAAAGCCGATTTACGTTGGAATGTAGGCGCGGGCCCCCTGCTTGCCAAGGGAACGCAACTGCGAAAAGGTACGAAACATCCTTACCGGTCAGGCTTTTCGCGGTCTTTTTACCGCGCCGGAACCCGCTTTCCGCGGCGGTGCGGCTGCGACAACGAGTGCTGCTTCCGTGAGCGTCACCGTCGCCCCCGCAAGCGTGCGCTTGAGCTCGCCGCCCGCGCGGGTTGCGGCAACGAGCGCCCCGAACAGCGCCTCTACTTTCGCGAGTTCCGCCGGGCCCTCGATCCCTTCCCGGTCGATCGCCTCCCGCAGCATCCGGATCGCAAGCTCGTCGGGCATCAGAAAAAAGCCCCGTGCCTCGAATGCGCGTCCGCCCGCGCAATCCGTTCGCAAGGCGAAGGCCGCTTCCTCGGCAAGACGATTGAGGGCCGCATTCGCCCGGCCGAGACGTTTTGCCATCAGCGCGAGATTGGCGGCGTCGATCCCTTCTTTCGCGAGCGCCGGCGCGAGTTTGCGCAGCCGCGCCCGCAGATATTTCGTGTCCTTGTTGGTCGGGTCGCTCGCATAAGGAATGCGGAGCTTCTTCAAGGTCGCAAGCAACCGCGCCTTCGGCAGATCGAGAAACGGACGGCCGATGAACACGCCGTTGCGCCGATGCACGCGGCGGATGCCGGCAAGCCCACCAAGGCCGGAGCCACGGCCCATCCGGTGCAGCACCGTCTCGGCCTGATCGTCGCGCGTGTGCGCGGTCATCAGAAGATCAGCGCCGACTTCCTTTGCCAGCGCCGAGAACAGCGCAAAACGCGCCTCGCGTGCGGCCTCCTGCACGCCGGTGATCGGCTTCCTGCCCTTCCAGGCCAGCGTATGGTGGGGAATGCCGAGCCTGGCAGCCAGCTTCGCAACCATTTTCGCTTCGCTTTTGGAGGCGCTGCGCAAGCGATGATCGATGGTGGCGGCAACGAGATCGGGACCGCTGCCGCGCAGTTCGCGCCACTTCGCGGCGAGCACGAGAAGGGCCGTCGAATCCGGGCCGCCGGAAACGGCGAGCAGGATCTTTCCCGATTTTGCGAAATCTTCGAACAGCGCGGAGAGCTCGCTCTCCGCGACAGGAGTCTTCTCAGCAGCCGATCCGCTTCTGCTCATTCTCGGCGTTCTTCTTCACCGTTGGCGACGCTTTCGGATACTTCGAAAGCACCGCGCCGAGCGAACCGCAAGCGGCTTCCTTCTTGTTCAACTGGGCGAGCGACTGGCCGAGGCGGAGCAGTGCATCCGGTGCGCGCTGGCTTTGCGGCCACTTGTTATAAATATCGAGGAATACTTCCGCGGCTTCCGAATACTTGCGCTGCATATAGATGCTCTCGCCGAGCCAGTAGCTCGCAAGCGGAATATTGCGGTCGTTCGGATACTGCTCGATGAAGCCGCGGAACGACTGTTCAGCCGCCGGGTACTCACGCCGCAGCACATAGCCATAGGCAAGATCGTAGGCGTCCTTGGGCGAATTTGTCGGCGGCAACACCGCCTGCTGCTGCGGCGCTTGCGGCGGTTGCTGCTGATTGAAGTTCTGATTCTGATTCGGCGACAGCACCATCGGACCCTGCGGCTGCTGCTGCGGGTTCTGCTGATACTGCTGCTGCGGCGGAATCTGCCCCAGGTTCTGCGGACGGCCGGGCGCCTGCGGATTGGCTTCCGGGTCGAAGGCGTCGCCCCGCCGTTGCGGGTTCTGCTGCGGCTGGGACGGCGGGATGTTCTGCTGCTGAAACGGCGGCGGCGTCACGTTCTGTTGCTGCGGCGGAATATTCTGCTGCTGCGGACGCTGCTGCACGGGCTGTTGCGGCGGCTGCTGCACCGCGCCGCGCTGCATCTGCTGGATCTGATACTGCAACTGCTCGATCTGGCCGGTGAGCTGACGCAGCTGCTGCTCGAGCCGATCGACCCGGATCGCAAGATCGCTATCGCCCTGTTGTTGCGGCGGGTAATCCGGCTGCCGGTTGCCGAACGGAAACTGCGCCGATGCGGGCGAAGCGCAGAGAAATGCCGCGGCGAGAACGGCCAGAGTAATCTTGCGTGCGACGTGGAACGTGATCATGGGCGCACCGATGGAACCCGTTTTGGCCCAAAGTTAGGCCGGTGAAACGCAAGAAACCGGCGCCTTGGACAGGCACCGGCTTTTCTGATGCGGCAGAGAGCAGTCCAGGCTCAGGTGCCCGGCGCGCTGTTCAAGACGGTGACGGCGCGGCGGTTCTGCGACCAGCAAGAGATGTCGTTACAGACCGCGACCGGCCGTTCCTTGCCGTAGGAGATCGTGCGCATGCGCGACGGATTGATGCCGCGCGAGACGAGATAGTCGCGAACCGTCTGGGCACGGCGGGCACCGAGCGCGATGTTGTATTCGCGCGTGCCGCGCTCGTCGGCGTGACCTTCCACGGTGAACGCATACTGCGCGTATTGCTGCAGCCACTGCACCTGCTTGTCGAGCGTGGCGCGTGCCTGCGGGGTCAACTCCGACTGATCGCTTTCAAAGAACACGCGATCGCCGACGTTGACGACGAAGTCCTGCACGCTGCCAGGTGTATTGGCATTCGCGTTCGGATTGTTCGCATCGGCCTGGTTCTGGCTCGTCGAACACGCAGCCACTGCCATCGTCACTGCAAAAAGTGCGGCGAAACGCGCGCCACGAACGAGCCGCATCAAAGCCGTCATACCAGTTACTCCTCAAATTCCCACGAAAACCGGCCAACAGCCCCGGCCGGTCAAAAACCCCATAATTTTCGAATATTCCATCAACCTTGACGAAATCTTTGCGGCGCGGTCAGGGCGCGAAAACAAAGAATTTTGGGGCGGATTCCATTGCGCATGGTTAGCGCCGGGTTAACGGGAACCGGGGTTCCACCAGCGTCACGCCTTTACAGCGATGCGATACTGCTAAGACATGGATGGCCGGGACAAGCCCGGCCATGACGAATTCTATTGATCGATGATGCTATCGGTCACGACAACGGCGGCGACCATGCCGGGTCGGATGCATAAGACGGCGTCGGGACCTTGAGCTCGTTATAGCCCGTGAGATCGACCGTGAAGAGCGACGGACCGGCGTTACCGCCCGGATCGCGGAAGAACATCAACACGCGCCCGTTCGGCGACCAGGTCGGACCTTCGTTATGGAATCCTTCTGTGAGTACGCGCTCACCCGTGCCGTCGGTCTTCATCACGCCGATCGCAAACGAGCCGTCGCCTTGCCGCGTGAACGCGATGACGTCGCCGCGCGGCGACCAGACCGGTGTCGAGTAGCGCGCGCCGCCCGGCGGCGAGATGCGCCGCTGGTTGGAGCCGTCGGCATTCATCACATAAAGCTGCTGCGTACCGCCGCGATCGGACTCGAACACGATCTGCTGTCCGTCCGGCGAGAAGGATGGCGCGGTGTCGATCGCGGGCGTCGCCGTCAAGCGCGTCGTGCGCTTGGTGCGCAGGTCCATCAGATAGATGTTCGACGCGCCCTGCTGCTGCAGGCTCATCACCACGCTCTGCCCGTTCGGCGAGAAGCGCGGGCTGAACGCCATGTTCGGAAAATCGCCGACAATCTCGCGCTGCCCGGTCTCGATATTGAGCAACACCACGCGCGGCGGCTGGTCGCCGCGGCCGTAGGACATGTAGGTGATTTCCTGATTGGTCGGCGAGAAGCGCGGCGTCAGCACCAACTCGTCGCCGCGCGTCAGATAGCGCACGTTCGCGCCGTCCTGATCCATGATCGCAAGCCGCTTCACGCGGCGGTCCTTCGGGCCGGTCTCGTCGACATAGACGATGCGCGTGTCGAAATAGCCCTTCTCGCCGGTGAGGCGCTGATAGATCAGATCGGAAATGATGTGCGCAATGCGCCGCCAGTTTTCCGGCTGCGTGAGGAATTGCTGGCCGATCATGTATTGGCCGGCGGAAATATCCCAGAGCCGGAAGGCGACCGAGAAGCGGCCATCGCCCTGCCGGACGACGCGGCCGGTAACAAGCGTCTGCGCATTGATCACGCGCCAGTCCTGAAAGCGGGGCGCGACATCGATATTGCCGATGCGTTCGATAAAGGCCGCCGGGTCGACCGGCGCGAACAGGCCGGAGCGGCGCAGGTTGTTCGTAATCACGCCGGAGATGCCGCGGCCGGTATCCTGCTCGCCCTGCCCGCCGACGAATTCGGTGATCGCGATCGGCAAGGGCTGCACGGTGCCGCGCGTGATGTCGACCCGCGTCTGCGCGAGCGCAAGACGCGGCGCGGAAAGCGCGAGCGCCGCGGTGCCGGCGGTAAGCAACAGATTGCGGCGGGAGAATTGAGCGGTCATGACGTGAAGCCTCTAGGCTGGCCGTAAACGGTTCAAGCGAATGTTCGTGACCTCAACCGCGCACGGTCTGCGGCGGGGCGAAGTTAAAGATCATATCCTTCCAGAAATTATACTTGCCAGCCGAAAGCATCTTGTAGGGCTGGCAGGCGATCACCGCACGCACCGCGCTTTCCGCGGTGGTCTGGAATGCGGGGCTGGCGCCGGTATTGAGCACCTGCGGGGGTGCCGCAAGCGTGCCGTCCGGTTTCATCTGGATGCGCAGTTCGACTACCGCGCGCTCGACGTTGCCGACGCCCGGAAGCACGTTCCAGCATTTCTCGACGTGGCGCGCGAGCGCGACCAGCTCGTCCATCGAGAGCATGTTGTCCTGGCCTTTCGGCGTGCCGAGATTGGCGTTCGATTTCTGCTCGCCCGCGTTCTTCTTGCGCGACGGCGCGCGGCGGTCGAGGAGCTCGGCGATCTTGTCCGGATCGAAGTCGTGCCTGGTCTTCACCGGCGGTGCTTTTTCCTTCACGATCTTCTTCGGCGTTTCTTTTTTCTTCTCGGCCTTCTTCTGCTCTTCCTCGAGCTTCTTGGCGATCGCGTCCGGCGAAGGCGTCGGATCGGGCTTCGCGACCTCCTTCTTAGGCTCTTCTTTCTTCTCGACCTTCTGCTCGGTCTGCTGCGGAGGCGGCGGGGTGGATTTCACCTCGCGGTCCTTGATCGGCAGATTGGCGTCGGTGACGGGCGTCGGATCGGCTTTCTTCTCGGCCTGCTTCACGGGCTCTGGGCGGTTCTCCGCTTTAGTCTTGCCCTGCTTCATCTTCGTCACTTCGGTGATGGAGACGAGATCGATCGGCAACGTATCCATCGGCGGCGCTTCGTTCGGCTTCACCGAGGCAAAGTGAATCAGTCCCCAGCCGAGGACGATGGCATGCAATGCGGTGGAGATGGTGAAGCCGGGGCGCATGACTCCGGTCAGGACCCCTCGATCTCGGTGACGAGCGCGACCTTGCGATAGCCGGCAGCCTGCAGACGGCCCATGACTTTCATCACGGTGCCGTAGTCGACCTTCTTGTCGCCGCGGACATAGATGCGCTCTTCCACGCCCTGCTTCGCGACGGCTTTCAGCTTATCGACCAGTTCCTCGATCTTGATCTCGGTGCTTTGCAAAAACACCTGACCCTTGTCGTTGACCGAAAGGGTGAGCGGCTCGCGCTCCTGGTCGAGCGATTTCGCCTGACTCTGCGGCAGATCGATCGGCACGCCGACGGTCAGCAGAGGTGCGGAGATCATGAAGATGATGAGCAGCACGAGCATGACGTCGACGAGCGGCGTCACGTTGATTTCGGCGCTGACGCCGCGGCCGCGCACGCGCGACGAACGCCGCTCGCCCGCCCCCGAACTTCCGCTCATGCCCATGTCAGGTTGCCCATGTCAGCGTCCAAGCAAGCATCTCAGGAATTCTCGTCCACCTGCCGCGACAGGATCGCGGAAAACTCGTCGGCGAAGCCTTCCATGCGCTGCGCCAGCCGGTTCACCTCGGAGATGTATTTGTTATAAAAAATGGTCGCCGGTATGGCGGCGACCAGACCGATGGCGGTGGCAAAAAGCGCCTCCGCGATGCCGGGCGCGACAACCGCAAGGCTCGTATTCTTCGAGGCGGCGATCGACTGGAAGCTCGTCATGATGCCCCAGACCGTGCCGAACAGGCCGATGAAGGGGCCCGCCGAGCCCACCGTCGCAAGCACGAGCAAACGGCGCTCGAGCCGGTCCACTTCGCGGGTGATTGTCACGTTCATGACCTTTTCGATGCGCTGGGTCAGCGTGCCGATGGCTTTGCCGCCGCCTTCATACGTGCGTTTCCATTCGCGCATCGCAGCCACGAAGAGCGCGGCCATGGCCGTCGCGGGCTTGGACGAAAGCGAACGGTAGAGATCTTCCAGGCTTTCGCCCGACCAGAACGACTGCTCGAAACGATCCATCTGCCGGCGCGTGCGCGCGTAGAGGATGGTCTTGTCGATGACGATGGCCCAGACCCAGACCGACGCGACGATGAGGCCGAACATCACGGCTTTGACGACGAAATGCGCCTGCCAGAACAAGGCCCAGAGCGACATGTTGATCGGCGCGCTGACGTTTTCCTGCGTAACCTGCGGCGTGGGGGCTGCCTGCGCAACGAAGTCCGGCAGGCCGACACTGAGCCAGAGCGAAATCTCGCCGAGGTAATAGGTAAGAAGGTCGGCCATCGAAAATCCTTTGCATGCGGCGCTTCACGCACCGCCGCGGCGCGCATCCGGGAATGAGAAGAATCGCGGAGCCCGGCAGTGCTCACCCGCCCTGCACTTCGCGCTCGCCTGAGTCCCGTCAATACGGCACTGAATCTGTCCAAACTGCGGCGCAGACCTTCCGGTCCGCACTACAGAGAGAAGAACTTATATGGTTAACAGTTGGTTAGCGGCTGGCCAGCGCGTCGGCGGACATGGCTTTTCGCAGCGCCTCGGGAATCCGTCGCGCCCGCCCGCCTGACACGAAAGCCGCCTTGACCATGGCTTCCAGGAGCAGCGTTTCGCCGCGGAACACTTCCTGTTTCAGCGTCAGCGAAGCGCCCGCGATCTCGGCGGGCGAGGTCACGATGGTCAGCACGTCGTCCATATGCGCGGGCTTCAGGTATTCGAGCGTCATCGAACGCACGACGAAGGCGAAGCCCGGCGCTTCCTGCCCCGCTTCCTCGAACAGTGCGCGGTGATCGACCCCGAGCAGGCGCAGAAAATCCGTGCGCCCGCGTTCCATGAAGCGCAGATAGCTCGCGTGATAGACCACGCCCGAGAAATCCGTGTCCTCGTAATAGACGCGCACCGCCATGACGTGCCTGCCGTTTTCGATACGGCCCGCAAGATCGGGCCAGCGTTCCGGCGTCTTCATTCTTCACCCTGATCGAATAGCGGCATCTGCGCGGTGTCGCGCTTGGGCTCCTGCAGGCCGAGATGCTTGTAGGCATGTGAGGTCATCATGCGGCCGCGCGGCGTGCGTTGGATGAACCCGCGCTGGATCAGAAACGGCTCGATGATGTCTTCGAGCGCGTCGCGCGGCTCGGAAAGTGCCGCCGAGATAGTTTCGATCCCGACCGGGCCGCCGGCGTAGAAGTCGGAGATGATGCGCAGGTAACGCCGGTCCATGGCATCGAGCCCGGCGCCGTCGACTTCGAGTTGCGAAAGCGCGCGATCCGCGGCCTTCGCGTCGATGGTCGCGACTTTATCGACCGCCGCGAAGTCGCGCACGCGCTTGAGCAAGCGTCCTGCGATGCGCGGCGTGCCACGTGCACGCTTCGCGATCTCGCGCGCGCCATCCTTACTCATGCCGATATTCAGAACCCGCGCGCCGCGTTCGACAATGGTCTCCAATTCATCGACTTCATAGAAGCCGAGGCGAACCGGAATGCCAAAGCGATCACGCAAGGGCGTCGTGAGAAGCCCCGAGCGCGTGGTGGCGCCGACGAGCGTGAATTTCGCAAGCTCGATCTTCACCGAGCGCGCCGCCGGACCTTCACCGATGATGAGATCGAGTTGATAGTCCTCCATCGCCGGATAGAGCACTTCCTCGATATGCGGGTTCAGGCGATGGATCTCATCAATGAAAAGCACGTCGCGCTCTTCGAGGTTCGTGAGCAGTGCCGCGAGGTCGCCTGCCTTCGCGATCACCGGGCCGGAGGTGGCGCGAAAATTCACGCCGAGTTCGCGCGCCACGATCTGCGCAAGCGTGGTCTTGCCGAGACCCGGCGGGCCCACGAGCAGCACATGATCGAGCGCTTCTTTGCGCGACTTCGCCGCCTCGATGAAGACGGAGAGGTTTGCGCGCGCCTGTTGCTGGCCGATGAATTCGGAAAGCCGCTGCGGGCGCAGATGCGCGTCGGCGGAATCGTCGTCGCGTTGTTCTGCGGATACGAGACGGGAATTCACCGCGCCAGTTCCTTCAAACCGAGCCGGATCAGCGTTTCCACCGGCGCATCCTCATCGCCGGAAGCACGCACAGCGGCGGCAACGGCAGCACTCGCCTGAATCTCTCCATAGCCGAGATGCACGAGCGCGGAGACGGCGTCCGCCACCGGCTGCGGCGCGCGTTTCTCGGAAAGCTCGCCCTGCAACTGCACGACCGACGGATCGACGGTCGCAAAAGCCGGGGCCTTATCCTTCAACTCCGCAACGATGCGCGCGGCGAGCTTCGGACCCACGCCCGGCGTGCGCGCGACGGCCGTCTTGTCGCCGAGCGCAATCGCATTCGCGAGTTCGGCGGGCTTCAAGGTGGACAACACCGCGAGCGCCACGCGCGCGCCGACACCCTGCACGCTTTGCAGGATGCGAAACCATTCGCGCTCCAGATCGTTGGTGAAGCCGAACAGCTTGATTTCCTGCTCGCGCACATGCGTTTCAATGGAGATCGTCGCGGCTTCGCCGGCTGGGGGCAGCGATTGCAGCGTGCGCGCCGAGCAATGCACGATATAGCCAACGCCATGCACGTCGATCACGACGAAGTCGTCGCCATAAGTATCGACCACGCCGCGCAGCTTGCCGATCATGCGGAGGCTCCTCCCACCACACGCGAGAGGATATCCACGGCCTGCCGGTGATGCGCGTGACAGACCGCGATCGCGAGCGCATCCGCCGCGTCGTCTGATTGCGGATCGGCCTTCGGCATCAACACACGGATCATCAGCCGGATCTGCGCCTTCTCGGCACGGCCGGCGCCGACCACGGTTTTCTTGATGAGGTTCGGCGCATATTCCGCGACCCGCAGCCCCGCCTGCGCCGGCACCAGGAGCGCGATTCCGCGTGCCTGCCCGAGCTTCAGCGCCGAGCGCGGATCGGCGTTGACGAACGTCTCCTCGACCGCTGCCTCGTGCGGCCTGTGCTGCTCGACGACCGCGGCAAGGCCCTTATGAATGAAAGCGAGCCGCTCGCTCAAGGATTCCCGCTCGTCGGAATTCACGGAGCCGCAGGCAATAAAGGTAAGGCGCGCGCCCTCGCACTCGATAATGCCCCAGCCGGTACGGCGGAGGCCGGGGTCAATACCGAGGATTCGATTCGCGCGGATCATGTCTGTGCTGATAACTCCGCTATCGAAGCCTGCCTAGGCCGCATGCTAGGGCTCGGGCCGCAACAAGGCATCCGAATTGTCCGCCCTTTTCCCAGCGCTTGCGCCCTTCTTCGACGACCGGCTCGCCTACGCGGCCATGATCGCGTTTCTGTCGGGCTTCGTGCGGGGCTTTTCCGGCTTCGGACAGGGCATGATTTATGTGCCGCTGATCGCAGCACTCTATGGCCCGCGGCTCGCGATCACGACGATCCTGCTGATCGATCTGTTCTGCTCGGTTCCGTTTCTCTTTCCCGCGCTGCCGCACGTGCGGTGGAAGCAGATGCTCCCGCTCGCCGGTGCCGCGGCCCTCACCATTCCGCTCGGGACGCTGGCGCTCCTCTACATGGACCCCTCGCCGTTGCGCTGGGTGATTGCGATTTCGATCTTTGTTTGCGTGATCCTGCTCGCGAGTGGCTGGCGTTATCGCGGCACGCCCGGCACGCCGGTGACGCTCGGGGTCGGCGCGATCTCCGGACTTCTCGGCGGCGCGATTCAGATACCCGGACCTCCGGTGATTCTGTTCTGGCTTAGCGGCACGCTTTCGGCGGTCGCGGTGCGCGCGAACTTCATCGCCTATTTCGCGCTCTTCGATGTGTTCTCGATCGCCGTCTATGGCTGGAGCGGGCTCATGACGAACGACGTTTTTCTGTTCGGCCTTCTGATGTTCATGCCGTTCATCGCAGGCGCCGCAGGCGGCTCGATGGTTTTCGTCTTCATGTCGGACAGGAATTACCGCGCTGCGGCCTATGTGCTGATCCTGATCGCGGCGGCACTAAGCCTGCCGTTATTCGACGGATTTCTTCGCTGAGAACACGTCATTCAGCACGCCGCTTGCGAGCAATACGCCGGCACCGGTCGTGATCACGCCGAAGATCGAAGCCGCATCGGGAATTTCTTTCAGCACCGGAATCGCAATCAGCGTCGCAAGCGCCGGTACCAGCGCCACGAATGCCGCCGCGCGCGACGCACCGAGCCGCGCAATCCCGATGTTGTAGAGGACAAGCGCCACGAGCCCCGAGCCGATGCCCTGGATCAGCGCCTGCAGCAGGATTTCGTTGATTGCGCCGTGCCTGTAGGCATCGATCAGTTGCGGCGCACCGAACGGCAGAACGGCGAGCGTCGACCAGAAGCCGATGAGCGCCGTCATCTCGATTGCGCTGATACCGACGAGGCGGAACGAAACCGTGTAGCAGGCCCACCAGAGTGCAGCCATCAGCAGCATCGCATGACCGATGCTGACCTCGCTGCTCATGGCAGTGAGGCTCCTGCCCGCGACCACCGCAACGCCCGCGGCGCAGAGCGCGAAGCCTGCGGCCCGCGCCCAGCCCAGCCGTTCCTTGAAAACCACCACCGAGATGAGCGCGACCAGAAGCGGCATGGTGCCCGGCACCAGCGGGCCGATGTCGGCCGCGGGCGCGCGCCGCATGGCGTAACCCATCAGGATCAGGAACGGCAGTCCAGCGCCCAGGATGCACAGCAGGAACGGAACCGTTTTGCCCTTGGGCCAGAGCCGGATGCGAAAGAGCAATGGCGCGAGGAGGATCGTGGGAATGCCGACCCGCAGCAGCGCCACCGAAGCCGGTGTCAGCGCGCCGATCACCGCATGGCGCGTAAGCACCACCCACGCGCCCCAGATCGTCACCGCAGAGATGATCGCGGCGTAACCGAGTGCGCGTGAATTGTTCACGCCGAGAGCTTTGCCATCAGCGATTCCGAGAATTCGAAATTGCCATAGACGTTCTGCACGTCGTCGTTCTCTTCGAGATTTTCGACGAGCTTCATCAGTTTTTCGCCTGCTTCGTCGTCTACCGCGATGGTGTTCTGCGGCCGCCAGGTGAGACCGCTTTTCTTCGGTTCGCCGAACTTCGCTTCCAGCGCCTTCTGCACTTCGTTGAGACTTTCGACCGCCGTGACGATCTCGTGTCCTTCGTCGGAAGAGATCACGTCGTCCGCACCGGCTTCGATACCGGCTTCCAGCATCGCGTCGTCGCTCGCCTTGGCGCGGTCGTATTCGATGAGCCCGATGTGGTTGAACATGAAGGAAACGGCGCCCGTTTCCGCAAGTGAGCCGCCGCTCTTTGTGAAGAACGAGCGCACTTCCGAAACCGTGCGGGTGCGGTTGTCGGTGAGCGCTTCCACGATCAGCGCGACGCCGCCGGGGCCGTATCCTTCGTAGCGGATGCTGTCGAAGTTATCGCCCTCGCCGCCGGCCGCCTTCTTGATTGCACGTTCGATATTGTCCTTCGGCATGTTTTCCGCGCGCGCAGCCAGGATGGCGGCGCGCAGGCGCGGGTTCATGGCCGGGTCCGGAAGGCCCATCTTGGCGGAAACGGTAATTTCGCGCGCGAGCTTTCCGAAGAGCTTGGAACGGGCGGCGTCCTGACGCCCCTTCCGGTGCATGATGTTCTTGAATTGCGAATGGCCGGCCATATGGGTCTATCCCGCTCGATTTGGCGCGGGTTTATAACAAGCGGCCTCGCGAAGGGAAGCAGGCCTGACGTCAACCCTGCCAGAACTTTGGCCGTGCCTCTTCTAGAACGCCGCCGATCCGCACCGGGGCGACATGCGTGGCAAGGCCCGTGGCATCGTCGGTTTCGACCGCAAGGCCCGAAACGGTGGCCTTGCCGGTGGCGGGCTCAAAACGGCCCGACGGAATCTTGGTCTGGAAACGCCGGATCGGCTCGTCCTTGTTCATGCCGAGCACGCTCTGGTAATCGCCGCACATGCCGATGTCCGACACGAAAGCGGTGCCACCGGGCAGGATGCGGTGATCCGCGGTGGGCGCGTGGGTGTGGGTACCGACCTGCATCGAGATGCGCCCGTCCAGGAGATAGCCGAGTGCCTGCTTCTCGCTCGTCGCTTCCGCATGGAAATCGACAAGGATCGCGTCGGCATGCTCGCGAAGCCGGCAGGCTTCTAACTCCCGCTCGATCGCCGCGAAGGGGTCGTCGAGCGCCTCCATGAAGACGCGGCCCATCGCATTGATGACCAGCACGCGCTTGCCACTCTTCGATTCGAGCATCGCGGCACCACGCCCCGGCGTGCCTTTCGGATAGTTCAGCGGACGGATGAGCCTGGGCGCGCGTTCGATGAAGACCAGCGCCTCGCGCTGATCCCAGGAATGATTGCCGAGCGTGATCGCGTCCGCTCCGGCATCGGTGACTTCGTTATAGATCGCTTCGGTGATGCCGAAGCCGCCTGCGGAATTCTCACCATTGATGGCGACGAAATCGAGCTTCCAATCCCTGATGAGCGACGGCAGGAGATCGACGACAGCAACACGGCCCGAACGCCCGACAATGTCTCCAAGGAATAGAATACGCATCCATCAAGTTCCGGCAGAAAAGCGCACGCCCTCTTCGGTTATCACATAATCGAGCTTCTGGTCGTGCGGTTCCGTGGGAACGGTGTCGACGCACTGTTCCTCGAAGGCAAGACCCGCCGCGACAATCGGCTTCTTCTCGCGCAGGCGCGCGATGCCGCCATCGTAATAGGCCTTGCCATAGCCGATGCGGTTGCCGTCGAGATCGAAAGCAAGCATGGGCACGAAAACGATATCCGGATCGACTTCCTTCGCTTCCGGTCCGGGTTCCGACAAGCCGAAGCCGACGCGGCGCAGTTGCATCCCCGGCACCCAGGCGCGGAAGATCAGTTTGCCCTCGGCGATGGCCGGAAGCGCAAGCTGCGCGCCGCTTTCCTCCGCGATCCGCTTCATCAGCGGATAGGGATTGAGTTCGGTGTTCATCGCAAACCAGCCCGACACGACCGCGCCTTCCGGCACGTCGAACGGCAGGTTCGCCTTGGCCACCTTCTCGGACATCTGTTTGCGGAAGATCGGCGAAAGCGTATCGCGCTTTGCGATCATCTCTTTGCGCAAAGCGCGTTTCTGGTCGGGAATCGATACTGGCATGACAAATTTCAAGTGCGGGCCGCAGTGACCGTCAGAGATTCGATCCCGGGAAACCTACGAAGTAGGTGGGCGCCATATGACTAGGTCCACGGACCAGATCAGGGACAGCTCCCGTTGAGATCGATAAGGCCCCGGGAATACTTCTCCGTCGCATCCCGCAGCGCCGCAGGTTCAACCTAGGGAGAACAAGGCCGGAGCGCCAGTCTTGACTTTTAGCCGAGGGCAACACTCCCGCTCGGCCCGCCATTGAGGCTCTGGGCGAGGCGCTCGATGCGCTCGGCGGTGTTTTCGAGGATTTGCGCGACCTGGCGCTCCGCCTCCTCGTTGCGTTCCGCGACCTCGCGATCCGCGTCCGCCTGCCGCTGGGCAACCCGTTCGCGCGCATCCTTCAGCGACTGGATTTCCTGATCGGCGAGCCGGAGCCGCCGCTTCAATTCCGCGAGTTCGTCGGCGACCATGATCGCCGCCATCACGGCGAGACGCGTGTCGCCGATTTCGCCGAAGGACTCGCGAAGCTGCGAAATGCGCTGGTCGAGTTCGCGGCCGAGACGGGAGAGGTGATCCTCCTGCCCCGGGTCGCAGGCCATGCGATAGACGCGGCCGTTGATGCTGACGGAAACTTCGGCCATCGCCCTAGCGCTCCTGCGCCTGCAAAACTGCGCGGATGGTATCGACCGCCTGATCGAGCCGTTGCGCGACTTCCCGGTTGGTGACCTCCAGCGACGAAATACTGGCCCGCGCATGGTCGAGTTCGCCGGCAAGCCGCGACCGGTCCGTCCCGAAGGCCTGCACCTGCGCTTCCAGCTCGCCCCGCTGCCGGTCCTGCTCGCGGCGGCGATTCACCGCTGCCTCCAGAACATCGAGCGCCGACGACAGCCGCTTGCCCGCTCGCTCCAGCACCCCCGATTGATCCGTCATTTTCCGCATTTCTCCGCCGCCGCTTGCGAAGCAGTCGCGGGCAGTTAAGGGGGGCCTTTATCCCCACGTCAACCGCGCGTTGCGACTTTGACACAAGGGGTTGGGGTGCTATGGCAACGCCAATTCCATGACCCCCCGGAACTTTGGGTGAGAATGCGCAAATGAGCCGCGAAGAGCACGACCGTTTGGCGAATGCCATTCGCGCGCTCGCGATGGACGCCGTCGAGGCGGCAAAATCCGGCCACCCCGGCCTGCCGATGGGTGCCGCAGACATCGCGACCGTCCTTTATACGAAATTCCTGAAATTCGACCCCAAGGCGACCGACTGGCCCGACCGCGACCGCTTTGTGCTGTCGGCGGGCCACGGCTCGATGCTGCTTTACGCGCTGCTCTACCTCACCGGCCACGCCGACGTGACCATCGAGGAGATCAAGCGCTTCCGGCAGCTCGATTCCAAGACGCCGGGCCACCCCGAGAACTTCGTCACCCGCGGCATCGAGACCACCACCGGCCCGCTCGGTCAGGGTCTCGCCAACGCCGTCGGCATGGCGCTCGCGGAACGGCTCCTGAATGCCGAATTCGGCGACGAACTGGTCGATCACTTTACCTATGTGCTCGCCTCCGACGGCGACCTCATGGAAGGCATCAGCCAGGAAGCGCTGGCGCTCGCCGGTCACCTGAAGCTGAAAAAGCTGATCGTGCTGTTCGACGACAACGGCATCTCCATCGACGGCAAGATTTCGCTCTCCGATTCCACCGATCAGGTCGCGCGCTTCAAGGCGTCCGGCTGGAACGCGCTGCGCATCGACGGCCACGATCCGGTGGCGATCGAGAACGCGATTCTCGACGCGCAGAAATCGGACCGTCCGACGCTCATCGCCTGCCGCACGCATATCGGTTATGGCGCGCCGACCAAGGTCGACACCTCCGGCGCGCATGGCTCGCCGCTCGGCGAAAAGGAAATCGAAGGCGCGCGCAAGAACCTGCACTGGTCTTCCGGACCTTTCGAGATTCCGGCAGATATTCTGGACAGCTGGCGCAAGGCCGGGAGCCGCAGCGCCGAGGCCCGCGCGGCCTGGAAGCAGCGGCTGGAAGACTCGGCCAAGAAAGACGAATTCCAGCGCCGCCTGCACGGCAAGCTGCCGAACGGCCTCGGTGCTGCGATCGAAGCGCTGAAAGAAAAGGCGGTTGCCGAGAAGCCTGAGATCGCGACCCGCAAGGCTTCCGAAAACACGCTCGAAGCAATTTGCGCGGTCGCGCCGGAAATGATCGGCGGCTCCGCCGACCTTACCGGCTCGAACAACACGCGCACCAAGGCGATGAAAGCGGTTTCCGCCGACAACTTCGCCGGGCACTTCATTCACTGGGGCATCCGCGAGCATGCCATGGCGGCCGCGATGAACGGCATGGCGCTGCATGGCGGCGTGATCCCGTTCTCCGGCACATTCCTTGTCTTCGCGGATTACTGCCGCCCTTCGCTGCGTCTCGCAGCACTCATGGGTGTGCGCGTCATTCACGTCATGACGCATGATTCGATCGGCGTCGGCGAAGACGGCCCGACCCATCAGCCGGTCGAGCATCTTGCGGCACTGCGGGCGATCCCGAACCTTTATGTCTTCCGCCCGGCCGATCAGGTCGAAACCGCGGAATGCTGGGACGCGGCACTGCGCATGCAGCAGAGCCCGAGTGTGCTCGCGCTCACGCGCCAGAACCTGCCGCTGCTGCGCCTGAAGAACGAAAAGGGCAATCCCTGCAAGCAGGGCGCTTATGAGCTGATCCCCGCGAGCGGCGAGGCTGTCGTCTCCCTCTTCGCATCCGGATCGGAAGTCTCGCTCTGCGCCGAGGCGCAAGCAGCGCTCGAAAAGCAGGGCGTGCCGACGCGCGTCGTCTCCGTGCCCTGCATGGACCTCTTCTTCGATCAGCCGGAAACCTATCGCGACAAGATCATCGGCAATGCGCCGGTGAAGATCGCCTGCGAAGCGGCGATCCGCATGGGCTGGAATGCGATCGTCGGCGAGCGCGGCCATTTCATCGGCATGAACGGCTTCGGCGCATCCGCGCCCTACAAGGAACTTTACAAGCGCTTCGGCATCACCACCGAGGCAATCGTGGAAACGGCAACGAACGCGTTGCCTGTAACGGCGGCGGCGAAAAACACCGCGCGCTGATTACGTCGAGAGGAAGTGACGAGAAATGGCTGTTCGGGTTGCAATCAATGGGTTCGGCCGCATCGGCCGCAATGTTCTGCGCGCGATCGCGGAAAATGGCCGCAAGGACATTCAGGTCGTCGCGATCAACGACCTCGGCCCGGTCGAAACCAATGCCCACCTGTTCCGCTTCGATAGCGTACACGGCCGCTTCAACGGCGACGTGAAGGTTACCGGCGACACCATCGACGTCGGTTTCGGCCCGATCAAGGTGACCGCGGAGCGCGACCCCTCGAAGCTCCCGCACAAGGATCTCGGCGTCGATATCGCGCTGGAATGCACCGGCATCTTCACATCGAAGGACAAGGCGTCCGCGCATCTGACCGCGGGTGCCAAGCGCGTGCTGGTTTCTGCCCCCGCCGACAATGCCGACCTCACGGTCGTCTATGGCGTGAACCACGACAAGCTCACGGCCGAGCACAAGGTGGTTTCCAACGCCTCCTGCACCACGAACTGCCTGGCGCCGATCGCCAAGGTCCTGAACGACGCCATCGGCATCGAAAAGGGCTTCATGACCACGATCCACGCCTATACCGGCGACCAGCCGACGCTCGATACGATGCACAAGGATCTCTACCGTGCGCGCGCCGCGGCATTGTCGATGATCCCGACTTCGACGGGTGCTGCGAAAGCGGTCGGCCTCGTGCTGCCCGAACTCAACGGCAAGCTCGACGGCGTGTCGATCCGCGTCCCGACCCCGAACGTGTCGGTCGTGGACTTCAAGTTCGTTGCCAAGAAGTCGACGAGCAAAGAGGAAATCAACGAGGCGGTGAAGCGCGCGAGCGCCCAGCAGCTCAAGGGCATCCTCGGCACCACCGACCAGCCTAACGTCTCGATCGACTTCAACCACGATCCGCATTCTTCGATTTTCCATCTCGACCAGACCAAGGTCATGGACGGCACGCTGGTGCGCGTTCTCTCCTGGTACGACAACGAGTGGGGCTTCTCGAACCGCATGGCTGACACGGCCGTAGCCATGGGCAAGCTAGGCTGAGCAATGAACATCGAGCAGATCATCGGCTATGTCGGCCTCGCCTTCTTCACGACCATGCTGGTGATCTCTCTCTATCTCTGGTCCAAACGGGACTCACAAAAGTGAGTCCCGTTTTTTCTTGTCTCGTTTTTCAGTGATTGCGTGATGCCTTCTTTCAAAACGCTGGATCAAGCCGAAGTAAGCAACAAGCGCGCGCTGGTGCGTGTCGATCTCAACGTGCCGATGGACAAAGGCCGTGTCACCGACATGACGCGGATCGAACGCGTATTGCCGACCATCCGCGAGCTCTCCGACAAGGCCGCGAAGGTCATCCTGCTTTCGCATTTCGGCCGCCCGAAGGGCGTCGATAAATCGCAATCGCTCGAACCCCTTGCAAAGGTCTTGGCGGAAGCACTCGACAAGGTCGTGCTGTTTGCGCCGGACTGCATTGGCGAAGACGCAGAAAAGGCCGTCTCGATCCTGCAGCCGGGACAAATTCTTGTGCTGGAGAACACCCGCTTCCACAAAGGCGAGGAAAAGAACGAGCCGGATTTCGTGGCCAGCCTCGCGAAGCACGGCGATCTTTATGTGAACGACGCTTTCTCGGCAGCACACCGCGCGCACGCCTCGACCGAAGGTCTCGCACACAAGATGCCGGCTTACGCAGGCCGCGCCCTGCAAGCCGAACTCGAAGCGCTCGAAACCGCGCTCGAAAAGCCCGAGCGGCCGGTGATGGCGGTCGCAGGCGGCGCGAAGATTTCCACCAAGCTCGAATTGCTCGGCAACCTGCTCGCGAAGGTGGACAAGCTCGCGATCGGCGGTGCCATGGCGAACACCTTCCTCGCCGCGCAGGGCAAGCCTGTCGGCAAGTCTCTGGTCGAGAAAGACCTGCTCGACACTGCGCGCGAAATCCTCGCCAAGGCGAAGACGAGCGGCTGCGAAATCATCCTGCCGTCCGACGTCGTGGTGGCGAGCGAGTTCAAGGCGCATGCGCCCTCGAAAGTCGTTGCCGCAAATGAAGTCGGCGACGCAGACATGATCCTCGACATCGGCCGCGAAAGCATCGCGCATGTCGTTGCGGCGCTCGCCGCCTCCAAGACGCTGGTCTGGAACGGGCCCTTCGGCGCCTTCGAGATGGAGCCCTTCGACACCGGCACCAATGAAGTCGCGGAAGCCGCGGCCGAACTGACCACGGCCGGCAAGCTGCGCTCGGTCGCCGGCGGCGGCGATACCGTCGCCGCACTCGAACACGCGGGCGCCGCCAGCCGCTTCACCTACGTATCGACTGCGGGCGGCGCATTCCTGGAATGGCTTGAAGGCAAGCCGCTTCCGGGAGTCGAAGCGCTTCGCGTAAAATAGCCGTAATCACGCAAGAACAGATTTTCGCGTTTGGAGGGAGAAGCAGATGAATCTCGCTGAGTTGAACAAGATTGCCGAAGCGATGGTCGCGCCGGGCCGGGGTATCCTCGCCGCCGACGAATCCTCGGGCACGATCAAGAAGCGCTTCGACGGGATCGGCGTCGAAAGCACCGAAGACAATCGCCGCGACTATCGCGAGTTGATGTTCCGCTCCGCCGACGCGATGAAATCCATCTCCGGCGTCATCCTCTATGACGAGACGATCTGGCAGAAGGCCAAGGACGGGACCCCGCTGGTCGACGTGATCAAGAGCCAGGGCTCGATCCCGGGCATCAAGGTCGACGAAGGCACGAAGCCGTTGCCGAACTGCCCCGGCGAACTCATCACCATCGGCCTCGACAAGCTCGCCGACCGCCTGCCGAAATATTACGAGCAGGGTGCGCGCTTCGCGAAGTGGCGCGCGGTCATCGACATCGCGCCGGGGATTCCCTCGCACACCGCGATCATGACGAACGCGCATGCGCTTGCGCGCTATGCGGCGCTCTGCCAGGCCGCGCAGATCGTGCCGATCGTCGAGCCCGAAGTGCTGATGGACGGCGATCACGACATCGACCGCTGCTACGAAGTCACCGAATGGGTGCTGAAGGAAACCTTTCAGCAACTCTACTTCCAGCGCGTGCCGCTCGAGGGCATCGTGCTGAAGCCGAACATGGCGATCTCCGGCAAGAAGGCCGGCAAACGCGCGGGCGTGGACGAAGTCGCCGAAAAGACCGTGAAGCTGCTGAAGGCTTGCGTGCCCGGCGCGGTGCCGGGGATCGCGTTCCTCTCCGGCGGCCAGTCGGACGAGGAAGCCACAGCCCATCTCGATGCCATGAACAAGATCGGCAACCTGCCCTGGAAGCTGACGTTCTCCTACGGCCGCGCGTTGCAGGCCGCCCCGCAGAAGGCCTGGGGCGGAAAGAGCGCGAATGTCGCAGCAGCCCAAGCTGCTTTCACGCACCGCGCCAAGATGAACGGCCTTGCGTCGCTCGGTCGCTGGTCCACGGATCAGGAAAAGAAAGCGGCCTGACCGCCCGTAAACCACCGGGAATAATGGCACCGCAGCCCCAAAGGCTGCGGTGCATTCTTTTTGGGCTCCGCTAAATTAAGGAACTCGTGATTCGGCGGGTCACATTTTCCCCCGCTTCTTCCGCAACGGTCGCCACAGATGGAGTTTTCGCGTGACCGAAGCATTGAAAAATTCCACGCGTCTGATGCTGATGACCACTGCCGTAGAGGACGCGGTTGCTTTCGCGCCGCGGCTCGAAGCCGCCTGCCGCGCAGGCGACGTCGCGGCGGTAGTCCTAGACCTGCCTGTCACGGATGAGGTGAAAGCGCTCTCCGAAGTCCGGATCATCGCCTCGCATCTGGAAGGTACGGGCGCGGTCCTGATGCTCGCGAACCGTCCTTCGCTGACCGAGCCCTCGGGCGCCGACGGCGCGCATTTCACCTCGCTCGACGAATTGCAGACCACGCGCACCAAGCTCGCGATCGGACGGCTTGCGGGCGTCGGCGGATTGCAGTCCCGCCATGACGCCATGGTCGCGGCAGAGTCGGGCGTCGACTACGTGATGTTCGGCGAGCCGGACGCCAGCGGAAAACGCCCCGGCCTCTCCGCGCTGGTCGAGCGCGTGTCCTGGTGGGCGGAGATCTTTCAGATGCCATGCGTTGCTTACGCTGCATCGCTCGAGGAGATTGCCGAACTCGCGGACGCGCGCGCCGACTTCATCGCGCTTGGCAACGCGGTCTGGAAAGCGGAAAACCCGGCCGACGCAGTCGAACGCGCGACCAAATCATTGCGCGTGCCGGAGCCAGCGGAATGAAGCGGCTCCTCTCCATCGCCTGTGTATTGTCGCTTTCCTTCTCATTGCAGGCGCAAGCCGCGGACGAAGCGATCGCTCCCAAAGCGCAGCAGCAGCCCGCACCTGCAAGCCCGCCGGCCGCGCAGGTGCGCGTAAAAACCATTTCGCTGCCGCCGCAACCGCCACGCGCGGCGATCGATCCCACCGCGGCAGACGATGCGAACGCGCCTTTCGCCGCCTATCAGCGCGGCGCGTTTCTTGAAGCGGTAAGGCTTGCGGAAATCCGTGCCGAGAAGAACAACGACACCCGCGCGATGACGCTCCTCGGCGAACTCTACGGCGAAGGCGTCGGCGTGCCCGCCGATCCGAAGAAATCACTCGCCTGGTACAAGCGCGCATCTGACGCCGGCGATATCTATGCGACCTTTGCGCTCGGCATGTTGAACCTCCAAGGCGTCGGCGTTCCGCGCAACAAGGACGAAGCGGCGAAACTCTTCCGCATCGCCGCCGACAAGGGACACGCGGCAGCGGCCTATAACCTCGCGCTCCTATATCTCGAAGGCCAGGTCTTCCCGCAGAACTTCGCGGAAGCCGCAAAACTGATGCGCATTGCCGCCGAGAAAGACATTGCCGACGCCCAGCACGCGCTCGCGATCTTCTATCAGGAAGGCCAGGGCGTGCCGCAGGACCTGAAAGAGTCGGTCAAGTGGCTCCGCCGCGCCTCGCGGCTCGATCACGTGCCGGCGACCGTCGAACTCGCAATCGCTCTCTTCAACGGCAAAGGCGTCGAGAAAGACGAGGCCAATGCGGCCCTTGCGATGCGCCGCGCGGCCCTGAAGGGAAATCCTGTCGCCCAGAACCGCCTCGCCCGGCTGCTCAACGCAGGGCGCGGTCTTGAGAAAAATACCGTCGAGGCCATGGCCTGGCATCTGATGGCGCGGATGCAGAACGTCTCCGACCCCATGCTGGACGACGTATTCGGTGCATTAAGCGCGGCGGAGAAGAAAAAGGCCGAGGACACCGTGAAGGCCTGGCTCCAGAGCAAGCCCGCGCCGGACAAAACCTGACGGCCGGCAAAAGCCGCCTGTTTTCGCGAATTTCCTTGACGGAACTGGCTACGCACGGCAGTTGAGCGCCGCTGCTCTCCAAAGGTATTCCATGAAAATCAACGGCAACGAAATCCGCCCCGGCATGGTGATCGAGTATCAAAACTCGCTCTGGGCCGCGGTGAAAACCATGGCGGTCAAGCCGGGCAAGGGCCCTGCCTACAATCAGGTCGAACTGAAAAACCTGATCGACGGCCGCAAGCTCAATAATCGCTTCGGATCCGACGAGAAGGTCGAACGTACCCGCCTTGAGCAGAAGGACTTCCAGTATCTCTACAAGGAAGGCGAAAGCCTCGTCTTCATGGATACCGACACCTACGACCAGATCCAGCTCTCGGCAGAATTCGTCGGCGACCGCGCGCTCTTCCTGCAGGACGGCATGCAGGTCACGCTGGAGATGCACGACGAGCGCGCGATTGGTCTCCGGCTGCCCGATTACGTGACGCTCGAAATCGTCGAAGCCGATCCCGTGGTGAAGGGACAGACCGCTGCTTCTTCCTATAAACCCGCGAAGCTTGAAAACGGGTTACGTGTCATGGTGCCGCCCTTCATCGGCTCCGGCGAAAAGATCGTCGTCGACACCAACGAAGTCGCCTACGTGCGGCGCGCCGAGTAAGCGGTGTCGTTACGCTCCGCCAACATCACCGTCATGACTGCCGCGGCCCGCAAGGCGGGCCGCGCGCTCATTCGTGACTTCAACGAAGTCGAGCATCTTCAGGTTTCGCTCAAAGGCCCGGCGAATTTCGTTTCCGCCGCCGACAAGCGCGCCGAAGACATCATCTTCAGCGAATTGTCCAAGGCGCGGCCGGGCTTCGGCTTCGTGATGGAAGAGCGCGGCGAAGTGAAAGGCTCGGATGGCCAGCATCAGTTCATCGTCGATCCACTCGACGGCACGACGAACTTTCTGCATTCGATTCCGATCTTCGCGATTTCGATCGGTCTCGTGAAAGAAGGCGTCCCCGTTGCCGGCATCATCTTCAATCCGGTGACCGACGAACTCTATGCCGCCGAACGCGGTCAGGGCGCCTATCTCAACAACCGGCGTCTGCGAGTTGCTGCGCGAAAGAACCTCGGCGACGCCGTGATCTCCTGCGGTATTCCCCATCACGAGCGTGGCGACCACGAGCGTTTCCGCCGAGAACTTGGCGTGCTGCAAAAGCAGGTCGCAGGACTTCGCCGCACGGGTGCTGCCGCGATCGACATGGCCTGGACCGCAGCCGGCCGCTTCGACGGTTTCTGGGAGCGCGACCTTTCGGCGTGGGATCTCGCTGCGGGTATCGTGATGGTGCAGGAGGCCGGCGGCTTTGTCACCGATCTCGACGGGCACATGAACATGCTCTTGAACGGCTCGGTCGCCGCCGGAAACTACGAGATTCAGGCCGCGCTGCTCGCCGCGCTCAAAAGTGCCTGAATAAGAAGCGTTTTCAAGCGAAGTGGAAACCGGTTCGCGTAAAGAAAACGCGTCAAAACGAGAATCCGGCGCCGTCATTCCGCCGTTACCCGACTCTACATACTCGCCGTCTGTGTCATACTTGGCACGGGGCCGTGACGAGCGAGGATTCGAGGAATGGCGAAGAAAACGCGCGAGCAGGAAATACTCGAGGGCTACGGCAAGATTTCCTCGCCCCGGATATTTCTTTTCCGGATGCTGGTATTTCTTGTGCTTGCCGGACTCGTCGCCGTACTTCTCTACCGTCAGATTCTCGCGGCCTTCCTCGCCAATCCGCTCCTGAACGGAATTATTCTCGGCGTACTCCTGATCGGTATCATTCTCGCGATCCGTCAGGTCATCCGCCTCTTCCCGGAAGTGAACTGGGTCAACTCCTTCCGCCTCGCCGATCCCGGCATCACGGTGGATCGCGCTCCGGTGCTGCTCGCGCCGATGGCGGCACTCCTGCGCGACCGCATGGGCCGCATGGCGATCTCGCAGATCACGATGCGCGGGATTCTGGAATCGATCGGCACGCGCTTGGACGAGCAGCGCGACGTCGGCCGCTATCTCACAGGCCTCCTCGTCTTCCTCGGTCTGCTCGGCACCTTCTGGGGACTTCTCGAAACGGTGGGCTCGGTCGGCCGCGTAATCCAGACGTTGGATGCGACCGGAGATTCGGGCCGCATCTTCGACGATCTGAAAACCGGTCTTGCGGCACCGCTCGGCGGCATGGGCATCGCGTTCTCGTCTTCGCTCTTCGGTCTTGCCGGATCGCTGGTGCTGGGCTTCCTCGATCTGCAGGCGAGCCAGGCACAGAACCGCTTCTATACCGATCTCGAAGACTGGCTCTCGACCACGGTTGCCGATCTCGGCGCAACCGAACTCGACACCTCGAGCGCCACCGCACCGCTTGCCGCCGCGATCAACCGGCTTGAAAAGTCACTCGAAGCCGCGGGCGGCGAACGCGGCTCCAAGGCCATGATCAATCTCGCAAGCAGCCTGCAGGAACTCGTGCAGCACATGCGCTCCGAGCAGCAGATGTTGCGCGACTGGGTGGAGGCGCAATCCGAGCGGCAGAATGAAATTCGCGATGTGCTCGATCGTCTTTCGCGCGAAACAGCGGACCGGAGCCGATAACCATGGCGCTCGGCCGCGCACGCGCTGATCGAAGGGTCGATTACTGGCCGGGCTTCGTCGATGCGCTTTCGACGCTGCTGCTGGTGTTCATCTTCCTGATCTCGATCTTCACGGTCGCGCAGTTCTTCCTGAGCCGCGAAATCGCAGGCAAGCAGGATCAGGTTGCGCGGCTGCAGGTGCAGCTCAAGCAGTTCGCCGATCTCTTGTCGCTCGAACGGGCGACCGCGAGCTCGCTCGAAGACCAGCTTTCAGGCTTGCGCGCGAGCTTACGCACAGCCGAAGCCGAACGCGACAAGCTGCGCGGCGACAACACCGCGGTCGGCGACGCCAGGGGACAGATTCAATCGCTCGCGACCGATCTGGAAGCCGAGAAAAAACTGAGCGAGCAGCAGATTTCGCAAATCTCGCTCCTGAACCAGCAACTGGCTGCCCTTCGCCGCCAGATCGGCGCGCTGGAAGCTGCGCTCGAGGCTTCCGAAAAGCGCGACAAAGAAAGCCAGACCAAGATTTCCGATCTCGGCTCGCGTCTGAACGTCGCGCTCGCGCAGCGCGTGCAGGAATTGAGCCGCTACCGCTCCGATTTCTTCGGGCGGCTTCGCGAAGTGCTCGGCAACCGGCCGGAAATCCGCATCGTCGGCGACCGCTTCGTGTTTCAGTCCGAGGTTTTCTTCGATCCCGGCTCCGCCGAACTGAAGGAAGGTGCCACGCCCGAACTCGACAAGCTGGCGACGGCACTCCTCGAACTCATCGACAAGATTCCGAAAGACATTCCCTGGGTATTGCGCGTCGATGGTCACACCGACGTGCGGCCGATTTCGAATGCGCGCTTCCCTTCGAACTGGGAGTTGTCGGCGTCCCGCGCGATTTCGGTGGTGAAGTATCTCATCACGCGCGGCATCTCCGCGGATCGCATGGTCGCGGCAGGCTTCGGCGAATTCCAGCCGATCGATCCCGCCAACAACGACGACGCCTATCGCCGCAACCGCCGCATCGAGTTGAAAATCACCGAGCGTTGATCTTGTTCACTGTCATTCCGGGGCGCGAGCAACGCTCGCGAACCCGGAATCCAAAGCCACTTGCGCAAGCTGTCCTGGATTCCGGATCGCGCGCTAAAGCGCGCGTCCGGAATGACAGGTTTAGACTGTTCGCGCTTTACTGATTACCGAACTGCAGCGCCGCCAGTCGCGCGTAGAGCCCGCCGTTCGCGGAAAGCGCGGCATGCGTCCCTTCCTCGACCACAGCCCCCTTCTGCAGCACGACGATCCGGTCCGCGCCGAGCACGGTTGCAAGCCGGTGCGCAATCACGAGCGACGTGCGCCCAGCCATGATCCGCTCGAGCGCCTGCTGCACCAACGCTTCGCTTTCCGCATCCAGTGCGGAGGTCGCTTCGTCGAGCAGCAACACAGGCGCATCGCGCAGCACCGCGCGCGCGATCGCAAGCCGCTGGCGCTGGCCGCCGGATAACGTCACGCCCCGCTCGCCGACCATGGTCGCGTAGCCTTGCGGCAGGTTGCGCACGAACTCGTCGACCAGCGCGGTCTCAGCCGCGCGCTTCACTTCTTCGTCGCTTGCACCGGGCCGGCCATAGCGGATGTTGTCCGCGATCGAGGCCGCGAAAATCGCAGGCTCCTGCGGCACCAGAGCGATGTGCTTGCGGACCTGCGGCGGATCGGCCTTCGCGATATCGACCCCGTCGAGCAGAATGCGGCCTGACTCCGGGTCGTCGAAACGAAGCAGCAGATGAAAGATCGTGCTCTTGCCGGCACCGGAAGGACCGACGATCGCGATCCGCTCGCCGGAGGCGGCTGCGAACGTAACGTCGCGCAAGACCGGCGCGTCGCGCAGCGAGGGATAAGCGTAGCTCACGTTCTCGAACTTCACCTCGCCGCGCGGCTTCGCGGGCAACACGAGCGGTACGGCAGGAGCCTTGATCGCAGGCTCGATATGCAGGAGTTCAACGATGCGCTCCGCAGCACCTGCCGTCTGCGAAATTTCGCCGCCGACTTCGGCAAGCGCGCCGAGCGCACCTGCGGCGAATACCGCATAGAGCACGAACTGCCCGAGCGTACCCGGCGTCATGTCGCCGGCAAGCACGCTCTGCGCCCCGGACCACAGGATCAGCACGACGGAGGCAAAGGCGAGGAAGATCGCGATTGCGGTCAGGAACGAGCGCGAGCGCGTGGCATCTTTCGCAGCGTCGAACGCCTCCTCGACCGCGGCGCTGAAACGTTGCCGCGCACTTTCCTCCGCCGTCATCGCCTGTACGGTACGCACCGCACCGATGGCCTCGACCGCAAAGGCCGTGGCATCCGCAAGCTTGTCCTGCGCGAGCCGCGCACGCCGCCGCACCGCGCGGCCGAAGCCGAACAGCGGCAGCATCACACCCGGAATCGCGATCAGCACCAGCATCGAAAGTTTCGGACTGGTGATGACCATCATCACCGCGGCACCGAGGAGCAAAAGCACATTGCGAAGCGCGATCGACGCCGTGGAGCCGACCGCAGACTTGATCTGCACCGTGTCGGCGGTCAGCCGCGAACTGATCTCGCCCGCCCGCGCGCTATCGAAAAAACCGGCATCGAGCGAAATGATGCGCGCGAAGACCGCGCTGCGCAGGTCCGCGATCACGCGCTCGCCGATGGTGGTGACGAGGTAGTAGCGAGCGGCGCTCGCCAGCGCGAGCACGGCGACCACGCCGAGGATCGCGAGAAAATACTGGTTGATGGTCCCGCTGGCATTGGCGGCGAAGCCGAGGTCGATCATACGGCGGACGGCAAGCGGGATCGCGAGCGTCGCCAGCGCCGCGACAAAAAGCGCAGCCAGCGCCAGCAGGAAGCGGCCGGGATAGCGCAGCACGAAAGGCATCAGCGCCAGGAGAGGCCGGAACCGGCCTTTTGGGCTGTTTTCAGGCCCTTTTGGCAGGGTGGAAGGCTCGGCTTGAGTCACAGGAAGGTCTCGGCTATATCGCCCGCCAACCAGCAGGGCTTTTCAAGAATTTCGACCGGCGCGCGCCCCGCCCGCGCTAGGCAGAGGATTTGGCGATGAAAGAAGGCATTCACCCCGACTATCACAACATCAAGGTCGTGATGACGGACGGCTCGGAATACACGACGCGCTCGACCTGGGGCAAGGAGGGCGACACCCTCAACCTCGACATCGATCCGAAGACGCACCCGGCATGGACCGGCGGTTCGGCGCAGTTGCTCGACCGCGGCGGCCGTCTCTCGCGCTTCAAGAACCGCTTCGGCACCATCGGCGCCGCGAAGAAGTAAGCGAACACGAGCTTCCGAAATACAAAATCCCCGCAGGCGACTGCGGGGATTTTTGTTTGTGCTTCGCGCTGGAAGAAAGCGCGTCAGCGCTTCGTATCAAACGCCGCGCGCAACAGGCCCATCTGCGCTTCCACCGGATTGGCCGCCGCAATCTTCTCGGGAGCTTGCGGATTATAGATGAGTTGATCGAGCCGCAGCACCTGTTCGTGCACGCTGCGCGAATTCTCGATCAGGTCCTGCAGGCGTTGGGGGAGCGACGCCATGGATTCCTCATGCGAGGATTCCCATGTCGACAGTTTGACTTTGGTCTTTTCCGTCTTCGCCTGATCGAAGGTCAGTTCGCCCTCGTTCACCGCGCGCTGCAACAGGAGCCACGAGGCGATCTGCATGAGCCGCGTCGTGAGCCGCATCGATTCCGTCGCATAAGCAAGGGCTGCGTGACGCGGCAACGCCTTGGCTTCGCCGCGGCCGGGTCCGTCGAGATAAGCGGCGGTCGCCTCGACCAGCGCCATGCCTTCGCGAAACAGCGAACCGAACTGCTCGCCCTGCACCATGCGCACTGCGAGTTGAACCGGACGATCTCTTTTCTCGATTGCGTCTGACATCTTTTCCCCGGTGCGTCCCGGCACCGGACCCTCTTTAGCCCATCCTGCCGCACCATCGAAAGTCTGATCGTGACCGGCAGCGAGAAACTTGTTTGCAAGTTGCACGCCGCCCACACTGTCCGGCTTCGGGACAAAAAACCGGCTTCAAAATAAAAAAAGAGCCGCCCAAAGGAGCGGCTCTGAAGTCATTTCACAGGGAGGCGTCAAACAGAGTGGACAAGAGCCACTCGACGTCCAAAAGCTGGACACACGAAACAATGATCCCGAAACCTTAATGGGTGGTTAAAGCGTAAAATTGTAATGAATCTCAGCGCTTGAAGAAGGCGTCCGCGGCCGTCTTCGATGCCTCCTTGCGCGCGATGTCCGCCTTCAGCCGCGCGATCTCCTCGAGCAATAGTGCAATGCGCTCGCGCAATTCTGCGGCGGAAATCATCGACAGGTCTGCGCCGATCTCATGCGCGATCTTTTTCTTTGGGCGATCGTCGTCTTCCGTCCGCATAGCAGGCTCCTGTTTCGGCGCAATCTAGCGGGCCTTGCGCGCGATTGTCATGGCCGGTCGCAGGTCTTAGACCATGCTCCGAGCCATTTCTGGAGCAAGCGAATGTCCCTGCCCGACAAGATGACCGTTATCGCAATGACCACGCCCGGCGATCCGGATGTGTTGCAGCCGCAGCAGCGCGACCTGCCGAAGCCGGAGGGAACACAGATCCTCGTCCGCGTTCGTGCCGCCGGCGTGAACCGTCCCGACGTCATGCAGCGGCAGGGCAAATATCCGCCGCCGCCGGGCGCGCCGGATTTTCCGGGGCTCGAGATCGCTGGCGAAGTGGCAAGCCTCGGCGCGAAAGCGTCGCGCTGGAAGGTTGGCGACAAGGTATGCGCGCTCGTGCCGGGCGGCGGCTATGCCGAATATGCGCTGGTCGATGAAACCAACGCGCTTCCGGTTCCGAACGGATTTTCCTTCGTCGAAGCAGCAGCACTTCCCGAAACCTTCTTCACGGTCTGGCACAACGTATTCGAGCGCGGCCGCCTGCAGGCCGGCGAGACCATGCTCATTCACGGCGGCACGAGCGGCATCGGCACCACCGCGATCATGCTGGCCAAGGCCTTCGGCGCGAAGGCGATTGCGACCGCGGGCTCGAAAGACAAGACCGACGCCTGTCTCAAGCTCGGCGCGGATTTCGCGATCGACTACAAGACGCAGGACTTCGTGGCGCTGACCAAGGAGCACACCGGCGGCAAGGGCGCGGACCTGATCGTGGACATGGTCGGCGGCGACTATGTCGATCGCAATCTCGATGCCGCGGCGGTCGAAGGCCGCATCGTGCAGATCGCGACCCAGCGCGGCTTCAAGGTCGAGATGAACATCCTCAAGATCATGGGCAAGCGCCTGACCTTCACCGGCTCGACGCTGCGGCCGCGGCCGGTCTCCGACAAGGCCGCGATCGCGGAAGCGCTCCGCGCCAAGGTCTGGCCGCTCCTCGACCAGGGCAAGATCAAGCCGGTGATCGATTCGACCTTCCCGCTTGCCGAGGCCAACAAGGCCCACGCGCGGATGGAGGCGAGCACCCACGTCGGTAAAATCGTGCTGACGGTCGGCTAGGCCGCAGGGCACGCCTCGCGGCGGGGCAATTAACCTCGATTTTTCCTTGCCTTGCGGCCGCCGCAAGCGGCGGGTACTGCTTACCGCTGGCCGGGAGGGGGTTTCCGGGCCGCGCCCGGAGGGTACCGAATTTTGCGGTTCGGAAGGCTGGTATTTGCGTGCTTCGCCCTGCTTGCGGCTTTCGCGAGCTTTGCGCCCGCGCGCGCGGTCGAAGCCGTCATCATCCGGCCGAACACCCCCGCCCTCGACCTCCTGCCCGCCGCCGAGCGTCACACCACCGAAGGCGACCGCCTGCAGGTCTCGACAGCACCCGGTGCCGACGGCATCGTTCGCCGCATCGAGGTCCGCGCCCGCAACGCGCGCGGCACCACCCACTGGCTCGTCTTCGCGCTTTCGAACAATACCGACGAGCAGGTCGACCGCCTTCTGGTGGCGCCCAACTACCTGATGTCGGGCTCCGGCATTTTCTGGCCGGACCTCGGCGAGTCCCGGATCGTAAACCTCACGCCGAGCCAGGGCTTCCGCCCCGACCGCCAGAATGCGAGCGACGCCTCGGTCTATCTCATCACCATGGACCCCGGCTCGACCGTCACCTTCGTGGTCGAACTGGCATCCGCGCAGATCCCGCAGCTTCGCTTGTGGGAGCCACGCGCCTATGAGGCCAAAGTCAACTCGTTCACGCTCTATAACGGCATCGTCATCGGCGTTGCCGGCCTGCTCGCGTTGTTCCTGACGATTCTCTTCGTCGTGAAGGGCAGCCTGATGTTTCCGGCGGCCGCAGCACTCGCCTGGGCGGTGCTGGCCTATATCGGCTTCGACTTCAATTTCTGGGCCAAGGTCTTCTCGCTCTCGCCTGCCGCGGAGCAGTTCTGGCGCGCATCCGGCGAAGCCATTCTTGCCGCGACCCTCGTCGTATTCCTGTTCGCCTATCTGCATCTCGCGCGCTGGAACGTGCGCTATTCGCAAATGGCCGCGGCATGGCTCGTCTTCCTCGCAGCCCTCGTGGGCCTCGCGCTGTTCGATCCGGCGATCGCCGCCGGCATCGCGCGCATGTCGCTCCTGGTTGTTGCGATCGCTGGCTTTGGGCTCGTGCTCTATCTCTCGACGCACGGCTTCGACCGCGCGGTGCTGCTCATTCCCACCTGGTTCCTGCTGACCGTATGGGTGATTGCCACCGGCCTCGTCGTTGCCGGTGCGATCACGAACGACCTTGCCGCACCTGCCCTTCTCGGCGGTCTAGAGCTGATCGTGATGCTGATCGGCTTCACGGTCATGCAGCACGCCTTTGCCGGCGTTTCCGCCGAAGGCTTGATGAGCGACGTCGAGCGCCGCGCGCTCGCGGTCACGGGAGCCGGTGAAGTGGTCTGGGACTGGGATGTCATCCGCGACCGCATCTTCGTCAGCCCCGAAGCCGAACTGATCCTCGGCCTCAAGCGTGGCGCGCTCGAAACCGACGCCCAGTCCTGGCTCGAATTCGTGCATCCTTCCGATCGCGACCGCACCCGCCTCGCGCTCGACGGCATTCTCGACCACCGCCGCGGCCGCATCGTGCAGTCCATTCGTCTCAAGGCGGAGGATGGCCATTATTTCTGGTTTTCGCTCCGCGCGCGCCCCGTGGTCGGCACCGACGGCGAAGTGCTTCGCGTCGTCGGCACCATGAACGACATCACCGAACTGAAAGTTGCCGAGGAGCGGCTCCTGCAGGATGCGGTGCACGACAATCTCACCGGGCTGCCGAACCGCGAGCTTTTCCTCGACCGCCTCGACGCTGCAATTAAGTTCGCGAAAACCGACGAAAAAATCCGCCCCACCCTGATCCTGATCGACCTCGACCGCTTCAAGCAGTTGAACACCTCGGTCGGCACCGCCGCGGGCGACTCCATTCTGCTTACGGTGAGCCGCCGCTTGAGCCGCCTCCTGAAACCGCAGGACACGCTGGCGCGCATTTCCGGCGACCAGTTCGCAATCGTGCTCTTGTCCGAGCGCGAGGCCGAACGCATCACCGCCTTCTCCGACACCATCCGCAGAAGCGTGCGGGCACCCATTGGCTTCGGCGACCGGCAGATTTTTCTTACGGCTTCTATCGGTCTTGCGCTGATCGACGGCCAGACCAAAGAACGCAACGAGGCGCTGAAAAACGCCGAGCTTGCGATGCACGCGGCCAAGCAGGCCGGCAACGACCGCATCGAGGTGTTCAAGCCTTCGATGCGCACGAACAAAGTGGATCGCGTCGCGCTCGAAGCGGATTTGCGCCACGCGCTGGAGCGCGATGAAATCATCATCATGTTCCAGCCGATCATCCGGCTCGAAGATCGCGCCATCGCCGGCTTCGAAGCCTTGATGCGCTGGAATCATCCGAAGCTCGGCCGTGTGGGCCCTGCCGAATTCATTCCGCTCGCGGAAGAAACCGGCCTCATCGTGGATCTCGGGCGTTTCGCGCTGGAGCGCGCCGCGCGCCAGCTTGCGATATGGCAGCGCTCCGCGGTCAGTATCACGCCGCTGTTCCTCAGCGTGAACATTTCCTCGCGGCAGTTGATGCGCCACGATCTCATTCAGGACGTGAAGGGCGTGCTGTCGCGGCACACGCTCGCGCCCGGCACGTTGAAGCTGGAACTGACCGAGTCGCTGGTGATGGAAAATCCGGAGTTGGCCGCGCAGATGCTCCAGAAAATCCGTGAGTTGGGCGCAGGCCTATCGCTCGACGATTTCGGTACCGGCTATTCTTCGCTCGCTTACCTGCAGCGCTTCCCCTTCGACACCATCAAGATCGACCAGCAATTCGTGAAGGGTTCGGGTGCGCGGCGCGGTGCGCGTCCGGTGATCCTGCGCTCTATCGTGCAGCTTGCCCACGATCTCGGCATGGACGTCGTCGCCGAAGGCGCGGAAACGGATTCCGATGCGGTCGAGCTCTACCAGATCGGCTGCGAATTCGTGCAGGGCTTTGCTTTCGGCGAACCTATGACGGCCGAGGAGGCGCGCAAGCTGATCGCGCCCGAGCCGAAAGATCGCATTCGCACGCGCACCGCGCGGGCGCCGGCGACCTGACGTTTCCGCTTAAGCGTGACCAGCTTCCGACGATAGCTTGGCCGGATCGATCCCGATCTTTCTCATCGCCAGATCGTATTTCTCTTCGGCCGGCGCGCCGAAAATGAGCGAGGCATCGGCTTCGCAATTGAGCCAGCCGTTGGCCTGGATTTCGCTCTCCAGTTGCCCGGGCGCCCATCCGGCATAACCAAGCGCAAGCACCGCACTTTGCGGCCCGCTGCCGTTGGCGATCGCCTTCAGAATGTCGAGCGTCGCGGTGAGGCAGATGCCGCCCTGGATCGGCAGGGTGGAATCTTCGATAAAATAATCGGCGCTGTGCAGGACGAAGCCACGCTGCGTTTCCACCGGGCCGCCCTTCAGCACGCGAACGGCTTCGCGGTGACCGGGAAGCTCGATCAGCCCCTCGCCGGGAATGACATCGAGTTGCACCAAGAGATCGGAAAAGCGAATGTCGGAGGCGGGCTGGTTGACGATGATGCCCATCGCGCCTTCGGAGGAATGCGCGCACAAATAGATCACCGAACGGCTGAAACGCTCGTCCTGCATCGTCGGCATCGCGACGAGCACCTGTCCGTCGAGATAGCCGTCATTCGGTGTCTTCGAAGATTCGCGGGCAATCTTCATGGAGTTGAACTTATCCGACCTTCGGCGGGAGTAAAATGCGGCATTGGGCCGGACATATTCACGCATTCGTGCTTGTGCTCCCTCTTGGGCTCCTGCCGGAATTAGTGTTTACGCTGGGCCTTCTGGTGAAAAAATGCGCCTGCATAAATTAAGTTCCTTGCTCCTTTTTTCCGCCCTGTTCGCGGTGAGCGCGGCAGGCAACGGATCGGCCGCCTCCTCCGGCGCGATCAGGGCCGGCGAAGCCAGCGTGCGCCTGCTCGCCTCTGGCCTGAACGATACAAATTCCGCGCCAGTTTTCCGCGGGGGCGTCGAGATCGTACTCACCCCGGGGTGGAAAACCTATTGGCGCTATCCGGGCGATGCCGGCATTCCGCCGCGCTTCGACTGGAGCGGCTCCGAAAACGTTGCGAGCGTGGAAGTGTTCTATCCCGCACCGAAACGCATCGTGGACGGCAGCGGGCAGAGTTCGATCGGCTACGAGGAGCGCGTGATCTTTCCGCTGCGCATTCATCCGAAAGATTCCGCCAAGCCTGTCGTGCTTCATTTGAAGCTCGACTTCGCGACCTGCGAAAAACTTTGCATCCCCGCCGAAGCCACACTCTCGCTCACCATCAAAGCAGGCGACGGGGACGAGCCGTTACTGGCTAGTGCCGAACAGCGCGTTCCGGTCCTTCAGGACTCATCAAAGCCGCGTTCGCTCGCGGTCCTTGCGGCGAAGGTCGAGCGCGGCACGGACCCTTCCGGCAAAGACAGCCGCATCATCGTGAAAGCGCTCGCACGCACGGTGGGCAAGCTCGATCTCTTCGCCGAAGGGCCGGACGAGGAATGGACGTTCGCGTTACCCACCCTGATCTCCAACGAAGCGGGGCACGTGACGTTTGCGATCCCGCTTGAAGGCGCGCGGCTCGGCAAGGCCGAGGTACCGCCCAAAATCCGGCTGACACTGGTTGCCGGTGAGGAAGCCATCGAGGCGATATTGCCGCTCCAGTAATCGAGCCGGCCCCTTCATTCCCGAAAACCCATGCGCACTTTCCGTGATGATGCGCTAGGATGTGGCCTCTTGCCGGATCCCCGGCGAATGTTCACGGAAAGCGACGAGCGAATGATCAAGGTTGGCGACAAACTTCCCGAAGCGACGTTTCAGACCATGACCGCGGACGGCATCAAGCCGAAAACTTCCGCGGAGATTTTTGCCGGGAGGAAAGTCGTGCTGTTCGGCGTGCCTGGCGCCTTCACGCCGACCTGCTCGCGCAATCACCTGCCCGGCTTCATTGCGAACGCCGACCAGTTCTTCGCCAAAGGCGTCGACACCATCGCCGTGACCGGCGTGAACGACGTGCATGTCATGGGCGCCTGGGCCAAGGCCAATCCCGGCAAGGTCGAATTTTTGGCCGACGGCAACGGTGACTTCGTGAAGTCGATCGGCCTCGACTTCAACGGCGCCGAACGCATGATGGGTCCGGTGCGCTCGCGCCGTTACGCACTCTACGCCGAGGATGGCGTCGTGAAGGTTCTCAATATCGAGGAGGTCGCCTCCAAGGCCGAGGTTTCGAGCGCCGAGACGCTGCTGAAAGCGATCTGACGCGCCGCGCTCGATTCACGCAATGATGTCGGGAAACAGCTGATCCTCGATCATGCTGATGCGGTCGCGCATCAGGAGCTTGCGCTTCTTCAACCGCTGCACCTGAATGCGATCGTGCCCCGTGGTCCCGAGCAACGCATCAATGGCGGTGTCGAGATCGCGGTGTTCCTGCTTCAGGCGTTCGAGTTCGAGGTTCAGCTCGCGTTCTTCTTCCCGCGTCATTCCATCGCCGCATTTAGGGACGCGCGCATTGCGCGCCGGTGTTCGAGTATTGCAACGCGGCGGAACCCTCGCAAGCGCGGCCTAATCCAGCCGTTTTCTATTTTTATACTAAGATGGTGGAAATGCTGCGCCGCTTCCAGAAAGTTATGATCGACAAGCTCCGGGCGCGGTGGCACCCTTTCCAGATCTCGAACTGCAAACAGGGAGAGTATGCAATCCATGTCGATTCAATCGCATTTGACCGAACTTGAGCGCAAACATAAGGCTCTGGAGCGGGAGATCGAAGCCGAGCGGATCAGTCCGGGCGGAGACACCCTGCGCATCACGGAATTGAAGCGGCGAAAACTTTCGCTCAAGGACGAGATCGTCAAATTACGCGAGACGAAACACTGACGCGACGACACGCTGACTGGCAGGCATGCCGGTCTTTTTTGTTTTCTGGAGCCGCCGGTTTTTTGAGACCGGCGGCTTCGTTATTCTCCGGATCGAGAAACGAAAAACCCGGCGTGAGCGCTCACGCCGGGTTCTTTCTTCTTTGGCTCGGAAGAAGGCTTAAGAAGCCTTGAGGTTCGCCGCCGCTGCCTTGCCGCGCTCGGTCGCGATATCGAACGAGACCTTCTGTCCCTCGTTCAAAGTCTGCAAGCCTGCGCGCTGCACGGCCGAGATGTGCACGAACACATCCTTGCCGCCGTCATCCGGCTGGATGAAACCAAAGCCCTTTTGGGTGTTGAACCACTTCACGGTACCAGTAGCCATTAACGGCCTCCTTGAAACGCACGTCCATCAGTGCGGTCGTCGCCGCCCCCGACCATCGCGGGCGCCGTAACAATCCGAGTTTTGGGAAGTGTCTTGCAGATAGCCCCAAAACAGGAGCGTCGTATCAAGGCCAGCCAAACCCAGTTGCGAGCCGAGGTGACTCGAAATTTGAGGCAAGGTCAAGGCGCAGGAAACCCCTAAAGGCACGGCAAGCTTACTCTCTCGGATTTGGTTTAATTCGTTGGAAAAGACTTTCGTTCCCGCGTCCGGATGATTTTTTTCAAGGCACTCCGTAGCTATGCGGAAGCAAAAGCCGCTGACATTTCAAGCGCTAATCCGGCTTCCTTTGCGTGCCTTTTCCCCGCTCATGCCGCAGGCATGCGAACGTTCCTGCGGCCGCCAGCGAGGGGCCACATCGGGTTGCCGACACATTCGCCGCTCGCGAAATGATGCGAGGGCGGCGCGGGATGCCGGAGCGCCAATAGCGTGCCCCCGGCTCCGTGTGCAGAAGGGAGGAAGCACACGGATATTGGCAGTCACCGCGAACACGCCGGCTCCCCGGCATCCCGCGCGCTTCCGGCTTTCCGGCTTGCTCCGCACGATCCCCGGTGGACGGACCTCCACCGCTTTGGAGTTCGGCCGCCCCGCCTCGCTTTCGGGCGAGTTCGGCAAGGGCAGCGCCCGGACCCCGTGACGCGCGGCCGGCGCGCCAGGACGATGCGGCTTGGGCCGCCGGCTCCACCGCGTCGCGAAACGCGTCAGGAACCGGACCGAAGCCTCCAGCCCGCATGATGGTTCGCGTGGCCACACGCCCCTCTAGGAGGACTGGAACGGATAGGAATATAGGCCTAGATCGGAAGCATGTCAAGAAGGCTCGCGAGAACCACGAAGTGGTCATTCCCGCGAAAGCGGGAATCCATAATCCCTGTTCTTGCTGTCTGACGCGCGCTCGAAAAATCGCCTGTACCGGGGTTATGGGTCCCCGCCTTCGCGGGGACGACCCAAGCTGGATGGCGAAGCGGGATGGCGAAGTTATTCCCCGCTGATCTTCCGCTGCACGCGCTTGTCGAAGCGCTCGACGTTCACGACCACGCGCTCATGCGTGCCGCCGCCGATCTCTTCCTTCTCGTCCTCGGCGATCACGTCGAAGAAGATGTTGCGGCCTTCGACCTTCGTGACGGTCGCGGTCGCCTTGATCTTCATGCCGACCGGCGTGGCGGCGATGTGCTTGACGTTGAGCAACGTGCCGAGGCTTTGATGCCCTGCAGGCAACAGATGCTCGGCGGCTTTCAGCGCGGCCGCTTCAATCACGTTGATCATCACGGGCGTCGCCAGCACGCGAATCTTGCCGGAGCCGACGCGCGGCGCGGTGTGCTCCTCGCCAACGACGAGTTCGGCCGTGCCGGTGGTGCCGGGTTTGATGTTTGCAGTCACGGAAGCGGTGTCGGTCATTCATGTCTTTCTCCTTCTCCCCGTTTACGGGGAGAAGGTGGCGAGCATCATCAGATGCGAGCCGGATGAGGGGCTATTCACGAAAAGAATTTGCAATTGAAACTAGCACACCGTCCAGATTCGAAAGCACGTCCGAATTCCAGAATCGTAGCGTCCGATAGCCGCGTTCGGAGAAGTAAGCGTCACGCCGTGCGTCGGCTTCGCTGTCAGCATGTTGCCCACCATCGACTTCGACAATGAGCCGATGCTCCCTGCAAATGAAGTCCACCATATAAGGGCCCATGGAAACCTGCCGCAGAAACTTTTGTCCGTATAAGCGGCGGTCTCGAAGCGAGAGCCAAAGTTTCATTTCAGCGTCGGTGAAGTTCCGCCGCAGCCGCCGTGATCTCGCGACCTGCTTCGGTTTCGCGCCCCTCACCCGTCTCGCTCCGCTCACCACTCTTTTGATGCCGTGCATCTTAAGCCTTCTCCCCGCTTACGGGGATAAGGTGCCGAACGCCACCAGGCGTGACGCGGATCACGGGCATTGCACCGCCCCTCGCCCGATTGCTCGCTATCGCTCGCAATCACCCTCTCCCCGTAAACGGGGAGAGGGAGAACGCATTGTTACCGCACCAGCTTCGCGGCTTCCCGGCCCGCGATACGCCCGGAAAAGATGCAGCCGCCGAGGAACGTGCCTTCCAGCGCCCGATAGCCGTGCACGCCGCCGCCGCCGAAGCCCGCGACCTCGCCCGCCGCGAACACGTTGCCGAGCGGGTTCGAGCCATCCTTCAGCACGCGGGAAGTCAAATCGGTCTCGAGACCGCCGAGGGTCTTCCTCGTCAGCACCCAGAGCCGCACGGCGATCAGGGGACCCGCTGCCGGGTCCATGAGCTTGTGCGGCTTCGCCGTGCGGATGAGCTTGTCGCCGATATAGACGCGCGCGGCGCGGATCGCGGCAATCTGCAGGTCCTTGCCGAATTTGTTGTCGAGGTCGCGGTCGCGCGAAACCACTTCGCGCGTCACCGTGTCGAGATCGACGAGGTTCTTCTGCGTCAGCGCATTCATCTTCGCGACAAGTTCGGGAAGATTGTTCGCGGTCACGAAATCCTTTCCGGCATTCACGAATTTCTGCACCGGGGTCAGCGTACCGCGGCCGCGCTTCAACACGCCCTTGATGCTTTTGCCGGTAAGATCCGGGTTCTGCTCCTGACCGGAAAGCGCGAACTCCTTGCCGATGATGCGCTGGTTCAACAAGAACCACGAATGATCGTCGCCATGTTTGGTGATGTGTTCGAGCGCACCTAAACCGTCATAGCCCGGAAACAGCGGCACCGGAAAACGCTTGCCCCGCGCGTCTAACCAGAGCGGCGTCGGCCCGGAGAGAATGCGGATGCCATGGCGCGACCAGATCGGCGCGTAATTGTCGATGCCTTCGGGGTAATGCCACATACGGTCGGCATTGATGAGCCGCCCGCCGGCCGCCTCGACCACGCCCTGCATCAGGCCATCGACATGGTCCGGCACGCCGGACAGCATCTGCGCGGGCGCGCGGCCCATGCTCGGCGGCCAGTTCTTGCGGACGAGATCGTGATTGCCGCCGATGCCGCCGCTGGTCACGATGATCGCCTGCGCTTTCAATTTGAAATCGCCGACCACGACGCGCGAGGATTTCGCCGCGCGCTCGACGTTCGACGGCTCCAGCACCTCGCCTTCGACGCCGTCTTCCGCGCCGCCGGTCGCGGTCAGTTTCGTCACGCGATGGCGGAAACAGAAACGCACGAGCCCTTTCTTCTCGGCCTCGCGCAACCGCCGCACGAAGGGCTCGACCAGCGCGGGGCCGGTACCCCAGGTGATGTGAAAGCGCGGCACCGAATTGCCGTGGCCGGTCGCGGTATAGCCGCCGCGCTCCGCCCAGCCCGGCACCGGAAACCAGCGCACGCCTTGGGCATGCAGCCATGCGCGCTTCTCGCCGGAGGCGAAATCCACATAAGCCTCGGCCCATTTTCGCGGCCACAGATCTTCCTCGCGGTCGAAGGCGGCGGAGCCCTGCCAGTCCTGCCAGGCGAGGTCGCGGGAATCCTTGATGCCGAGGCGGCGCTGCTCGGGCGAGTTCACGAGCATCAACCCGCCGAACGACCAGAACGCCTGGCCGCCGAGCGACTGCTCGGGCTCCTGATCGAGGATGATGACGGATCGGCCGGCGTCGGCGACTTCCGCGGCCGCGACCAGACCCGCCAGCCCCGCGCCGACGACGATGACGTCTGCATCCATGACGCTCTCCCGTTACGTTCTTTGTTACGGAAAAACTATCATGCCCTGACCTTACTTGTCGCGGGCATGACGTAGCGGAAGCGGCGGGTCAGCTCTTGCCGAACGTCCGCGCGACATAAGCGCGGATGTTGTCGGCGGTTTCCTTTGCTTCCCAGACTTTCATGATCTGTTTCGCAAGCCGCCCGCGATCCTTGGCGAGAATCTGCTTCGCCGTTGCCCGTGTATGCAGCTTGTTCACGCGGAAGGCGACCGCGCGAATGGCCGCGAGTTCGCGCGCCTTTTCGATGGCGCGTGGCAGCAGACGATCGGCGCTTACGGCTTCGTCGGCAAAGCCGTTCGCAAGCGCGCCTTGCGTGTCGAAGGTCTCGCCGCTCGCGGTGAATTTCGGGAAATGCATGGGCGATGTGGTGGCGCGCAGCACCTCGAAGGCGAACGGCGGAAACGGCACGCCGACCTGCAACTCGGTGACGCCCATGCGGCCCGCGTCCGCCGCGAGTACGCGGTAATCGGCGCAACACGCGAGGACGCAGCCGCCGGCAATCGCGTGGCCGTTGATCGCGGCGACCAGCGGCTTGGGAAAGAGAAAAATCTCTTCGTACATGTCGTCCAGTGCGACGACGAGCGCATGCAGATATTTCTGCCCGCCTGCGGCCGCGCGCGGGAGATCGACACCGGCCGAGAAAATCTTGCCTTCGCTGGTCAGGACCACGGCTTTCGCATCCGACTTCGCGAGCCGCCTGAACTCTTTCTTCAGCGCCTTGCAGAAATCGACGTCCAGCGCATTCGCCTTGCCGCGGCGAAGCGTGACGATCGCGATCCCGCCGTCATGCGCGACCTCGAACACCTTATTCTTTCTCGCTCTGCTTCTTGTGGTGCTGCATGTACATGAAGGCGCTGAGGGCCGCGATCACGGCAGCGATTCCGCCGCCCATCAACAAAAGGTTCTGCGAGGCGTCACCCACCAGCGTGCGGCCGAGGAAGAACACGCCGAGCGCCAGCACCACGACGCCGGAAAGCGTCACTTTCAGGTCGTCGATGCTTTCGACCTTGAGCCAGGCCGGCACCGGAATCTGGTCCTGGATATAGAGCTGATAGAGCCCGATCGCGACGACGTGCAAAACGGTCACGAGCAGGAAGGCGTCCACTGCCTCGATGGCCGACAGCATCAGCTGCTTGGTGTCGGTCTCCCAGCGAACGAGCGCGATGACGGCATCCACGATTTCCCACAAGGAATGCGCGAGGAGCGCAGTCGCGATCAGGAAGGTGCCGACGATCGCAAGCAGCATGGATCCGCGCGCGATCAGCACGAAGAAGCCGAGAAACGGCCGCTCCTTCATGGCTAAGCGCCAATCGACGTCCTCTTGCAGCGGCAGTTTTTGTTTGCGGGGTGTGGTGGGCATTTAATTTTCCTTGCCCTCATCCTTCGAGACGGCGGCTTCGCCGCCTCCTCAGGATGAGGAAGTAAGTTAAGCATGCCTCATGGTGAGGAGCGAAGCGCAGCTTCGCGTCTCGAACCATGAGTCTGGCAATCAAACTTCCCAGTCAAACTTCCTTCGTCATCTCGCGCAGCTTGAACTTCTGGATCTTGCCGGTCGAGGTCTTCGGCAACTCCACGAACACGATATGCCGCGGCACCTTGAAGCCGGCGAGATTGGTTTTGCAATGGGCGATCAGCTCGTCCTTGCTCGCCTCTTTGCCGGGCTTCAACTCGATGAAGGCGCAAGGGGTTTCACCCCACTTGTCGTCGGCTTTCGCGACCACGGCCGCCGCCTGCACGGACGGGTGCTTGTAGAGCGCGTCCTCGACCTCGATCGAGGAGATGTTCTCGCCGCCGGAAATGATGATGTCCTTGGAGCGGTCTTTGAGCTGAATATAGCCGTCGGGGTGCATCACGCCGAGGTCGCCGGAGTGAAACCAGCCACCGGCAAAAGCGGCGTCCGTCGCCTTCTTGTTCTTCAGATAGCCCTTCATTACGACGTTGCCGCGGAACATGACCTCGCCCATGGTCTCGCCGTCGCGCGGCACCGGCTGCATGGTTTCCGGGTCCATGACGTCCAGCCCCTCGAGCGGCGCGATGGTGACGCCCTGCCGCGCCTTCTTCGCAGCCTGCTGCGCGGCGTCGAGGTTTTCCCATTCCTGATGCCAGTCGTTCACGGCCGCCGGGCCATAGGTTTCGGTCAGCCCGTAAAGATGCGTGACGTTAAAGCCGGCACCCTTCATGCCGGCAAGCACCGCTTCCGGCGGGGGTGCTGCGGCAGTGAAGAACTCCACTACATGCGGCAGCGGCTTCTTCTCGTCTTCCGGCGCGTTCAAGAGCGTCGCCATCACGATCGGCGCGCCGCAAAGATGCGTGACCTTGTGTTCGGCGATCAGCTCGAACATCTGCTTGGCACGCACTTGCCGCAAACAGACGTGCGTGCCCGACACGACCGAGATCGACCAAGGGAAACACCAGCCGTTGCAGTGAAACATCGGCAGCGTCCAGAGATAGACCGCGTGCTTCTTCATGCTGCCGGTGAGCACGTTGCCGGTAGCGAGCAGCGCGGCACCGCGATGATGATAGACGACACCTTTAGGGTCGCCGGTGGTGCCGGAAGTGTAGTTCAGCGAGATCGCGTCCCACTCATCGCCCGGCGCGTGACGCTGATAGTCCTCGTCGCCTTCCGCCACCAGCGCTTCAAAATCGAGCGTGCCGAGCTTTTCGCCCTCGCCCTTGTATTCCGGATCGTCGTAGTCGACGACGAGCGGCTTCACCTTGCAGAGCGCGAGCGCTTCCTTCGCGGCTTTGGAAAATTCCTTGTCGACGATGAAGATCTTCGCTTCGCCATGATCGAGCGAGAACGCGATGATGGCAGCATCCAGCCGGGTGTTGAGCGTATTCAGCACGCCTCCCGTCATCGGCACGCCGTAGTGGCACTCGAGCATCGCGGGCGTATTCGCGAGCAAAACCGCGACCGTATCGCCGCGCGCGATCCCGCGCTTGGCAAGTGCCGACGCAAGCTTCTTCGAGCGGGCATGGAAATCGCGATAGGTCCGCCGCAAGGGACCGTGGATGATGGCGACATGATCCGGGAAAACGGCGGCCGCGCGCTCCAGATAGCTAAGGGGGGTCAGCGGCGCGTAGTTGGCGGCGTTCTTGTCCAGATCGATGTCGTAAGCGCTCTTTTGGGCGTTCTTTTGCATAGGAAACCTCATTCCGGAGGAGCCTAGCGAACCGGACCGGCTTCGAGCAATCTGACCTTTGACAAAGGCAAATGGAGGCTACGGATGCGGGTGATTGCGGGGATTCTGGCGGCAATCGGCTGGTTCGCGCTGGTGCTGCAGTTCCGGCTGGTGCTTGGCGTCAATGCCAATGCCGGAATCGGGCCCGGCGAAACCTTCGTCCGCTTCTTCTCTTATTTTACGGTGCTGACGAATACGCTCGCCGCAAGCGCGTTGACGAGCGTGATGCTCGGCCACAGCCACGCTTTCCTGACGAGGCCCCGGGTGCAGACGGCGATCGCGGTCTATATCACCATCGTCGGTTCGGTTTATTTCCTGATTCTGCGCCATCTCTGGCAGCCGCAAGGCCCGCAATGGCTCGCCGATACGCTGCTGCACTACGTGATGCCGGCGCTCTATGTGCTGTTCTGGCTTTTCTTCGTGCGCAAGGAGACGATCATCTGGCGGGACAGCCTCGTCTGGCTGATCTTCCCGCTTGCCTATGTCTGCGCCGTGCTGGCGCGCGGCGTGCCTTCGAAATTTTACCCCTATCCCTTCATCGATGCGAACGAGCTTGGCTATCTCCAGATCGCGGGCAACAGCGCCGTTCTTCTGGCGGCGTTTCTGGCGGCGGGAGTATTGTATGTAGCGATTTCTCGCTCTTTAAGCCGGAAGGCTGGCAACGCACTCAATTGAAGCTGCCGGACAACTTCCCTGCGAGTTCAAGCAACAATGGCCGGAAGCGTTTGACGAACGCCTTCTCGGTGTGGCGCCCGAGATTGGTGCTGATGTTCAGCGCTGCAACGATGCGGCCCGATCGATCGCGGATCGGAGCGGCGATCCCGCATGCGCCAAGCTCGAGTTCTTCGCTTGCGAAGTACCAGCCCTGCGTGCGGGCGCGCGCGATTTCCTTTTCGAGCGCGGCGATATCCGTGATGGTGCGGCGGCTGAAAGCGGGGCGCGGCATCCGGGCAAGACGCTCCTTCATCTCCGGCTCCGGCAATGCCGCCAGCAGCACGCGCCCCATCGACGTGCAGAACGCGGGGATGCGGCTGCCGATAGTAAGACTCCGCCGCAACACGCTCGAAGGTTCGGCGCGCGCGACATAGGTCACGTCGTCGCCGTCTAGAACCGAAACCGCGACGATCTCGTCGCATTCTCGCGCCAGCGCCTCGATCGCGGGTTGCGCGACATCGCGGAAGCTCAGCGACGAGAGATAGGCATAGCCGAGCCGCAACACGCGCGGCGTCAGCGCGTAACGGCCCTCTTGCTCCTTCGCAAAGCCGAGTTCGACCAGCGTCAGCAGAAGCCGCCGCACGCCCGCGCGCGGGAGCCCGGTGCGCTTGGAAAGCTCGGCCATGGTGAGCGTGTCTTCGCTATCGCCGAACGCGGCAATGACCGCCAGCCCCTTGGCGAAGGCCTCGACAAACGCATCGCTGCCACGGGGCCAGGCCGCAATGGACTGGGAATCGAACGGCATTTGTCAGCCTCCGGCAACGCTGCTAGCAATGTACGACTGTCGATTATATGTTCGATAGTCGAACAATACAAATGAAACAACGCTGTTCTGTGAGGAAAACACCATGAAAAAGTGGTTGGTTTGTGCGGCAGCCGCCGCGATCGCTGCCACGGCCGTCGCGGCGAAGGCAGACAACTCCCCGTCCCGCCCCATCACGCTCGTCGTTCCCGCCGCCGCCGGCGGACCGACCGATGCGACCGCACGTCTGATCGCAAACGTCATGCAGCAGGTGCTGGGCCAGACCGTCATCGTCGAGCCACGGCCGGGTGCCGGCGGCAACATCGGCGCCGATTTCGTCGCGCGCGCCAAGCCCGATGGCTACACGATCCTGATGGCGACGATCGGCACCCACGCCATCAACCAGACGCTTTACAAGAAGATGTCCTACGACCCGATCAAGAATTTCACGCCGGTATCGCAGGTCGTGCAGTATCCCCTGATCCTCGTGGTCAATCCGAACCTGAAGATCAATTCCGTCGCCGACCTGATCGCTTACGCAAAAGCGAACCCCGGCAAGCTCAACCGCGCATCGGGCGGCAGCGGCACCTCGATGCATCTGTCCGGCGAATTGTTCGTGCATCAGGCCGGAATCGACGCGCCGCACATTCCTTACAAGGGCAGCGCACCCGCATTGATCGATGTCGTCGGCGGCAGTGCGGACCTGATGTTCGATTCCATGATGACGGCGCTGCCGCTGGCAAAAGCAGGCAAGCTCCGCGCAATCGCAGTCACCGGCGCGCAGCGCTCGCCGGTCGTGCCGGAATTGCCGACCATTTCCGAAGCCGGTCTGAAAGGCTACAGCGCCTATGGCTGGATCGGCATCGTCGCTCCCGCGGGCACGCCGAAGCCGATCGTCGACAAGCTCTATGACGCAGTCGCAAAAGCGCTGCAGAACGAAGACGTGAGAAAGAAGCTCGTGGCCCAGGCTGCCGAGCCCGTCGCGTCCACGCCCGAGCAGTTCGCGAAATTCATCCAGGAAGAAACCGACAAATGGGCGATCGCCGTTCGCGGCGCGAAGCTCAGCATCGAGTAACGACCATGGAAGCAATCGATTTCGGCGCGCGGGTGCGCGCCGTAGCCTCCCGCCTGCAGGCAAGCGGTGCCACCGCTTATGTCGGCACACGGCAGGCTTCCCTCCATTATCTCTGCGGCACCTTCATGCCGTGGCGCGGGGCCGTCATCGTCACCGCGAAGGGCGACTGCGAAGTCGTCTATTGGGCGATGGATTCGCAGCGCATCCGCGCCGAGGGATGCCCTCACACGATCCATGACTTCTACGGCTCCGGGCTGATTGCGCTGATCGCGGAACGGCTCAACGCGCTCGGGGCTGCGAAGGGCTCGATCGGCCTCGACCTCTCTCATCCGGGCGCCGCGCAGATTGCGCCCGGCATGCTGACGGCCGGCGAATTCATCGAACTGAAGCAGGCGCTGCCTGACGCCGCGCTCGAAAACGGTGTCCGCTTCATCGACGACGTGATGCTGATCAAGTCGCCTGCCGAGATCGAACGCCTGCGCCTCGCCGCGCAGGTTGCGGACAAAGGCTTTCACGCCGGCGTGCGCGCGATCCGGAGGGGTGTCACCGAGAACCATGTGGCCGGCATCGTCGAGGCGGAAATCCGCGACCATGGCAGCACCTGGGCGTGGTCGGTGACCGGCGGCACGGAAGTCGGCGCTGGCGAGCGTACCGCTTTTCTTCGCGGCGTGACGCAGCAAAGCACCGACCGGAAGATCGAGCCGAACGAGTTCGTGGTGATCGATCTTCATCCCTTGATCGATCTCTATATGTCGGATCTTTCCATTCCCGTTTTCTTCGGGAAGCCGAGCAGCGCGCAGCAAAGCGCGATCAGCTGTTGGGAGGATACCGTGAGCGCGCTCATGGAAAGCCTCAAGCCCGGACGCGCCGTCCGCGACTGCGTTGCGGCGGCTGTAGCTACCTTCAAAAAGAGCGAGCAAGGGACGAAGTACGGATTGCCGCTGTTCGGTCACGGGCTCGGCACCTGCGCACGCACCCGGCCCTTCATGAACGCGTCGAGCGACGACGTTCTTGCTCCCGGCATGGTGATCGCGCTCGGCACGCATTATTACGAACCGCCGATCGCAGGCATGCGGCTCGAATATCCCGTGCTGATTACCGAAAACGGAGCCGAGGCTTTGGCCCCGACACCGCCGAAGGTCTTGCGCATCGGCTAAAGGCTGAGCCGGACAAAAAGAAGGTCCGCCGCGCCAAGCGGCGGACCTTTTTAATTTTTAGAAGTTAGCTCTTGCTGGACGCGTACTTGAAGGCCGGAAGCGCCTTCAGCTGATCCTTGGTCATGTTGACCATGGCGTGGTCCGGCTTCTCGCCCTTTTCCGCATTCGATTTGTCGCCCTTGCGCGGCATATCGCTGAAGCGGACCTGATCCCACGGCAGCGCGACCGAATGCTCGCCGATGCCGAGGAAGCCGCCGACGCCGACGACGATGAGTTCGATCCGGCCATCCTTGCTCAGGATGACATCGTTGATGTCGCCGATGTTCTCGTCGGCGCTGTTATAGACATCGAGACCGATGAGCTGCGACCCGCGCCACTGGCTCGTGCTTTGCTGCGTGGCCGTAGCGGTGGTCGCCGGGGTCGTGGTGGGCGCGGTCTGGGTCTGCGCCGGAGGCGTGTTCGGCGGCGTGGTCTGCGCGACCGCACCAGCCGTGAAGAGCGCCGCCGCGGCGACGGTCGTTGCTAGTGGCGCAAGAATTTTCATGGGGTTTGCTCCTGATTTGTGTAACGGGAATTCGCATTCCCTTCCCCACGGCTAACCGCGCGCGTCCCACTTGGTTCGGCAGAAACGCGGCCAAGACAAAACTTTTTTTGGAAGTTCCGGTCAGGAAAGCGACGTTCGCAAACGCCGATCAGGAAAAGAATAGCTTCGCGAGACCGGAGCGGATGAGTTCCAGCGAAACCAGAAACATCAAGATGTAAGCAATCCGGTAGAACAGCGCTTCGGGAATACGTTTCGCGATCCAGATTCCGCAAAGGTTCGCGACGATCGCCAGCGGCATCAGCATGAGCGCAATCAAAAGCGTCGATTGCGTGAATTCTCCGAGCAGCGCGAAGGGCACGACCTTGATCGCGTTCACGAAGGCGAAATAGATCGTGACCGTGCCGATATAGACCATCTTCGGCAGTTGCTGCGGCAGCAGATGCACGTTCATCGGCGGTGCGCCGGCATGCGCCAGCATACTCGTGAAACCGGAAATGGTTCCCCAGAACACGCCGCTTGCCGCGCTCGGCTTGAAGGAGTCGGCGGCGCGCTTCACGAGGCCCAGCCACTGGTTCAGCACGAAGACGAAGGTGATGACCCCGATCATCAGCTTGACCAGCGCATCGGGCACATAGGCCGCGAGCGCCCAGCCGATGCAGATGCCGATAATCGCACCGATCAAGAGCACCTGCAGGTTCCAGCGGTCCCATTCCTTGCGGAATGCCCAGACCGAAATCGCATCCTGCATGATCAGGATCGGCAGCATTATTGCAGCGGCCTGCAGCGGCGGCACCACGAGCGCCAGAAACGGCGTTGCCGCCATGCCGATGCCGGAGAACCCGCCTTTGGCGAGACCCGTGCAGATAACGGCGACGGCGGCGACGAGCCAGAATGCGAGATCGGCGGGAAACATGCGGCCGGGTTTATAAAGAAGCGCGCGATCAACGGCTACGGCGCGCAACGCATGACGTCCCCGCCGGCCGCGCCGCCGAAGCCGGGAGCGGCGATGCGACCAAGGCCGCTCTTGCCAAGCGGGCCGTGAGGGCGACAATCGCGGCAAAACAATACGCTTCTCGAGGAAAACGCCATGCTGACGCCAAACAAGAGCCGCTACCCGGAAGTTTATGCGCGCTGGCAGCGCGACCCCGAGGGCTTCTGGCGCGAGGCGGCGGAAGCCATCGACTGGATCGAAAAGCCGAAGACCGTCTTCGACGCGGCAGCCGGGGTGTACGGCCGCTGGTTTCCCGATGGCGTGATGAACACCTGCTACAACGCGGTCGATCGCCATGCCGAAGGCGGACGCGGCGACCAGATCGCCTTCGCCTATGACAGCCCCGTCTCGCAGTCGAAGCGCAACATCACCTATAGCGAGTTGCAGCGCGAAGTTTCCGCATTCGGCGCGATCCTGCGCGACTTCGGCATCGAAAAAGGCGACCGCGTCGTCATCTACATGCCGATGATTCCCGAAGCGCTCGTCGCCATGCTCGCCTGCGCGCGCATCGGCGCGATCCACTCGGTGGTCTTTGGCGGCTTTGCGCCGAAGGAGCTTGCGACGCGCCTGAACGACGCACGGCCGAAGCTCCTGCTCACCGCAAGCTGCGGCATCGAGGTCACGCGCATCGTACCCTATAAGCCGCTGCTCGATGCCGCGATCGAAATGGCGGAGGCCAAACCCGAAGCCGTGATCCTCTTGCAGCGTCCGCAGGCGAAAGCGGAAATGAAAGACGGCTGGGACTGGGACTGGGCGAGCCTGCGCGAGGCGGCACTGACCGCCGGCAGAACGTCGGAATGCGTTCCAGTGAAAGCGACCGACCCTCTCTATATTCTATATACCTCCGGCACCACCGGAAAGCCGAAGGGTGTGGTGCGCGACAATGGCGGCCATGCGGTCGCACTGAAATGGTCGATGCACGGCATGTACGGCGTCGAGGAAGGCGAAGTCTGGTGGACCTCCTCCGACATCGGCTGGGTCGTCGGCCATTCCTACATCGTCTATGCGCCGCTCCTGCATGGCTGCACTTCGGTCGTCTATGAGGGCAAGCCGGTCGGCACGCCGGATGCAGGCGCATTCTGGCGCGTGGCAAGCGAACACGGCGCGGTCGCACTCTTCACCGCGCCCACCGCCTTCCGCGCCATCAAGAAAGAAGACCCCGAAGGCAAACGCGTGAAGGATTACGACCTCTCGAAATTCCGCACGCTGTTTCTCGCGGGCGAGCGGGCCGACCCCGATACGGTGAAATGGTCGGAGCAGATCCTCGGCGTGCCGGTGATCGATCACTGGTGGCAGACCGAAACCGGCTGGCCCATGGTCGGCAACCCGATGGGGCTGGGCATGCTCCCGGTCAAACACGGCTCACCCACCGTGCCGATGCCGGGCTACGATGTCGTGATTGCCGATGACGGCGGCAAGGAAGTGCCGGCGGGCACCATGGGCAACATCCTCGTCCGGTTGCCTCTGCCGCCTGGTTGCTTCCCAACACTCTGGCAGCAGGACGAGCGCTTCCGCGAGTCCTATCTCGCGGACTTTCCCGGCTTCTACAAAACCGCCGACGCCGGCTACAAAGACGAAGACGGCTACGTTTACGTGCTCGGCCGCACCGACGACATCATCAATGTCGCGGGACACCGGCTTTCCACCGGCGGCATGGAGGAAGTGCTCGCGTCCCACGCCGATGTCGCCGAATGCGCGGTGATCGGGGTCGCCGATCAACTCAAAGGCGAAGTGCCAGTCGGCTTCGTGGTGCTGAAACTCGGCGTGAACAAAACCGAAGACACCATCGAAAAGGAACTGATTGCGCTGGTGCGCGACAAGATCGGGCCGGTCGCCGCCTTCAAGACCGCAATGGTGATCAAGCGCCTGCCGAAGACGCGCTCCGGCAAAATCGTTCGCGGCACCATGAAGAAGATCGCGGACAAGGAAGACTGGTCGATGCCCGCCACCATCGACGATCCCGCGACGCTCGATGAGATCAAGGTGGCGTTGCAGACGAAGGGAATGGCAAACTGATGAGCAATCGTCCGAACCCGGCGAAGGCCGCACCCGAAACCTTCAAACTGATGAAGGCGCTTTCCGATCACACGGCGAATAGCGGGATCGACAAGATGCTTCTCGAACTCGTGAAAATCCGCGCCTCGCAGATCAACGGCTGCGCGTTCTGCATTTCCATGCACGCGCAGGAGGCGCGCAAGCTCGGCGAAACCGACGAGCGCATGCTGATGCTCTCGGCATGGCCGGAAGCGGGCTTGTTCAGCGAGCGCGAGAAAGCCGCACTCGCCTGGACCGAGGCACTGACGCTGATCGCGGACTCGCACGTCTCGGATGAACTCTACGAAGAGACGCGCGTGCATTTCTCGGAGCAGGAAATCGTCGATCTGAGCTGGGCGATCACCGTCATCAATGGCTGGAACCGCATGATGGGCGCCTTCGAAGTGCCGCCGATGAAAGTTGCGCAGAAATGAGCAGGCTCGCCGGCCGCATCGCCCTCGTCACTGGTGCTGCGCGCGGCATCGGGCTTGCCATTGCCAGGCGCTTCATCGCGGACGGCGCGAAGGTCGTCCTCTCCGATGTTGACGAGAAGACCGGCCGCGAAGCCGCCAGAGCGCTCGGGGCTGATGCGCAATTTATCTCCTGCGATGTCGGCGACGCCGAAGCCGTCGCAGCCCTCGTGGACTCGGCCATCGAGAAGCAAGGTGCGATCGACATTCTCGTGAATAATGCCGGGATCATTCACACCGCCGATTTCCTCGAAATTTCCGAGCACGATTTCGACCGCGTGCTGCGCGTGAACCTCAAGGGCTCGTTCCTGTGCGGACAGGCGGCGGCAAGACAGATGGTGCGGCAGGCAAAAGCCGGACGAAAGCCCGGCGCGATCATCAACATGTCGTCGATCAATTCGGTGGTCGCGATCCCCAATCAGGTGCCCTACTCGGTGTCGAAAGGCGGCGTGCAGCAGCTCACGAAAGTCATGGCGCTGTCGCTGGCGCCCCATGGCATTCGCGTGAATGCGATCGGCCCCGGCTCGATTGCGACCGAAATTCTCGCAGGCATCGCGACCGACAAGGCTGCCAAGAAACGGATTCTTTCGCGCACGCCCTTGCAGCGTATCGGCGCGGCGGACGAGATTGCGGGCGTCGCGTCCTTCCTCGCCTCCGACGACGCCAGCTACATCACCGGCGAAACGATCTTTCCCGATGGCGGACGGCTTGCGCTGAATTACATCGTCGACGTCAAGGACGAGGCGCTGGAGTAGCGCATAAAAAAAGCCGGGCAAAAAAAGCCCGGCTTTTTCAGTTTCTCTTGCGAGAAAATTACTCGCTCTCGCTGCGCTTCAGGCCGCCGAGTTTTGCGAAGACCGAGTTCGCATCGATGTTCTGTTTGCGGTCGTCGAGCGGCTGATCGGCATCCTGCTCCGGCTGCGCGGTGGTCTGTTCAGCGGGAAGCAGGGTGCGCGAAGGCTCCTGCGCCTCGATCACGCGGCCCTTGGAGGCGCGGCGCACTTCGTTGTCGAGATCGATCTGCGAGCAAAGCCCGAGCATCACCGGATCGCGCGCCTGCAGGTTTGCCGAGTTCCAGTGCTTGCGCTCGCGCACCGACTGGATGGTCGACTTCGTGGTGCCGACGAGGCGCATGATCTGCGCGTCTTTCAATTCAGGATGGTTCTTGACCAGCCACAGGATCGCGTCCGGGCGATCCTGCCGCTTGGAGACGGGCGTGTAGCGCGGACCCTTCTTCGACTTCGGCTCCGGCAGGCGCACCTTGGCGTCGGCCATGGCGAGCTTGTGGTTCGGATCGGCAATCGCGGCATCGAGCTCTTCGCGGGTCAGCTGGCCGGAGGCGACCGGATCAAGGCCCTTGATGCCTTGCGCGACTTCGCCGTCGGCAATGCCCTTCACCTCGAGCGGGTGAAGCCTGCAGAAATCCGCGATCTGATCGAACGAGAGCGAGGTATTATCCACCAGCCAAACGGCGGTGGCCTTGGGCATTAACGGCGTATGCGACATGATTTTCGCGCCTCTACCGCGTCAACAAAAACAAACGCCATCCGGGTACGGTTTCGCGAGCGCCGCCGCTATTTTTCGATAGCGGAGCCTCGGTAAAAACGTCCGTGAGATGACCGGGGTTGGCGCCTATATAAGGGGGTGCCCCGTCCAAATCAACGCGAGTTTGGGGTAAAGGTTGACTTGCGACCCCGGCCTCGCCGATCAAGACGTCTCAAAGGCTTGAAATTTATGCTTCTTTCGCCCGGTTCCACCCTGCCCCGCCTGCGCGTGCTCCTCTGCGCGCCGCGCGGTTTCTGCGCGGGCGTGGTGCGGGCGATCGACGCAGTGGAGCAGGCGCTTCGGAAATACGGCCCCCCGGTCTATGTCCGCCACGAGATCGTGCACAACAAATACGTGGTCGAAAGCCTGCGCCGCAAAGGCGCGATTTTCGTCGAGGAACTGACCCAAGTGCCGGACGGCGACCGCCCGGTGATCTTCTCGGCCCATGGCGTGCCGAAATCGGTGCCGGACGAGGCCGACAAACGAAAGCTCTTCGCAATCGACGCGACCTGCCCGCTCGTCACCAAGGTGCATCGCGAAGCCATGGTGCACGCCAAGCGCGGCCGCGAAATTCTTCTGATCGGCCACGCCGGCCACCCCGAGACCGTGGGCACCATGGGCCAGTTGCCGCCGGGCGCGGTCACGCTGATCGAAACCGCGGAAGATGCGCGCGCGATCCAGCCGAAAAATCCGGAGGCGCTTGCCTACGTCACGCAGACCACGCTTTCAGTGGACGACACCGCCGAGATGGTCGCGATCCTGAAAACACGGTTTCCTGCGATCACCGGCCCGCACAAGGAAGACATCTGCTACGCGACCACGAACCGGCAGGAAGCGGTGAAGAACGTCGCGCCGCAAGTCGAAGCCATGATCGTGGTCGGCGCGCCGAACTCGTCGAACTCGCAGCGCCTGCGCGAAGTCGCGGAGCGTTCCGGCTGCCGCGCCACCGCGCTGGTGCAACGCGCGGACGACATCGACTGGACCGTGTTCGGCAATGTTGCGAGCCTCGGCATCACCGCGGGCGCATCCGCGCCGGAAGTGTTGGTCGAAGAAATCATCGACGCTTTTTCAAAGCGCTACGCGGTCGAAGTCGACGTCTATGCCGGCCCGCAGGAAGACGTGTTCTTCCCGCTGCCGCGCGAGTTGCGCGATACGGCCGCGGAGTAACCACGTGGCCGTCTATACCGAAGTCAGCGACGATCAACTCGACGCCTTCCTTGCCGGTTACGACATCGGCGAGCTGATGTCCTTCAAGGGCATCGCCGAAGGCGTCGAAAACACGAACTACATGCTGCATACGAACCGCGGCTATTATTTCCTGACGCTCTATGAAAAGCGCGTCGATCCGAAAGATCTGCCCTTCTTCATCGGTTTGATGGAACATTGCGCCGCGCGCGGGCTGAATTGTCCGCAGCCGGTGAAGAACAAAAAGGGCGAAACGCTCGGCGAACTCGGTGGACGCCCGGCGGCGATCATCACCTTCCTGGAAGGCATTTCGGTGCGCCGCCCCGGCAACGCGCATTGCGCAGCACTTGGCCAGGCACTCGCGCAGTTTCACAAGGCGGGCGAAGGTTTTGCGCTCCGCCGTCCGAATGCGCTCGGCCCCGAAGGCTGGCAGAAGCTGGCCGCCCAATGCGTCGGCCGCGCCGACGAGATCGCGCCGGGACTTGCAGCACTGATCGAGGAAGAGGTCGTCTATCTTTCCGCGCGCTGGCCGGACAACCTGCCCGCGGGCGTGATCCATGCGGATCTATTCCCCGACAACGTGTTCTTTCTCGGTGACAAGCTCTCCGGCCTGATCGATTTCTATTTCGCCTGCAACGATCTCCTCGCCTACGACATTGCGATCTGTTTGAACGCCTGGTGCTTCGAGATCGACGGCTCCTTCAACGTCACCAAGGGCAAGGCCTTGCTGTCGAGCTACAACAGCGTGCGCCCGCTCGCGCAGGAAGAAGTCGAAGCGCTGCCGCTGCTCGCGCGCGGCTCGGCGCTGCGTTTCCTGCTCACGCGCACCTATGACTGGTTGAACGTGCCGCCCGGCGCGCTGGTGCGTCCCAAGGACCCGAAAGAATATTTGAAGAAGCTGCAGTTCCACCGGCGCATTGCGCGCGCGAGTGATTACGGGCTTGTGGCGTGAAGAGGAATAGATGACCGATCGCGTGAAGATTCATTCCGATGGCGCCTGTTCCGGCAATCCCGGTCCCGGCGGCTGGGGCGCGATCGTCGAGCACAAAGGTGCGCGCACCGAACTGAAGGGCGGCGAGCCCATGACCACCAACAACCGCATGGAGTTGATGGCCGCGATCATGGCGCTCGAATCCCTGCCTCCCAAATGCGAGGCCGACATCTACACCGACTCGCAATATGTGAAGGGCGGCATCACCGGCTGGATCAAGAACTGGAAGCGAAACGGCTGGAAGACAGCAGACAAGAAGCCGGTAAAGAACATCGAGCTGTGGCAGCGGCTGGAAGCGGCCGCACTCCAGCATCAGGTCGCATGGCACTGGCTCAAGGGCCACGCCGGACACGCCGAAAACGAACGCGCCGACGAACTCGCGCGCGAGGGCATGCGGCCGTTTTTGCGTTAACTGTCATTCCGGACGCGCGCTTTGGCGCGCGATCCGGAATCCAGAAGCGACACAGCAAAGCCTGTGCGAGTTTCCCTGGATTCCGGGTTCGCTCGTTTCACTCGCGCCCCGGAATGACAGGATTATTCCTTCTTTCCAGCTTCCGCGCATACATCGCGGCATCCGCCCGCGCGAGCGCGGCATCGAGATCGTCGTCTGGCGCAAGCATGGTGCCGCCGATGGAAACGCCGAGATCAATTCGCTCCGCTCCTACGGCAAACGACATGCCCTCGACCAGCGCTTCCAGCGAACGCATCTTCGCCTGCATCTGCGAGGCATCGAGATTCCATAAAACGAGCGCAAGCTCGTCGCCGCCAAGCCTCGCTGCGATATCGGAAGCGCGCACGCTTCCCTGCAGCACGCCTGCGATCTGGCGCAACACGATGTCGCCCGCGGCATGGCCGTAGCGATCGTTGATCGGCTTGAAGCGGTCGAGGTCGAGATAGAGGAGCGCGGCACTGCCGCCGTAGCGCTTCAGATAAGCGATGGCCTGCGCGAAGGCGCGCGCAAAACCGCGCCGGTTCAATAACCCGGTGAGCGCGTCTTCATGCGCGGATTTTTCCAGTTCTTCGATTCGCGCTTCCGAGCGTTTCAGCGCTGCACGAAGCCGGTCGATTTCGGCGGCAAGCCTGGACGCCGTATCCCGGCCTTCCCCAAGGTCCGCGCGCGTGATTTGCCGCGTTGCGGCAACCGCGGCGTTATCACGCTCCAACCCTTTGATTTGCGGCGTTTCCTGCGGCATTCGCGATGCTTCCGGGCGACCCCCATGCGACTCTTCTTGCAAGCAGTGCACCCTCTCCTATAATCCAGCGTTTTCCAAGCTGATCGGGGCAAAGAATAAAATGGGCGCGGGAAAACCGGCCGTTGCAATCATCATGGGCAGCCAGTCCGACTGGGAAACCATGAAACACGCAGCCGACATGCTCGAGAGTTTCGGCATCAAACATGAGAGCCTCGTGATCTCGGCGCATCGCACGCCGACGCGGCTCTATGAGTTCGCAAGCTCCGCGCGCGACAAAGGTTACAAGGTCATCATCGCAGGCGCGGGCGGTGCCGCACATCTGCCCGGCATGGCCGCCTCGCTCACGCCGCTCCCCGTCTTCGGGGTGCCGGTGAAGTCGAAGGCGCTCAAAGGCGTCGACAGTTTCCTCTCCATCGCGCAGATGCCCGCGGGCATTCCGGTCGGCACGCTCGCGATTGGCGAAGCCGGTGCGAAGAACGCGGGCCTGCTTGCAGCCGCCGTGCTGGCGCTTTCCGATCCTGCGGTCGCAAAAAAACTCGATGCGTTCCGCGCAAAACAAACGAAGAAGATTCCGTTGAGGCCGAAATGACCGTACCCCTTCACAAGCCGCTGGCTCCCGACGCAACCATCGGCATTCTCGGAGGCGGGCAGCTCGGCCGCATGCTGGCGCTCGCCGCGCATGAACTCGGCTTTCGCGTCCATATCTATTCCGACAAGAAAGACTCCTGCGCCTTCGACGTCGTGAAGAACTCGACCTGTGCGCCTTTCGACAACTGGGCGCGGCTCGCGGATTTTCTCAATCACGTCGATGCCGTGACCTACGAGTTCGAGAACATTCCGGCCGAGACCGCGGCTTTCGTCGCAGCCAGGAAGCCCTTGTTTCCGAGCGCGGATGTGCTTGCGACCACGCAGGATCGCGTGACGGAAAAGAAGTTCGTCAATTCGCTGAAGATTGCGACGGCACCCTTCGCGCCGGTGAACACATCGATGGAGCTCTCGGCGGCGTTTGCGCGCATCGGCCTGCCGGCAATCCTGAAAACCGCCCGCCTCGGTTATGACGGCAAGGGTCAGGTGAAGCTGGAAAAGGGCGACGATCTCGCAAGCGCCTGGCGCTCAATCGGCGAGAAGCCGGCGGTGCTCGAAGGCTTCGTGAAGTTCGAGCGCGAGATTTCCGTCGTGATCGCACGCGGCTCGGACGGCAAGACCGTCGCTTACGAGCCGATCGAGAACGCGCATCGCGACCACATCCTTCATACGTCGACTGTGCCCGCGAAAATCCCGCCCGCAATGGCGAAGGAAGCCATCGCAATCGCGACCAAGATCGCGAAAGCGCTGAATTATGTCGGCGTGCTCGCAGTCGAAATGTTCGTCGCGAAAAAAGGCGCAAAGCGCGAGCTGCTCGTGAACGAGATCGCGCCGCGTGTGCATAATTCCGGCCACTGGACCATCGACGGCGCAACCGCAAGCCAGTTCGAACAGCACATTCGTGCGGTCGCCGGCTGGCCGCTCAACAGCGCGAAGCGCGTTGGAAAGTCCGTCACCATGACCAATCTCATCGGCGATGAAGTGATGGGCTGGGAAAAGTTAGCTAAGGAAGCCGGCGCTTCCGTCCATCTCTACGGCAAGGGTGCCGCCAAAGCCGGCCGCAAGATGGGGCACGTGACCCGGGTAAAAATATAGGCCTCGCCGAACCCGTGGGCCGCGTTCGCGTTACAATCCTTTCCGGGATCAACCGGGGAGACTGCAATGCCGAAACATCCGCTTCCTTCCGACACGCCTGCCGTCGCGCCCTATCTGGTTGTTGAAGAACCGGCGGGCCTGATCGGCTTCCTTGCCGAGGTGTTTGGAGCCCGCGAAGTCATGCGGGTTCACCGCGGCGACGGAAGCATCATGCATGCTGAAGTCCGCATTCGCGATTCCGCGGTGATGATGGGCGGCGCGAACAAGGATTTTCCGGCATCCACTGCCGGGCTGCATGTCTATGTCGAGGATGCCGACGCCACTTACCGCAAGGCGCTGGAGCTTGGCGGCACCGAAATCATGCCGCCATCGGAAGCCGGCGACGGCGACCGCCGTGGTGGCTTCCTCGATGCCGCAGGCAATCAATGGTGGATTGCCTCGCGTGTCGAAACGCTCACCGCAGCAGAGATCGAAGCACGAACAAAGAAGTAGGTTCGGGATGACGCGCGGACAGTTTCACTCGTCATGGCCGGGCTTGTCCCGGCCATCTCGCTAAGGAGTTCACTGCGTCCCTGATCGGGATCGCCGCGACAAGCGCGGCGATGACAGAAAACATTCTTCGCGATGAGGATCAGTTCATCATCGGCTTCATCACGGCATAAAGCGCGTTCTTCGCCTCGAACCCGATGCCCGGAATGTCCGGCATCTTCACGCGGCTGTCCTTGACCGGCGTGTCGTCGGCAAAGCCGCCGAACGGTGCGAACACCTGCGGATAGGATTCGTTGCCGCCGAGGCCCAGTCCCGTCGCGATGTTGAGCGCAAACTGATGCCCGCCATGCGGCACGCAGCGCCGCGACGACCAGCCGTGCTGTTTGAGCATTGCAAGCGTCCGCAGATACTCGACGAGACCGTAGGAGAGTGCCGGGTCCATCTGGAGAATGTCGCGGTCGGCACGCAAGCCGCCGTGGCGGATCAGGTTCCGCGCATCCTGCATCGAGAACAGGTTCTCGCCGGTGGCAATCGGGCCGGCATATTCGGTCGCAAGGGCCGCGTGTAGGAGATAATCAAGCGGATCGACCGGCTCTTCGTACCAGCGCAAATTGAGCGGCTGCATGGCCTTGGCATAATCGAGCGCGGTTTGCAGATCGAAGCGTCCGTTCACGTCGACGCAGAGCTTTTGCCCGTCGCCGCCGACGACCTTCAGCGCCGCCTCGATGCGCACCATGTCGTCTTTCAACGGCACGCCGCCGATCTTCATCTTCACGGTCGAATAGCCGAGATCGAGATAGCGCTTCATTTCTTCGGTGAGCGACTTCACGTCCTCGCCGGGATAATAATAACCCCCCGCGGCATAGACCCACGCGGTCTCGTCGTATTTGCCGCCATTGTAGCGGTCCGCGAGCAGCTTCCAGAGGGGCACGCCTTCGGCTTTCGCGACTGCGTCCCAGAGCGCCATGTCGAGCACGCCGACCGCAACCGAGCGCTCGCCATGCCCGCCCGGCTTCTCGTTCTGCATCATCGCGGCCCACGCTTTGGCAGGATCGATGAAGCCGCGCGCGTCCTCGAGGTTCTTCGCGTCCCGGAGCCGCGGGATGAAGCGCTCGCGCAGGAGCCCCTGCGGCGCATAGCGGCCGTTCGAGTTGAAGCCAAAGCCGGTGACGGGCTTGCCGTCGCGGATGACGTCGGTCTCGATCGCGACCACGCTCGCGGTCATGGTCGAGAAGTCGATGAAGGCGTTGCGGATCGAAGACGAGATCGGAACGACAATGTCGGTGATGCGGGTGATTTTCATGGGACGGCGAAATAGCAAAACCAGCCCCTGCCGTCATCGCCGATCCGCGCATGGCGATATGCTGCCGCGATGCTAGAAGCTCGGGACAACAGGAGCTTTTTGGGAATGTTCGGAAAAGTCTGGCCGCTCGGTCAGTGGGCGGGCCTCGGAGCACTGCTCGGAACGGCCTATCAGGCCGTGCAGGTGATCAATCAGGGCCTCTTGGCGCAGGGCTACGCCTTCGTCTCCGGCCGCCTGCTGGGCGGCGCGATCACCGGCGCTATATTCGGGGCGGTGGTCGCCTTCATCCGGAACCAGCTTGCCGGAATCAGCCGCTAGAACGGACAAAAAAGCGCGGGAACAGGGGTTTTTCGCAGCCCGGACCGGCCGGACCCGGTGGACAATCCAAGAACCATCTGGTACGCACCCGCCCTTCGGCAGGGCTTTTGCCCGGCCTATCCCAAAACCCTCAGGTTTTTCAGGAGCACACGTGCAGGTTCTCGTTCGCGACAATAACGTCGATCAGGCTCTCAAGGCGCTTAAGAAGAAGATGCAGCGCGAGGGCATTTTCCGCGAAATGAAGCTGCGCGGCCACTACGAAAAGCCGTCCGAAAAGAAAGCCCGCGAAAAGGCGGAAGCCGTGCGCCGTGCGCGCAAGCTCGCCCGCAAGAAACTGCAGCGCGAAGGCCTTCTCCCCTCCAAGCCCGTGAAGCCCGCCTTCGGTGCTGGCGCAGGCGGCCGTGGCGGTCAGGGCGGCGGTTTCGGTGCGCGTCCGCCGCGTAGCTAATTTTTGAAAAAGAGATTCGAAAAAGGGCGGCTGACAGGCCGCCCTTTTTTTGTTTCCGGCCTCATGGTGAGGAGCGATCCACAGGATCGCGTCTCGAACCATCGGGCGAAAGCCCCATCCTTCGAGACGCCACGCTCCCGCGTGGCTCCTCAGGATGAGGTCAGTTGTTCAGAAACTCCACCGCCGCCTGCAAGCCGCCGTGACGGTCGAGATCGTAGTGCTGGCCATCCGGAAAGCGCACGAACTTCTTCTCTGCGGAAATCATGCCGAACAGCCGCTCGCCGAAGGCGATCGGCACCACGTTGTCCTTCTCGCCATGCAGGATCAGCACTGGCGCTTTCACATCCCTGATGCGAAGATCGGACCGGAACTGGTCTTTCATAAGCCATCGCACCGGCAGAAAGAAATACACCGACGCCCCGACATCGGCGGCAGACGTGAACGGCGCCTCCAGAACGAGCTTCGCAACCGGCGCTTCCGCCGCCAGCGCCACGGCAACGCCGGTGCCGAGCGATTCCCCCCAGAGCGCGATGCGGGCCGTCGTGTAGCGCTTGGCGGCGAACACATAGGCTGCAACCGCATCCGCAATCAGGCCCTGCTCGCTCGGCGTGCCCGAGGAGCCGCCATAGCCGCGATAGGACACGCCCACCACGCCGATGCCCTGGAGCGCCAGCGCAGCGAAGCGGCGAGCGCGCAGGTTCAGCGCGCCGCCATTGCCGTGGAAATAGATCACGACCGGCTTCTTCGCGTCGCGCGGCGGGATGTGCCACACGAGGATGCTCTCGCCGTCGGCGGTCGCAAGCGTCTCTTCTTTCGCTTCCGGAAGGCCGGCATCGGCAGGCGCGGTGCGCGCAGGATCGGGGAAATACATCAGCCCGCGCTGCGCGACATACATGAAGGCACAGACGGCAGCGTAGCCTGCCGCAAGCAGAAGCAGTACCGTTTTCACGACGGATTTCCTGTCGCGGCAAGCATGGCATCGACCTCTCGCGTGATAAGCGCAAGCCGATCTTCAAAGGAGCCGTCCGCCCGCAACGCCTGGCGCACGAAACGTCCATTATAATTGAGCATGGCAGAGGGCGGCCGCTCTACGGCGTCCATCATGCCTTCGTCGCGAATGAGCCGCTGCAAGAGTTCCTGGTCGTTCGGCACCTCGATCCAGTTTTTGGCCGCGGCCAGCGCTTCGTCTGAAATCTCCATGAACGAACGATGCCACGCTCTGGCAAGGTCGCGCCCTTTGCGATCGCCGAGATTGAGCAGGAACACGCCTGCATTCACGTCCCACAGCCCCTCGAAGGAGCCCCGCTCGATGATGAGCGGCCGCGTGGCGCTGCGTGCGATCGAGGCGACCGCGATGCTCGCGTCATGGATATAGGCGTCAGCATCCAGATAGACGACCCAGCCGCGAAAGCCTTCGTCGAGCAGTTCTTGCAGCAGAATGATGCGATTGAAGGTTGCATGCCACGGCAGGCAACCGCGCTTGATGCCGACGAAGACGCGATATTCGTGCCCGTGCATCTCGCAATAGCGCCGGACGCTCCGGCTCGATACCGCGAGCATCGGCGCGTAGCGCTCCGCGTCGCTGGTCTGCAGGAACAGAAAGTCAGGCCGGGAGCGGCCGCGCAGACAATAGCGCAAAAAAGAAGCGATCTCAGATTGTCCGTTTTCACGAAAAACCTGAAATCGCTTCCGAAACGTCTCGATCGACCGCGATAGCCGCGACAAGAGGGCAGACCCGCGAAGGTCACATCGCCTTGACGATGTTCTCCACCATCTTCTTGGCGTCGGCGAAAAGCATCATGGTGTTGTCGCGGAAGAAGAGTTCGTTCTCGACGCCGGCGTAACCCGAGCCCATGCCGCGCTTGATGAAGAGCACTGTTTTGGCCTTCTCGACGTCGAGCACCGGCATGCCGAAGATCGGCGATTTCGGATCGGTCTTGGCCGAAGGGTTGGTCACGTCGTTCGCGCCGATCACGAAGGCGACGTCGGCCTGCGCGAATTCGGAGTTGATGTCCTCGAGTTCGAATACTTCGTCGTAAGGGACGTTGGCTTCGGCAAGCAGCACGTTCATGTGGCCCGGCATGCGGCCCGCGACCGGATGGATCGCGTATTTCACCTGCACGCCTTCTTCCTTCAGCTTGTCCGCCATTTCGCGCAGCGCATGCTGTGCCTGCGCCACCGCCATGCCGTAGCCCGGCACGATGATGACCTTCTCGGCGTTTTTCATGATGAAGGCGGCGTCGTCCGCCGAGCCCTGCTTCACGGGGCGCGTTTCTACGGCACCGCTCGCCGCGGTGGTCTCGCCGCCGAAGCCGCCAAGGATCACGGAGATGAAGCTCCGGTTCATACCCTTGCACATGATGTAGGACAGGATCGCGCCCGACGAGCCGACCAGCGCGCCGGTGATGATCAGTGCCGCGTTGCCGAGCGTGAAGCCGATGCCGGCGGCGGCCCAGCCCGAGTACGAGTTCAGCATCGAAACCACGACCGGCATGTCCGCGCCGCCGATCGGGATGATGATGAGCACGCCCAGCGCAAAGGCGAGGAACACGACCAGCCAGAAATCGACATGGCTCTCGGACACGACGAGGCCGTACATGAAGAAGAGGACGGCGGCCGCAAGCGCGATGTTGATGAGGTGGCGCCCCGGCAGAATGATCGGCGCACCGCTCATGTTGCCGTTCAGCTTTGCGAACGCGATGACCGAGCCGGTGAAGGTGATTGCGCCGATCGCCGCACCGAGCGCCATTTCGACAAGCGAGGCCTTGGCAATCGAGCCCACCGCGCCGATGCCGAAGGCGGCCGGCGCATAAAGCGCACCGGCGGCGACGAGCACCGCGGCAAGACCGACGAGCGAGTGGAACGCCGCGACCAGTTGCGGCATGTCAGTCATGGCGATCTTGCGCGCCATCACCGCGCCGATGCCGCCGCCGATCACGAGACCACCGATCACGAGGCCCCAGCCGACGGCGTCGGACGGCGGCGACCACGCAAGCGTGGTGCCGATTGCGACGGCCATGCCGATCATGCCGAAGGTATTGCCCTGCCGCGACGTCGTCGGATGCGACAGGCCGCGCAAGGCGAGGATGAAGAGAACGCCCGCTACGAGATAAAGAAGGGCGACGATATCTGCGCTCATGGTCGTCTCACTTCTTCTTCTGATACATCGCAAGCATGCGCTGCGTGACGAGGAAGCCGCCGAAGATATTCACGGCAGCCATAATGAGAGCAAAGAAGCCCAGGATTCGTGCCCACCAGGCGGCGGAAGGATCGCCTGCAAGCGGCACACCGACCGAGAGCAGCGCGCCGACCACGATCACGGACGAAATCGCGTTCGTGACCGACATCAGCGGCGTGTGGAGCGCGGGCGTCACCGACCAGACCACGTAGTAGCCGACGAAGCAGGCCAGCACGAAGATCGAAACCTGGAAGATGAAGGGGCTTGCGGCATTGGCGGCACTTGCCGTCGCCATTGCGCCCACGGGAAGCAAGTCTTCGGCGCCGGCCGAAACAGCAAGCGATACGAGATCGATCATCGCCTTACCCCTTCTTGAAGTTCGGATGGACGACTGCGCCGTCCTTGGTCAGGAGCGTCGCCTTGATCAGTTCGTCGTCGTAATTCGGCGCGAACTTCTTTTCCTTGTCGAACATGGTTTCGACGAAGGCGAACAGGTTTTTGGCGTAGAGCGCGGACGCGGTCGCCGCGAGCCGGCCCGGCACGTTGAGGTGGCCGACAATCTTCACGCCGTTCACTTCCGCGATCTGGCCCGGCACAGCACCTTCGACGTTGCCGCCACGCTCGACCGCAAGATCGACGATCACCGAACCCGGCTTCATCGATGCGACCATCTCCTTGGTCACGAGCTTCGGCGCGGGACGGCCCGGGATCAGCGCGGTCGTGATCACGATGTCCTGCTTCTTGATATGCTCTGCCGTGAGCGCGGCCTGCTTGGCCTGATACTCTTTCGACATTTCTTTGGCGTAGCCGCCTGCGGTCTGCGCGTTCTTGAACTCTTCGTCCTCAACCGCGAGGAACTTCGCACCGAGCGATTCAACCTGCTCTTTCGTTGCGGGACGCACGTCGGTCGCCGTCACCACCGCGCCAAGACGGCGCGCGGTTGCGATTGCCTGCAGGCCCGCGACACCGACGCCCATGATGAAGATGCGCGCCGCCGGAACGGTGCCGGCCGCAGTCATCATCATCGGCAGCGCCCGGCCATACTCCGCCGAGCCGTCGATCACCGCGCGATAGCCCGCGAGGTTTGCTTGCGAAGAAAGCACGTCCATCACCTGCGCGCGCGTGATGCGCGGCATGAATTCCATCGCAAAGGCGTTCACCTTCGCCGCCGCCATATCGGCGAGCGCGGCATCGTTGCCGTAGGGATCCATGATGGAAATGACGAGCGCACCGGGCTTGTAGCTCGAAAGCTCAGCCTTAGCGGGGCGGCGCACCTTCAGGACGATGTCGGCGTCCTTGGTAACGTCGCTGCCGACTTCAGCACCGGCAGCGGAATAGTCGGCATCGAGAATGCCGGACTTCACGCCGGCCCCCTTCTCTACCGCTACCTTGGCGCCGAGGCCTGCGTAACGCTTGACGGTTTCGGGGGTTGCCGCGACGCGCGGCTCGCCCTGTTCGGTTTCGGCCGGGATCGCGATTTTCATATCGATTACCGGACTTAGGTGAGGAACCAGTACATAAGAAACATGATCACCGCGTTGATGATCAGGCCCCATTTCACCAGCTGGACGAAGAGATTGTAGGTCCACTCGTGCTCGGCGTAATCGTTGCCTTCGGCGGTGCCGTATTCGGTCTTGCCGTGCCCGGCCATGATTTCGGTCCCCAGTTCCGGAAAATACTGGCGTCTGGATTAGCCGAAAGCCGTAGAGCGGGCAATTCCTCTCAACCGGCGGCGTGCAGGTCCGTTCGCCGCAGCGGGGCGCTGCAAAAGCTTATGCTGCAGCAGGCAATCCGGCAGCGGAAAGTGCCGCGGCCTGGCGGGCAGCTACTTTTTCCACCGAGAAATCGCGGATCGCATCCTCGAACAGGCGGTGGAAATTCATTTCCGCCTTCAGATGCAGGAACACGCCGCCAAGGCCGATCGCGGCGCGGTCCATGAATACGAATTCTCGTGGCACGGTCACCGGCCCGAATTCGCGCAGCGCCTGTTTCACGCGGCCGGCTTCCCGGCGGCCGTATTGCGCGGGCGCGACCCCGTCCGCGATCGTGCGCACGCGGTCGTCCATGAGCGGCCCATAGATGAAGCGCGCCCAGATGTTCAGCGCGTCGATCATCGGCTTCGAGAGATTCTTGAAGCCCCAGACTTCGTAAGCCGCGATCACGCGCGCCTCGTCGCCCTCCAGCAAGCCACGATAGAGATCGACCACGCCGCCGACGAAGCGCGGCGGAAAGATGCGGATGCAACCATAATCGAGGAGATTGATCCCGGCGGGCTCGCCGTTCTCTTCGAAGACGGTGTAGTTGCCGAGATGCGGATCGCCGTGGATCACGCCGTGATGGGCGAACGGCAGCCACCAGGCATGGAACATCGCCTGCGCGATGCGATTGCGCGTTTCCAGATCGCGCTCCTTGTATTCGAGAAGCTTTTTGCCCTCGAGCCATTCCAGCGTCAGGAGCCGCCCGGTCGAGAGTTCGCTCCGCACCTTCGGCACGCGAACGTCGTCGATACCGGAAAGCATCTCCTGATAGAGCGCGGCGTGCTTCGCCTCGCGGCGATAGTCGAGTTCTTCGCGCAGCCGCGCGCCGATTTCCTGCTGGATTTCGCGCGTATCGAGTTCCGGCGACATGCGGCGGAAGATCGACATGATCATGCCGAGCTGTTGCAGGTCGGCTTCCACCGCCGACTGCATGTCCGGATATTGCAGCTTCACCGCTGCGTTCATGCCATCGAGCGTGACCGCGCGATGCACCTGCCCAAGCGACGCGGCAGCGGCCGGCGTCTTGGAAAACGAGCCGAACTTCTTTTCCCAATCGGGTCCAAGTTCGGCGGCCATGCGCCGCTTCACGAAAGGCCAGCCCATCGGCGGCGCTTCGGATTGCAGCTTGGATAATTCGGATGCGTATTCGGCCGGCAGCGCGTCGGGGATCGTGGACAAAAGCTGCGCCACTTTCATCAGCGGCCCTTTGAGCCCGCCGAGTGCGGCAGCAAGCGAAGCCGCGTTGTTCGCGCGGTCGCCGCGAAGCCCTAGAAAACGCTGGCTTGCGATTTTCGCGGCAACCCCACCGACATTCGCGCCGACCCGCGCATAGCGGCTTGCGCGCGCGGAGAAGCGGTTGCGTTCGAGATCTTTTGCGTCGGGCTCTTTCGGCTCGTCAGCCAGATCATCAGCCAAGGGCTTTGCCTCTTTTATGTTGCGCGTCGAAGGCCTGCATCGCTTCTCGAACGTCCGAGGGCGAAGCCGGTTCACCGCCGGCACGACGAATAATTTCCACCGCTTCTTCCACGAGCGCATGGTTCTTTTGTGTCGCACCCCAGGGCATGTCCTCGAGCCCGACGCGCACATGCCCTTCGCGCTCGACCGCAGGCGCAATCAGCGGGCGAATATCTACGCCGAGCCCCGCGACCATCCACGGATAGCCGCCCGCCACTTCGCGCAGCAGGCCGAGATGCGCGTCAAGATGGTTCGGCTTCGGCGGGAAGCCAAACGTGAATTCTTCCGCGAACATGAAACGATAGATGGGCGACGGCACCTTCATCATCGCTTTGGCGGAAGCCGCACCCATGCGCGTAAAGCCCGGCTCATAGATCGCGTAACTCGGATTGACCCGATAATCGGCGCAGATGCGCATGCCTTCGAGAAAATGATCGTCCGGGTTCTGATAGACGAAGCCGGGCGCGAGTTTCGCGACATCGGTGAATCGCGCGAAGTTGCATGAGCCCGGATCGACCACGCCCCATTCAACCAGACCGCGCTTCGCAAGCTCCTCCAGATGCTCGTAGCGCTCTTTCGCGCTTTTCATGGTGCCGTTGGCATAGCTCGAGCCCGCAATCGGGATGGTGGGATAGATGATCGCATCGCACTGCGCGCGGATGCCTTCGATCGAGGCGGCATAAAGCTGCCAGTCGTCTTTCTGCTCGCCGGTAGCTTCGTCATAGACATGGAGGTGAATGATCGCAGCACCCGCCTTCGCGCAGGCAATTCCATCGGCGACGATCTCGTCGGTCGAAATGGGAATGCCGGGCTGGCGCGCCTTGCCCCATGGGCCGTTGATGGCAGCCTCGATCCAGACCAGTTGCGACATGCTTCCGCCTCCTCGCGTGAGCGGAGACTATCGCATGGCATTTTCAGCGACGGCCACCCTGTCAGCGAAACATCAGGCCCGCATCGTTTCGGAGCGCGCAAGCCGATTTGAAATCCGGGTTGCCGGTGAGGTTGGGCAGTCGCCGCGAGCGGATGCTGTAGCGCCCGGTGACGAAGACGAGCGCGACTTCGCCTTTCGGCACGCTGCCGACGTAAAACCACGAGCGGATGCGCTGAATGGTGCCGACGCGCACGCGGTTTTTCCTGCCGAACTGCAAAAGCACGTCCTGCGGATTGGTGCCGGGCCCTGCAAGGCAGAGCGCAAGCCAGTTGCCGCCCGCGGTCGCGATCACATTGACCGACGAACGGTTCTCGGCTTGTGCCGCCGCAAATTGCTCGGCGAACAGCACACCGTCTGGATGATCGCGGTCATCCACGAACCAGAGA
>DAORMJ010000018.1:0-9963 GCA_035440445.1 Xanthobacteraceae bacterium
AGGTGCTCTATTCGGGCGTCGCCTGCATCACCGACCTGATGGTCAAGGAAGGCCTCATCAACCTCGACTTCGCCGACGTGCGCACGGTCATGCGCGAGATGGGCAAGGCGATGATGGGTACGGGCGAGGCTTCCGGCGAAAGCCGTGCGCTGCGTGCTGCCGAAAACGCGATCAACAATCCGCTGCTCGACGAAACCTCGATGCGTGGTGCGAAGGGCCTCCTCATCTCGATCACCGGCGGCCGCGATCTGAAGCTGCACGAAGTCGATGAAGCCGCGACCCGCATCCGCGACGAAGTGGACACCGACGCGAACATCATCCTGGGCGCCACTTTCGACGAAAGTCTCGAAGGCATCGTCCGCGTCTCGGTAGTGGCGACCGGCATCGATGCCGCCGCCATGGCTGCTGCCGCCGACATGACGCCGCGCGAGATGTTCTCGAACCACAGCCGCCCGGCACCGTCATCGCGTGCCACGAACTTCACCGCCGACGTTCCGCACATGCCGCTGGTCGCCCAGCCGCAGGCGCATATCGAGCCGGCCTATGAAGACAGCTACGCCGACGACATGCAGCCGGTCGAAGCCGAAATCGACGAAGTCACGATCCGCCCGCTCGAGCCGCGCCCGGCCTTCTTCCAGCCGCTGCTCGACGAAATGGAGCGGCTGGCACCGAAGCATGAGGAGCCGGAAGACCTCGATCCCTACGTGCCGGAGCAGGCGGAGCGGCCGCCGTTCCGTGCCCGCATGCCGCGGATCGACGAATTCCCGGTGCCGGCGCAGAACCAGATGCGCGCCCGCGAAGCCGAGGTTTCGGAAGAGCACGTCGAGAAGCGGCAGATGACGCTGCTCGAAAAGCTGGCTTCGAGCTTCGGCCGCAAGGAATCGGGCACCGCAGACATGGCCCCTCCACAAGCGGTCCGCCGCGAGCCGGTGGCCGAAACCACGGTTCGGCGTCCGGAGGGCAGGAGCCTGCTCGATCCGGGTAGCCGCCCGGCGCGTCCGGCGGAAAGCCAGGACGATCTCGAAATCCCGGCGTTCTTGCGCCGTCAGGCGTAAGTCGAGGAAATCGAACGAAGAATCATGACGCCCCGGCCAAAACCGGGGCGTCTTTCGTAAGAGGGTACGAATACGCGGGGGCTGTGGATGAAGGGGCTTGAAGGCCTTTTGCCAGCCCCTTGAAATCATGGCGAAAAAAGGCCACGAAGCGGGCGAGAATTCGTAACAAAGCGTAAGAAAGCGTGACTTGTCCCTCGCGGGCGAGGGCGTAGTGTCCCTAACACCAAGAAGCCACGGGGAAATGTGGCCTTGGTCTCTGGGGAATTAACTGGGGCAAAAGCCGGGCAAGTTCGACCGGTTTTCGTTACGGCTGGAATGCAAGTTCAATATCAATCGACCCTCACTGATCGCATTGACCTCACGGGTCGTGGTTTGCATTCGGGAACGCCGGGCCGCATCAGCCTCGTCCCCGCCGCGCCGAATACGGGCATCGTATTCAAACTTCACGGCAAGAAAATCCAGGTGGGCCCAGAAGCCGTTCGTAATACCGATTTCGCGACCGTAATCGGTGATGCCAACGGCTCCAAATGCTCCACCGTCGAACATCTGATGGCTGCGATCACCGGTCTCGGAATCGATAACGTGGTGATCGAAGTCGAAGGCGACGAAATCCCGGCTTTCGACGGCAGTTCCGCGAATTTCGTCGAGGCGATCGACGCCGTCGGCCTCGAGCAGCAGGAAGCGCCGCGCCGCTACATCAAGGTTCTGAAGCCGATCAAGGCGCAGAATGGCAGCGCGACCGCCGAACTCCTGCCTTATGACGCCGGTTTCCGCGTCGAAGTCGATATCGAATTCGAACATGCCGCGATCGGCCGCCAGCGCTTCGCCGGCATGGTTACGCCGGAAGTGTTCCGCGACGAGCTTTCCCGCGCGCGTACCTTCGGCTTCATGCGCGACGTTTCGAAGCTCTGGGGCGCGGGCCTCGCGCTCGGCGCCTCACTCGACAACACGATCTGCCTTGCCGACGACCGCGTGCTGAATCCGGAAGGCCTGCGTTATGCCGACGAGTTCGTCCGTCACAAGGCGCTCGATGCGGTCGGCGATCTCGCCATGGCTGGCCTGCCGCTTTTGGGCCGCTATCGCTCCTATTGCGGGGGCCACAAGCTCAACGCGGCGATCGTTTCGGCCCTGATGGCGGACCGTTCCGCCTGGACGATTGTCGAGGCGGAGCCGGTGCGTGCGCGCCGCCGCGGTCATGCCGAAATCGGCGCCCAGGTGGCTCCGGCCTACCGCGCTGACGTTTCTTAACTTTTTCAGCCATAATCGCGGCGGATTCGGCCTTTAGCGCCATAGCGGGGACGCGCGTTTTTCGCTATTCCCACGCAAGTCCTGGGGAAGGCGCGAAGGTCTTCTCCCGCAGAATGTGGTTTTGAATGCTGATGTCGTCGTCCTGCAAGCTCCGCCACGGTGGTTTCGCGCTCGCGCTTCGGGCGCTTGCGGTGCTTCCGTTCGGCCTTTCGATGGCCGGCTGCGCCAGCTTCAACATGAGCGATTACAGCCTCAGCAATCTCTGGGGCGGCGACAAGAAGAACGACGACCTGCTTTCCGAGCAGCCGGCCGATCAGCTCTACAACGAGGGGCTGACGCTTCTGAACAAGAAGGACTTCCGCGCGGCGGCGAAGAAATTCGAGGAAGTCGACCGGCAGCATCCTTATTCGGAGTGGGGCCGCAAGTCGCTCCTGATGACCGCCTATTCCTATTACGAAGGCCAGCAGCATACCGAGGCGGTTACCGCCGCGCGCCGCTACGTGGCGCTGCATCCCGGCAGCCCCGATGCCGCTTATGCCCAATACATCGCCGCTTCCGCGTTGTTCGATGAAATCCCGAATATCGAACTCGACCAGCGCCGCACCGAGGTCGCGATGGAAGCCCTGAGCGAAGTCATCCGCAAATATCCGGAAACCGAATATGCGGTGAGCGCGCGGCGCAAGATCGAGGTCGCGCGCGACCAGCTTGCGGCCAAGGAGATGGTGACCGGCCGCTATTACCTGAAGCAGCGCAATTACTCCGGCGCGATCAATCGCTTCAAAACCGTGGTGACCAAGTATCAGAACACCCGGCATGTCGAAGAAGCGCTGGCGCGTCTGGTCGAAGGTTATCTCGCGCTCGGCATCGTCAACGAGGCGCAGACGGCGGCCGTCGTGCTCGGCCACAACTTCCCCGACAGCCCCTGGTACAAGGACGCCTATGCCCTCGTGACCACCGGCGGCAATGTTCCTCGGGAAGACAAGGGATCCTGGATCAGCCAGGCCTGGGCCAGCATTCGCCGCTAAGGCGTTCAGCCTTGCGCGGCCCGCGAATTGACGCTGCGGGTTTCCTCCCGTTCAATCACGTTTCGTTCTAGTTTCTCCCGAATCGCAGTTGCCGGTCCGGCAGTTTTTCCATGCTCGCGCATCTTTCTATCCGAGACATCGTTCTGATCGACCGGCTCGACGTGAATTTCGCCGGCCGGCTTTCCGTGCTGACCGGCGAAACCGGCGCGGGAAAATCCATCGTGCTCGATTCTTTCGCGCTGGCCCTTGGTGCGCGGGGCGATGCCGGGCTGGTGCGTGACGGGGCGGAGCAGGGACAGGTGGTTGCGGCCTTCGACCTGCCGAAGAAGCACCCCGCGCGGGTGTTTCTCCGCGCGAACGATCTCGCCCCGGAAGACGGCGGCGACGTGATCCTGCGGCGCGTGCAGTTTCCCGACGGGCGCACGCGCGCCTTCATCAACGACCGGCCGGTGAGCGTGCAGATGCTGCGCGAACTCGGTGGCAGGCTCGTCGAAATTCACGGACAGCATGACGACCGCGCGCTGGTCGATCCTTCCGCGCATCGCGATCTGCTCGATGCTTTCGGCGGCAGCAGCGAACTGACGGAAAGCGTTCGCGCCTTGTGGCAGGCGTGGCGCGAAACCGAAACGCAGGTCGCGGCCGAACGCGCGCGGCAGGAACGCGCGCGGCGTGACGAAGACTATGTGCGCAATGCCGTCGATGAACTGACCAAGCTCGCGCCGCAGCCCGGCGAGGAAACTGCGCTCGCGGACCGGCGTGCGTCGCTGATGCGGGCGGAAAAAGTCGCGGGCGACCTGAAAGACGCCATGGATTCGATCTCCGGCAACGATGCCGCCGTGCCGCAAATCGCGTCCGCATTGCGCCGGCTCGAGCGGCGGCAGCAGGAGGCCGGCGACATCGTCGGCGGTCCGGCAAAGGCGCTTGCGGCAGCACTCAATTCCATCGAGGAAGCGCGAAGCGGGCTCGAGGCCGCGCTGCGGCTTGCCGATTACGATCCGCTTGAACTCGAACGCAACGAAGAACGGCTCTTCGCGCTACGTGCCGCGGGCCGCAAATATAATTCGCCGGTGGACCGGCTCCCGGAAGTTGCCGAGCGTTTCGCGGGCGATCTTCTTTCCATCGACAAAGGCGAGGAAAAGCTGAAGGCGCTGGAGCTTGCTGCCACGAAAGCGGAAGCGGATTTTCGCGCGGCGGCCGAGAAACTTTCGTCCCTGCGCAAGGCAGCGGCTTCAAAACTCGACAAGGCGGTGAAGAAAGAGCTGCCGCCTTTGAAGCTCGAACGCGCAGAATTCATCACCGAGATCGAAACCGATGCTAGCTCTCCGGGGCCTGACGGGATCGACCGCGTGGAATTCTGGGTTCGCACCAATCCCGGCGCACGCCCCGGTCCGATGATGAAGGTTGCTTCCGGCGGCGAGCTTGCGCGCTTCCTCTTGGCACTGAAAGTGGTTCTGGCCGATCGCGGCTCCGCGCCTACGCTCGTGTTCGACGAAATCGACACCGGGGTCGGCGGTGCGGTCTCGGATGCGATCGGCGCGCGGCTCGCGAAACTCGCCGAGAAGGTGCAGGTGCTGACGGTGACCCATGCGCCGCAGGTGGCGGCGAGGGCGGCCAATCATTTCATGGTCGCCAAAGACGTGACCGGCGGCGGCAAACGCGTTTCGACCAAGATCGTGCCGCTCGATGAGCCCAAGCGGCGCGAGGAAGTAGCGCGCATGTTGTCCGGCGCGGATGTGACCGACGAAGCCCGCAAGGCAGCCGAGCGGCTGATTGCCGGCGCGGCGGCCTAGTTTTTAGGAATGGCAAAAAAGGCAAAACCCGCCGGCGAAAAGCCGGTCGAAGCGCTCTCGTTGAAAGAAGCGAAGGCGGAGCATGTGCGTCTCGAATTGCAGATCGAGCAGCACGACAAGCGCTATTATCTTGAGGACAAGCCGACGATTTCGGATGCGGACTATGATGCGCTTCGCCGCCGCTATGAAGCGATCGAAATGGCGTTTCCCGATCTGCGCACGCTGACCAGCCTTTCGAACAAGGTTGGCGCGGCACCCTCCGGCAAATTCAAGAAGGTTCGCCACGCGTTGCCGATGCTTTCGCTCGGCAACGCGTTCAGCGACGAAGATGTGACCGATTTCGTGGACCGCGTGCGGCGTTTCCTGCGGCTTTCCGAGAAGGACGAACTCGTCATTACCGCCGAGCCGAAGATCGACGGGTTATCCTGCTCGATCCGCTACGAAGCGGGCAAGCTCGCGGTCGCAGCGACGCGCGGCGACGGCGCGGAAGGCGAGGACGTCACCGCGAATATCCGCACCATCAAGGACATTCCGCAGGAACTCAAAGGCAAGGACGTTCCGGCGGTGTTCGAGGCGCGCGGCGAAGTTTACATGACCAAGGAAGACTTTCTCGCGCTGAACAAGCGGCAGGAGCAGGAAGGCAAGGCGCTTTACGTCAATCCCCGCAACACGGCGGCCGGTTCGTTGCGGCAGATCGATCCGCGGATGACCGCGCAGCGGCCGCTGAAATTCTTCGCCTATACCTGGGGCGAGGCGACCACGCCGCCTGCGGACACGCAGTCGGATTCGGTCGCCGCGATGAAGCGCTGGGGCTTGCCGGTCAATGCGCTCATGGCGAAATGCAAAAGCGTCGAGGAACTGCTTGCGCATTATCGCAAGATCGAAAGCGATCGCGCAAAGCTGCCTTATGACATCGACGGCGTGGTTTACAAGGTGGACCGGCTCGACTGGCAGGAGCGGCTGGGCTTCGTGTCGCGAAGCCCGCGCTGGGCGATCGCGCATAAATTCGCGGCGGAGAAGGCGACGACCGTCGTCAAGGCGATCGAGATTCAGGTCGGCCGCACCGGCAAGCTGACGCCTGTCGCGAAACTTGAACCTGTGACCGTTGGCGGCGTCGTCGTCCAGAACGCGACGCTGCACAACGAGGACGAGATCGAGCGCCTCGGCGTGCGCGTCGGCGACACCGTCACGATCCAGCGCGCGGGCGACGTGATCCCGCAGGTGCTCGGCGTCGTGGAAGACAAGCCGCGCGGCAAGAAGAAATACGAATTTCCGAAGACCTGCCCGGTTTGCGGCAGCCATGCCGTGCGCGAAGAGGGCGAGGTCGATCGCCGCTGCACGGGCGGGCTCGTATGTCCGGCGCAGGCTGTGCAGACGCTCATTCACTTCGTGTCGCGGAATGCGTTTGACATCGACGGGTTAGGCGAAAAGCAGATCGAGTTCTTCTTCGAGAAGGAATGGGTGCGGCAGCCTGCCGATATTTTCACGCTCGAGCAGCGCAACGACAAGCTGAAGATCGAGAAAGAAGAAGGCTTCGGCGCGACCTCGGTGCGTAACCTGTTCGACGCGATCAATGCGCGGCGGAAGATCGCCTTCAACCGCGTACTGTTTGCGCTCGGCATCCGTCACATCGGCGAGACCAATGCGACGAGGCTCGCGCGCCACTACGGCACCATGGAAGCGCTGCGCGAAGCCGCGATGGCCGCGGGCAATGGCGACGCGGATGCGCTTGCCGAAATGAATAACGTGAACGGCATCGGCAAGATCGTGGCCGAAGCCGTGGTCGAGTTCTTCAAGGAAAAGAAGAACATGAAAGCGCTCGATGCGCTCCTTGCCGAAATCCAGATTTCGCCGATGGAGGCGGTGGCAAAGGACAGCGCTGTTTCCGGCAAGACAGTCGTCTTCACCGGCGCGCTCGAACAGATGACGCGCGATGAGGCGAAAGCTATGGCCGAGCGCCTGGGTGCGAAAGTCGCGGGCTCGGTCTCGAAGAAAACGGATTACGTCGTGGCCGGTCCCGGTGCGGGGTCGAAGCTGAAGGACGCGCAGAAGCACGGCGTCGCAGTCCTCAGCGAGGACGACTGGTTCAGGTTGATCGGCAGGAAGTGAAGTAGGTCCTCATGGTTCGAGACGCCCTCGCGCCTCATCCTGAGGAGCGAAGCGTCTCGAAGGCTGAGCGCGAGGGCTCCTCACCATGAGTTGGAGTGTTAAATCCGTCCCGCGAGCGCCATCACGATCACGATGATCAGGATCACGCCGACAAGGCCGCCGGGCCCGTAACCCCAATTGTTGCTGTAGCCCCAGCGGGGCAGGGCACCGATTAGAATCAGAATCAATAGTACGATCAGGATCGTCGAAAGCATGAGCGCCTCTCGTTTCTATTGCCTTCCCGAGAGATAACGCCTTGCGGTTCCGAGAGTTCCGGCGCGTCAGGACACGATGGGCGCGGTCGCCTGTTCGAGCCAGATGCCGTCCTGCGGGTCGAGTTGCGGGCCGATCTTCTCGCGCACCTGCGCGTGATAGCCGTTGAGCCATGCAATCTCTTCAAATGAAAGAAGTGTCGGCTCGATCAGCGTGAGATCGATCGGCGCGAAGGTCAGCGTTTCGAACCCGAGCAGCTGCTTTTCGATGCCCTGCTTGCGCCGTTCGACCAGCAGAAGGTTTTCGATGCGGATGCCGTAGCTGCCGGTTTTGTAATAGCCGGGTTCGTTCGAAAGGATCATGCTGGGCAGGAGCGGGACGTTGCCGAGCTTCGAGATGCGCGCGGGTCCTTCATGCACCGAAAGATAGCTGCCGACGCCGTGGCCGGTGCCGTGGTCGAAGTCGAGACCCGCTTCCCATAACGCGCGCCGCGCGAAGGGGTCGAGTTGCGCGCCGCTTGTGCCTTCGGGGAAGGTTGCGCGCGCTACCGCGATGTGGCCCTTGAGCACCAGCGTGAAGCGCTCGCGCATCTCCTGGCTCGGTTCGCCAATGGCAATGGTGCGCGTGACATCGGTGGTGCCGTCTTCATACTGCGCGCCGCTATCGACGAGGAAGAGTTCGCCTTTTTCAAGCTTGCGGTTGGTCGCCTCGGTGACACGGTAATGCACGATGGCGCCGTTCGGGCCCGCACCGGAAATGGTCGGGAAGGAGACGTCTTTCAATACGCCGGTTTCGCGGCGGAAGGTTTCGAGCGCCGCGACTGCGTCGATCTCGGAAATATTGCCGCCGGGCGCTTCGCGATCCAGCCAGGCGAGGTAGCGCGTGAGTGCCGCGCCGTCGCGCAGATGTGCCGCGCGCATGCCGGCAATTTCGGTTTCGTTCTTGATCGCTTTGAGGTTCGTGACCGGGTCGCTGCCTTTGGAGATATTGCCGCCGGCGGCTTTCACGATCTCGGCCAGTCTTGACGGCGCGGTCGCGGAATCGAGCCGCACGGTTTTGCCGCGCGCGGCTTCGTGCAGTTCGACTTCAAGGTCGCGCGGCTCGCGCACGTCTGCGAGTTGCGCAAGCGTATCGCGCACCTCGTTCGAGAGCTTGCGGCTGTCGACGAAAAGCTGCGGCTCGCCCTCGCGCGGCAGGATCGCCCAGGAGAGCGGCAGCGGCGTATGCGCGACATCGTTGCCGCGAATGTTGAAGGTCCAGGCGATCGACGCCGGATCGGACAAGACCGCGACGCCGATCTTGTCTTTCGCGAGCACCTCGCGAATGCGCGCGATCTTACTCGCCGCTTCCTCGCCGGAATACTGGAGGCCATGCAGCACAACCGGGGTGAGCGGCGGTGCGGGGCGCTCGCGCCAGATCTTGTCGATCGGGTTTTCCTTCACAGGCGCGAGCCTGCTGCCCGCTTCTTTTGCGGCCTTCTCCAGCCGCTCGACGCCGTCGGCGGTGGTCCGCCAGGGGTCGTAGCCAAGCACGGCGCCTGCGGGCAGGTTTTCCGAGAGCCATTGGCTCGCGGGCTTTTCGATCATGTGTTCGATCGAGAATAGCTGGCTGTCGATCTGGTCTTTTGCCTGCAGCGTGTAACGGCCGTCGGTGAAGAGTGCGGCCTTGTCCGGCAATATGGCGACGATTGCAGCCGAGCCCGTGAACCCCGTGAGCCATGCCACGCGCTCTTCCGACGGCGGCACATATTCGTTCTGGTGCTCGTCGGCGCGGGAAAAGAGGAACGCGTCGAGGCCTTGTTTTTTGAGTTCTGCGCGAAGGGCTGCGAGCCGCGCGGCGGATTGGGTCCTGTCGCCTTCGTCGGTGAAGGTCTGAAACTTCGCTTCGAACATGTGACGATTTTAGGTTGCTAGAGGCTGCGTCACAACGTTGCCTTGGTGCTGTGGTGGACCAAAACCGGGGGGTGGAACAGCATCACCGGAGAGCCAATGCCCAGAATCATGATCGCTTCCTTTGCCCTGCTTTTGTCGACGGCATCTGTATTTGCCGATCCGGCGCCGCCGGCTGATGCGATGGCTCTTTCCAGCATCATCGCCAAGCTTGAGCAGCGCGCCGATTTCGCCCATATCAAGGAAATCGATTGGGACGATGGTCTTTATGAAGTCGAATACCGGACCAAGGATGGCGGCAGCCGCGAAGTGAAACTCGATCCCCGCACCGGAGAGACGCGCGGCAAGTAGACTGCCGCGGCTTCGTTTTGGTGGCACCGCTCTCGCCAAAACGGCAGCGCGGTGCCATTTTGTTCTCAGAATCACCCAACAATCCGAAAGTCCCGTGGCCGACCCGCAATTCAAACCGTTTCCGCTCGACGATCTGCCCGCTCCGCGCGCTACCGCGCCGTCGCGGCCCGCGCCCCAGACCCTCGCCAATCCGCGCAGCTATGCCGAACTCGTGGCGCTCGCGGGTGGGAAGCGCGACCTGATC
>DAORMJ010000018.1:9973-41891 GCA_035440445.1 Xanthobacteraceae bacterium
TGGTGCTGGCGGGTGCTGGCACCGGCAAGACGCGGGTGCTGACCACGCGGATCGCGCATCTGCTTGCGACCGGCCGAGCGCGGCCCTCGAACATTCTCTCCGTCACCTTCACGAACAAGGCCGCGCGCGAAATGAAGGAGCGCGTCGGCCACATGGTCGGCGATATCGTCGAGGGCATGCCGTGGATGGGCACGTTCCATTCGATCGGCGCGAAGATCCTGCGCCGTCATGCCGAGCTTGTCGGTCTCAATCCGAATTTCACCATTCTCGATACCGACGACCAGATCCGCCTCATCAAGCAATTGCTGCAGGCCGGCAATATCGACGAGAAGCGCTGGCCCGCGCGGCTTTTCGCCGGCTATCTCGACGGCTGGAAGAACCGCGGCCTCGGCCCCGAGCAGGTGCCCGCGGGCGAGGCCATGTCGTTCGCGAACGGCAAGGGCAAGGAGCTTTACGTTCAGTATCAGCAGCGGCTGAAAGTGCTGAACGCCGTCGACTTCGGCGACCTGCTGCTGGAAAACCTGCGTCTGTTCCAGAACAACAAGGAAGTGCTTGAGCAATATCAGCAGCGCTTCCGCTACATGCTGGTGGACGAATATCAGGACACCAACGTTGCGCAGTATCTCTGGCTGCGGCTCTTGGCGCAGGGCACGCGCAACATCTGCTGTGTCGGCGACGACGACCAGTCGATCTATGGCTGGCGCGGCGCGGATGTCGATAACATCCTGCGCTTCGAGCAGGATTTTCCCGGCGCGAAGGTGATCCGGCTTGAGCGGAATTATCGCTCGACTGCAAACATTCTGGGTGCTGCCTCGCATCTGATCGCGAAGAACAAGAGCCGCCTCGGCAAGACGCTGCGCACCGAGGACGAGCCGGGCGAGCCGATCAAGATCACCGATAGCTGGGATTCCGGCGAGGAAGCGCGGCAGATCGGTGAAGAGATCGAGCAGTTGCAGCGCAAGCAGCACAGGCTCTCGGACATTGCGATCCTTGTGCGCGCGTCGTTCCAGATGCGCGAACTCGAAGAGCGTTTCATCACGCTCGGCCTGCCGTATCGCGTGATCGGCGGCCCGCGCTTTTACGAGCGGCAGGAAATCCGCGATGCGCTGGCTTATTTCCGCGTGATCGTATCGCCGGCCGACGGGCTCGCCTTCGAGCGTATCGTCAACGTGCCAAAGCGCGGCCTTGGCGACACCACCATGCAGATGCTGCACGACTATGCGCGGCAGCATGAAGTGCCGTTGCTGGAGGCGGCGCGGGTGATTTCCTCGACCGACGAGTTGAAGCCCAAGCCGCGTGGCTCGCTGCGCGATCTGATCGCGCAGTTCGACCGCTGGCGCGGCGAACTCGAAAAGTCGCCGCATACCGAGCTTGCCCGCATCGTGCTCGATGAGTCCGGCTACACGGAGATGTGGAAGAACGACAAGTCGGCACAGGCAGCGGGACGGCTCGAAAACTTGAAGGAACTCGTGCGCTCGATGGAGCAGTTCGAGAACATGCAAGGCTTTCTCGAACACGTCTCGCTGGTGATGGACACCATCGAAGGCGGCGAGGTCGATGCGGTGAGCCTGATGACGCTGCACTCGGCCAAGGGACTTGAATTCGACACGGTGTTCCTGCCGGGCTGGGAGGAAGGCATTCTTCCGCACCAGCGCTCGCTCGACGAAAGCGGGCAGGCCGGGCTCGAGGAGGAGCGCAGACTTGCGCATGTCGGCCTGACCAGGGCGAAGCAGCGGGCATACATTTCCTATGCGTCGCGGCGGCTGACGCATGGCATGTGGAATTCGAATCTCCGGAGCCGGTTCCTCGACGAACTGCCGGAAGAACACGTCGAGATCGTCGATGGCGGCGGCAGCTATGCCGCGCAGATCCAGAGCCGCTTCGACCGCGCCGAACCCTTCACCTCCGGCTATTCGACGCCGGGATACCAGCGTGCGCAGCAGCGCCGTGGCGGATTCTCCGATCAGCGCAAGGGCTATAGCCGTGGGCCGACGACGATCGAGGGCGAGATCCTTGCACGCTCAAGCGGTCCGTCCGCCGGGTTCGACATCGGCGACCGTGTCTTTCATGAGAAGTTCGGCTATGGCGAGATCATGGACGTCGAGGGCACGAAAGTGATCGTCGAGTTCGACAAGGCCGGCGAGAAAAAGCTGGTCGCCAGTTTCCTGAAGAAAGCCTGAGCTTGTCCGATTTCTCCGAAAGTCATCTCGTGCGCGTGCGCGCCGGTGAAGCGCAGGCAAAGCGTATCGCCGATCATCTGCTCGAACGCTTCTTCGAGAACGAAGGTGCGGGCGGCGCGTTCGAAGCGCCGGACGGCTCGTGGTATGCGGAAGCGCATTTCCCCGAGCTGCCTGAAACAGGTGCGATCGAGCGGGCCGTGGGCGAAATCATGCCGGGCGCTCCGGTCGAATACGAAACGCTCGCAGCCAAGGACTGGATCGCGGCGAGCCTCGAGGGTCTCAAGATCGTGCGCGCGGGCCGTTTCGCCATTCACGGCTCGCACGACCGCGACAAGATCAAGGCGAACGAAACCGGCATCGAAATCGAGGCCGCACTCGCTTTCGGCACCGGGCATCACGGCACCACGCTGGGCTGCCTGCGTGCGCTGAACGAGATTGCGCGCACCCATAAGCCGAAACGTATCCTCGATGTCGGCACGGGCACGGCGGTGCTTGCGATTGCTGCTGCGCGCGCGTTCCAGTCGCCGGTGATCGCGACCGAGATCGACCGTCCGTCCGTTGTGGTGGCGAAGGAGAATGTCCGCGCCAATCGCGCAGGAGCGCTGGTGGAGGTGTTGCATACCGGTTCGCTCAGCGCACCGGTGATTGCGCAATACGCGCCTTACGATCTGATCTTTGCCAACATCCTGCTGCCGGTGCTGAAGCAGCTTTCGCGCGATATCGCAGACCTCGCGGCTCCCGGTGCGGATGTCATTCTCTCGGGGCTGTTGCCACATCAGGCGCTGGCGGCGCTGACGCGCTATCAGGCGCTTGGTTTCCGGCTGCGCAAGAACGAAACCATCGAGAACTGGACCACGCTTACGCTGCGGGCCCCCTAGAAACAAAAACGCCCCGGCCGAAGCCGGGGCGTTTTCAATTCTGGTTCTGCGCGCCGCTTAGCGCTGGAACGGGAGGTTCTTGTAGTGCTCCACGACTTCCTGCGGCATGTAGCTCATGTGCATGCGAATTTCGCGCTCGACCTGACGCATGCGCGCTTCGACGATCCGGTCCCAGACGCGAGCCCAGAAGTTCTTCCCGGCTTTCGCGGTCGACGCGGCCTCGGGGGCAAACTTGGGAGAATAGGTAATTGCGGCCATGGGAGTTCTCCTTCTTCCGCTTCAAGCAACCGGGGCACCGCCCGGCCGGTCGTGAATTCCTTATTGCAGTGCAATGTATTCTTTTTGCGACGCACCTAAAATAGGTAAGTATGCATGACCGATCTGATCGTTCTGCATGATGCTGGTAAGGATTGATTAACCGGCAGGCGAGATGCCGCCGCTACGGGCAAAACAAGCCGCCGAAATTTGCAAGAAGCGCTGTTTTCAGCTGTGACTTCGCTTTGCGACGGCCTAGCTGCGTTTGGCCATGCCGATCTTGCGGCCGATTCCGTCCGGGGCGGGAAGCGCCGCGTGAGCCGCTTTCAGGGCGGCGAGCCGGTCTAGCACGTCGTCGGGCAGGGGCACCACTTTCTTCGAATCCATATCCACGTGGAGCGCCATCTGCTCGGAGGTCGCCGACATCCAGCCCTCATGGGCGTGATAGAGCTCGGCGAAAAAGTGGATCCGCTTTTCGTCGTAATCGACAAGGCGCACCGTGGTGCGCACGGTTTCGCCGGCCTTCAATTCACGCAGATAGCGGACATGGGCTTCGGCGGTGAAGAACGAGTGGCCGCGCTCTTTCACGTATTCAGGCCCAAGGCCGACCAGCGCGAAGGCTTCATCGACCGATCGGTCGATCAGCACGTTGTAATAGGCCATGTTGAGGTGGCCGTTATAATCGATCCAAGCCGCCTCGACGGTCATCGGCGAGGAGACAAAAGGCGCAAAAAAGACTGGATCGAAATCGAGGCGTTGCAGCATCGTCGAATCTTATCTTTGTTATGACTACAATCATGCATTGTAATGCCAGCAACGGCAATGGTTTGGCGCGTTTTGGGCGATTCTTTGGACTCCGTGACGCTGCCATGACTGACGGGGTGCGAAGCACTTTGCTACAATTGCCGCTAACTGGAGGACGCCAATGAAGAATGCCGCCCTGAAGCGGGCCGAACCCGCCGCGGTCGAAAGCGCCATCGCCGCCCTGCACGCGAAACTCGGCAACAAGGTCGTGACCTCGATGGAGGTCCGCCGTCAGCACGCCAACACCACGACCTGGCTGCCGAACGAGGCGGCCGACGCGGTGGTCTTCGCGGCATCGACCGAGGACGTGCAGGACGCGGTTCGCATTGCGGCGGCGCACAAGTTGCCGGTAATTGCCTTCGGCACCGGCACGTCGCTCGAGGGGCATGTAAATGCGCCGGCCGGCGGCATCTGCATCGATCTCTCGCAGATGAACCAGATCCTCGCGGTTCACCCCGAAGACCTCGATTGCGTGATCCAGCCCGGCGTCACCCGCAAGAAGCTCAACGAGTATTTGCGCGATCAGGGGCTGTTCTTCCCGATCGATCCCGGCGCGGATGCTTCGCTCGGCGGCATGGCGGCGACGCGCGCCTCCGGCACCAATGCAGTCCGCTACGGCACCATGAAAGACAACGTGCTTTCGCTCAAAGCCGTGTTGCCGAACGGCGAGGTGATGCGCACCGCGTCGCGGGCGAAGAAGTCTTCCGCCGGTTACGATCTGACGAGGCTCTTCGTCGGCTCGGAAGGCACGCTCGGCATCATCACCGAACTCACCCTGAAACTTTCCGCGATCCCCGAAGCGATCTCGTCGGCGATCTGTCCCTTCACCTCGGTCGAGGGCGCGTGTCAGGCGACGATCGCGACCATCCAGTCCGGCATTCCGGTGGCGCGCATCGAGTTCATCGACGCCATGGCGATCCGCGCAACCAACAATTACTCGAAGCTCAATCTGGCGGAAGCGCCGACCTTGTTCCTCGAATTCCACGGCTCCGAAGCGGGCGTGAAAGAGCAGACCGAGCGCTTCGGCGAAATCGCAACAGAGTTCGGCGGCGGTCCGCTGCAATGGACGACGCAGGCCGAGGAGCGCACCAAGCTCTGGCAGGCGCGCCATGACGCCTATTTCGCGATGATGTCGCTCCGGCCGGGCGCAAAGGCGCTCGCGACCGACATCTGCGTGCCGATCTCGAAGCTCGCGGAAGCCGTGCTCGAAACCGAACAGGACCTGCAGGACATGAAGCTGCTCGGGCCGATCGTCGGCCACGTCGGCGATGGCAACTTCCATGTCAGTCTCGTGATCGACATGGACGACGCGGACGAGCTCGCGCGGGTCAAGGTGTTTCTCAACCGCCTGACCGAGCGGGCGCACCGCATGGAGGGAACCTGCACCGGCGAACACGGCGTCGGGCAGGGCAAGATGAAATACCTCGAAGCCGAACACGGCATTCAGGCCGTCGAGATGATGCGGTCGCTGAAGCGGGCGCTCGATCCTGACAACATCATGAACCCGGGCAAGATCGTCGCTTGGTAACTGGGCGCATGGTCTTGTCCGAAAACCGGTGCCCACCTTTCGGGACCATGCGCCAATAAAACCCCTTGCCCCTGCGCCGCGCAGCCGGGACGCTGGGACAACCGGGCGGGATCTGCCATCCGGTAACGCGGGAGCGATAGTTTTTGCAGACGACGTTGCTTGGACTGGCGCTTGCACTGATCGCGGCAATTCTCGCGGCCTTCGCAGCACCCTTCTTCATCGACTGGAACGAATGGCGACCGCAACTCGAGGCGCAGGCGAGCGCGCTTGCGGGCTCGCGCGTCACCATCGCTGGCAACATCGATCTCACGCTCCTGCCCACGCCTGCATTTGTGCTCCGCGAAGTCTCGCTCGGCGATGCCGAGAAGGGAACGGGCATGCACGCGAGCGAAGTGCGCGGCTCGCTCGCGTTGACCGCGCTGCTCTCCGGCCGTTTCGAGGCGAACGAGTTTGTGATCTCGCGGCCTGCCATTCGCCTTGCGATCGAGAAAGATGGACGGCTGCTCTTGCCCGAAGTCTCGACGGGCAGTCAGGAAATCTCCGTCAGCGGCTTCGTGTTTGAAGCAGGTTCGCTAACGATCGAGGATCGCCGCACGAATACGCTGCTGTTCGCCGACGATTTTTCCGCGCGCGGAGAATTGCTCTCGCGCGAGGGGCCGTTCCGGCTCGAAGGCGGCTACCGGATGAACGGCATGCGCTGGATCCTGCGCGCGTCCTCAGGCCGCTTCTCCGCGGAGCACACGGGCAAGGTCCGTCTCACGCTCGACCGGCCTGCGGACGCGCTTTTTTTTGAGGCGGAGGGGACGCTTTCCCTCTTGAAGTCGGCACTGCATTTCGACGGCAAGACCATCCTCGCGCACAAAAGCGGGCCGATGCACTGGCGCGTCGCGTCAGATACCACCGGAGGTCTCGAGGAACTCCGCCTTGCCAACCTCGAACTCGCGCTCGGCGACGGCGAACTGCCGATTACGCTCGCGGGGGAAGCGACACTCGTGCCGCGGGCGAAGGGTTCGCTTGTGCTTTCACTCCTCAGCAAGCGGATCGACCTCGATCTCGGCGACCAGAAAGCGGGTGCGGCGGGGGCCTCGCATGTGTTGCCCTGGCTCAACCGCGCGCGGGAAACGCTCGCGGGCTTGCCGCTTTCCGCGCAGATCACGATCGCTGCCGATGGCGTGCTCGCGGGCGGGCAGCTTTCGCGTGACCTGCGCGCCAACATCCGCGCGCAGGACGGTCTGGTTGCAGTCGAGCGGCTGGAAGCGCGTCTGCCGGGCCGTGCCTTTGTCAGCATTGCCGGGAAACGAAGCGGCAAAGCCTTCTCCGGGCCGCTCACCTTCGAGAGCGAAGAAACGGCGTTGTTCGCGCGCTGGCTTCTCGGCGCGGAGCGTGCGGCCAAGCTGACCTTGCCACAGGCCCTGCGCGTGAAGGGCACCTTCACCTCTAGCGCGGATGAAATTTCGCTGAGTAATTTCCAGTCGCAGATCGAGAACACGAAGGTCAGCGGCCGCCTGCTCATGCAGCCCTGGAACGATGGCAAAAGCTATGTTTTGCAGGCCGATCTTGAAGCCGCCAATCTCGACTTCGACAGGCTCTTGCCACTTGCGCGCGACGCGCTCGATGGGGCTGGCGATCAGCGCTTCAGCCTCAACCTCTATGCGACCGGCGCGCAGTTTCTGAACAAGCCGCTGAAAGTCGCAAGCGTTGCTCTTGAACGCTTCGACGGCAACCTGGTGATCAAGAATCTTACGCTAGAAGATCTGGACGGCGTTTCGCTCGTCGCGAAACATCTGCCGGGTGCGGACAAACGCTATGAGTTCTCCGCGGAAGCGGTAAGGACGGGCGGGGTCATAAGCGCGCTTCGTTATCTCGTCGAGAATGACGACTTCGCGAATATCGCCGCAAAATATGCCGCTTCCCGTTTGCCGCTGAAGATCAAGGGAGTGGCTACGCCGTTGCAGAACGGATGGCGTCTCGCTGCGCAATCCGGCGAGGCAGAGCTTGCTCTCGATCTCGGCGGGTTGCGCGACAAGCGCCGCACGATCGAGGCGACGCTGCGCTTGCCGGAGACAGAGATCGGCGCGAAAGGCGAACTGCGTTTTCCCGGAGAAGACCGTTTCGAGCCGGTGCTGGCGCTGACCTTCAAATCAGCCGATCTGCGCAAAATATCGTCGGTAGCCGACCGCGCTTCGCCTTCCGCGCTGCCGGTGCAAGGGAGCGCGTCACTCGCGCGCGACGCCGGCAATTTCGTGCTCGACAAGCTCGCGTTCAGTCTCGCGGGCACGAAAGGAACGGGGCGGCTGGTGTTTCCGCTTGGCGAAGCATTGCCCTTCGGCGGGCAGCTTTCTTTCGATCGTATCAATGCCGGGCAATTGCTTTCGATCGGCATTGGGCGCGCGGACCAGTCCAATGCCGCTTTAAGCACTCCGGCGCTGTCGGATTTTCCGGGAACGCTCAAGATAGAGACGGCGATCCTGCAACTGAGCGAGCGTATTGCGATCGAGAAAGCCGCGTTCGATCTGCGCGCCGGGCGCTCGGAGTTCGTGCTCGATAACATTCGCGGCGATCTGGGTGGCGGCAAGCTCACAGCCTCGCTTCGCATCTCCGATACCAGCCCGCGGGCAGCCGACCTGCGACTCGATCTTGCCGGTGTAACGCTCGCGCGGCTGCTGCCCACCAAGGCGCTGCGCGGGACGCTGCAAGCCTCGCTCAGCCTGAGCGCTAGCGGCGACACGCAGGATCTTCTGCTGGAAAGCATCTCCGGGCAGGGCAAGGCTGTCGTGACCGGGTTCGAACTCGACCAGACCGATGCCACCGCAATCGTGACGGTGTTCACCGGCCTGAAAGATGCGCCGGAGGAAGCGAAGATCGAGCAGGCATTCCTCGCCGCGCTCAATCGCGGTCCGCTGAAAGTCTCGAAGCTCGAAGCGCCGCTTGTTGTTGCGAACGGCATCCTGCGCAGCGGCTCGGCAAAGGCTAGGGCCGGCAACATCGAAATCACGCTGTCGGGCGCGCTGCATTTGCCAAAACGCAGCATGGATGCGCTGTTGAATATCGAACTTTTGACGGCCTCCGCGGTTCGTCCCGGCGCGGCGCTGCGCTGGCAGGGTGCGTGGGACGCGCCGGAACGAAAAGCCGATGTCCGTGCGCTGACGACAGCGATCACCCTGCGGGCGATCGAGCGTGGCGCGCAGAATCCTGCGAACATTAGTGTGCCGCGCGAGGAGCGGGCGCCGCCGCCCGCGAAGAAGCAGCAGCCGGAAAATGCAGGGAGCGAAGCTGCGCCGCCTCTGCCGCCGCCTTCGGCGGTGCCGTCCGTGCCGCAGCCGCGGCCGCAGAACTAGATGCGTTCGAGCGTCACGACCGAATAAGCGTATTCGTCCTTCGCGCCCTGCATCGGTCCTTCACGGTGCGTTTCGCGAAAAGCTGCGCGATCAAAAGCAGGGAAGTAAATGTCGCCTTCCGGCGTGGCGTGGACTTCGGTCAATTCGATCTTGCTGACCGAAGGCATCAATTCCCGGAACAGCGAACTGCCGCCGATGATCGCGATTTCGCGCGCGCCGGCCTTCTTCGCGTCTTCGTTCGCGAGGCGAAGGATTTCATCGAGCGAATGCGCAACGACGGCGCCTTCGGCGTGCCATTGCCTGTCGTTCGTCAGCACGAAGTTGGTGCGTCCGGGTAGCGGCTTGCCGATCGATTCAAAGGTCTTGCGGCCCATCACGACAGGCTTGCCCATGGTGACGGCCTTGAAATGCTTCAGGTCGCCGGAGATGCGCCAGGGCATTTGCTGCTCGCGGCCGATTACGCCGTTCTCGGCGACGGCGACGACCATGACGAGCGGAAGGGAATTCACTTCTTGCGAAACTTGTCGAGGCTGACGATCTGTGCGCCGGCGTCGGGTTTTTCTCCTGCCGCCGTGTCCTGCGCAGGTGCTGCAACTTCAGGCTCGGAAGCTGCACCCTTCGGCGCGGCGGAGACGACCGGCTTGTCGCCGGTCTTGTCGTTGTTCGCGGCTTTCAACTCGCCGTTTCCGGCTTCTTCGTTCTCGTTGGTCATGACTTCGAACTGCAGACCGAACTGCACCGAAGGATCGAAGAACCCTTTGACCGCGGAGAAGGGGATGAGCAGGCGCTCCGGCGCGCCGTTGAACGAGACGCCGACCTCGAAGGCGTGATCGCCGACCTTCAGATCCCAGAATTGGTGCTGGAGCACGATCGTCATTTCTTCGGGAAACTGCGTGCGCAAACGATCCGAGATGCGAAGGCCCGGCGCGCGCGTGTCGAATGCGATGAAGAAGTGATGCTCGCCCGGCAGGCCGTCGCGGGCGACATCGGTGAGCACTTTGCGGACAACGCCGCGCAACGCATCCTGCGCGAGAAGGTCGTAACGGATGAGATCGGTCATGAAATCCAGTGAATCCGATTCCGGGTGAGGACGCCAGCAGGCAGAAAGAGTAGTGGAGGCTTCTGTTGCCAGGTGCCTCCGAACCCCGCCTGAAAGTGCTAACCCTCAGGGCTTAATTCCCAATGGGACAAACCGCTTACGCGGCCTGGGCCACCGGAGCATAGTTGTCATTCGCAACTATAAAAGGCCCGATAACGGCGGAACCATGCCGAGCGAAAGCCGCGCTCTTTACACCCTCGTCGATCCTGTTTCGCCCCCGCCAAAGCCCGTCTGTGTTTCCGGCGATTGTGCTGCCGGTGCCGGGTTTTGGTGGAGGCGCCGGGTACCGCCCCCGGGTCCGAATGGTTTATTACAACGAGCGTTTATCGCCATAGCCGGATTGCTCCGGCACCTCGTATATAAGCGGTTCAGCGTGGCGGTTAAAGGGCGGCGAAAAGCCTCGCGCTAGCGCGATTTCTGCGTGCCGAAGAACTGGGCGATCGCAGCAAACAGGAAGCCGCCGGCGCCCACGGCGAAGAGCCAGAACGGCAGGCCGCCGCTCTCGCGCGTGAGCCAGGCGCCAGCGGTCGCGAAGGCCGCGCCGCCGACATAGCCATAGACCCGCGTCACGGCTCGCTCCGCATGGCGATGACTTCCATTTCGACGCGGGCATTGAACGCGAGACCGCTCGCTCCGAAAGCCGAGCGCGCGGGGTAGGGCTCCTCGAAATATTCGAGATAGACCTTGTTGAAGGCCGGCCAGTCTTTCATGTCGCCCAGCATCACGAGACATCTGACGACATTCTTCGCGCCGAGGCCGTTTGCCTTCAGCGTCGAGAAGACGTTTTCCATCACCTGACGGAATTCGTCTTCGGCGGTTTTGTTGTTGAGCTCGATCTTGCCGGGAAAGTTGCCGATCTGTCCGGAGAGGAAGACGAGATTGCCGACGCTCATGCCTTCCGAAAAGGGAAGGCCCGCAGGCATATGGCCGCCGGGTGTGACGGCTTCCGGGAATTTCTGTTTCACGCTTACTTCTCGACGACTTCCAGTGCAACGGTGCGATAGGCGTTGGCGACGTTCTGGAGCCGTGCCGCGACCTCGCCCGTGCCTGCGATGCCGAGCAGATAGATGCCGCCGCGGCGGCGCGGAAGCAGGATGTAATAGGTCGAGGACACCTGCGCGCCCTTGCATGCCGTGAACATGGTCACGGACTTGGAGTCGGCCATGGCCGGCAGCGTCCCGGTATCGAGCTTGCCCTTGCAGGCGGCGGTATCGGCCGAGATCACGCTCGAGCGGACGCGCTCGATGTTGTCGGCGCGGGCGTCGGGGTGGATGCGAAGCGTGCCGAGAAATTCGTCGGCGCGCCAAACCACGTCATAGCGGTCGCGCAGGTCGGCGTTGAGCTGTTCGGGCTTCTGAAACTCGAAGCTGAAATTGGCGCGGCGCAGGATGTCGGTTGCGATCTGCGTCGCTTCCTGACGCGAATCAGGCGTCGGCCCAAGGGCCGGGGTATTGGCGGGCGGAGAGACCGGGCGGCGCTCGGGGCGCCGGTTGTCGTCGTCCCGTTCGCGATCGGGAACGCGCGCGACGCGATTGTCGCCCTGTTCGTTCGCGCGGAAGCTACCGCTCGAGCCGCCATCGTTACGCTGCGGCGTCTGCGTGACACGGTTCTGGTTTTGCTGCGGCGCCAGCGGCGTGCGGTTGTCGCTGCGCGAACCGGTATCGCGTTCGGACTCGCGCGGACGGTTATCGTTGCGCGGGCGGTTGTCGCGATCGTCGCGCTGCGGGCGCGTGTCGCGGTCGTCGCCGCGCGGCCGGTCGTTGTTGTTGCTGGTCGGGTTCTCGGAATAGCCCTTGTTCTTGCGCGCGCAATTGAGAATCTCGGTCAGCATCGCGTTGGTGTTCGAGAGGTTGAACGTCACCTCGGGGTTGTCGTTGAGGCTCACCACCATGCGCAGGCCGAGACGGAACTGGTTGAACAGTCCGACATTGTCGGGAAGGGTCGCGCGCACCAGCCGGTCGGTTACCGCGCGGCCCCGCACGTTATTGACGCGGCCGCCGTCGATCCGGAACTCGACATCGAAATCGCGGCCCTGCGTGAGCCGCCATTCGGGGCTGGAGAAGCCGATCGCCCATTCGAGCGACTCGGAGACGGAGAACAGGAGCGTCAGTCCGTTCCGGTAGTTGCCGGAAGCCGCGCAATGCGAAAAGCGCCCGCTCTGGTCATTGGTGAAAACACCGATTTGCCATCCGCCGACATTGTAGCGGTTGATCTCGCGCGCTTGCGCGCTGCTGGCCGCGCAGAGCGCGACCGCGAAAGTGGCAGCCAGGAGGCGCATGACGGTTTTCTATCTCCAGTTTTTGCCGGTTTTTCTTCGAGACGCGATGATATGGCAGTTCGGCAGGGATGCAACGGTTTCGCGCCTAACCCTCGGAATCGTGAAGAATATTGCACCCCGTGAAACAATGGGCTCCGGTCGGCGTGTTGTCGTTTTACCGCGCTCTTGTGAGCGCGAGCCAGACGCCGCCGCCGATGAGGAACCCGCCGGAAATTCGCGAGACCAGCCGCACGCGCGACCGCGACAGGAGCGCGCCGGCACGCCCTGCGGTGACCGCATAGATCGTGTCGAAGATCGTGGCCGTCACCATGGCGGTGACGCCGAGAATCAGCACCTGTTGCAGGTAGTCGCCCTTCGGGTCGATGAACTGCGGAAACAGCGCGCCGAACAGCACGATGATTTTCGGGTTGCTCATCAGCACCACAAAGCCCTGCAGGAAGAACCCCATGCGCGGCTTCGGCGCTGCTTCGTCCAAATCAAGCGCGCCGGTCGCGCGGAACAGTTTGATGCCGAGCCAGATCAGGTAGGCGGCACCCGCGAGGCGCAGCACTTCGAACCACCAGCCGATCGCCTCGATCAGCGACGCCAGTCCGAGAATCACGATCCCGATCATGACGGCGAGGCCGAGCTGGGTCCCTGCGATATTGAGCAGACCCGCGCGCGTGCCATGGCGCAGGCTGTTTGCCACGATCACGGTCACGGTGGGTCCCGGTACGACGACGAGAACGATGCAGGCGGCGAGAAATGTCAGGTATAAATTGAGGGACACGGCGAACCTTCCTGCAAGATGAGTTGCAACACAGTGTCGCTCTGGAACCGGTTTTGTGCAACGCGAGGGTGTGCCGCTGGAACAGCTTAGCCGCTCACGGGTTCGTTCCTTGCAATTGCCCCGGTTTCTTAGTTGGGTGCCTTGATGAAACGGCCGTTTCGCTTGTTTTCGTTCGCAATTGCGGCTGCTGCAGCGGCCCTGATCGCGACGCCCGCGGACGCACAGCGCAAACAGCGTGCGCCTTCGGACTTATGGTGCCGCGATGCCCAGGTCGGTTGGGGTGGTGGCACAGTGATGATCTGCCGCGCGTACACCTACGAGCAATGCATGGCATCACGCACCAGTCACGTTGAAACCTGCTACCCGAACCCGCTTTACGATCCGCGCTTTGCGGACTGGCGCAGGCGCAACCCTCACTACTAACTTCGCCGGAGGAAGCATCATGAAAATGAAATTGTTGTTCGCCGCCGCAACACTCTTTGCAGCAGCAATTCCGCTTAGTGCGGGCGCGCAGAGCCAGCCCTACGACAAGTGGTGCCGCGATCAAGGGCTCGACCACGGCTCCGTTCAGATCTGCTGGGCCTATACCTACGAGCAGTGCATGGCGTCGCGCGTCGGGCGGGAGACCTGTTATCTCAATCCGAAGTACGACCCGCGCTGGCGTCGCAATCGCTGAACGTGCGAGCTTAGTTGCAGCTCGGGACTTCGCGCATGGCGGCTTCGGCGTCACTGCGCTCGATGAACTTGTTGTTCAAGAGCAGCATCGAGTTGCCGGATACCAGATAAGTTTCTTCGACCGCGCATTTGCGCGTCTGCATGTTCTGCACGACAAAATAATCTGCCGAGGCCATTCCGGTCGTGGCCGCGATCAACGCGGCGGCGATGGCGATGCGCATGATGACGCTCCTTGCTTTTTCCGGGGCAGTTGCCCTGCGCAGGAAAAAACGCTTTGAAGCAGCCTCGGTTCCAGTCGCAGGTGCAAGGCGCGAAATTGTCTTTTCTCTTTAACGACGAATTCAAGGCCCTGGTGGGCTCCCGCTGCCTTTCGTTCGAGCGGCAGGAAACTTCGGCATCGGAGCCGCTCAAGCGCGCGGCGGTTGCGGTCACGATCGTCGCCGCGGACGACGGCTCGAACCGCGCGGCATTCATCCTGACCGAGCGGCCTTCCAGCATGCGCAATCATGCGGGTCAGTACGCGCTGCCCGGCGGACGCTGCGACGCGGGCGAGACCGTGCCGCAAGCAGCACTTCGGGAAATCGAGGAAGAGATCGGACTTTCGATTCCCGAGAGCGAGGTGCTCGGGACGCTCGATGATTACGTCTCGCGCTCCGGCTATCTCATCACGCCTATCGTGGTGTGGGCCCCGCGGAGCGAGACGCTTACGCTCAATCCCGACGAAGTCAGCTATGCCCACCGCGTCCTCATCGACGGGTTCGTCACTGAAGAGAGCGTGAGCTTTGTTTCGATCAAGGAAAGCCCGCGGCCGGTGATCCGCATCCGGCTCATGGGCAGTTATCTCCACGCGCCGACGGCCGCGATCCTGTATCAGTTCGGCGAGCTCCTGAACGGGCGCGTCTCGCGGGTTTCCGAGTTCGAGCAGCCCGTGTTCGCCTGGCGCTAGCCCGCCCTGTCAGCCGCTCGACGGCGCTTAAGCCGCAATGTAAAAGCGCTTCACATGAGTTGGAAACCCGGCGGCCGCGGAACTCGCGGCTATCACCACGGCGATCTGCGCGAGGATCTGGTTCGCGCCGCGCTCGAACTGATCAAGGAGAAGGGGCCGGGCGGCTTCACCTTCGCCGATGCCGCGCGCTGGGCGGGGGTTTCTCCCGCGGCACCCTATCGGCATTACCGCGACCGCGACGAACTCCTCGTCGACGTTGCCAAGCGCGGTTTCAAGCTTTTCGCCGACCGGCTGCGCGAGGCCTGGGGCGACGGCAAGCCGACCACGGGCGAGGCGTTCGGCAGGCTCGGCAAGGCCTATCTCGATTTCGCACGCAACGAGCCGTCCTATTACGCGGCGATGTTCGAAAGCGGCGTTTCGATCGCGGGCGACCCGGAATTACGGGAGATTGCCGACCGCTCGTTCCAGCAGTTGCGCGCCGCGGCGGAAGTGCTGGTCGCCAAAATGCCGGCGCAGGGCAGGCCGCCCGCGCTCATGGTCGCGCTCCATATCTGGTCGATGACACACGGCATCGCCTCGCTATTTGCCCGCGCGGATGCGGCGCGGCGGCCGTTGCCGATGAGCGCCGAGGATCTTCTGGAAGCGCAAACGCTGATCTATCTGAAGGGGCTCGGGCTCGACGCCTGAAAGGCCGCGTATGCGGCCGGCGCTTTCGGGCGATTGCCCAAAAAGAATCCGCCCGAAAGCCGCCAGTTCCTATTGACCTCCCGTATGTAAATGTTATTTACATTCACACGCGGCCCAAGGGTGGGCCGGAAAAAGCGGAGAGCGCCAATGCCTATCGCGGCAAGAATCGACGAGTTCGGGAAGCTCGCCTGGGTGTTCCTCATGATCGTCGGCTTCATCATCTGGTGGCCGGTCGGTCTGGCCACGCTGGGCTTCATCATTTTCACCGGAAGATTTGGGAGCGGACCCATGGGTTGCAGAAGCTACGATCGCGGCGAGTACAAGATGCAGAAGTTGCAGTGGAAGATGGACCGCATGCGCTCGCGCATGATGGGCGGCCATCGTTTCGACTTCGCGCCGTCTTCGGGCAATCGCGCCTTCGACGAGTATCGCTCCGAGACGCTGAAGCGTCTGGAAGACGAGCAGCGCGAATTCCGCGACTTCCTCGACCGCCTGCGCTTTGCGAAGGACAAGACCGAGTTCGACCAGTTCATGGCTGAGCGGCGCAATCGTCCCGCTAACGAAGAGCCGAAGGGCGATCAGCGGCCGGAGTAATGTACCGGACAACGCGAAACAGAAAAGCCGCCCCGAACGGGCGGCTTTTTTCTTTCCGTCTGTTTCAGTTCGGTGTCCTGAATCCCGCCTTCTTGAAACAGGTCCGATGTACGGGTGGGAAAGAGCGCTCGAGCTCGGTCTGCTCGAGTTTGGCCGACGTATCGACGCTTCTTGCCATGCACTTGCAGTAGATGCGGGCACGCGACCGGTTGGTTTCGGAAATTCCGGAAACGCAGTGCGCGATCCATTCCTTCTCCTGCGCGCTCTTCTGCGCGGCCGACGGTGTCACGGTCATCAGGAGTAGAGAGATCGCGAGCAGGCTGCGCATGGCTTAGCCCGCTTTGAGCGCTTTACGCGCGTCGGCGATCACCTGCTTGAAAATTTCCTCCGGCTGCGCGCCGAACAAACGGAATTTTCCGATGATGAAAGACGGCGTGCCCTGAAAGCTCAAGGCCTCGGCCTGCTGGTGGTTCCGCTTCAAGGCCGCGCCGATTTCCTTGACGTTTTTCTGCAGCTCTTGCTTCGCGCGCGGGACATCGACGCCGATGGCAGCAAGCGTCTTGTCGGTGGAGCTTTCGGTGACGCGCGAACCCGATCCCATCAGCGCTTCGTAGGCCTCTGCATATTTCTTCTGGCTGCGCGTTGCCATCGTCATCTGCGCCGAATAGACCGAGTCCGGGCCGAAGATCGGCCAGAGCTTGTAGATCAGGCGGATGTTGCCGTCGTCGCGCACGACCTTCTGCATCACCGGAAACGCCTTGCGGCAATAGGGGCAGTTGAAGTCGGAAAACTCCACGATCGTCAGGTTGCCTTTCGGGTTGCCTGCAACGGGAATTGCCGGGTCGCGCCAGATCATCGCCTCGGACAAAAGGTCGGTGTCCTGTGCAAACGCGGGGAGTGCAGCGAGAGAGAGCGTGCCGCCGACAAAACTGCGCCGTGTAATCATGACCGACCTGCCATTATCTGGGTTTGGCGCTGATAGCGCGAAACTTCGCGCGGATGAGAAGGATCACGATACACCAGAACACGAGTGCAAACCCGCCCATGATGGTGCGGAAGATCGCCGCGCCGGCGCTTCCCATCTGGCGGATCATGTCCGGCAACATATCGGCTGAAAAAGACGGCCCGAAGGCAATCACGCTGCAAAGCAGAGCGAAAGCCGCGATGATCGCGATCCCTGTCACGCTTTCGCCGAGACGAATCCAGCGCGGTGCGCTTTCCGGAATGTCCTGGTTATTGCGCACGCCCGCGGTATCGCGGAGCACCACCATGATGCCGCATAAAATAAAAACCAGCCCGGCGGCGATCGCGAAGATGCGTCCGGCAGGCCCCGCTTCGGCATTGCCCGAAATGACGCCCAAGCCGATCAGGAGCGGAAACAGTCCCGCCGCGAAGCAAAGCCCGCTCATGAACAGCGTATTGCCGAGCGAGAACGGCTTTTCCTGCTGCTTGTCCTCGTTCACGTCTTTCATGCGCGGCCCGCGGTTCAGCCCTGCGGGAGGCTATAGCGCAGAAAGCTGGTCCTTGTCGCATGGCCGGCATAGCATCCTATGCGCACTCGCAATCACATCCCCGTGCGGAAGGATCGTTTTATGCCGCTCTCCATGTCGCAGGCGTCGGTGCCGCATTTTATTCGTGGGCTTGGCCAGCTCGATGCCATCCTGAAGCTCGGCGAGGCGGTTGATCCGGGCCTTGCGGAGGCGAGGCTCGCGCCCGACATGCTTCCGCTCACGGGGCAGGTACAGCGGGCGAGCGATACCGCGAAAGGATGTATCGCGCGGCTTTCCGGCGTGGAGAATCCCCGGTTCGCGGATGACGAACAAACTTTTGCCGATCTTTATGCGCGGATCACCGGTACGGTGGATTTCATCCAAAGCGTGCCTGCCGAAAAGATCGACGGCAGCGAAACGCGGCACATAGAAGTCAAAGGCGGGGGCAAGATTTTCGAGTTCACCGGGCTGCATTACCTGCAACGGCACGCGCTGCCGAACTTCTATTTTCACGTATCGATCGCCTACGCGATCCTGCGCCACAATGGGGTTGGGCTTTCCAAGCGACACTATCTCGGGTGATCGCAAGAAAAATGGGCGCTCTTTGCGGGCGCCCATTTTGTCGTCTCGTGTCCTGCCGCGACGGTCGGCGCGACTACCGGTTGTCGTAGATTTCCGCGATCTGCTCGCCGGAGCGCGGCCAGTACAGGCCAAGACAGCCGCCATTCGTATCGACGATCAGCCACGGGTGGCCGACGAAAGTCTGTTGCTCATAGACCTCGCCGCGATTGAGCGTCTTGTAGGTCTTGCGCTTGCCTTCGTAATCGAGCCAGACGATGTTGATCGATCGGCCGGTGTTGTTTGAAAAGTTGACGATGGCTTTGGTCTTGCTATCGACCGAGCGAATGTTGCCGGGGGACGGGCAGGTCTGCATCCAGCGCGTCTGCGCATGGGCTTCGGCATGGATGGCAAGGCACGATACCGCGACGGCTGCGGCTACTACTAATTTCTTCGACATCGTGGAAAATTCCCTTGCGCCCTGCGTGATGGTTCACGCGATATGTGCTGGGCGGTTGCGGATGGTAGCGAATTGGCAGCCGGAGGAAATTGGCTGCGCGCGGAATTTTTCGCCGCAGCGAAAGTTATACGCAGTTCCCGAGAGTCTGTGTCGGTATCCCGACAGAAATCGCCGGAGCGGGTTCCGGCGATTTCCGGCGTAACAGTGGATTAGAAGCGCCAGCGCTGGTCGGTCTGCGGATTGTTCAGTTCACAATCCCAGAGTTGAAGGCGCGCACCGTTGTTGCGGCCCGGCGCGCCGGAAACGTCGATACACTTGCGGGTAGCACGATGCTCGATGAATCCGTCCGAGCGGAACACGAAAGTCTGGTCGCTGTCGCGGCCGGGCGTGTCGCAATCCCAGAGCTGCAGATCATCGCCGTTATTGCGGCCCTTGATGTCGATGCATTTCCCGGAAAGCGTGTTGCGGATCTTGCCGGATTGCGTGCGCTCCCAGAACTGATCGGAATTCGAGCCGTTGTCTTTGTTTTTTCCGTTGCGCTCGCAATCCCAGAGCAGCAGCGGTGCGCCATTTGCAACGCCCGGCGCGCCGCTGACGTCGATGCATTTTCCGGAAAGCTGGTTGACGATGAGCTTGCCGCGCGGCTGCGCGTAGCTCGTTGCACTGAGCAGGGAAGCAATCGCTGCTGCCGCGGCGAGGAGGATGATTTTACGCACGAGCGTATTCCTGATTTAGAGAGAAAAGAGTTTCGTTGAGACTCAGTTGTCGTCGAAGAATTCCTGCAGCTCTTCGCCGCCCTTCGGCCAGACGACGTAGTTCAGGCAGCGGCCCTGCTTGTCCACGAGAATCCAGGGATGGGTGACGAAGGTCTGTTGCTTGTAATCCTCGCCGTTCTTCAGCGTGCGGTAGGTTTTGCGTTTGCCGTCGAAGTCGATCCAGACCACGTCCATCGTGCGGCCGGTGCTGTTGGCAAAATGCACGACCGCTTTGCGGTTGCTCTCCTTCGAGCGGATGCTGCCCGGCGGCGGGCAGGCATAGCGCGCTTTCTGCTTCTGCTTGGGTGCCGCCGCCTTATCGAGATAGTTGGCCGGCCGTTCGCCAAGGCGCCATGCGCAGATGCGCGTATCGCGATTCATCACCCAGCAGGCGCCGTCACGCCGGACTTCGCCGATGCGGTTATGCGCGTGGGTGCTTTTCGGGTCGGCATTCCATGACGCATCGCCGAGGTTTTTCTCGTGCACGTTCAGATAGACGAAGTAATCCTTGCCGAACATGCGGAACGAACCGTCCGGGTCGGACTCGTATTCGCATCTTCCGTCGAGGTAAGTCCGCCCTTTGACGATGAGCAGGCAATCCACCTGACGGCGGGGAGGCGGCGCGTTCTGCGCCACGCGTGGCTGCGCGGGCTGCTGCTGCACCTGTTGCTGCGGAGGATTGTTGCCCAGCATCACTTTGTCCCGACAGTCGATCAGTGCCGACACCGCCGGTGTGATGCCCTTCACGTCATAGCTCCAGCGGCCGGGGATGCCCCGGTCCGCGGGCGGATACTTGGTGCGGAATTCGATCCGCGTGCGTGCTTCGTCCAGAAGATCGTCGAGGCTGCCGGGGCCGTCGAGCGGCTCCACGACGCGCAGCACCTCGAAGCCGCCGTGACCGCCAATCGGGACGAGCTTCGCCGTGACCGGCTTCGGGTCGATCGGCACGATCGAATAGGTCACCTCGAGCTGGTTGCCGAGCGCAGCCGTGCCCAGACCGGAGAAGTCGAACGCCAGAAAGTCTTTCCCGAAGAGGATCATCAGCCATTCTTCGGTGCCGTAGGCGCGTTTGAGGCGGCAGTGCGCCGGCGTCATCGGATAGGCCTGAACGACTTCGATTTCCCAATTGCCTACCCGCTTGTAGGGCCGCGCGTTTTCCTGCGCCTGCGCGCCCATCACCGGCGGCAAAGAGAAGAGAACCAATCCGGCGATGAGGCCGAAGGCACGCGTGAGCAATGCCGCCGAGAGTCTGGCGAACGACTTATCTGTAAACATCGAAATGAATTCCCCCGAAGCCCGAGCGGGCCGGCGGCGATCCTATTCCCGGTTCCGAGCGTTCGGGAACGGGGTGCGACGGTATTATTTTGTTACACCGTGTTGCTTGCCCTTTGAAAAAGAAAAAGGGCGCTGCATTTTTAGGCAGCGCCCAAGTCGGGAAGGCTACGATGAAGTTCGTTCAGGCGCGCCAGCGCTGATCGGTCTGCGGGTTGCCGGTTTCGCATTCCGAAAGCTGAAGCGGGGTACCGGTGGCGGTCGCGGCGATGCCGGCGACGTTGATGCATTTCCCGGTGGCTTCGTTCTCGATGAAGCCGTTCTCGTGGAAGATCCAGACCTGTGCGGGGTTCGCGGCATCGCAGGCTTCGATCTGGATCAGGCTGTCTTTCTCGGTACCCGCGATGTCGATGCACATCCCGGAGAGCGTGTTGCGGATCTGTCCCTTGCGGTCGAACACCCAGAACTGATCCGATTCCTTCCCGTTCACCTCGAAGCCGCTCACCTCGCAGTCATAGATCTGCAGCGGCGTGCCGGGGGCGAGGTTGGAGATACCGGGGACGTCGAGGCATTTACCGGAAAGCTCGTTGACGATCAGCTTTCCGCGCGTTTCGGCTTTCACGCTGCCGATGACGAACATCACGGAGAGTGCGGCGGCGGCGGTGACGGTGATGACTTTGCTCAGCATGGCTTCCCCCTGCGGGCGGTTGGTTCGTTGCATCCTTGTCTTGCGAAGACCCTAGGGGCGGATGCCGCTTTGCCGTGTGATGGCCGTCACAGGCGCGGATCACGAGTCCGTGCGCGGCCCAAAGAAAAAGGCCGCCCGAAGGGACGGCCTTTAGCTTGCGTCGATCGAGGCGCGCTCTAGCGCGGGCGGCAGACTTCGCGGCCGCGATTGTTGACGTAACAGACGTTGCGCGGGCGCTCGATATTGTTGCCGATGACGGCACCGCTGACGCCGCCGACCACGAGACCGAACGGCCCCGCAACCAGCGCGCCGGTCAATCCGCCGACCACGGCGCCGGTCAGTGTCTGGCTCTGTGCCTGTGCTGTGCTAGCTGCGCCAAGGCTTGCGAGCGAAAGACTTGCGAGCGACAACGCTGCTACAAACAGAATTCTCTTCATCACTCCCTCCATTCGTACCCAAGACCTGTCCCAAAGGATGGAAGCGGGCGGGAACCTGTGAGGGTTCGCGCCCGCCGGGAAAGCGTAGGGGAAGAGGGTTAACGAGATTTTCCGAAGGCTCGCGCTAGCGCGAGCGGTAGCTGCCTTCGTTGCGGGGCATCGCGGCGTGCTGGCGCAGCGGCCGTTCGGAATAGCTGCCTTCGCTGCTGTAGCCGTTGCTGCGCTCGAACTGGTCGTCGGCGCTCGCGAGGCGATGCTCCGGCGTGCATTCGGTGTAGCCGAACTTGTCGATCATGTCGTCGGCGGAGATCGCGCTGAAGGCCAGCGTTTCCATGTAGCCGTTCTGGATCACGAAGCGGCGCAGCTTCGGATTATAGGCATCGATCATGTGCTGGGTCGCCGACTGCAGGATGTTGCCCTTGCCGTCGCTGCCGGCGTGGAATTCGAAGCGCGCGGTGCGCTCGACACAGACGTTGCGGATCGAGAGAAACAGCGTGCAGGCGGACTGGCAAAGGCCGACGATGCGAAACGGCTTGCGGGTTTCGTTGAACTCCGCGACCACCGGATCGAAGCGGGTGAAATAGCCGCCGTTTTCAAAGCCGCGCGAGGTGCCGGCGATTGCGGGTGCCGCCGCCAGCACGAGTGCCGCTGCCGCGAGCGAACCCAGAACCCGCTTATTCCACTTGTTACGCTGATTGCCCTTTGCCTGTGTCATGGCCCTTGCCCTTTCCATGGCGGAAAGATGCTCCCGGCAAGGCAGCGTTTTCAAATCACGCCGGGGTGAGGGCGATCACGGGTGCGTGCGTGGAAGCGGAAATTTAGGCCGCGGTGACTGCAGCGCGGGAGAGCGCCAATTAGCTGTGTTTTCGCTCCGGAAATGCTACTATCAGAATGAACATTGTTCTCAACTCAGCCTATGTCGTTTCAGAATGAAAGATATATTTCACGCTTATTTTAAGCCGTCAGACGACGATTTAAAATCGCTTTGGCACGCGAGCTTAATAAGCTTTGATGCGAATACCTTGCTCAACTTATATAGGTATTCACCCCAATCTAGTGATGCGCTCATTGAACTAATAAAAACTTGTGCGCCTAGAATCAGGCTTCCTCATCAATTTGCGGAAGAATATTCGCGTAATCGTCCTGCTGTTATTATGAGTCAAGTGAAGCGATACGCGGATGCCGAGAGCGATCTCCTGAAATTCGAAACTGAGAAGTTAGGTTCTCAACGTGAGCACCCTTATTTGGACGAAGAATCAATTTCTGCAATTGATAAGATTAAAAGTGAACTTACTTCTAAGCGAAAGTCGATGGAGAAAATGATCTCCAACGATCCTTATGCGAATTTTCTTCTTGCGACCTGCGCAGGAAAAATTGGAAATCCGCCAACCGAGGAAGAGTTAGTAGAAATGCATCGCGAGGCGGCCGAGCGTTTCGCTAAAGAGGTGCCGCCGGGCTACAAAGACCAGACTAAAAAAGGTTTGCCTGGTGCGTATGGAGATTTTATTGCTTGGGAGCAACTAATCTCTATTGCGACTATAGAGAAGAACGACTTGATAGTTGTGACCGATGACTTGAAGGATGATTGGTGGTGGTCAGTAAATGGCCGAACCGTCGGCCCTAGGCCGGAATTGCTTAATGAGTTTTCAAAGCGTTCTGGCCAGCGGTTGTGGATGTATAATTCGGAGGGTTTTCTTCGTGCCGCTGAACTCTTCGGTGGAGCGGATGTGCCAACTGGACTAAAAGAGGAGGTGGGTCGTCAGATTGAAGTTACACGAAAACAGGTTGAAGAAGTCCGTCAGAAACCTACAGCCGACTCGGATTTCAGTTTTCTCAAACAGCTGTTAGCAACCCCGAAACTAGCTACCGGTTTATCCGGCTCGCTACATGAAAAGCCCTCTTCGTCGCAAAAGCCGACTAGCGGACAAGAGGAATAGTAACATGGCTATTCGCTTGTTCTGCAAAGAGCCGAAAGTGCTGGATAAAAAAATAAAGGCCGCATTTGATGACGGCGTATTTTCTGATTGGAAATTAGACTCTGATGGTGATTTTACTTTCGTTTCGGAAGAATGGGAAAATACTGCATGGATGCGGCCGAAAGTTTTAGAGGATAGAATTGTCTTCAATATCCTTGGCGCAAAAAGTAAATCGATGACCCGCGAGGTATATGCAGTTTACCATTGCCGGTTCGTGGAAATGCTGTTGTCTCATTTCGATACTGATTTCATTCGCGTGACAGTGACGGCACTCCCAGACAAAGGCGATATCTTGCCTACTGTTGACTAGATTATTCGTTTGAGCGACCAATCCACCACCCGCGCCGCGTATAAACAAAGCCACGCAATAACCGGCTGAAACGCCAGACGCGGTGCGTGGTACCACCAGCTATCCGGAGTTGGCGGCAACGAAATGCCTTCGATCGCGTGTTTGAAATTCGCGGGCCAGACCGCGAGCACATAAAGCGCGAGCAGAATGCCGGCAGCTTTCCTCGTTTTCGGAAATACCAGCATCGCGGCAAGGATCAGTTCCAGAACGCCGGTCGCGATCGCGCGGATACGGCACCCAGCTTGGCGTAATGAGTACCAGCGCATCGGTCGCACGGAAATACAGCACGGCACCGCCTGCGAAAAATGCGGCGAGCAGAACCCGTAAGACAGCGCGATGACTCACGTTGCCTGTGTCAGCCCTTCACGTCCGTCTCCGGCCGGTCGGTCCCGGATGCGGTTTCGGTGTGCCAGGTGCCGTTTTCGTCTTCGTATTCGATGACGTGTGTGTCGCCGGGCGTGCGCTGCTCCTGCGCCGCGCGCTTCGCCGCCTTCAGTGCGGCATCATGCGTCGGGAAGGGCTCGGAGAAGGTGCCGTCCGCGGTATAGGCCCAGCCGCTGTCGTGGCGGACGACCTTATAAATGATATGCGCCATGGTCAGAGTGCCTTGTTGCTTTGCTTCACCGCATCTTCCGCCACATAAACCTGTTCGCCAAGCGCTTTGAACTTCTCGCTCATCTGCGCCATGCCGACCTGTTGATCGTTCAGCGTCGCCGCGTAATCGCGCACGTCCTGCGTGATCTTCATCGAGCAGAATTTCGGTCCACACATCGAGCAGAAATGCGCGACCTTGTGCGCGTCTTTCGGCAGCGTTTCGTCGTGGAAGTCGCGTGCGGTATCCGGGTCGAGCCCGAGATTGAACTGGTCTTCCCAACGGAAGTCGAAGCGCGCGCGGCTTAGCGCATCATCGCGCAACTGCGCTGCAGGATGGCCTTTCGCGAGATCGGCCGCGTGTGCCGCGATCTTGTAGGTAATCACGCCGGTTTTCACGTCGTCGCGGTTCGGCAGGCCGAGATGCTCCTTCGGCGTCACGTAGCAAAGCATGGCGCAGCCGAACCAGCCGATCATGGCGGCACCGATGCCGCTCGTGATGTGGTCGTAGCCCGGCGCGATGTCGGTCGTGAGCGGTCCGAGCGTGTAGAACGGCGCCTCGCCGCATTCTTTCAGCTGCTTCTCCATGTTGATCTTGACCTTGTGCATCGGCACATGGCCCGGACCTTCGATCATCACCTGGCAGCCTTTTTGCCAGGCGATCTGCGTGAGTTCGCCGAGTGTTTCCAGTTCCGCGAACTGCGCGCGGTCGTTTGCGTCCGCAATCGACCCGGGGCGCAGGCCGTCGCCGAGCGAGAAGCTGACATCATATTTGCGCATGATGTCGCAAATTTCGTCGAAGCGTTCGTAGAGGAAGCTTTCCTTGTGCCGCGACAGGCACCACTTCGCCATGATCGAGCCGCCGCGCGAGACGATGCCGGTGACGCGGTTCGCGGTCAGCGGCACGTAAGCAAGCCGCACGCCCGCATGGATCGTGAAATAATCGACGCCCTGTTCGCACTGTTCGATCAGCGTGTCCTTATAGACTTCCCAGTCGAGCTTGACCGGATCGCCGTTCACTTTCTCCAGCGCCTGATAGATCGGCACGGTGCCGATCGGCACCGGCGAATTCCGCAAAATCCATTCGCGGGTGTTGTGGATGTTGCGGCCCGTCGAGAGGTCCATCACCGTGTCCGCACCCCAGCGGATCGCCCAGACCATCTTGTCGATTTCTTCTTCAACCGAAGAGGTGACGGCGGAGTTGCCGATGTTGGCGTTGATCTTCACGAGGAAGTTGCGGCCGATGATCATCGGCTCTAATTCGGCGTGGTTGATGTTCGCCGGGATGATTGCGCGGCCGCGCGCGATCTCGTCGCGCACGAATTCAGGGGTGATGAAAGCGGGCAGCGCGCCGCCGAACTGTTCGCCGTCGGCAAGTGCTGCTTCCGCGCGCTCCAGCATTTTCTTGCGGCCAAGGTTCTCGCGTTCCGCGACGTAGATCATTTCCTTGGTGATGATGCCGGCCTTGGCGAATTCGTATTGCGTGACCGGCGCGTTGCCTACGCCGCGCATGGGCTTCGGCGTGTTCGGGAAAGCGCGCGCAAGATACTTGCCGGTGGCGTTGCCGTTATCGATCGGCTGGATCGCGCGTCCTTCGTATTCCTCGATGCCGCCGCGCTCCTTCACCCAGACGGCGCGCGCGCGGGAGAGGCCCTTTTCAACGTCGATCGTCACGCCGGGATCGGTGTAGGGGCCGGACGTGTCGTAAACCGGCAGCGGCGGTTCTTTCGAGCTTTCCGAGAGGGCGATCTCGCGCAGCGGCACGCGCAGGTCCGCGGCGGTTTCGGGGACCGAATAGATTTTGCGCGAGGCGGGGAGCGCGCCGGTCGTCACTTCCGGCGTCTTCAGTTCACGATCATGGATGTTCATGGCAGCCTCGCTTTCACGCGCAAATACGCCGGCGCGAATGCGCGCCCGCGAAAAATAGACGGATTGATAGATGTGGAACTGGTGTCCGTAACATTGTCCTGTCCCTTCGCCGGCATGACCCGGATCAGGTTCAAAGGGTCACCGCATGAATTGCGGAATCTCAGCCCGGCAGGGCCCCCCTCGGAACGCGCGCAGTTTTGGCTTTTCCTGCGGGCTCGTCAATGGCGCGGCGAGGTTCTACGCTGGTTCCCGGGCCCATCCGCACGGCGGCGATGCTGGTGAAATACCCGGCCTCGAGCATCCGCAAGGTGAAACAGGGCGGCTGCGTCGAGGCGGCCTAACGTCAGGTCCGCAAGGCAGCGCGCACCGCGGCGGCAATCGTGTCATCGATTTCCTGCGGCGGGATCGCCTGCGGAAGAAAGACCCGCACCGCGCCGAGGGGGATCCCGACGACGGCGACTGCGAGCTTTTCTTTGCCGCGCGTGTCGGCGGGAAACAGACGGGAGGCGGCATTGGCGACTGCTTCGCGCATGGCAGCGGCCTGTTCGCTCGCGCGCTGACGGTATTCGTCGGGTGCGTGCGGCCGGATGAATTCTTCTTTCCGGTGTGCGCTCAACACCGACGCGGCGGCGTGATCGCTTCTCGCGAAACGCGGTGTCGCGAGCGCGCATTCGATGGCGCCCGCTTCGTTCGCCATTTCGGAAAGCAGTGGAAGCACCATCTGTTGAAAACGGCCGTTTGCCGCAAGCCAGACCTCAGCCAGCAGCGCGTCGCGCGAGGCCACGCGGTGATAGATAGACCCCGTGGGTACGCCCGCAGCTTTCGAGACTGCCGCGATCGATACGCCGGCAGCCCCCACCCGAGCAGCCACGAGCGTTGCGGCATCGATGAGCGCTGACTGGTCGATCGAAGCAGGGCGGGCCATTGCGGAATATTAGAATTTAAATTCTAATAATGCAAAAATATCCCTTTTGCATTGCACAAATGCCGCAGAACCAACGCTCATTTGGGACGTTTATTTTCCATAGGGCGGTGGAAATGCACATGAAGGAGACCCATCCATGAGAAAGATCATTCTCGCGTCCGTCGCGGTAATCGCATTGATTGCGGGTCTGGGTCCGGTCAAGGCCGAGGAACCCGGCGAACAGCAGCTTCTATCCCAGCGCGGGACCCTGCAGGGCAACCAGATTGGCAGCTCCAGCTACGGTTCTTCGCCCCTGACCTCTTCGGAATTTTTCGTCAGTGAGCGCTATGGCCCGGTCGGATATGTTCCGATTGTAGGCCCCGCTGTTGGCGGCGTTCTTTTCGGAACCGTGAACTAACGCGATCTTGCGCCCCGGCTTCGCCGGGGTGCTTTTTTGCTACTTTTAGAATATATATTCTAAAACTATTCAGACGTTTCGGCGCGATAAGAATCAGCGCATGGATGCGCAAGCGGTGGAGGAGAGGTAGTCTCTCTCAAGTTCAGACAGGGTGATCGCCGTGCGGCAATACCTCGATCTTGTTGAGCGCATCATTCAGACCGGCGTTGCAAAAGGCGACCGGACCGGCACGGGTACTTTGTCCGTCTTTGGCCACCAGCTGCGCTTCGACCTCTCCGAAGGTTTTCCGCTCGTCACAACCAAAAAGCTCGCGCTGAAAGCTATTGTTCACGAGCTCCTGTGGTTTCTCGCGGGTGACACGAACATCAGATACCTCTCCGATCATGGCGTCACGATCTGGGACGAGTGGGCCGACGCCAAGGGCAATCTTGGCCCGGTTTATGGAAAACAGTGGCGCTCGTGGGCGACGCCCGATGGCGGCACCATCGACCAGATCAAGGATCTGATTTCCGAGATCAGAACCAATCCGAATTCGCGCCGCCTGATCGTGAGCGCGTGGAATCCGGCGGACCTGCCGAAGATGGCGCTCGCGCCGTGCCATTGCCTGTTCCAGTTCTGGGTCGGCGACGGGAAACTTTCCTGCCAGCTTTACCAGCGTTCGGCCGATGTGTTTCTCGGCGTACCGTTCAATATCGCGTCCTACGCGCTGCTTACGCAGATGATCGCGCAGGTCACGGGGCTGAAGCCCGGCGACTTCGTGCATTCGTTCGGTGACGTGCACCTTTACAACAATCACCGCGAGCAGGCCGAATTGCAGCTCTCGCGCGCGCCGCGTCCGCTGCCGACGCTGAAGCTCAATCAGGACGTGAAGGACATCTTCTCTTTCCGTTACGAGGATATCGAGTTCGAGCATTACGATCCGCATCCAGCAATCAAAGCACCCGTCGCGGTCTAATCATGAAGTTTCGCTGTTTCGCCTTATGCGCGGCACTCCTGTTCCTGTCTTTACCGGCAGCGTCGCAGGGCAATGACGCCAAGACTTTCATCGAGAACATCTACAAGCAGTATCTCGGCAAGAACACGCCAAGCATCGATTTCAGTTCTCGTGCAGGTCTCGAGCAGTATTTCACGCCTTCGCTCGCCGAGTTGATCGACAACGACGCGAAGGAAGCGGAGAAGCAGCAGGAAGCGCCACTGCTTAACGGCGATCCCTTCGTCGATGCGCAGGACTGGGAGATTACCGATCCGGTTGTCACGGTGCAGGCCGGCGGCGATGGCAAGGGTGCGACCGCGAGCGCGACCTTCAACAACTTCGGTAAAGCCGTGACCGTGCGTTACATTCTGGTGATGACGCCGAAAGGCTGGCGCATCGACAACATCATCTGGAATGAAGGCGATCTGCGCGGGCTTTATCAACCGCCGAAATAATCAGGGCCAGTAAAGGCCGGTGACGATGGCGATAATCGCCAGAAACGAAACGCCCCATACGACCGAGCGCCAATAGGCAATCCCTGCCGCATAGAGCGGCAGATAAACAATCCGCGCAATCAGGTAGGCCCACGCGCCATAAACAGTCAGGGCATTGTGCCGGTTCGCAAGATGCGCGACCAGCACTGCCACCGCGAAGAAGGCGAAGGTTTCGAGATAATTCCGGAACGCGCGATCGAGACGTCCGGGCATGCCGCGAAGCGGCTCTTTCGGCTCGTCGCGCGGGCCAGCATTCCAGTCGATGCCGCGGACTTTGGTCGCGGCATTCGCTGCGATGAACAAATGCGCGAAGCCAAGCAGGATCGCGAGCGCGAGAGCAGTCAGTTCCGTGGTCATGAACGTCTGCTATCGCGCGGCTCGCGCGAATGCAAACGCGCGAACCCTTGCCGGTGCTGCCTCGTGCAAATAGGGCCGGCGGCTAATTGCGCCGGCGCACTGGGCCATCGAAAATAAACGGCGCCTGCACATAGGCGCGGATAAGCTCGTCCACTCTCCGGCGCTGCGGATCGCTGAGTTTCCCCGAGAGAGGCTCCGAGGCATCGGCAAGTGCACGAATTTCGTCCGCGCGGAAGGTGAGCGCTTCGGCGTGCTTACGCAGCGCTTCGGCATGGGTCAGCTGCTTGCCGTCTTTTTCAGCATCGCGCTTTTCCTGCTCTTCCCTGACCTTGATGCTGCGCTCCGCGCGCTTGCGGGAAATGTCTTTCAACGCGGCCTCGAAGCGATTCCAGTCGTCCTGCTGATCGTCGGCGAGCCGGAGATTGGCTTTGAGCTGGGCAATCCGCGCGTCTTCGCGGGCAATGATCTGGTTGATGGTCGCGCGCTCGTTATCCCCGCGGTTTTGTGCAGCAACGGGGAGGGCAAGGACTGCCGCCAGAGGCAGTGCGAGCAGAACGGAACGTGTTTTCATGAGAGTTCTCCTGATCCGGCGGGAGAAACGCCTGGCGGGCCACTTCGTTGCCGATGGCATCGATCAAATGGGCAGGGATCAAAAAAGTGTTGGGCCGCGAGGGGGGCAACTCGCGGCCCAACGACAGAAGCGTCGCTACAAGGATGGAGAGAATGACCCTTTGGAGGTCAGCGACAGGCTTCCGGTTCTGTATTTAGGTACGCAATCCGATTTTCCAAGGCCCGTTCAGCCGCGGCGCGGACCGTCATCGCGATCATGATGCCGGCGGTGATGCCAGCCTTTGCCGCGGGGCTGGATCAGCGTTTGCAGACGGCGCTTCTGCGCTTCGTCGAGCGTCGCATAAAGCGGCTGGGCGGCGTCGGCAAAACGCTTCAGGTCGGCAGCGCGTTCGGCCATGGCGTCAGCACGCTTGCGTAGGCGGTCGATCTGGTCGACCGGCGGACGCTCCTTGTTTTCCTTCCATTCGGCGCGGCGCTTTTTCCACTCTTCGCGGCGCTCGGCCATACGGTCCGACCACTTCTTACCGAGTTCGCGGGTGGTCTGTTCCACCGGGCCCCAGAGCTTTTCCTGTTCGGCCGTAAGCTTCAGGCCGGCTTTGACGGCGGCAATGCGTGCATCGAGAAACGCCGCGCGATCTTCGGCGCTCATGCGGTGATGGCGGCGGCCATGCCAGCCTTTCGGGCCGTCCTGCATGCGCTCGACCATTCGATCGAAGCGGTCGCCCTGCTTGTCCTGGCCTTGCGCATAAGCGGCAACGCAGAGGCCGGTGCCGACAAGGGCAACAGAGGCGACGCTGGCGATAACCCATTTCTTCATGACTTGAATTCTCCGAAGGGAGGCAACCTCCCGATGGAGAAAACATGATCCGCGCAGCGGCAATCTTCAAATGAAACTTACGTAAGGCGATCGTTAGCGTTTTGTAATGCTACGGAAAGGTTAGCTTACCGAGGCGAGGCTTTCAGATCGTAAAGTTCAGGGAATGCCATTTCCGTCAGGGCGCCGCCGAGACGAAGTTGATAGGTTTGGCCAGCGCGATTTGGCGACAAACTCCACAAAGCAGGATCGACGCGCGCCGCATTTTTCCGCACCCATTCCCGAAGTGCGATTTCGCCTTGCTGATCGCGTCTCGAAAGCGAGAAGCCGCCGATCATGACGAAACGCACAGTGCCGCTTTCCGCAAGAGCTGCGAATTTATCCGCGGTCAAGATCGGATCGGTGCCGAGATAGCCGCCAATCGCAATCACCGGTTCGCCGGTTGCGACAATGATCGGGCCGGCGAGCAGTGCGTTTTCGACGGCGACAAGAAATTTTTCGCCGCTGCGATGTTGCTGCAAGAATGCGATCAACTTCTCACGGGCAGGTGCCGCACGCCGCGGATTTGTTCGCAGGGTGTCGGACGTCGTTTCTGAGAACGCGGCAAGCGACGCGAGTGGAGCCGCAACATTGGGCCGTATCAGCACGACGCTGAGCGCGCTTGCCAGTGGCAGCAAAAGCATTGCGACGATCGGCAGGGCCGCGAGTGCAGGAGCCCTTCGCGGAATATTGCCCATGAAGAGAATTGCAGAGAGTGCGGCAAGCCCACATGCGACGCCGGCGGTGACGTTCAGCCAGAGCGGCGCATGGCCTTGCGTTTGTCCGGCGAAAATCCCTGCTTGCCAGCAGGCCGTGATGAGGATCGCTGCAGCGGCTAGCCAGCCCGGCGAATTTCCGTTCTCGTGTCGCGAG
>DAORMJ010000018.1:41937-80918 GCA_035440445.1 Xanthobacteraceae bacterium
AGCGCTGCAAGATAATAGGTGTGAAACGGCCCGCCTGCCGCACTGAACACGACCCAGTAGCTCGCGAGCCAGCCTCCCCAGATTGCAATGGCGATCCGTTGCGTGCGGCTCCCGCGCGAACGCATAACCAGAAGGATTCCGGCAAGCGCGAGCGGAAGCAGCCATGCGGCTTGTCCGGCCTGTAACGCACGAAACAGGCGAAGCGGGCCGACTGGGGATGCGTCGTAGAGAACAGGACGCGGCCTATCGGATTGCACCGGCGCATTCGGCTGCATGAAGCGCGCGGCGCCGTTGTGGAGAAGCGCGACCTCCAGCATGGAATTGTGCTTCGTGCTGCCGGCATAGGGCCGCTTGTCCACCGGCGCGAGATCGAACGCGGTTGCCCAGGAAAGCGCGAGCACGATCATCAGTCCGCCCGCGATTGCCTGAAATTTCAGATGGCGAACAAACGAGATGTTTCTGTTGAAGATGAAAAAGGTAAGGGCGATCGCCGGTGCGAGAATCAGCGCCGCCGCCATCTTTACGTTGAAGCCGATGCCGAGCATCAGCATGGCGCCGCAGAGGTCGCGCAGGAGTCCGGTTTCGGCCGCGCGCATCCCCAACCATGCGGCGAGCAGAAGGACGACGATCAGGCAGCTTTCGGTGTTGTTGGATCGGTCGATCGCGACACTCGCCGGCGTCAGCGCGAGAAAACACGCGGCGATGAGGGCGGTCCGGTCGCCGAACGTCCGCCGTACGATGAGAAAGACCAGCAGGATCGCCGCAAGCCCGAGCAGCACCTGCGGCAGCAGCGAGTTCAGTGCGCTGAAGCCAAAAAGCTTCGCGAACAGCGCCTGTATCCAGATTGCCAGCGGCGGTTTGTCCAGCGTGACGAAGCCGCCGGGATCGAAGGAATTGAAGAAAACGTTATGCCAGCTTTGCAGCATGCCGCGGACGGCGGCTGCGTAATATTCGCGGCCGTAGTCGTTTGCGCTCAGATTCCAAAGACGGATTAACGCCGCGAGCGCAAGGATCGCGGCAAGCGGGAGAGCGGTAGCAGCGCGCAGCATTGGAGCAATGCTGCGCGCTTTCGCGGTTTGTTTCAAATGAACTTTGCGTAAAACCGCATTCCGCGTTGTGGTTTTACTCCGGTCCGATCATCTTCTCAGGCCGCACCAGCGCGTCGAATTCTTCGTTCGAGATATAGCCGCCGCCGACGGCTTCTTCGCGCAACGTCGTGCCTTTCTTGTGGGCGGTCTTCGCGATCTTTGCGGCGTTGTCGTAGCCGATCTTCGGCGCGAGCGCGGTGACCAGCATCAGCGAGCGCTCGAGCAGGTCCTTGATCTTGTCTTCGTTGGCTTCGATGCCGACGACGCAATTGTCGGTGAAGGAAATCGCCGCGTCGCCAAGCAAGCGGACCGATTGCAGAAGTGCATAGGCCATCACCGGTTTGAAGACGTTGAGTTCGAAATGGCCCTGCGAACCGGCCACGGTAACGGCTGTGTTGTTGCCGAACACCTGGCAGCAAACCATCGTCAGCGCTTCGGCCTGCGTCGGGTTCACCTTGCCGGGCATGATCGAGGAGCCGGGCTCGTTTTCGGGCAGCGAGAGTTCGCCCAGACCCGAACGCGGACCCGAACCAAGGAAGCGAATGTCATTCGCGATCTTGAAGAGGGCGGTCGCGCAGGAATTCAACGCGCCGTGGGTTGCGACATAGGCATCGTGCGCTGCCATCACCTCGAACTTGTTCGGTGCGGTGACGAAGGGCAGCTTGGTCATTTCCGCGATCTTCTGCGCGACCTTCTCCGCGAAGCCTTTCTTGGCATTGAGACCGGTGCCGACGGCGGTGCCGCCCTGCGCCAGCAACATCAGTTCGCTCAGGGTTGCGCGAATGCGCGCGATCGAGGACTGCACCTGCGCGGCATAGCCCGAAAATTCCTGGCCGAGCGTGAGCGGGGTCGCATCCTGCGTGTGGGTGCGGCCGATCTTGATGATGTGCGCGAAGTCTTTCGCCTTCTGGTCGAGTGCCTTCTGCAAGTGCTCGAGCGCCGGAATCAGCTTGTGGGTAATCTCCTCGGCGGCTGCTACGTGCATGACGGTCGGGAAGGAGTCATTCGAGGACTGACTCATGTTCACGTGGTCGTTCGGATGCACCGGCTTCTTCGAGCCCATGGTGCCGCCGAGCATCTCGATCGCGCGGTTTCCGATGACCTCGTTCGCATTCATGTTCGATTGCGTACCGGAGCCGGTCTGCCAGACCACGAGCGGAAAGTGATCGTCGAGTTTTCCCGCGATGACTTCGTCGGCCGCCCGGCAAATCGCCTCGGCAAGTTTCGAATCAAGCAGGCCAAGTTCCTGGTTGGTCAAAGCAGCGGCTTTTTTGAGCAGACCGAAGGCGCGCACCACCGGCTTCGGCATGCGCTCGCCACCGATCTTGAAATTCATGGTCGAGCGTTGCGTCTGCGCTCCCCAATATCGATCCGCCGCGACTTCGATCGGGCCGAAAGTGTCTGTCTCCGTGCGCGTCTTCGTCATATTCAATTCTCGCTTTTCGTCGTTTCGCGATTGCCGGTTGCGTATCTCATTACCGCCTTTTGCAGCGCAACTCGCGGTAGTGCGATGCAAGCGTCTAGGACCATAGTACCGCTATGCAAATTCAGCCGAATTGTCACTTGCGAAGATGATTATAGTCACTAATGTTCTGCGCGCTTGACGCAAACGGAACGCAAGATTCCGCTGCGTCATCGGGGATGGGACAAGGAAACGGCCGATGGCCGAGATTGTAAATTTGCGTCGTGCTCGCAAAGCGAAGGCACGCGTGGAAAAAGAAGTGACCGCGGCTGAGAACCGTGCTCGTCACGGCCGTACGGCGCATGAACGCACCTTGACCTCCAAGCTCGAACATCAACGAGAGCACTCTCTCAGTCTGCATCTGCGTGCAGATAGAGAAGGTCAGAAATGAAGAGCCCTGTCGTAAAACGGTCAATCGTAATCGCTGGTCACAAAACGAGTGTCAGTCTGGAAGACGCTTTCTGGGATGCGCTCAAACATATCGCAGCAGAGCGCAGGGTGACGCTTTCGGACGTCGTCCAGGAAGTGGATCAGAAGCGCAAGCAGGGCAATCTTTCGTCCGCGATCAGGCTTTTTGTGCTCGATCACTATCGCTCTTATTATTCGGCGGTTCGTTCGCGCGTGTGAACCCCGGATTGCGGGTGCCGGGGCGCCTTGCGCAAGCGCGACAGGTGCCCGCGTTGAACCGCCACATTCGCTACCCTATAACCGTCGCAACTTGCAGAACGGGCCGATGAGCGAGCCCGCGGCGCGACCGGAGGCTATTTAATGTCTTGGAAGAATCAGAGCGGCGGACCTTGGGGCGGAGGGCCGCGCGGGCCATGGGGCTCCGGCCAACAGCCGGGTGGACCGGGCCGAAACAGCGGCGGGAATCAGCCGCCGGACCTGGAGGATTTGATCCGCCGTGGGCAGGACCGCCTCAAGAACGTGTTGCCGGGGTCAGGCAATTTCGGCAGCAAGGGCGCGATCCTGCTTCTTTTTGCAGCCGTGGTGGTGTGGCTCCTCTCGGGCTTCTACCGTGTAAATACGGATGAGCAGGGCATCGTCCTGCGGTTCGGCAAGTTCGTGCAGACGACGCAGCCGGGCCTCAACTATCACCTGCCTTACCCGATCGAGACCGTGCTGACGCCGCGGGTGACGTTCGAAAACAAGGTCGATATTGGCTTCCGCGTGCAGGAGGATTTCCGGCGCGGCACGGTCACCCGCGATGTGACCGAAGAGAGCCTGATTCTGACCGGCGACGAAAACATCGTCGATGTCGATTTTTCCGTGTTCTGGATCATCAACAACGCCGGCAATTACCTGTTCAATCTTCAGAACCCCGAAAGCACGATCAAGGCGGTCGCCGAATCGGCCATGCGCGAAGTCGTTGGCCGCGCCCAGATCCAGCCGATCCTGACCGGTGCGCGTGCCGCGACCGAGCAGGAGGTGCTGAAGCTGATGCAGCGCATCCTCGACAGCTATCAGTCGGGCGTGACCATTACGCGCGTGCAGATGCAGAAGGTCGATCCGCCCGCGCAGGTCATCGACGCCTTCCGCGACGTGCAGGCTGCGCGCGCCGACGCCGAGCGTCTGCAGAACGAAGCGCAGACCTACGCAAACCGCGTGGTGCCGGAAGCGCGAGGCGAGGCCTCTCGGATTCTTCAGGGAGCGGAAGCCTATCGCGAGCGCACCGTCGTCGAGGCGAAAGGTCAGGCCGCGCGCTTCAACTCGATCCTTGCCGAATACAAGCTGGCGCCGGAAGTGACGCGGCGGCGCATGTATCTCGAAACCATGGAGCGCGTGCTCGGTGGAATCGACAAGGTCATCCTCGATCCGGGCACGAAGGGCTCCAATGTGGTGCCTTATTTGCCGCTCGATCAATTGTTGCGGCCCAATCAGTCCGGAGCACGCCGATGAAAACGATTACCGGCGTTATTGCCGTACTGATCGCCCTGGTTGCGATCGCACTCTACTCCTCGATCTTCTTCGTGCATCAGTCGCAGCAGGCGCTCTTGCTCCGCTTCGGCGAGCCGCGCCGCATTATCGTCGAGCCGGGCCTGCAGTATAAGGCGCCGCTCATCGACACCGTGATCCTGATCGACAAGCGCATTCTCGATCTCGACAATCCGCCGCAGGAAGTCATCGCGTCGGACCAGAAGCGTCTCGTGGTGGATGCTTTCGCGCGCTATCGCATCACCGATCCGCTGAAGTTCTATCAGTCGGTCGCGACCATCGAAGGCGCTAACTCGCGTCTGCTGCCGGTGCTCAACGCGTCCATGCGGCGTGTGCTCGGCGAATCGACCTTTATCGAGGTGGTCCGTGACGACCGCTCCGATCTGATGGGACGGATCAAGGACGGCATGAACGCCGAGGCGAAGAGCAACTTCGGCATCGAAGTCGTCGACGTCCGCCTCCGCCGCGCCGATCTGCCCGACGCCAACAGCCAGGCGGTCTATCAGCGGATGCAGACCGAGCGTCAGCGCGAAGCCGCGGAAATCCGCGCGCAGGGCAATCAGGCAAGCCAGGCGATCCGTGCGAAAGCCGATCGCGACGTGACCGTCATTATCGCAGAAGCCACATCCAAGGGCGAACAGCTCCGAGGTGAGGGCGACGCCACGCGCAACAAGATTTTCGCGGATGCCTTTGGCAAGGATCCCGATTTCTTCTCGTTCTATCGTTCGATGCAGGCCTATGAGCAGGGGCTGCAGAAGGACGGCACGCGCATGCTGTTGACGCCGGATTCCGAATTTTTCCGCTACTTCCAGAATCCGGCCGGCACGCTTCTGCCGCCGCCTGCTTCGCCTGCGCGCTAGTCTCAGGGCAGCATGACGTTTCTTGTCGCCGCCCTGGGCCTGCTGCTAGCTATCGAAGGACTGATGTTTGCGGCTTTTCCGGGAGCCGCAAAACGGGCCGCGGCCGCCATCATCGATGCGCCGGAGGGAACATTGCGCGCGGTCGGACTGATCGCCGCAATTCTCGGCGTCGTGCTGGTCTGGTTCGCGCGGCGATAGGTTCACGCGAATTTGCGAAAACGCGGGAACCATCGCTCCGCCTGATGCTTGCGTCACAGGCCGTTCGGGCGCAGTTTTGCCACAGACGGCCAGCATCGCTGATCTGTCAGAGGAAAAGGCGTTCCATGTCCGTTTCGCGCGATACCGGCTCAACAATTCTCGTTCGACTTGCCACCGCAGCGGTTCTTGCCGCGTTCGTGTTCGTAACGCCGCATACGATCCGCGCGCAGACGCGGGGACCCGACAACGTCGCGGATGTCGCCGACCGCGTGCAGTCCGCGGTCGTGAACATTTCGACCTCGCAGAACGTGAATCCGTCCCAGCAGGTGCCGATGCCGCAGCTGCCGCCCGGTTCGCCCTTCGAGGAATTTTTCGACGAGTTCTTCAAGAACAAGAATGACGGCGATCCGAAGCGCCAGCGCAAAGTCTCCTCGCTCGGCTCCGGGTTCGTGATCGATCCGTCCGGCATCGTCATCACCAACAATCACGTCATCGCGGAAGCCGACGAGATCATCGTCAACTTCGCAGACGGCACGAAGCTCAAGGCAGAACTTATCGGCCGCGACGAGAAGGTCGACCTTGCGGTATTGCGCGTGAAACCGAAGACGCCGCTCAAGGCGGTCAACTTCGGTGACTCGGACAAGACGCGCGTCGGCGAATGGGTCATGGCGATCGGCAATCCATTCGGGCTTGGAGGCTCGGTGACGGTCGGCGTCGTATCGGCGCGTAACCGCAATATCGAGTCGAGCCTTTATGACGATTTCATCCAGACAGATGCCGCAATCAACCGCGGCAATTCCGGTGGCCCGCTCTTCAACCTGCAGGGCGAGGTGATCGGCATCAACACCGCGATTTTCTCGCAGACCGGCGGCTCCATCGGTATCGGCTTCGCGATCCCCGCGAATACGGTGTTGCCGCTGATCAAGCAGCTTCGCGAAACCGGCGAGATCCAGCGTGGCTGGATCGGCGTCTCGATCCAGCCCGTGGATGACCAGATCGCCGAAAGCCTGGGCCTGCCGGCCGCGCGCGGTGCCTTGATCGCGGCCGTGAACGATAATGGCCCCGCCATGAAGGGCGGCATGCTCGCGGGCGACGTCGTCATCCGGTTCAACGGGCAGGAAGTCCGCGAGATGCGCAACCTTCCGCGGATCGTCGCCGGCAGCGAGATCGGCAAGGCCGTGGACGTGGTCGTGATCCGCAAGGGCAAGGAAGTCACGCTGAAGCTCGAGGTTGCCAAGCTCGTGGAGCCTGACAAGAAGCCCAACCGCCAGACCAAGGCGGAGCCCCAGCAGCAGCCCCAGCGTTCCGCCGCCAACCGGCCGCTCGGCCTTGAATTATCGGCTTTGAATGAAGACCTGCGCCGCCGCTATCGGCTGAAGGAAAACGTGAAGGGTGTGGTGGTGACGGGCGTTGATCCGGAGTCCAATGCCGCCGAACAGAATATCGAGGCCGGGCTTGTCGTGATCGAAATTTCCGGGGAACCGGTCGCGACCGCCGCCGACATGCGCACGCGGGTGGAAGCCTTGAAGAAGGCCGGGAAGAAGTCGGCGCTCTTGCTTCTACTCAATTCGAGCGGCGAACAGCGCTTCGTTGCCGTTACCATCCCGTAATCCCCGAGCCATGCTCTGACGGGGCCGGAACGGGGCTCTGGATTTCTAGTTTTGGCGCGTTTTCTTCGCGCGAACCGCTCTCCGCTTCCCTCGGAAACACGCCGGGTATCGTTCACAGTTTATTGTCCGCTTCCCTAGGGGTTGATCACGCGATCGCGTTTGCGCGTGATAGCTCAAGCCGTTAGCATCCGCGGCAATCAGGGGAGCGGTTCTTTGCGAACGACGGACATGCCTTTTGCGCTTCGTTCCGGGACGATGATCACCGGCTACGAAGTCGTGCGCGCGATCGGTGCGGGTGGTTTTGGCATCACCTATGAAGGCTACAACCCGATCACGGAGCGGCGGGTTGCCATCAAGGAGTTTTTCCCGCGCGGCATCGCTTCGCGCGACGACGCGACCCGGATCGCGTATTCCCAGCAGGACAACGAGGTGGTGTCCTGGGCGCTCAAGCGCTTCGCCGACTCCACCAATCGGCTCGCCAAGCTCAAGCACCCGAACATCATCGAGGTGCTGAACTATGTAGCGGACAACGGCACCGGCTACATGGTCATGGAGCACGTCGAAGGGCAGACGCTCGAAGACTGGCTGAAGGGGCGCACGTCGCCCCCGCAGCTTGCCGAACTTGGTCCGATTTTTGATCCGATCTTCGACGCGCTCGAATATGTTCATTCAAACGGACTGATCCATCGCGACATCGCGCCCGACAACATCATGATCCGCGGCGATGGCCGTCCCGTGCTGATCGATTTCGGTGCATTGAAGTTGATCGCCGAACATACCCAGGCGCATGGGCCTTCGCCGAAGAGCTTCGGCGTGGTGAAGGCAAACTATTCGCCGCCCGAGCAAAGCGACGACAGCGGCGTCACCGATCCGCGCATGGATGTCTATTCGCTGGCGGCAACGATTTACCGGGCGCTTGCGGGCAAGCCTCCCGCGGATGCCGACCGGCGCAAAACGGACATCGCGTTGAAGGGCGTGGACCCTTACATCCCGCTTGCCACAGCGGCCGAGGTTGCGGTGCCGGCTCAGTTTGCTACGACCATTGACGCCGCGCTGTCGCTGCGCCCCATCGAGCGGCCTTCGTCGGTTTCGGAGTTCCGTTCACGCCTTGCCGCGCGTGAAGAAGCGGCGGTGAGCGATCCGGTAACGGCAGCCATTGCACCGGCAGCAGAGATCGCGCCGACCGCCGCGATTTCTCCCGTCACGTCATCGGCGCCCGCGACCGAAATTCCGGCTCCGGTCCCATCCGACGCGACATTTGCCATTCCTGCTTCGCCGGCGGCGCCTGCGCCGGATGAAAGAACCAGCGCAAGCTATACGCCGCCGCCCGTTCAGCCTTACGACGCGTCAGCACGGCCGGCGGATCAAGGGCAGGCCTATATGCCCCCCGGCAGCGACATGCCGGGAAAAAAGCGCTCGGGCATGTCCATCGTCAATATCGCTGCGGTGGTCTTGCTGATCGTCGGCTGTCTTGCTGTCGTGCTGCATCGTCCGATCCTCAATTTTGTGGACCGGATGATGGGCATGCGGTTCACCATGGGTCTGGAGGAGCAGAACCAGCCTGCGCAAAAGCAGGCGCCGCAGAAGCAGCAGCCGCAACAGCAGAACCAGCAGCCGCAGCAACAACAGCAAACCCGGCGCGATACGCAGGGCGAGCGCTTGCCGCAGCAACAACAACAAACGCAGCGTCAGCAGCAACCGCCTTCGCGCGATGCTGAGGCCTTGCTGACGCGCGCAAATCAGTCGCAACGAACCGGCGACAATCGACGCGCCATCGAAGAATATTCGGATGCAATCCGGCTCGATCCGTCGCTGGTCAATGCCTATACCGGCCGCGGTCTTTCCTATTACCGGCTTGGCGATGGCGATCGCGCCTTCGACGACTATTCGACCGCCATCCGGCTAGAGCCGAATACGCGCCGCGCCGCCGTGCCCTATCTTAATCGTGCAATCGTCTGGCGGGAGCGGCTCAATAACGACCGCGCCTTCGAGGATATCGAGAACTCGCTGCGGCTCGATCCAAAGTTCTCGCTCGCCTACAACACGCGCGGCAATCTCCATTACGATCGCCGCGAATATGACCGGGCGCTCGCGGACTACAATCAGGCGATTTCGCTCGACCCGTCTTATGCGTCGGCCTACTCCAACCGCGCCAACGTGCATGCATTGCGGCGCGATCCGCAGCGGGCGCTCGACGACTACAGCACTGCGTTGCGGCTCGAGCCGCGGAACGTGAATGCACTGGTCGGCCGGGGCAATGCCTATTTCGACCTGAACGACGGCGAGCGCGCGATCAAAGACTACAACGAAGCGCTTCGCATCGATCGCCGCCACGCTCTCGCATATTTCAATCGCGCCCGCGTCTATCTGGCGCGCAAGGATTACGTCAGCGCGTTGTCCGATTATTCGGACGCGGTGCGGCTTGATCCGCGCCGGGCCACGGCGCATCAAGGCCGTGGCTTTGCCAATGAGGGGCTTGGTAGGCGCGAAGAAGCGATCAAGGATTTTCGTGAGGCGCTGCGTCTCGATCCGAATCTGACACAAAGCCGCGAGGCGTTGCGGCGGCTTGGAGTGAACCTTTGACCGAACCACAATTTCCTTTTGCGCTGCCGATCGGCACGCAGATTTCGGGCTACGAGATCGTGCGCGTGCTGGGTGTCGGAGGTTTCGGAATCACCTATGAAGGGTTTAACCCGGTCACGCGCCGGCGCGCCGCGATCAAGGAGTTCTTTCCGCGCGGGATCGCGTCGCGGGAGAATGCAACGCAAGTCGTGTTCTCGCGGCAGGACACCGATGTCGTGACCTGGGCGCTGGAGCGTTTTCGCCGCTCCACCACCGAGCTCTGCGACTTCCGCCATCCGAACATCGTCGAAGTGCTGAACTATGTGCCGGCGAACGAGACCGGCTACATGTTCATGGAGCAGGTCGAGGGCGAGACGCTGGAGACCTGGCTGCGGAAGAAAAACGGTCCGCCGACCATGGACGAAATGCGCACCATCCTCGAGCCGGTGTGCGACGCGCTCGAATACGTGCATTCCAAAAAGTTCATCCATCGCGATATCGCGCCTGACAACATCATGATCCGCCAGGATGGCAGGCCGATGTTGATCGATTTCGGCGCGATCAAGATCATTGCGCAGACAGCGCAAACGCGCGCCGCTTCGGGCAGGAGCTATGGCGTCGCGAAGCAGCATTATTCGCCGCCGGAGCAGATGGACGAAGATGCCGAACTCGACTCGCGCGCCGATGTTTATGCGCTCGGCGCGGTGCTTTATCGTGCGGTCACGGGGCAGCCGCCCGTCGATGCCGACAAGCGCAAGAACGATCTTATCCTGAAAGGTGCCGACTCTTACGTCTCGGTGGCGCAGGCTTCGCGTATTCCGCTTTCCGCGGGCGTCATCAATATCATCGACCGTTCGCTTGCGCTGAAGCCGTTGGACCGGCCCTCGAGCATTTCCGAATTCCGTGCCGGTATGCATGACGAGGGCTTCGCGACCGCCGTGATCGCTCCGGCGGCAACCGCGATTGTCGAGCCGATGCCGACGCCGGGATTCTCCGGCCCCGGCGCGCGTCCTTCCGCGCCTGAGGAAAACATCGCGGCGCGCAACGACTACGCCACGAACTACGTGCAGCCGCAGGCGCACTCCCAACCGGATTCCGTCAGGTACGAACCGCCAGCGCCGGAAGCGTCGGTCCCGCCGATGCCGGATAAGCCCATGCGCAGCGGCAGGTCGTGGATCGGCATCGCCGCTATCGCTTCGGTCGTGCTCATCGTTCTCGGTATCGGGGTGGCCTCGATCAATTCTCTTTCCAAGCGGACGACCACAACCACCACGACGACGAACAACAACCAGAGCACGCAGAACAATCAGCAGACCAACGACGTTCATCAGCTGATCGCGCGGGCCGACCGGCTTGGGCGCGAGAACAACCACCAGGGATCGATTGAGGCCTTTACGCAGGCGCTTCGCGTGGTTGGCAACGACAATAATCTGCGCACGCTGATCCTGAAGGGCCGTGCGGCGCGCTATGGCGTTCTGAGTAAATATGTCGAGCAGATCGCCGACCTCAGCGACGTCATCCGTATCGAGAATACTGCGCCCAACTATAGTGCGAGAGGGCTGGCCTATTGGTTTGCCAGCGAATACGACCGTGCGCTTGCCGACCAGACCCGCGCAATTCAGCTCGACCCGAAGAATGCGGCCTATGTGGGCGAGCGCGGCCGCACGAATATATGGAAGAAGGATTACATTGCGGCGATCGCCGACTTCTCCGATGCGATCCGCCTGAATCCGGACAGCGGCTATTTTTACGGGCAGCGGGCTTCCGCGCATTTCAGCCGGCTCGATTACTCGCGCGCCTTGGGCGACTACGATCAGGCGATCAGGCTCGCGCCTAACGATCTCACTTACTATCGTGCTCGCGCCGACGTGGCCGTTGCGCGCGCGGACGCGACGCCTTCGACGCGCAGCGCCGATCTCAATCGCGCAAAAGCGGACATGGATGTCGTCATCAGCCGCGGCACTTCGGTCGGTGCGGCCGATTATGAGAAGCGGGGATTGATCCTCGAGCGGCTCGGTAACCGGGCAGACGCGATCGCCGACTTCCGCGCCGCACTGGCACGCGATTCCAACAGCAATGCCAGCAAACAGGCGCTGCAGCGGCTCGGCGGCTAGTTCGCGTAGCCGCCGCTATAGATGATCGCAGACAGGTCGCTGTGGTCGATCCGCGCCGCCGCAGCCGCGGCGACGGCTGGTTTGGCATGAATTGCGATGCCAAGCCCGGCGGCGGTGATCATGTCGAGATCATTGGCGCCGTCACCGATCGCCATGGTTTCCTGCGGCAGGATGCCGAGTTTTGCGGTCAGTTCCTCGAGCGTGGATAGCTTGGCCGCGCGGCCGAGGATCGGCTCCCGCACGGTACCGGCGAGCTTTTCACCATCTACCAGCAGTTCGTTCGCGCGGTTCTCGTTGAAGCCGAGTCTATGCGCGATCACCTGCGTGAAGAGCGTGAAGCCGCCGGACACGAGGCAGGTGTAAACGCCGTTCGCTTTCAACGTTGCGATCAGTTCCTCGCCGCCAGCGGCGAGCGTGATTTTTTTCTCGATCGTTTCGTTGATGACCGAAAGGGGAAGCCCTTTCAGGAGTGCGACGCGCTCGAGCAATGCCGGCTCGAATGGCAACTCACCCCGCATCGCGCGTTCGGTGATCGCGGCGACATGCGCTTTCAGCCCCGCATAATCCGCGAGTTCGTCGATGCATTCCTGATCGATCATGGTGGAATCCATGTCGGCAACGAAAAGCTTCTTCCGGCGATATGCGGTTTCCTGCACGATCACGTCGATGGGAGCCGGCGCGAGCGCGGCGCGAACGAGATCGCCAAGCGCTCGCTCCTGCGCGTCCGGTCCCGGCGCGAAGAAAATATCCGCCGCAATTCCCGGCTTGAGCATGCTTTCCGAAATCGCGTTAGGAAGCAGCGCGCGGGCTTTCGCGACCGCCGCGGCATCGACGGCCGGGTTTTTGGGATTGCTGACGAGGGTCGCGACGTGAGACATGGGACATGATGGCATTGAAAAACGCGGTGCTTATTGCAGGGCCTACGGCGAGCGGCAAGTCCGCCCTCGCACTGGAACTGGCTGCGCGGATGGACGGCGTCGTCATCAATGCCGATTCGATGCAGGTCTATGGCGATCTGCGGATCATCACTGCGCGTCCGAGTGATGAAGAGATCGGTCGCGCGCCGCATCGGCTATACGGTCACGTCGATGCGGCCGAGATCTATTCTGCCGGCCGGTGGCTCCGGGAAGCCGAGAAGGAAATCGAGGCGGTTCAGGCTGCTGGGCGGACCGCCATTATCATTGGCGGTACCGGTCTTTATTTCAGCGCCTTGCTGAAAGGGCTTTCTGCGGTCCCGGAAGTATCTGCCGAAGTGCGGCAGCAAATTCGCTATCTTGGCGACACAAAAGATAACGAGACACTGCATGCGATGCTTGTTGCGCGCGATCCGCGCACGGGAGCGGAAGTCCGTGTCTCCGACCGGCAGCGCATTTTGCGCGCGCTGGAGGTCATCGAGGCGACGGGCAGGGGGCTTGCGGCATGGCGGGAAGTGCCGGGCGTGCCGGTGCTGAACTCCGGCACTTATCAGGCGATATTCCTGCAAACCGATCGCGAGGCGCTGGGCAAGCGCATCGATGCCCGCTTCGACAAGATGCTGGAGGAAGGCGCGCTCGAGGAAGTCAAAGCGCTCAAGTCCCGCAGTCTCAACCCCCGGATGCCAGCGATGAAGGCGCACGGCGTGCCGTGGCTGATGCGCTATCTCGATGGCGAGATTTCACTTGAAGAGGCCGCGGCCCAGGGCAAGCGCGATACGCGCCAATATGCCAAGCGGCAGGAGACCTGGTTTCGGAATCAGTTGTCCGAGTTTCGTTGGGTAAAGCCGGAAAGTGCGGCTGACGCGCTCAAGCTCTAGTCTCTCGCGCGGACGACAGCAGTTTACTCCGCCGCTTTGAGTTTCTGCCGCACAGTTCGTTTCGGCCACAGCCATTGGGCAGCAACAGCCGCGAGCGTGATTGCGCTTGTCGTGAAGAACACGACCCATGCTGGGCGCACGGCATCCGGAAAGACCAGATTGGCCTGCAAGACGCGTTGCCAGTTCACGCCGGTAAAGAAGCCGTACCACATGGCTTCTGCTGCGACCGTGAAGAGGCTCGCTGCGAGGACCAGCAGAAAAAGGTGAAGAAGTTTCGGCTCTCCGAGCCGCCGCTGCATCACCCGGTATAACAACAGCCACGCAAGCAAGCCTGCCATCCAGGTCGGCTCGTAGATGTTAAGTTTCTTCTGCATCGCGAAGTGGATGACCGAAAGCACCGCAATGGAATAGGTCAGCGTGTGCAGTCTGTTCCAGTTCGCGCTGCCGATGCGCGCGATCATGCCGTCCGTCGATGTCAGCCCGAGCGCTGTCATCATGATGAGCGCGACGAAGCCGATCGTCAGATAGAGCCGGAGGATGATTTCGCGTGCGACCGTGCCGAGCGCGAAGTTCTGGTCGATCACGTAGAGCAGGAAATGTGCAAGCGCGTAGAAGAACGCGGCGACGCCAAGCGTGCGGCGCATGTTGATGAGCTTCGGCGCGTTGAAGAGCCGCCGGGCGGGCGAGATGCACAGCGAGAGAAAAAGCAGCCGCAGCGACCAGTCGCCGGTCTGATGCGTTAGCTCGACCAGCGGCTGTGCGCCGAGATCCTGACTCACCATCCGGCCCATGAGGTAAACGGCGGGCAGGCAGGTGCCGACAAAGGCGATCAGCTTGTGAGGGGAAAGTTTCCCGTTTTTCTCGCGCAGGAACGGCAAATCGTAAGGTCCGGTTTGGCAGGAAACTAAGCTGGACCGCTCAGTACCGATACCGGGTCGCAGCCACAATCCCGTGAGAAATGCCCTCAAATGCCGCTTGCGGGGCGAAAAAGGCAGGCGCATAAGGACTTGACGCTGCTTGCGGGGCCCTTTAGGGTCCGCGCAACTTTTGAACTCGCTGGAAGACCAATGAGCAAGATTATTCTTGTAGTAGGAGGGCGCACCCCCCGCACGGCTTGAACAAGCCGGGCAGACGAGGTGGTGCGCAAAGGGGTCTTTCGAGGCCCCTTTTTCGATTCTAGGGCATGAACAAGACGAAGAAGTGGAGCGGACGATGAGTATGGAAATGACCGGCGCGGAAATGGTGGTGAAGGCGCTCGCAGAGCAGGGCGTAAAGCATCTCTTCGGCTATCCGGGTGGCGCGGTTCTTCCGATTTATGATGCGCTGTTCCAGCAGAAGGACGTGAATCACATTCTCGTCCGCCACGAGCAGGGGGCAGTCCATGCCGCCGAAGGCTATGCGCGGTCCTCGGGCAAGGTGGGCGCGGTGCTGGTGACATCCGGTCCCGGTGCAACCAACGCAGTCACCGGGCTTGTCGATGCCTTGATGGATTCGATCCCGCTCGTCGTCATTACCGGACAGGTGCCGACCCACCTGATCGGCAATGATGCCTTCCAGGAATGTGACACCGTCGGCATCACGCGGCCCTGCACGAAGCACAATTATCTCGTGAAGGACGTGAACGATCTCGCGCGCATTCTGCACGAAGCGTTCTACATCGCGGGTTCTGGCCGGCCCGGCCCGGTCGTGGTCGATATTCCGAAGGACATTCAGTTCGCCACGGGCAAATACACCGGCCCGAAGAACGTCGAGCACAAGTCCTACCGGCCGAAGCTCAAAGGTGACATGCCCAAGATCCAGGCCGCGATCGAACTGATGAAGAATGCCAAGCGGCCGATTTTCTATACCGGCGGCGGCGTCATCAATTCCGGTAACGAAGCCTCGGTGTTGTTGCGCGATCTCGTGAAGCTCACGGGCTATCCGATCACTTCGACGCTGATGGGCCTCGGCGCCTATCCGGCTGCCGATCGGCAGTGGCTCGGCATGCTCGGCATGCACGGTACCTATGAAGCGAACTGGGCGATGCACGACTGCGACGTCATGATCTGCGTCGGCGCGCGGTTCGACGATCGTATCACCGGACGTATCGATGCGTTCGCGCCGCATTCGAAGAAGATCCACATCGATATCGACGCGTCCTCGATCAACAAGAACGTCAAGGTGGATATTCCGATCATCGGCGACTGCGCGCATGTGCTCGAAGACATGGTGCGGTTGTGGCGCACTTCGTCGGCGCAGCCGGACAAGCAGGCGTTGGCCGACTGGTGGAAGCAGATCGACACGTGGCGCGCGCGCAAATCGCTCAATTACAAGAAGTCGAGCGACGTGATTAAGCCGCAGTATGCGATCGAGCGTCTCTACGAACTGACCAAGGATCGCGACACCTATATTACGACCGAGGTGGGTCAGCATCAGATGTGGGCGGCCCAGCATCTGCATTTCCAGGAGCCGCGCCGCTGGATGACGTCGGGCGGCTTGGGCACCATGGGCTACGGCCTGCCGGCAGCGGTCGGCGTGCAGCTTGCACATCCGAAATCGCTCGTCATCGACGTTGCGGGTGAGGCGTCCGTGCTGATGACGATGCAGGAAATCTCGACGGCCGTGCAGTATCGCCTGCCGATCAAGATTTTCATCCTGAATAACGAATATATGGGCATGGTGCGCCAGTGGCAGGAGCTTCTGCATGGCGGGCGCTATTCGGAGAGCTATTCCGCGGCGCTGCCCGATTTCGTGAAACTTGCGGAGGCCTATCACGCGGTCGGCATCCGCTGCGCGAAGCCCGGCGATCTCGACGATGCGATCAAGGAAATGATCAACGTCGACAAGCCGGTGATCTTCGACTGTCTGGTCGACAAGGCCGAGAACTGCTTCCCGATGATCCCGTCGGGTCGCGCGCACAATGAAATGATCTTGGGTGACGCCGCCGAAAGCATCGGCGACGCGGTGACCGAAGAAGGAAAGATGTTGGTGTAATGAATATGGCTATCATCCCCACCACCTCGCACTATCCGTCGCAGCAGATCGACGAACGCCCGGAGCGGCGCACGCTTTCGGTGCTGGTCGATAACGAGCCGGGCGTGCTTGCGCGCGTGATCGGGCTGTTCTCCGGCCGCGGCTATAACATCGACAGCCTCACGGTTTCGGAGACCGAACACGAGAAGCATCTTTCTCGGATCACGATTGCCACCACCGGCAAGCCGATGGTGATCGAACAGATCAAGCATCAGCTCGAGCGGCTCGTCCCCGTGCATCGCGTCGTCGATCTCACCGAAACCGGCCGTGCGCTCGAGCGCGAGCTCGCCTTGATCAAGGTGCAGGGCAAAGGCGACAACCGGGTCGAAGCGCTCCGCCTCGCGGATGCGTTCCGGGCACGGGTGATCGATGCCACGACCGAGAGCTTCATTTTTGAGCTCACGGGAAAGAGTGACAAGATCGATCAGTTCCTCGTGCTGATGGACCCGCTCGGGCTTGTCGAATGTTCGCGGACCGGCATTGCGGCCATCGCCCGGGGCCCGGAGGCAATGTGATCACGCGCTTTCTGCGCAGAACATTGCTCTCTGCGTTTGCTTGCGTTGTGTGTCTCGCTGCGCCGGCTTCGGCGCAGCCTGCGAAAAGCTGCGGTGAGCGCATCGAGCTTGCCGGTCATGACAACGTCCGGTTGCCCTATAGCCTGCACGTGCCGGCCAAAGCCGTCATGGTGCTGGTGCTGCTGCCGGGCGGTCCGGGCTTTGCCGATCTCGACCAATCCGGCTGTGCGCGCAAACTCTCCGGCAACTGGCTGATCCGCGCGCGCGAACTTTTCCACGAGCAGGGATTTGCAACGGCGTTGATCGACGCTCCGGCGGATCATCGCGGCGAGGATGGCCTCGGCGGATTTCGCATCGCGCCTCAGCACGCCGAAGACATCGGTAAGATCATCACAGACATCCGGCGGCGCACGAAGCTCCCGGTGTGGGTGATCGGCACCAGCCGAGGCACGATCTCCGCGGCAAACGCAGCCGCTCGGCTTCGCGGAGAGGCGGCCCCGGAGGGGGTGGTGTTTACGTCGCCGGTGACCTCCGGCCGGGTTGGCGGGCGTAAAGCCTGGGTCGCGCAGACCGTGCAGTCGCTATCGCTCGAGGCGATCAAAATGCCGGTGCTTGTCGTGGCGCATGCCAACGACACCTGCATCCGCACGCCGCCGCGGCTTGCCGCGTCCATCCTCGAGCGTACCGCCGGTGCCCGCGAACAGCTTGTCATCGTGAAGGGCGGCGCCGGGCAGCGTCTGCCGGCGGATGAGGACGCATGCAGGGGCAGGTCCCACCATGGATTTATCGGACGGGAAGCGGAAGTGACCGCCGGTATCCTGCGTTTCATTCGCGGCGGGAGCTACTAGCAAGGCCACGAGGAACTTCATTACGCCATGCTTTTACGGGGGTTGCGGGCCTTGGTCCGGCCCCCTAGAAGCTTCGGCGGAAACCATCACCAGCGGGAAAAAACCGCGCGCCTACGGGGGTAAAACGACTATGCGTGTTTATTACGATCGCGACGCCGATCTCAATCTCATCAAGGGCAAGAAGGTCGCTGTCGTCGGTTACGGCAGCCAGGGCCATGCCCACGTGCTGAACCTGCGCGACTCCGGCGTGAAGGACGTCGCGGTGGCGCTGCGCAAGGGTTCGCAGGGCATCAAGAAGGCCGAAGGCGAAGGCCTGAAGGTGATGGAAGTTGCGGAAGCGGCGAAGTGGGCCGACGTGATCATGATGCTCACGCCCGATGAGTTGCAGGGCGACATCTATCGCGATCATCTGCACGCAAACATGAAGGAAGGTGCGGCGCTCCTCTTCGCGCACGGCCTGAACGTGCATTTCAACCTGATCGAGCCGCGCGCCGACATCGACGTGTTGATGGTCGCGCCGAAGGGCCCGGGCCACACGGTTCGCTCCGAGTACCTGCGCGGCGGTGGCGTGCCGTGCCTGATCGCTATCAATCAGGACGCTTCGGGCAATGCGCATGATCTCGGTCTGTCTTATGCGTCGGCGATCGGCGGCGGCCGCGCCGGCATCATTGAGACGACGTTCAAGGAAGAATGCGAAACCGATCTGTTCGGCGAGCAGGTCGTGCTTTGCGGTGGTCTGGTCGAGCTCATCAAGGCTGGTTACGAGACGCTGGTCGAAGCCGGCTATGCGCCGGAGATGGCCTATTTCGAGTGTCTCCATGAAGTGAAGCTAATCGTCGATCTCATCTTCGAAGGCGGCATCGCGAACATGAACTACTCGATATCGAACACCGCCGAATATGGCGAGTATGTCACCGGACCGCGCATCATCACCGCCGAGACCAAGGCCGAGATGAAGCGTGTACTCAACGACATTCAGACCGGCGTGTTCACGCGCAACTGGATGCTGGAAAACAAGGTCAACCAGACCTCGTTCAAGGCGACCCGCGCCAAGCTCGCGCAGCACCCGATCGAAGAGGTCGGCGAGAAGCTTCGCGGCATGATGCCCTGGATCAAGGCCAAGGCGCTCGTGGACAAGAGCAAGAACTAAGTTTTGAGGGAAACCGCCGGGCCTGTGCCCGGCGGTTTTGCTTTGGGGCATGATCTTGAAACATTGATCATGCGCGGACACGAGACAGGAGCAGTTCGCATGAAGAGCGTTGTCATCACCGGCGCATCCACCGGCATTGGCGAAACCACTGCGCGATATCTCGCAGGGCAGGGCTTCAAGGTTTACGGCAGCGTGCGCAAGCCGGCGGACGCCGAGCGGCTGAAGCAGTCGATCGGCGAGAATTTCGAGCCGCTCCTGTTCGACGTGACCGACGAAGCGGCCGTGAAGGTGGCTGCCGCCAAGGTGCGCGCCGACCTGAACGGGCAGACGCTCGCGGGGCTCGTGAACAATGCAGGCATCGCGGTGCCGGGGCCGTTTCTGGAAACTTCCCTCGACAAGTGGCGCAAGCAGTTCGAGACCAACGTGATCGGACTGGTCGGCGCGACGCAGGCGTTCGCGCCGCTCCTCGGCACCGATCTTTCGCTGAAAGGCGAGCCGGGCAGGATCGTGAATATCTCGTCGGTCGCGGGAAAGCGCGGCAATCCGTTCGCCGGACCGTACTCGGCATCCAAGCACGCCGTCGAAGGGCTTTCGGAATCGCTCCGGCGCGAGATGATGCTGTTCGGGATCGACGTCATCGTCATCGGTCCGGGTCCGATCAAGACGCCGATCTGGGACAAGGGTGCGGCTCCCGACTTCTCGAAGATGGCGGGATCGCCTTACGGCAAGCCGATCGAGGCCGCATTCCACTTCATGCAGGATCTCGGAAAGAATGGCCTGCCGCCTGAGGATGTCGCGGCGCTCATCCATCAGGCGCTGACGGCATCCAACGTGCGCACGCGCTACACGATCACGCCAGGCGCGTTCTCGCGCTGGTTCCTAAACATCCTGCCGGCGCGCATGTCCGATCGCATCGTGGCGCGGCGGCTGAAGATCGAGCGCATCCGGCCGTGAAGGCGGTCGTCGTTACCGGCGTCTCGACCGGCATCGGCGAGGCGACCGCAAGGCTGCTCGCTACGCGCGGGTTCAAGGTCTATGGCAGCGTGCGCAAGCGAGAGGACGGCGATCGCCTGAAGAAGGAGATCGGCGAAAACTTCGAGCCGCTTCTGTTCGACGTAGTCGACGAGGCCGCCGTGAAGGCCGCGGCGGAGAAAGTCCGTAGTGATCTCGGTGGTGCGACCCTTGCAGGACTTGTGAACAACGCGGGTATTTCCGTGCCGGGTCCTTCGCTGATGGTGACAGTCGAAAAGTGGCGTCAGCAGCTTGAGGTGAATGTCATCGGGCCGGTGATCGTGATGCAGGCTTTCGCGCCGCTTCTCGGCACCGACCTTTCGCAAAAAGGCGCAGCGGGAAAGATCGTGAATATTTCCTCGGTCGCCGGAAAGCGCGCCTTTCCGTTTCAGGGGCCTTATGCTGCGTCCAAGCACGGGATCGAAGCGGTTTCGGAAGCGTTGCGCCGCGAGCTCATGCTCTACGGCATCGATGTTATCATTATTGGTCCCGGACCGATCAGAACAGCGATCTGGGCGAAAGGCTCGAAGGCGGATTTTTCTGCCTATGAAGGCACGCCTTATCTCGAGCCGCTGAAGAAGCTCCGTGAGATCATGCAGGCCGGCGGCATGAACGGACTGCCGCCGGAAGACGTAGCGGAGCTCATTCACCACGCGCTGACATCGGCGCATGTATTTCCGCGCTACACGATTACGCCCGGAAAAATCAGGCGCTGGCTATTGAGCAAGCTGCCGCTGCGGATGTTCGATCGCATCATCGCACGACAGATCGGTTTGAAGAACGTCCGCAAAGACTAGGGCTTTTTGAGCCTCGGGTTCAGCCAGCGCGCGGCGTCTTCAACGGTCTGCTTGTTCTCCGGCCGGTCCGCGAGCAGGCTTGCCTCGCGCATGTCGTCAACATCAATTGCGCCGATCAGGGGCCTTAGCGCTGCCAGAAAAGCCTCGTCCTTCGCCCGCTTCGGCGCGACCAGCACGATCGCGTCATAGGGTGGCAGCGAGCGCTTCGGATCGCCGAGCACGACAAGATCATATTGCTTGATGCGGCCATCGCTGGAGAAGGCCGAGATGACGTCCGCTTCGCCGGCAGCCACCGCCTCGTACATGAAGGTGCTTTGCATCTGCCGTTGCGCGCGAAAGCGAAGGCCATAGGCGTCGCGCACTGCAGCCCATTCCGGCCGCGCCAGAAATTCATAATCGGCAGCGATTGAGAGTTTCGGCGCGTGGATCGCAAGATCGGCAATCGTGTTGATATTCAGCGCTTCCGCCCGGCTGCGTTTCATGGCGAGCGCGTAGGAGTTCTCGAAGCCGAGCGAGCCGAGCAGCAGAATGTTCTTCGCGGCAAGCCAGTCTTTCAGTTCGCGGAGCACTTCCTCGCGCGGGCGCACGTCCGTGCGCTGCATCTGCGTCGCCCAGAGGGTTCCGGAATAATCGACATAGACGTCGATCTCGTTGCTCGCGAGCGCGTCGAAGGCGACAGTAGAGCCGAGACCTTCGAGGCGGCTTGCCGGAAGGTTCGCATCACGCAGCTTCTGCTCGATGAGTGCGGCGAGGATGAATTGTTCGGTGAAGGTCTTTGCGCCGATCACGTAATTGCCAGCAGCGCGCTGCGCTTGGCCGGGCACGAGTGCAGCGGCGGCGACAGCGATCATGCCGAGAACGCCGCCAAGCGTTCGGTGATGTTTGCGCGTCTTCACGCCGCTTTCGATGAGCGCAAGCAATTGATCGACCGTCATTGCGAGTGCAGCCGCGGCAACGCAGCCGAACAGCACGAAGACCCAGTTCTGTGTCTGCAGACCCGTGAAGATGTAATTGCCGAGGCTGGTCTGGCCTACAGGCGTCGAAAGCGTCGCCGTGCCGATCACCCAGACCGCCGCAGTGCGGATGCCGGCCATGATCACAGGGGCGGCGAGCGGGAGTTCGACCATGCGCAGCGACTGCGCGGGCGTCATGCCAGTGCCCTGCGCGGCTTCCAGCACAGCGGGATCGATTCCGTCCAGGCCCGTGATCGTGTTTCGCAGTACCGGCAACATCGAATACAGTGTCAATGCGAGCAGTGACGGCAGGAAACCGAACGCGGAAAAGGGCGCATTGAACGCCATCGCAGTGAGGTTCGAGAGCCCGAGGAGCAATGGATAGAACAGTGCAAGAAGCGCCAGTCCCGGAATTGTCTGGATCAGCGAAGCGCTCGCAAGCATCGGCCAGCGGAGTGCTGCATTGCGCGACGCCAGAATGCCGAGCGGAAGGCTGATCGCGATGCCGAGTGTGAGCGCGCAAAGGCTAAGAAGGATGTGATTGCCGAGATACTCGGGCAATCGCGCCAGCGCCTGCGCGAATCTCGGGTCCGAAAAAATCAATGCACTTGCAGAAGCGCCGCGAGCCGCTTCGCCTGCTGTTCAGGCATTTCCATCAGCCTGCGTGTAAACTCGTGCTTGGGTGCGCGCATCAATTCGGCGGGGGAACCGGTTTCGACAATGCAGCCCCGGTTCAGCACGACGATACGGTCTGCAAGGAGCAGTGCTTCAAGTACGTCATGCGTGATCAGCAGCGAAGTCAAACCGAGCTCTTCATGCAAAGCGCGATAGTCCCGGGTCAGCGCGTCCCGCGTGACCGGATCGAGCGCGCCGAACGGTTCGTCCATGAGCATGATATTCGGCTTGGCTGCCAGCGCGCGGGCGACGCCGACGCGCTGGCGCTCGCCACCAGATAGTTCGTCCGGCATGCGCGAGCGATAGTCGTCCGGCAGCCGGACGAGCGCGAGCAACTCGCCCACGCGCTTTTGCATCTTTTCCGCATTCCAGCCGAGGAGGCGCGGTGTGATCGAAATGTTTTCCGCAACACTCATATGCGGAAACAGGCCGATGCCCTGGAACACGTAGCCGATCCGCCGCCGCAGACGGACAGGATCGCTCGCCGCGATTGCTTCGCCCTCGACCAGCACTTCACCGGCGGAGGGGTTTGCAAGACGGTTTACCAAGCGCAGCAGCGTTGTTTTGCCGGAGCCGGAAGGGCCGACGATTGCGACGAATTCGCCCTGGCGGATTTCGAGCGAGATTCCCGAAAGCGCCGCTTGCTCCGCGCCCGGAAATCGCTGAACCACATCATGGAGCGCGATCACATGCTCGTTCATTGCAGAGAGTATAGGCCCGCTGGCGTGCTGGTGAAACCGGCTTTGCGTCCTCGACAGGCCGGCTTGAGAATGCCAAATTCGTTGGTAAACCTACTATCCAGCAAGAATAATGACGCTTTGAAGGGATGAAATCCATGCAGAATCTCGCGATGAAAATTGGCGGACGTGATACCGGCTCCGCGGACGGGCGCACCTATGAGAAGAAAAATCCTTTTACAGGAGAACTGATTGCGAACGTGCCCGACGCGGGTCCGCTCGATGCGGTTGCTGCGGTCGGCGCTGCTGCCGCTGCGTTCAAGGAATGGTCGAAGCTGCCGCATTCAAAGCGGCGCGAAATTCTCTGGAAGGCCGCCGATCTGCTGGCCGCGCGTGCGCCGGAAGTCGCGAAAACCATGACGGCGGAGACGGGCTCGACCTTCGGCTGGGGCATGTTCAACGCGATGTTCGGGGCTTCGATTTTGCGCGAAGCGGCGGCCGCCGTAACGCAGATCACCGGCGAAGTGATCCCGTCCGATCATCCCGGCAAGATCGCCATGGCGGTGCGCCAGCCGGTTGGCGTTGTGCTTGGGATCGCTCCCTGGAATGCGCCGATGATCCTCGGCGTGCGTTCGGTCGCGATGCCGCTTGCCTGCGGCAACACCGTGGTGATGAAGGCCTCGGAAGAAACGCCGGGCACGCATCGGATCATCGGTGAAGTGCTCGAAGAAGCAGGCGTGCCCGCGGGCGCGATCAATATCCTTACGACCTCGCGCGAAGGTGCGGGAGCGGCCGTCGATGCCATGATTGCCGATCCGCGCGTCAAGCGCATCAACTTCACGGGGTCGACCCATGTCGGCAAGATCATCGCGCAGAGTGCGGCACGCTTCCTGAAGCCGGTGCTGCTCGAACTCGGCGGTAAGGCGCCGCAGGTGGTGCTAGACGACGCCAATCTCGACGATGCGGCGGCTGCCGCTAACTTTGGCGCCTTCATGCATCAGGGCCAAATTTGCATGTCGACCGAGCGGCTGATCGTGCAGAAGCCGGTGATGGAAGATTTTGCCAAGAAGCTCGTTGCAAAAGCCGAAGGCCTGCAGATCGGCGATCCGGCGGATCCGAAAACGCAGATCGGTTCGCTCGTCTCGGAACGCTCGGTGAAGCGCGTGCATGATCTCGTCAAGGATGCGGTCGAGCGCGGAGCGCGCGTACTGACCGGGGGCACGCCGAATGGCATGCTCTTCCCGCCGACCGTGATCGATCGGGTGACGCCGGAGATGCGGATCTATCGCGAAGAATCGTTCGGCCCGGTCGTGATCGTGATCCCGGCGGGCGACGATCAGGATGCCGTGCGGCTTGCGAACGATACCGAGTTCGGCCTTTCGGCGTCCGTGTTCTCGGGCAATGTTGATCGCGCTTATGCGGTGGCATCGCAGATCGAAAGCGGCATCTGTCACATCAACTCGGCGACCGTATCGGACGAGCCGCAGATGCCATTCGGTGGTGTGAAGGATTCCGGTTATGGACGTTTTGGCGGCCGCGCCGGCATCAACGAGTTCACGGAGCTGCGTTGGATGACGATTCAGACCGGACACGCGCATTACCCGATCTAAGCGGGTTGCAATCTTTCGTTGCGAGCGGGCGGGAACTTCCCGCCCGTTTTGTTTCAGTGCGGCAAATACTGCGAGATGTATTTGAACAGCCCCCAACCGGGCGCGAGCAACACGAACCCCCAGACGATCGCCGAGGTGATGTTGGCAAGCTGAAACTTCCAGTGCGGTACTGCGAAGATGCCGGCTGCGAGTGGCACAAAGGCGCGTAGCGGCCCGGAGAAGCGGCCGATGAACACGCCCATCGCGCCCCATCTGCGCATGAAGGTATCGGCGCGCTGCGTGAACTCCGGGTAGCGCGAAAGCGGCCAGCGCTCATGCGCGCCTTCCTTGAAATAAGCGCCGACCGCATAGGACAACCAGTCGCCGAGGATGGCGCCGATCACGGCACCCCACCATATCGGCCAGAAGCTCAACCCCGCGCTGCCGATCAGGCCGCCGATTCCGACCAGCATCACGGTCGCCGGAACGAAGAAGGACACCACCGCCAGCGACTCGGCAAAGCAGAGTGCGGCGACAATGAAAGGAGCCCAGGCCTGATGCTCCTTGGTGAAGGCGACGACGTCAGCAGCGATGGTATTTAGGACAGACATATCTGCTCTCGAAACAGGGCCGTTCTGTTTCTCATAACGGCAGGATAATGAAAATGGGCCGCGCCTCCTTTTCCGAAACGGGCTAGGGTAACCGGAATGAACATCCTTTCGATCCAGTCTCATGTTGCTTACGGCCATGTCGGAAACGCCTCAGCGGTGTTTCCGTTGCAGCGGCTCGGCGCCGAGGTCTGGCCGGTGCATACCGTGCAGTTCTCCAATCACACCGGCTATGGCGCATGGCGCGGACAGGTGTTCGGCGCGGACCTCGTCCGGGATGTCGTCAATGGCATCGAAGAACGTGGCGTGCTGCCGAAATGCGACGGCGTGCTTTCCGGCTACATGGGTGACGCGGCGATCGGCGAAGCCATTCTCGAGGCGGTTGCGAAGGTCAAGGGCGCGAACACTCGCGCGCAGTATTGCTGCGACCCGGTGATTGGCGATGTCGGGCGCGGAATTTTCGTCCGGCCGGGCATTCCTGAATTCATGCGCGATCGCGCGGTGAGATCCGCCGATATCGTTACGCCGAACCAGTTCGAGCTCGATTATCTTTCGGGCGCCGAAACGAAGTCGCTCGCCGCCGCAGTTGCGGCCATCGACAAGGTCCATGCGGCAGGCCCGCGAACCATTCTGGTAACCAGTCTTCACGTCGAAGATACGCCAAAGGATTCGATCGAGCTGCTGGCTTCCGGACCGGACGGCAAGTTTCGTTTGCGCACGCCGCTTCTGGATATTTCCGTGAACGGAGCGGGAGACGCGATCGCGGCCTTGTTCTTTTTTCATCTGTTGAGCACGCATTCGTCGGCGGAAGCGCTTTCGAATGCGGCGTCCTCGATCTTTGGGCTGATGCAGCGCACGAAAGCAGCGAACTCGCGCGAAGTTCTGCTGATCGCCGCGCAGGATGAGTTCGTAAATCCCTCCACGCACTTTCGCGCAGAAAAATTATAGCAGGAGCAATCATGTCGCGTGCAAGCCTGGCCGGCCGCTACAAAGTCACTGATGGCAAGAAGTTCAGGCTTTCCGATTATGACCCGCGCGATGATGGCGGCCTCGATATCAACAAGGGCGAGGCGAAAGAGCGGCTCGAACAGGACGTCAAATCGCTTTCGGATTTGCAGGAAAAACTTTACGCGCAGGATCGCTGGTCGGTTCTGTTGATTTTTCAGGCGATGGATGCGGCTGGAAAAGACAGCGCGATCGAGCACGTGATGTCGGGCATCAATCCGCAAGGCTGTCAGGTTCATTCGTTCAAAACGCCGACCGCCATCGAACAGGATCACGATTTCATGTGGCGCACGAGCTGCGCGTTGCCCGAACGCGGCCGTATCGGCGTCTTCAATCGCTCCTACTACGAGGAAGTCCTGATCGTCCGGGTTCATCCGGAAATCCTCGGCAAGCAGCGTCTGCCGCAATCGCTTGTTACCAAGAATATCTGGGACGAGCGCTTCGAGGATATTCGCAGCTTCGAGCGCTATCTCGCGCGAAACGGCACGTTGATCCTGAAATTCTTCCTGAACGTCTCCAAGGACGAGCAGAAGAAGCGCTTTCTCGACCGTATCGACGAGCCAGAGAAGCGCTGGAAGTTCAATGCGGGCGACGTTGCCGAGCGCATGTTGTGGGACAAGTACATGAATGCGTATGAGGACGCGATCCGCAATACGGCCTGCGATCACGCGCCCTGGTACGTCATTCCCGCCGACAAGAAGTGGTACACGCGCCTCGTCGTTGCCGCGGCAATCGACGAGGCCATGCAGGGGCTCGATCTTCAGTTTCCGAAGGTCGATGGCGCCGGGCTCGAAGAACTGAAACGCGCGCGCGAAATTCTCGTCAAAGAGAAATAGCGGCGCTTGCTGCTGCTTCAGCGATAGCCGTATTTGCGCTTCACGCTCTGCAGTTCGCGGTTTGCTCCCGCGGCGTCGCCGGAGGCGCAGACCGCGCGAACCGGACCGAGATCGGCGGCGATGCGCGGAAACACACTCTTGTCGAGCGAGCCGGTGTTAACGTCCGCAGAGATCACACGCTGGAACTGATTGATCGGCTGGGCGCACTGGGCGGGGCCGGTGGAATCCTGAATCGCCGGAACGTCGGGGTCCGGGGCGGCTGCCTGTTGCGGCGGCGGGGTCGGCGACGAGCTCGCGCAAGCAGCGCAAAGGAGCAGGAGAGGCAGGCTGAAGAGGGATCGTGTCATTCCGGATGCCTTGTTGCTTTGCGCCGAAGATGTAGCCGAACGCTCGTTTCCGCCATACTAAGCATGAGGTCGCACGTAGGCGACGCCGAACTGCGCCGAGCGATAGGGGCGGCGATAACGGCAAGGTCGCTGACCTATTCGGTCTGCCGAAAGTTGCGGCTTGCCTCGTTCGGGCGAGGCCGCTAGAAGCTGGCCGTTGCTTACGGACTGCTAACGCCAATCCGCCAAGCTTCTGACGAGTGAATCGAGAGCCAAGCCTGACGCCATGACGACTTTGCACGATATGCGTCTTGCAACCCGGATCGAAGCGATCCCGGGCAACGCTCTCCTTCTGGGTCTCCTTCTTCTTCGCCGCCCCTGAGGCCGGCTGGGCGCGTGCGCCTTGGCACTCAGGGGATCGAGCCGAACCAGAACCCCGGAGCGCCCGAAGCGGCGTGACTACGCAAGAAGGAATTGAACCATGACCCATACGAATCCGACCGCGCCGAAAGGCAGCGACAAAGACCGCGTATTGATTTTCGACACCACGCTGCGCGACGGCGAGCAGTGTCCCGGCGCTTCGATGACCTTCGAAGAAAAGCTCGAGGTCGCCGAACTCCTCGACGAAATGGGTGTCGATATCATCGAAGCGGGCTTTCCGATCGCCTCGCAGGGCGACTTCGAATCGGTCGCCGAAATCGCGCGCCGCTCCAAGAATTCGATCATCTGCGGATTGTCGCGCGCCGCCTTCAACGACATCGACCGCTGCGCCGAGGCCGTGAGGTTTGCGCAGCGCCCGCGCATTCACACCTTCCTGTCCACCTCGCCGGTGCACATGAAATACAAGCTCCAGAAAGAGCCGGAGCAGGTGCTCGAGATGGTCGTCGCGCAGGTGACCCGCGCGCGCAACCATGTCGAGGACGTCGAGTGGTCTTCGGAGGACGGCACACGGACGGAAATCGATTTCCTGTGCCGCTGCGTGGAAGCCGCGATCAAGGCTGGCGCCACCACGATCAACATCCCCGATACGGTCGGATACACCACGCCGCAGGAATATGCGCAGTTGTTCCGCACGGTGCGCGAGCGCGTGCCGAACTCCGACAAGGCGCGTTTCTCGGTGCATTGTCACGACGATCTCGGCATGGCGGTCGCGAACTCGATCGCAGGCGTCGAAGGAGGCGCGCGGCAGATCGAATGCACCATCAACGGGATCGGCGAGCGCGCGGGCAATGCCTCGCTCGAAGAAGTCGTGATGGCGCTGCGCACCCGCGCCGACATTTATCCCTACTGGAATAATATCGACGCAACCATGCTGACGCGCGCCTCCAAGCTCGTATCGGCGGTGACGTCGTTCCCGGTGCAATACAACAAGGCGATCGTCGGCCGGAATGCCTTCGCGCATGAGAGCGGCATCCATCAGGACGGCATGCTCAAGCATACGCAGACCTACGAGATCATGCGGCCGGAAGATGTCGGCGTGTCCAAGACCTCGCTGGTCATGGGCAAGCATTCGGGCCGTCACGCTTTCCGCGAGAAGCTGAAAGAGCTCGGCTATGATCTCGGCGACAACGCGCTGAACGATGCCTTCAACCGCTTCAAGGCGCTCGCCGACAAGAAGAAGCATGTGTACGACGAGGACATCGTTGCGCTGGTGGATGATGAAATCGCGCAGGCACATGACCGCATCAAGCTGGTCTCGCTCTCGGTCGTCGCAGGAACGCAAGGTCCGCAGCGCGCGACTATGAAGCTCGACATCGACGGCAAGACCTTCACCGAGGAAGCAACCGGCAACGGTCCGGTCGATGCGATCTTCAACGCGATCCAGACGCTGGTGCCGCATACGGCGAAGCTGATGCTCTATCAGGTTCATGCCGTTACCGAAGGCACCGACGCGCAGGCGGAAGTGTCGGTGCGGCTGGAGGAGGGCGGCAAGGAAGTGTCCGCGCGCGGCGCGGATGCCGACACGCTGGTTGCTTCGGCGCGCGCCTATATTAACGCGTTGAACAAGCTCTCGCAGAAACGGCAGTCGGTGAATCCGCAGACTGCGGCGGGGTAATTCTTTCTGCGCATGAAATGAAACGGGCCGCAAATTCTGCGGCCCGTTTTTGTTTACTCCGCCGGGACGATCTCGCCGCTGCCTTGCTCCGGCTTTTTCCTGCCGAAGGTGCGTTTGCGCCACTGCGCCATCTGCTCGATGCCCATGAGCATGGCGGGTGTTACGACGAGCGTGAGCACCGTCGCAAAACCGAGCCCGAACACGATCGCGGTGGAGAGGTTGATCCACCATTGCGTCGCCGGAGCGCCGATCGCGATTTCGCGCATCACGAAATCGACGTTCACGCCAAAGGCAATCGGCAACACGCCGAGGATTGCCGCGACCGCCGTCAGCACAACAGGCCGCGCGCGTTCGCGGCAGGTGAGCAGGATCGCGTCATAGGCCTTCATGCCTTCTTCGCGCAGGCGATCGTAGGTGTCGATCAGCACGATATTGTTGTTCACGATGACGCCGGCGTTGGCGATGACGCCGATGCCGCCCATGACAACGCCGAAGGGCTGGCCCATCAGCATGTAGCCGAGCATCACGCCGAAGGTGGAAAGCACGACCGCCGTCAGCACGACGAAGACGGACGTGATCTTGTTGAACTGCGCGAGCAAGATCGTGAAGATCAAGAAGATCGCGGTGAGGAATGCGCTGACGAGGAAGGCGCTCGCCTGTTCGCGTTCCTCGTCTTCACCCTTGAGCTTCCAGAGCACGCCCTGACCGAGGTCGAGCTTGGCGATCTGGGCCGCGACTTCCTGCTGCACGACGGCACTTTGTACGCCGGCTGCCACGTTCGACTGCACCGAGATGATGCGGTTGCCGTTCACGCGCTTGATGTTGCCGACCTTGTTCTGCGGAACGCGCTCGACGAAGTTGCCGAGCGGAATGTGCCCCACGGTCGTTTGCGCGCGCAGCTCATCGATCTGCCCGAGCGAGCGCAGTTCACGCGGGAAGCGGACGATGATGTCAACGGGCTTGTCGGACTCCGCCGGTCGGTAGTCGGTAATCTTCAGGCCGTTGGTGACGAGCTGCACGGCGCTGCCGACCGTCGCGGCACTTGCGCCGTATTGCGCGGCGAGCGCCTTGTTGACCTGAATGGTCCAGTCGATGCCGGGCAGTTGCTGGCCGTCGTCGAGATCGCGCACATGCGGATGCGCGGCGAGCACGGCTGCCACTTTTTGCGCGGCGGCGGGAAGCAGATCCGGGTTCAGCGCGGACAGTTGCACCTGCACCGGCTTGCCGGTCGGCGGGCCGGCGCGGGGTGCTGTGACTTCGATGAAGACACCGGGGATGTCCTTCGTTGCGTCGCGCATCTGGTTCATGATTTCGCGCGCCTTCGGCCGCGTCTTCCAGTCCGCGAACTCGAACTGCATCACGCCCACAGTGTCTTCCGAAAGCTCATCCATGCCGCGTGGCTGTTCGCCGATACGCGAATAGACGGTGGAGAGGCCGGGGAATTTCATGACGCGGGCCTCGACCTGCTTCATCAGCCGGTCTTTCTCGTCGATCGAGAGGTTGCCGCGCGCATGGATCACGACCTGTCCGAAGTCGGGCTCGACGTCGGGGAAGAATTCGACGCCGTTGCCGAAGCGGCCATAGGCCACCTGAATGGCGACGAGCACGGCAATCACGATCATGATCGTAGTGCCGGGACGGCCGATCGCCGACTTCACGAGCCGCATATAGGGGCCCTTGTCGGAGACGCGGTCGTCATGCGGCACGGGGGAAGCGCGGCCGAGGAGCGCGCCGAGCGTCGGCGTGAAGATGAGCGCGACCACCATGGATGCGAACAGCGTCGCAATCAGCGTGATCGGCAGATATTTCATGAACTCGCCGACGACGCCCGGCCAGAACAGGAGCGGAGAGAAGGCCGCGATGCGGGTCAGGGTCGCCGAAATCACGGGTGCGGCCATGCGCTTGGCCGCCAGCGAATAGGCGGCTTTCGGTTCCATGCCTTCCGACATGCGCCGCTCCGCGAATTCGGAGACGATGATGGCGTCGTCGACCAGCATGCCGACCGCAAGGATCAGCGAGAACAAGACGACGATGTTGATCGTCAGCCCCGCGAGATAAAGACCGAGCACGCCGGTCAGGAACGAGGCCGGGATCGCAATGCCGATGAAGATCGAGGCGCGCAAGCCGAGCGCAAACAGGATGATGACGGTGACGAGCAGGACCGCGGTCGCGACCGCGTTCTGCAGGTCGTGCAGCATGATGCGGATGGTCTTCGACTTGTCCTGCGTAAAGGAAACCTTGACCGCATCCGGCCAGGTCTTGCGCAACTGCTCGACGACCTTCTTCACGCCGTCAACGGTGTTGATGAGGTTTTCGCCCGTGCGCTTCGACACTTCGATGGTCATGGCCTGCTGACCGTTGACGCGCGTGATGGTCAGCGCGTCCTTGAACGTCGGCCGTACTTCGGCGATGTCGCCGAGCGTCACGTTCGCACCGGAGGTGGCGGCGACGGGAATGCGCAGCACGTCTTCGGGCCGCTCGATGAGAGAAGGAACCTTGACCGCGAAGCGGCCGGTCTCGCCTTCAAGTGCGCCGGCGGCGACGAGCGAGTTCGAGGCGCGCGTCACCTGCAGCAACTGGTCGAGCGAGACGTTGTAGCTTTTCATCAGCGCCGGATTGGCGATGATCTCGACGACTTCGTCGCGCGCGCCGCGCAATTCGGCTGAGAGCACGCCCGGCGCCTGCTCGATCGCATTCTTTGCGGTGCGCGCGATGTGGAGCAGCGTGCGTTCCGGCACGTCGCCGGAGAGCGCCACGACGATGACCGGATAGAGCGACAGGTTCACTTCCTGGACCAGCGGCTCGTCCATGTCGGTCGGCATGTCGCGCTTGGCTTCGTCCACTTTCGCGCGGACGTCGGCGAGAGCAGATTTGGAATCGAAGCCGGCCTGGAATTCGAGCAGCACATAGCCGCCGTTCTCGAAAGCCTGGCTCCGCATTTCCTTCACGTTGCCGACCGATTTCAGCTTGGTCTCGACCGGGCGAAGCAACAGTCGCTCGGCGTCTTCGGGGCTGATACCGCGCTGGGAAAGCTGCACATAGACGATCGGAATGCGCACGTCCGGCTCGGACTCTTTCGCGATCCGCACATAGGCGACGGTGCCGGCAAGCAGCAGAAAGATCAGCGTGGCGATGGTCAGCCGCGCACGCGAAATGGCAAAATCGACCGGGTTCATCGGATGCTACCTTTTAGCGCTGCGCGTTCTGTTGTTCGGCGGCGACGGCCTCGACGATCTGGTCTTCGCGCACGAAATCCTGCCCCTGCACGATCACGCGCGCGCCGTTCTGGATGCCTTTCACCCACATGAATTGATGCTCGTCGGAAACGAGTTCGACGGGGATGAAGAAGACCTTGTTCTCGGGCGTCACGGCGCGCACGCCGAGCTTGCCTTGCGCGGAGAAGACGAGGGCTGAGCGGGGCACTTTCGTTGCCTCGACGGCGGCCATCGAAATCGCGACTTCGGCGGTGATGCCGTCGGCGATCTTGTTGTCGGGGTTGGCGGCTTCAATATCGACGCGATAGGTGCGCGTGGTCGCGGAGGCGCTCTTGGAAATGTAGCGCACCTTGCCTTTCACGACCTCGCCGGAAACCAGGCGAAGTTCTGCCGCTTCACCGAGCCGGATTCCGCCGAGACGCTTTTCCGAAACCTCGACGATCGCGATGATGGGATCGAGCGCGATCATGCGCGCGATTTCGTTCGGACCGGCGCTGCCGCCCATCGAGGGCATCATCATCAGATACTGGCCCTGTTCGGCGGACACCTGATCGACCACGCCGTCCCACGGGGCGACAATGCGAATGCGTTCGAGTTCGGCTTCTGCCTGGGCGAGCGCAGCTTCCGCGGCGCGGAGCTGCGAGGCAATGTTATTGAGTTCCAGCTTGGGCAAGTTGCCCTGTTCAATCAATTTGGAGCGTGCCTCATACTCGGCCTTGCGCTGCTGCACGAGCGCGCGCGCCTGCTGGAGCTGGGCATTGCGGCCGTCATCCATGAGTACGGCCAGCACGTCGCCGGCCTTCACGCGGTCGCCGCGCTTGACGCGCAGTTCGGTGACGATCGCCTGCGTGCGCGCGACGATCGAAACTTTCTTGTCGGCTTCCGTGCGGCCCGACAATACGAGTTGCGGCTGATAGCGCTCTGCGTTCGCGGTCATCACGGCGACGCGAAACTTCTGTGCCGCCTGTTGCTGCGTGGCGGCTGTCGCGGCCGGGGCTTCCTGATGAGGGAAGAGCATGCCCGATCCGATCCAGAGCACGGCAAGGAGCACGAGCAGGATCGCGCCGAGTTTGCCGCCTTTGATCGGGCTTCTCGCATAGAGCGCCTTGAACCGGTTTCGCAGGGGGCCGAGGGCCTTGCTTACGTTCTGCTTCGTCGCTTCGAGATTGCCGTGCATGGCTTACTCCCCGGCGGCCGGATGGCCCGCCAATTCCTTTTGTGCTGTGTGATGGTGCGGGTCGCTCAAGAGAAAACTCGTTACCGACAGGAGCGTCGGCAGAACGCTTTCCGCATCGAATTCAGGATCGACGGCGCGGCGCCAATAAAGGCCGTCGACCAGCGCCATGAGCATGGTCGCTGCGATGTCGAGATTGACGGAGGGCGGAACGTCGCCGCGCGAGACACCGTGGCGCAGGACGGCGAGCAGGCCTTCCTTCACTTCGCGTTCGATGGACGCGTAAATCTTCGCGATCTCGGGGTTGCGGCGGCTCTCGGCCTTGATCTCCGTATGGAGGCAGATTTCCTCGGTGGTTTCCTCGACGATGTAGCGGCGCGCGGCCATGGCGAGGGCGGTGAAGAAATCCGGCGCTTCGACGATTGCCCGGAATTTTTCGGCGACGTCGGCGCGGTCCTGCTCGGCGATGCCGGCGATTATCGCCTCTTTGGAGCGGAAGTAGCGGTAAAGGCCGCCCGGGCTCATCTGCGCTTCCGCGCAGACCTGTTGCATAGACGTGCCGTGAAATCCGCTGCGCGAAAAGCAACGCTTCGCCGCCGCGAGAATCTCCTCCCGCCGGTCGCTCTGACGCTGCGCATCGGGGCGGCGCATGCTGCGTGCCTGATTAGCCTTTGGTCCAAAGGTTTTGCGTTGCGGTAAACGCGAATGAATGTTCGCTCGCAAACCCGGAGCTTCAATATTCCCGCCCAATTCGGGAGTCAAATGCGCAGCCCTGCCTATTCCGGCCAGTTCAGAGCGGTTCCGGAAAAACCTGCGGATGCACGGATTTAACGCCTCTGCGCCGCTTTTCGGCTTGACGGGCAGGGGCTGCGGTGGTGCCTATAGTTTTCCATCCCCTCAGGTCCTAGCCGGGACCGGGGTGCAATGAAAAAAGAACGCTCAATTCGAGGCGTTCGCCATTGGGAGGACTACAATGCGTAAGTGGCTACTTGCCGCCGCCGGTATTTTTGCGCTCGGCATCTCGGGCGCGTCGGCGCAGAACTACCCCACCCGTAACATTACGATCGTGATTCCGTTCGCGGCCGGCGGCCCGACGGATACCGTCGGTCGTTTGATCGCGGAGTCGATGTCGAAGACCCTCGGCCAGACCGTGGTTATCGATAACGTCGCCGGTGCAGGCGGTACGCGCGGCGCCGGTCAGGTCGCAAAGGCGACACCGGATGGATACACCATCCTGCTGCACCACATCGGCATGTCGACGGCGCCGACGCTCTATCGCAAGCTCGCGTATAATCCCGTCACCGATTTCGAAACGATCGGTCTCGTCACCGATGCGCCGATGTCGCTGATCGCGCGTCCGGACTTCCCGGCGAAGAATTTCGCGGAAGTGCTCGACTACGTGAAAAAGAACAAAGACAAGGTCAACTACGCCAACGCGGGCGTCGGTGCGGCTTCGCATCTTTGCGGCATGCTGCTCATGTCCTCGATCGGCGTGCAGATGAACACGGTTCCCTATAAGGGCACCGGTCCGGCGATGACCGACATTCTCGGCGGTCAGGTCGATCTGATGTGCGACCAGACCACGAACACCACGAGCCAGATCAAGGGCGGCAAGGTGAAGGCTTACGGCGTCACCACCAAGACGCGCGTGAAGAATCTTGCCGATCTGCCGACGCTCGACGAAGCCGGATTGAAGGGCTTCGATCTCGCCGTGTGGCACGGTCTCTATGCGCCGAAGGGCACGCCGAAGGAAATCGTCGCGAAGCTGACGCAGGCGCTGCAGGCTGCGCTCAAGGACCCGAAGGTGATCGAGCGTTTTGCTTCTCTCGGCACCGAGCCGGTTCCGCAGAACGAAGCGACGCCGGAAGCGCATGCCGCGAAGCTCAAGGCGGAGATCGCCAAGTGGGCGCCGCTCATCAAGGCAGCAGGCGTGTACGCCGACTAAGGCTGCCTGACGTCGCATAAACAAAGACGGCCGGAAGCCGGGATGCTTCCGGCCGTACATTACCGGGCGGGGGGAACGCCATGCTGACAATTCGAAATCCGAAGGATTTCTATACCGGACTTCTTCTGCTCGCGATTTCGGCGGTTTTTGCTTACGGACTTTTCGAGCTGCCGATCGGCACCGCCTACAGGATGGGCCCGGGGTATTTCCCCATGGTGCTCACCATCATGCTCACCCTTTGCGGGATTGCGATCCTCGCCAACGGCCTGCTCAGCGATGGCGAAGCGATCGGCGTAATTCCCTGGCGCGGGCTGATCATCGTGACGGGCTCGGTGCTGCTGTATGGCGCGACCCTCAAAGGTCTCGGCATGGTCCCGGCGCTCGCGCTCACCGTGTTTCTTTCCACCTTCGCCGGCCGCGGCTGGGATGCGAAGGCCGCGATCGGGGTGACCGTGGTGCTCGTGGCTTCCTGCGTCGCAATCTTCGTGTTCGGGCTTGGCTTGCCGCTTTCTCTGTTCGGTCCGTGGGTGGGCGGCTACTGACATGGATATTTTTTCAAATCTCGCGCTCGGCTTCGAGCAGGCGCTCAGCCTCACCAATATCTGGTACTGCTTCATCGGCGTGCTTCTAGGCACGCTGATCGGCGTGCTTCCCGGCCTCGGTCCGGTCGCCACCATCGCGATGCTTTTGCCGATCACCTTCGGTCTGCCGCCGGTCACGGCGATGATCATGCTGGCCGGCATTTACTACGGCGCCCAGTACGGTGGCTCAACGACAGCCATTCTCGTCAATCTTCCCGGTGAACCGGGATCGGTGGTGACGGCGCTCGACGGCCACCAACTCGCACGCAAAGGCAAAGCGGGACTTGCACTCTTTACCGCGGCGGTCGGTTCGTTTTTCGCAGGTACCGTTGCGACCTTCCTGATCGCCGGATTTGCGCCGCCGCTTGCGAGCGTTGCGCTGACCTTTGGGCCCGCCGAATATTTTGCGCTGATGGTGCTTGGTTTGGCTGCTGCGGTGACGCTTGCGCACGGTTCGATCGTCAAGGCGATCGCGATGATCACACTCGGCCTCCTGCTCGGCACCATGGGGCAGGACCTTTACACCGGCGCGCCGCGTTTCACCTTCGGTTCCAACGAGTTCGCGGACGGCATCGACTTTACCGCGCTCGCGATGGGCATTTTCGGCATCGGCGAAATCATCCGCAATCTCGAGAGCACCGAAGTGCGCGAGCCGATCCGCTCCAGGATTCGGGATCTGATTCCGACCAAGGCCGAATTTATGCAGATCATCATGCCGGTGCTGCGCGGCACGGGTATCGGCTCGCTGCTCGGAATTCTGCCAGGCGGCGGTGCGGTGCTCGGTTCGTTTGCTTCTTATTCGGTCGAGAAGAAGCTCTCGAAGAACCCGACGCCATTCGGGCAGGGTGCGATCGAGGGCGTCGCGGGTCCCGAATCCGCGAACAACGCGGGTGCGCAGACTTCGTTCATTCCGATGCTGACGCTCGGCATTCCGTCGAACCCGGTGATGGCGCTGATGATCGGTGCGCTCATCATTCAGGGGATCGTTCCGGGGCCCAACGTCATTACCGAAAAGCCGGACCTGTTCTGGGGCGTCATCACCTCGATGTGGGTCGGCAATGCGATGCTGCTGATCCTCAACCTGCCGCTGATCGGCATCTGGGTGCGGCTGATGACGGTGCCCTACAAGCTCCTGTTCCCGGCGATCATCGCGGTCTGCTGCATCGGCGTGTATTCGCTCAGCAACAACCCATTCGACGTCTATCTCATGGCGATTTTCGGGGTGGTCGGATACTTCCTCGTGAAGCTCGATTGCGAACCGGCGCCGCTCTTGCTCGGTTTCGTCATCGGCAAGCTGCTCGAGGAGTATCTGCGGCGGGCGATGCTGCTTTCCCGGGGCGACCCCATGGTGTTCATGCAGCGTCCGATCAGCGCGACTTTGCTGGTGCTTTCTGTGATCGCGCTCCTTGTCGTGCTACTTCCGGCGGTCCGGAAAAAGCGCGAGGAGGCGTTCCGGGAATAGTGCGCGAAACGCGCCGGTTTCCCTTTACAGGGCGGGGGTGCTTTGCTATCCCGCCCCGTCTCCGCGGGAGGTTCTCGCGGGCCCGAATTGGTGCGGGCGCATAGCTCAGTTGGTAGAGCAGGTGACTCTTAATCACCGGGTCCAAGGTTCGAGTCCTTGTGCGCCCACCAATTTTCTCCCCCTCGCAGATCGGCGGCCTAAGCAGAACAAGGCGCGGGCGCATTGCGTGTGACTATCGGCTTGTGACCGGGAAGGTCAATGGCGATACGAACCGGCTGCGCCGCCAGTTCGATGATGGTTGGAAGGCGATTTTCAATTGTTATCGTCGTGACAGCTTTCTTCCTCGCCGGGCGTCGCGGATCCTAATTGTTCAGGCTTCGCGCGCTTGCATGACTAGTCCGGCCGCAAGCGCCGAGGCGCTCGCATCCGTCGAGCGAAGCTATCGACGAAAATGTGAGCGAAATTTTTCTGATTGTGTTGCTGCTTTTTTGCGCATGCATTTGCAGCGATGTCGGCACTTCAAGTGAAGCGCTTATAGTGTCGGCCGAGATCGTCTGCCTTTCTCAACGACACTCTTCCTCCAAACGATCGCAACATCTCGTGCTCTCGCCGGATACAGGCTGCGAAGATGCATGCGCAGCGATTGTCATCGCCGATCGCCGCGGTGCAGTTCGCTGACCGACTTCTTGACGGAAACACCGCGCGCTGCGTATATAATGAATATAGAACATCGTTCCAATAAAAGGAACACGGTGCCCGCAGTGCCCGGTCAAGGGATTTGCCGATGCTTATGAATACCGACAGGCTCCTCTCCGGCATGAAGCGTGCCGGACTGGATGCGGTGGTTGCTTCCACGCCCGAGAACGTCACCTATACGAGCGGATTCTGGGCCATGAGCCAGTGGATCCGCCGCGGTCCGCAAGCC
>DAORMJ010000019.1:0-44929 GCA_035440445.1 Xanthobacteraceae bacterium
TCGCATCGAGGTCCGAGTAGTTCGCCGATACCGTGACCGAAGGACCGTCCTCGTTGGCGCCACCCGCCACCGCGAGCGCGACCGGGCCATCATTCTGGCCGGTAATCGTGATCGTCACCGTCGCGGTCGAACTGCCGCCATTCCCGTCATCCACCGTGTAGGTGAAGGTGTCCGTCGCAGTCTCGCCGGCAGCGAGATACTCGTAAGCACCGTTCGCCGCATAGCTGAACGTGCCATTGTTGTTGTTCGTGACCGACCCTTGCGTCCCGGTCGTATTGACCGTGAAGGTGTGGGTGTCGCTCGTATCGAGGTCCGAGTAATCCGCCGTCACGAGAACCGAAGGACCGTCCTCGTTGGCGCCACCCGCCACCGCGAGCGCGACCGGACCGTCGTTCTGGCCGGTAATCGTGATCGTGACGGTCGCAGTAGAAGACGCGCCGTTATTGTCGGTCACTGTATAGGTAAAGGTATCGGTCGCGGTCTCGCCTGCGGCCAGCGCTTCAAACGCCGCATTCGGCGAGTAGGTGAACGTGCCGTCGCTGTTGTTCGTGACCGAACCTTGGGTCACGGTGGTGTTGACCGTGAACGTATGCGTGTCGCTCGCATCGAGGTCCGAGTAGTTCGCCGATACCGTGACCGAAGGACCGTCCTCGTTCGCGCCACCCGCCACCGCGAGCGCGACCGGGCCATCATTCTGTCCGGTGATAGTGATCGTGACCGTTGCGGTCGAAGACGCGCCGTTGTTGTCGGTCACCGTATAGGTGAAGGTGTCCGTCGCGGTCTCGCCTGCAGCAAGATACTCGTACGCGCCGTTCGCCACATAGGTAAACGTGCCGTCATTGTTGTTCGTGACCGCCCCTTGCGTCTCCGCGGCATTGACCGTGAAGGTATGCGTGTCACTGACGTCGATGTCGGAGAAGTTCGCCGTAACCCTGATCGACGGGCCGTCTTCGCTCGCGGCGCCCGCCACCGCCACAGCAACCGGACCATCGTTCTGGCCCGTGATTGTCACGATGAAATTGCCGGTTACGGAATCGCCGTCGCCATCCACGACCACATACGGAATCGTCAGCGTCGCGGTCTCGCCTGCGGCGAGCACGTCGAATGCCGAACCCGGCGTAATCGCAAGTTCGAATTGCGTCGAGCTTGCGGGCACGAGCGCGAGACCGGGAATGCTCAACACAATGCCTTCAGGCCCAACGATCGTCGCATTCGCGGTGTCGAGCGAGATCGAGCCGAGGCCGTCCGCGCCCGCGTAGAAATCGGCGCCGAGCCCCTCCACTGCAACAATGATCGGAGCGTCGTTTTCGTTCATCGCGCCAGAGATGTCCTGCGCAACCGGAACATCGTCGTTCACCGTCAAGCTAAGAACGCCGGGCGTTTCCGTGCCGTTGCCGTCGCGGACAACGAAAGGCAGTGAAACCGGCAGGCCATCGCGGCCAGCACCGTTATGGTCGAACGGGCCGGACAACGTCGCCGTAAATGCGCCGGTGAGCGGATCCGTAACCTGCAGCACGAAGACCGGATTGCCGTTGACGCTGCCGGTCAACGTGAGGCTTGCCTGATCCCAGGTGAACACGACCGGGTCGCCGCCTGACGTGAAGCCGGTAAGCGTTGTCGGATTGAAGGTGATCGGCGCAATCAGATTGGCGCCGTTCACACCATAGGCAATGTCGAGCTGACCGGTATAGCCGGACGTCCCTTCCGAACTTTGACCATCGATCCCGTCTTCGTCGATGGTGAAAGCGGTCTGCGCATTGACGACGGGCACGTCGTCGAAGAACGGCGTTTCGCTGTCATCATCGCCATCACCGCTGGCGTTGGCCGCATCGGTGCCGAGCAAACCCGAAATCTGAAAAGCCTGATCGATCGAACCGGTCGGCGTACTGAAGTTCGAGCCGCTGCTGGGCGGCGACGCATCGCCGGCCGCAGGTTGCACTTCCTGAATCGGACCGAACACAGAAGCGAGCGACGAGCCGAGAATGGTCTGGCCATCGATCTGGATCGACGGCGGATTGGCGACGCCACCTTCGACGATGAACACGCGACCGTCTTCGAGCACGATCCGCAGATCGCCGCCGCTCGCCTGAATGGTTGCAATCTTTGCGTCGCTGGGCAAAACGACGACGCCGCTTGCGTTCGCTGTGATCTTTGTGCCGGGACCATTGCCCGCTGGTGCTGGGAGCGCTTGCGTCGTTTGTGCGACTTTGAACGATTGCTGTTCGGCGACAGCTTGCTGTTCGGGAGTTTTCACTCCAAGCACTGCGCTTACCGCGCTGATCTCCGATGAGTTGCTTTCAATGCGCGGTGTGTCGCTCGCGCCCCTACCACTCAAATCGGCGCGTTCGTGCGTAATGGCATCGCGCATTTTAGCAATTCTCCCCAGCGGCAATACTTCCAGTATTAAGAAATATTTAACCTATAAGTTGTAGCCGCGAAAGGAGGGTGTTTAATTAACTATTAACAATATTTACATTTCAAAACTGCAGGATTCCAAGGTAATTCGCTACCTGCATCAAGTGGTTAGGGGACTGCCAAAAGCAGGAATGCGCACTCTCGCGCGTCAAATCAGGACAATGGGATATTCGCGCACCATTGCGGTGCTTCCGCTTCTATTGTGGCTTGCAACCTGCCCTGCGCAGGCCCAGCGGCGTTTCGATGTGCCGCCACTTGAGCCTTTGCCCGATATCACGGTCCCGGACCCCCAGCCCGACGCCGCCCCGCAATATCTGCGGCGCGACCCCTGGCGGATCACCCGCCCGCCTAGCCCGACGCCGCCCCAACCGCAGCAGGCCCCGGTAACGGAAGTGCCCCCCTGGGAGGGATGCATGCGGGCGGCGGATGCCAGCGCAGCCATGGCGTTTTGCACGGAGTTCGCGCACGACGAGGATCAGCCGGCGGCGCGCCGGGCAGAAGCGTTTGTCGCGCGTGCCCGCGCTCACGAGGTGCAAAACCAGACCATTGCAGCGATAGCCGATCTGACGGCCGCACTCGAACTCAATCCGAAATCGGCGGCCGCATTTCACCGCCGCGGCATGTTGTGGACGCGCGAGCGGAATTTCGACCAGGCAATCAAGGATTTCTCCTCCGCGCTGGTACTCTCGCCCCGCTCGCTGGAATTTTTCGTCGCGCGCGGCGTTGCTTATCGCGGCAAGAAAGATATCAAGCGCTCGATTACGGACTTCGATCGCGCGCTTGCGATCAATCCACGCTCCGAGCTCGCCTACTATGAGCGCGGGCTGACGAAGCTCGATGACCGCGATCTCGCGGGCGCGAATGCCGATCTCGAGAAAGCACTTGAGCTAAACCCCAAGCTCGCCCTCGCCCAATTCGCGCTCGGCAACGTGCGTCATGCGGAGCGCAATCTCAAAGCGGCGATCGCCGCCTATGACAAGGCCGTCCGGATCGATCCGGCAATCGAATATTACGTTTCCAACGCGCGCGGACTGGCCAAATTCGAGCTTGGCGATTGTAGCGGCGCGATAGACGATTTTTCACGCGCACTTGCGATCAACGAACGCTCGCCGGCAACATTCAGAAACCGCGCGATCTGTCTCGTCAGGCGGGGAAAATTCGAAGACGCCGTCGCCGATTTCACTCGCGCAATCTATATCACGCCGGAGAGCGCCGAGCTCTTCGCCGAGCGCGGCGGCGCTTTTTTGTATAGCCGCGATCTTGTTACGGCGCGGCGCGACATCGATCAGGCGCTCAAACTCGATCCGAAAAACGCAACCGCCTTGCGCGCCCGCGCCCGGCTGCGGCTGGCCGAGAATGACCTTCCCGGGGCGTTCGAGGACCTCAACAGATCGATCTCGCTCAAGTCGTCGGACGACGCACTTTCGGAACGGATCTGGTTTCACATCGTCGCGAAGGATTTCGACCGCGCCGGACAGGAAATCCGCGACGTCCTCGCACGCAACCCTACCGCGCCTAGCGCATTGTTCGCGCGCGGTTATCTGAAGATCAAAGCCGGTGATCAGGCTTCCGGGAAACAGGATATGGTCGAGGCCGTGCAGCGCGACCACGACCTCGTCACGATGCTCGAAATCTACGGACTGAAGTTCTGATCAGCGCGCGTTGGGTTACTGGTTCAGCAGAAGCCCGAACAGCGACGCACGATAGTTCAGGCCGACCTTGATCGTTTGAACACTGAGATCGTCGCGGACACCTGCCACGCCAACAGTCTCGGTCGCACCGTAATCGGCGTAGCTGTACTCCAGCTTCGCGGTCCATTGCGGCGAGAACTGCCATTCGACGCCTGCACCGATCGTCCAGCCGAGCAGGTAATGATCCGAAGTCACTGGACCCGCTGCCGAAGAATTCACATGCGCCCAGGCGAGACCGCCGGTGCCGTAGAACAGGGTCCGGTCGACCGCATAGCCCAGGCGCGCGCGCACCGTGCCCATGGAGTCGATATCGATATTGGTCGCGCCAATCGTGTCCTTAATCGATCCCCACGAGGAGTCGCCTTCGACACCGACCACCCAATTGCGCGAAAGCTGCCAGTTATAGCCCGACTGAATACCGCCGAAGCCGCCGGTGGGCTCGAGACTCGTCGTAATACCAACCACCGAACTGTCGAACTTGCCCCAGCCGTAGCCGCCATGAACACCGATATAGGCGCCCGTCCAGGTAGCCGCAGCGCGGACCGGAGCCTTCACCGGAAATGCCTGCGCTTCCGCCACTGCCCCGAAATTGCTGAACCGGTAGTTGAGACCCAGGCGCACCATGCTCATGGTAAGATCTGAGTTCACCGCGGTTGCGCCGATCGTGCGCCGTGTGCCGTCGAAATCCGCATAGAGATATTCGATCTTGGCCGACCAGTTCCGCGAGAGCGCATATTCCGCGCCCAGTCCGGCCGTCCAGCCGACATGCGCGCGATCGTTGATTACGACACCCGCGATGTTCGTATCGGGCTTGGCCCAAGCAAGACCACCGGTTACGTAAAACAGCCACGGGCCCTGGGCATAGCCGAGACGCGCGCGCGCGGTGCCAAACAAGCTGACGTCGATCTCCGATGGCGCGAACGGCGCAAGCGCTGAGCTCACGTCGCCAAACGACACATCGACCTCGTAGCCAAGCACCCAGTTGCGGTTCACATGGTAATTGTAACCAAACTGAAAGCCGCCAAAGGCGCCGTCGGGAGAACCAGTACCAACGGTGGCACCGACGCTTGAATCCGCATCGCCCCACCCGTAGCCGCCGTGGATACCGATATACACGCCGTTCCACAGCGGAACGTCCACCGGTGCTTTCGTATAAACCGGCCCGCGAACCGGCATATCTGCGGCGACAGCCAGTGCCGGAACCAGCAGCGCGGACGCGCTCGCCAGAAGCATCGCGTGGAACTTTTTCATTGAATCGCAGCCCTAAGGTATTGTGCGGGCATGGGGCGTGTTTTTCGCAGGAAGGTCAAGGCTTGATACCTGCAAGCCGGTGCGCCGCCTCGGGGCTGTGTCGCAGGAGCCACAAAAAGAAAGGGCCGGCGCTTCTGACGTCGCCGGTCCCTTTCCGTTGAACAGCCCCCGCCCCTGTAACCCCACGGGAAGCCGCTATGGCGTTTCCAGCCTTAGTGAGAGGTCATCCACGTGCCGCGCGCTGCGCGCTGGCGATTTCGTCTGCGTTCATCTCCGCGGCGAGTTCCTGCCGGCAGGCCACCGCATCGCGATTGCCGCGCGCCGCCGCCAGATTGAACCACTTGTGGGCGGCAATCCTGTCGGCATCCACGTCGCGGCCATAAGCGTAAGCAAGGCCGAGCTGATAAAAAATGTCTCCGGCCATATTGGCCTGAGCGATTGCTGCAACTTCGAGTTCGAGAAGCCGCGCCATTTGTCCGTCTCCCGTCATTCGCGGCTTGCTTCGCCGCTTGGTCCTGTCCGGACGTCCCCCGTCCGTGATGCGTAAGATGCACGGGGAATTTGAATCGCATCCTAACTATCAGGCTGAATGAAACCTGAACGAAATCAGGGATTTGGCTCGCTTTTGATTCCGTTAAGCACACAAGCGCTTGCTGCACTTGCGTCCAGCTTCCGGCGGAAAGGATTGGGAAAGGCTCTCGGTTCGGACTCTGGTCACCATGCGACACGGAACGTGATTCAAGTTCCTGCGAGTCCCGCCACACCTCGCCTTACTGTGGCCCCATGACTCGTCATGGATGCGTCACATCACATTCACAGACGAACGAAGTTCGGAAAGCGACATGAAACTCGCCCGCATTGTTCTTTTAGGCGCGCTATGCGCATTTGTTTCTCCCGCGATTGCGCAGGAAAAAAACGCCGACAACAATAAAGTGGCCGGCATCTGGCAGAGCCAGAGCGGAATTACCCGCGTGAAGGTGGCCCCTTGCGGCGTGGGGCTTTGCGCGCACGTCGTCTGGCAGCGCACCCCGTCAAAGGACGTCCACAACGAAGATCCCGCCAAGCGCGATCGCCCGGTCGTCGGCCTGCAACTCGTATCGAACATGAAACCTGTCGGCCCCGGCGAGTGGACGGGCTCGATCTATAACTACGAAGACGGCAAGACATACTCGGGCAAGGTGAAGGTGGTGAACGCTAACGCGATTCAAATCGGCGGTTGCGTGATGGGCGGCATGATTTGCCAGAGCAAGACTTGGACGAAGATCGACTGACGATTTTCTCGTAGCGGACGCTACGGCAACAACGAAGTTCATTTGCGGGGCCGTAGGGCCCCGCTTTCGTTTCCGGCCACTCCATGCTTACGATGCGCGAGAAGAACAAATCCGCTGGAGGAGACGAATGAAACTGAAATCTGCCCTCGCCACTGCCGCCGTCGTGCTTGCATCGCTCTCGATGCCCGCCATGGCGCAGGACGCATCCGGAACGTGGCTCACCGCCTCCGGCGAAACGCGGGTGCGGATTGCACCTTGCGGCGGCAGCCTCTGTGGCACCATCGCCTGGACCAAAGCCAGCGGCGCGAAGGACGTGAACAATCCAAACGCGAACCTCAAGGGACGCAATCTCGTCGGCGTCACCATGATCACCATGAAGCCCGCGGGCGACAAGAAGTGGACGGGCACGCTCTACAATCCGCAGGATGGCAAAACCTATTCAGGAACGCTGACGCAAACCGGCGCGAACTCGCTCTCGCTATCGGGCTGCGTCGCTGCCGTCTTCTGCCGCTCGCAGAACTGGACGCGTGTGAATTGATGGATCTACGGAAATTGAAGCAGGCTTCCGCCATCGTGCTTGGGCTTGCGATCGTCGCCTCACCTGCCGTCGCCTGCGACAAGCAAGCGTCGAACGAACGCATCTCCAAAGTTGTTTCCACCGGCGAAATGCAAAGACCCACACGCGTATCGGAGGGCTTTGCTGCCGAGGTGACGGAGAAGTTCTGGTCCGCCGCGGATGCGAAACGCAAGCAAGAACTTGCCGCCGACATCGCCTGCGCGGTCGGCGCGAACACCGTCAGCTTCACGAAGGACCGCAGCGTCTTGCAAACCTATCGAGACGGCAAGGCGCAGTAGTTTTTCCCAAGGACTGTCTTGAAAGACCGGGCGTGGCCGTCCGGTCTTTTGCTTTTCAGAGCCGAGGCAACGCTCCAAGCCCCTTGACGAGGACAGGTCCCGTCGGCCGGTTGGTGGGCGACCCGCCTTCGGGTTCGAGCGTGATTTCGTAGAGCTGCTGCTGCCCTGCCGGAAGATCGGAGCGGTGAAAGAGTGCTTGCCGCGTGCGCTCGATCAAGCCGATCGACACCGGCCCCTTCTCCTTGTCAAACAAGGTCCAGACCTGCAGCGTCTTCCCTTGCGGCACCGTAAAGTCGCTGATCGGAACAATGCTGATCCGGCCGTCATGGAAGACTTCGGCGATCGCGCCGGGAACGCCTTCGGGCGTCAGCATCACGGCAACGATCCGCGGGGATGGGGTTGCTCTCCCCGCAAGCAGGCCAATACCGATCGCAAGAAGCACACTTGCAAAAGCACCGGCTAGACCCGCCCCACGCCAGAACGCAAGGCTGCTCCAGAGCGCGGCGAGCACGCCTTGTTTCGCAGGCTCGACGGCTGCCCCGCCGCCGATCGCCGCTTCGATGCGGCTCCACAACGCCGCAGGAATATCTTTCGCCGTCACGCCATGATCCAGTTCGGCAAACCGCTCTTGCCAATAAGCGATGTGTTCACGCAGTGCCGCCTCGTTGACGGAACGGCGCTCGAAACGGTCTCGCTCCGCGCCATCCAGAACGCCGATGACGTATTCGCCCGCGAGAAGGAAGTCTTCATTCTGGTCTTGCACGCTCATGCCAGACACTCCCGCAACGCAATCAGGCTGCGGCGCAACCAGGATTTGGTGGTGCCGAGCGGCACCTTGAGCCGTGCTGCGATCTCGCCATGCGACAGACCCTCAACGAAAGCCAGCAAGATTCCCAGCCTGCGTCTTGGCTCCAGTTCGTCGAGGCAGCGGCGTAATGCGCTGTTGTCCGCGAGGCGCTCGGCGGCATTCTCTGAAGACGAACTCGCATCGATCGCTTCGTTCAACACATCGCTGTCGGTCGGCAATTCGCGGCTCGTGTCGCGCAGCATATTCAGCGCGCGATTGCGAACGATCTGAAACACCCATGCCCTGCCCGATCCGATCGACGGATCAAAGCGGGCGGCATTGCGCCAGATCGCCACGAAGGCTTCCTGCACGACCTCTTCCGCGAGCTCGCGTCGTTTCACGATACGCGCGGCGATACCGATCATGGCACCGGCTTCAAGCCGATATATCTCCTGCAATGCAGCCCTGTCGCCGCGGCCGCACCTGACGATCAGTGTTGAATGGTCAGCGTTCTTTTCGTTCACAGACGGGATTCCAGCGGGAACCAGCGTCACGCGCCGGTCTTCACTTCTACCCCGGCCGTGGATCATCGCGCCAGCGTACATCAACTACTCCTGTCGAGAAGTAACCCGGCAGGACCCGGCAGCCGATGCAGCAGCATTATTTTTTTGCCCGGCTGCATCCAGATGGCCTGTGCGCCGTGTTCCCGCAGCGAGAGCCCCACTCTCTCGACAGAACAACGCGAACACCAACCCCAGGGAGTTCCATATGCAGCATCGCAACTATCTGATCGGCGCCGCTATTCTCGCCGCAAGTCTAGGCACGGCTACCGGCGCTTCGGCCCAATCCATCGTCGCTCTTTCCAGCAACACGCTGACCTTCGTCGATGCGAAGTCGATGAAGACGACCGCCACGGTGAAAATCAACGGTGGCAACGTGATCGGCATTGATGTCCGTCCGGCTGACGGAATGCTTTACGGCGTCACCGACAATGGCTGGATCGTGACCATCGATCCGAAGTCCGGCAAGCTGACGCAAAAAGCCGAAATGTCGACGAAACTGAAGACCAGCGCCGGCGCCACCATCGACTTCAATCCGGCAGCCGACCGTCTTCGCGTGATGTCGCCGGACGGCACGAACCTTCGCGTCAACGTCGATGACGGTAAGGTGATCGAGGACGGCAAGCTGAAGTTCGCCGAGAACGACATGCACAAGGGCGAAACTCCCAATGTCGTCGCCGGCGCCTACACCAACAGCGTGAAGGGTACCAAGGAAACCGTTCTCTATGACATCGACGCGACCATCGGCGCGCTCTTGCGCCAGGCTCCGCCGAACGACGGCGTCCTGAATGCGGTGGGCAAGCTCGGCTTCAAGGTAAATGGCCCGGTTGCATTCAACATCGTCGCCAAGGGCGAAGGCCAGAACGACGCGTGGTTGAGCCACGCAGGCACCCTTTACAAGGTGGATCTGAAAACCGGCAAAGCGACCCCTGCTGGAAAGATCCCCGCGGGCGTGACCGACATCGCCTACATGGATTGATCTCTTCCGTTGCTCCCGGAAGAGAGAAAGGCCGGCCGCGGAAAAACCTCCGATCCGCGGCCGGCTTGTTCGTCGATTACTTCGGCGCGCCCTGCTGGAACAGGAGCTTGAACGCTTCCTTGTCCTTGGTCGCGTCGATCACCTCGGAGGCTTCCGGCTTGATCGCCATGCCGCGTTCCACCGCAGGCCGCGCCATGACCCGCGCAAGCCACGCCTTGACGTTCGGGAAATCATCCGGGTTTTGTCCCTGACGCTCCCATGGCCGGGTCCAGCCAACGCTGGCCATATCGGCAATAGAATAGTCGCCGCAGATATAGTCGCGGCCTTCGAGCTTGCGGTCGAGTACGCCGTAAAGCCGGCGAACCTCGTTAGTGTAGCGCTCGATCGCGTAAGGCACCTGCTCCGGCGCGTAGAGGCGGAAGTGGTGCGCCTGCCCCGCCATCGGCCCGAGGCCACCCATCTGCCAGAACAGCCATTCGTCTACCTCGACGCGCTTGCGCTCGTCCCGTGGATAGAACTTTCCGGTCTTGCGGCCGAGATACTGCAGGATCGCGCCGGATTCGAAAACGGAGATCGGTTTCCCGCCCGGTCCGTTCGGATCCACGATCGCAGGCATGCGGTTGTTCGGAGCGATCTTCAGGAAGTCGGGTTTGAACTGATCGCCCTTGCCGATGTTCACGAAGTGCACCTTGTAAGGCAGCGCACACTCCTCGAGCATGATCGAGACTTTCCAGCCGTTCGGTGTCGCCCAGTAATAGAGCTCGATCGGCTCCTGCCGTGACGCTCGGGCCTTTCGCGCAGGCTTCGCCGCCTTGCGGGAGGAAGTCTTGCGAGAGGAAGCCTTCCGGGCGACTTTCTTTACGGTCTTTTTCGCAGCCTTCTTTTTTACCTTTCGCGCCATGCTTGGCACTCCTGTCATTCAGCATCCGTTCAGGGCGGTAGTGGCCGACTTGCTTAAGCCGCCGGTCCGGAAGCGGCAACCTGTAGGGCGGCAATGCTGCTCCGCATGTTTCAGGCGGTTGAATTGGGTGTATGCTTCCTGGCACCCATCGATGGGGGACTAAATGCTGAAAAAACTGATCCTTGCGCTCGCTCTGTTTGGCTTCGTCGGCGCCGTCACGCTGCCGAGCCTGACGCTCGCGCAGACGACCACGACCGAAACCACGAAGACCAAGAAAAAAGCCGAGACCAAAGCGAAGAAAGCGCCGAGCGCGAAGCAGCTGGCCGCGCGCAAGAAGTTTTCCGATTGCGCGAAGACCTGGACCGACCACAAGAAGGCGACCGGCGAGAAAGGCCGCAAACAATACAACGCCTACATGAAGAAATGTCTTTCCAAGAAAGAGTAGTTTTCTTCAGACTGGATTGATCAGCACCCGGCGAGACGTTTCGCCGGGTGTTTTCATCTTGGGGAGAAGAACATGTCCTCGCCTTTTCGTATCGGCTTCCTGCTGTTTCCGAACATCACGCAGCTCGATCTCACCGGCCCTTACGAAGTCCTGTCGAAGCTTCCGAATGCTACGGTCCATCTGATCTGGAAAACGCTGGAGCCGGTAAAGGCGGTCGGCGGCCTTGCAATCCTCCCCGACACCACGCTCGCGGACTGCCCGCAGCTAGACCTGATTTGCGTGCCGGGCGGACCGGGCATGACACCCCTGATGAATGACGAAGACATTCTCGCCTTCCTGCGAAAGCAGGCGGCGGGCGCGCGTTATCTAACCTCCGTTTGCACCGGATCTCTCGTGCTCGGAGCTGCGGGGCTCCTGCAAGGCAAGAAAGCTGCGACGCACTGGATGGCCATGGACATCCTCCCCTCGCTTGGGGCAATCCCGGTCGAGGCGCGCGTCGTTGTCGATGGCAACGTAATTACCGGCGGCGGCGTCACCGCAGGGATCGATTTCGGATTGCAGGTCGCCGCAGCAGTCGCGGGCGAAGACGTCGCAAAAATGATTCAGCTTCAACTAGAATACGATCCGGAGCCGCCGTTCAAAAGCGGTCATCCGCGCTCGGCCGATCCGGCGCTGGTTGAGAAAATGAAAAAACTCGGCGAAGTCATGACGAACGAGCGCCGCAAAAATGCAGCGCTCGCCAGTTCGAAACTCGCGGCAAAAACTTAAGCGCGCGACGAAGCCGGGATCACTTCGGCCGGCTTGCCATAACCGGGCATCGATTCTACCCGCGCTTTCCAGGCGGAAATGCCCGGATATTTCGACAGGTCGAAGCCACCGTCGGCGGCGTAATAGATGCCGGGATAGACCGAAATATCCGCGATGGTCGGCTTGTCGTTCGCAAGCCACTGATGGCGCGAAAGCCAATCCTCTAGCACCGCCAATCCCGCCTCGCCTTCCGCGCGATAGGACGCAACGACATCCGGCTCCGCCTTGCGGATGCCTTGCTTATATGCGCGCGAGCGAAATAGTCCCGGCGAAAGCCGGTCGAAATCCCAATAGAGCCATTCGCGGATACGCGCGCGTTCGGCAGCCGACGCGCCGCCGAATTTGCCGGACACGTCCGCAAGATGTTCGAGGATCGCCGCCGACTGCACGATGTAGAGATCGTCATCCTGCAGGCAGGGCACGTTTCCGAACCGGCTTTTCGCCATGTATTCGGGCGCTCGCGTGCCGCCGCCCGGCAGATCGACAATCTCAAAACTGTGCGGCAACTGCATCAGCGCGAGAGCGAGACCGACGCGGTAAGATGGGCCGGAACGCGGATGCGCGTAAAACGTGATCTTGGACATAGGCGGTTCGTTTCCCCGTAAAATTATTGTTGTGCTTCACGGCGCACGATCGCCGCGTCGATTGCCGCAAACAAAGCGCCCGCACCATAGACTGCCGCCGCGAACAAAGGAATCCACGCGCTTCCGATCCAGTCGCCGATTGCGCCCCCGGCGATCGGTCCTGCGAGGCTCCCGACGCTCAGAAACGCGGAGACCGCGCTGAACGCCTTGGGATAGGTCTCGGTACTGGTCCGGTCTCTCGCATAAGCGCTGACGATGGTCGGCACCGCCGCAAGACCGAGCCCTACAAAGAGTGCGCCAACGAAATTTGCCTGTGGCGAATTCCCGGCCGCGACAAAGGCGCCGAGAGCGCCGCAACCGAGCGCAACGCTCAACGCCCAGTATTTCACGCGCGGCGCGTTCAGAAGTGGAATGGTCGCAAACGAACCCGCCATCGACATGACGCCGAGCGCGGTCCATGTGGCGCCCACCACGAACATCGAGGCTTCGATCACGGTCAACCGCACACCCGCGAAGGTCGCATAGGCCACATAGGCCATGCCGAAACAGAAATAGGCCAGTGCGAGAAAAATCCAGCGGCGTGAAAACATGCGCGACGCTTCCGGCTCGAGCGAAGCGGCGACCTGCCCGGCGCTTTTTTCTACGCGCAGATGCGCCGGAGGAAAAGCAATCGCGACCGCAAGCGCGATGGCTGCCGCGATCCAGAAAGACACACGCCAGCCCGCCGAAGTCTCGACGAGCGGCGCGACACACAAACCGCTTGCGACGATCGCGACATTCATCCCCGACCAGACCATTGCACTCATCAGGGGGCGTCGCGACGCGCCAACGGCATCGAACACGATAACGAAGGTCGCCATGATCCCGACGCCTGCGCCGATCCCGGTCGCAAGCCGTCCCGCCGCAAGCACGACAAAGCCCATCATGTTCGGCGGCGCGAGCGCGCAGACAACCGCTCCGACCGCCACCAGAAGATGCGCGTGACGCGACATTCTCCAGACGGCCATACGCCGGACCAGCCACGGCCCCATCAGCGTACCGATCAGATAGCCTGCCAGATGGATCGAATTCAGGCTGCCGCTGGCGAGATAATCAAGGCCAAGATCGTTGCGCAGCGATGGCAGCATCACGCCATAGGTGAAGCGCGCGATGCCGACATTGAGCGCAATTCCGAGCGCTCCCCACAAGATCAAGGCGAGAGGAAGCGGGCCTTCCGGTTTTGCCGATGCGTTCAGATGCCGAGCTTCTGCTTGAGAATTTCGTTCACCACCTGCGGATTTGCCTTGCCGCCCGAAGCCTTGATCACCTGACCGACGAACCAGCCGAGCATCGTAGGCTTCGCCTTCACCTGCTCGACCTTGTCGGGGTTCTTGGCGATGATGTCGTCGACGACCTTCTCGATCGCGCCGGTATCGGTGACCTGCTTCATGCCGCGCTTCTCGACCACTTCGCGCGGATCGCCGCCCTCTTCCCAGACGATTTCAAAGAGATCTTTCGCGATCTTGCCGGAAATGGTGCCGTCAGCGATTAGGTCGACGATAGACCCGAGCTGTGAAGCCGAGATCGGGCTCTCGTCGATCGTTTTGCCTTCCTTGTTCAGGCGGCCGAAGAATTCGTTGACGGTGAAATTCGCCGCCGCCTTGGGATCGCGCCCATTCGCGACTTCCTCGAAGAACGCGGCCGTTTCCTGCTCCGCGATCAGAACGCCGGCATCGTAAGGCGACAGCCCGAATTCGGAAATGAAGCGCGCCTTCTTCTCGTCCGGGAGTTCGGGAAGATCGGCCTTCAGCTTTTCAACAAAAGCATCGTCGAATTCGAGCGGAAGCAGATCGGGATCGGGGAAGTAGCGATAGTCATGCGCTTCTTCCTTCGAGCGCATCGAACGCGTTTCGCCTTTCGCGTTATCGAACAGCCGCGTTTCCTGATCGATCTTGCCGCCGTCTTCCAGAATATCGATCTGGCGGCGCGACTCGTATTCGATGGCCTGCCCGATGAAGCGGATCGAGTTCACGTTCTTGATTTCGCAGCGCGTGCCGAGCGCGTCACCCGGCTTGCGCACCGAGACGTTCACGTCCGCTCGGAGATTACCCTTCTCCATGTCGCCATCGCAGGTGCCGAGATAGCGCAGGATAGTGCGGAGCTTGGTGACATAAGCCTTGGCTTCCTCCGCGGAACGCAAATCAGGCTTCGACACGATCTCCATCAAAGCGACGCCGGAGCGATTGAGATCGACATAAGACATCGAAGGATGCTGATCGTGCACCGACTTGCCGGCATCCTGCTCCAGATGCAGCCGCTCGATCCCGACCTCGAACGACGAGCCGTCCTGCATATCGACGGTGACGATCCCCTCGCCGACCACCGGATGCTTGAACTGGCTGATCTGATAGCCCTGCGGCAGATCGGGATAGAAATAGTTTTTGCGGTCGAACACCGACTTGTTGTTGATCTTCGCCTTTAGCCCGAGCCCGGTCTTCACCGCCTGCTCGACGCACTTTTTGTTGATGACCGGCAGCATCCCCGGCATCGCGGCATCCACCAGCGATACGTGCGAGTTCGGCTCGCCGCCGAATTCGGTCGAGGCGCCGGAAAACAGCTTGGCATTCGAGGTGACCTGCGCATGGATTTCCATGCCGATGACGACTTCCCAGTCGTGCTTGTCGCCCTTGAGAAGTTTGGATTTGCGTACGGGTGCGTTCATTGGGGCTAAGAAGAAATTTCCTATCGGAATCTGAGAATTTCCTATCCGACTTGCCCGGTCTGCTCAACCCAATAGCCACGGCAGCAAAAGCGGGACCAAAATGGCCGTCAGCACGCCGTTCAGACCGAGCGCGATACTGGCGAAGGTGCCGGCAAGAGGGTCGACCTGAAATGCCCGCGCGGTGCCGATTCCGTGGGACACGAGCCCCACGGCAAAGCCCCTCGCCGCGTAGTTCTTTAAACCGAGCGCATTCATCAAGGGCGTCACCAGGATCGCGCCGGAGATGCCGGTCAGGATCACCATCACCGCGGTCAGCGCAGGGTCGCTCTGCATATTCTCCGCCACACCCATTGCGATGGCCGCCGTCGCAGACTTCGGCGCCAGCGCGAGTGTCGCGATCTTGCTCAGTCCCAGCCATTGGGCGAGCAGCACAGCGGACGCAACAGCGACCACACACCCCACCACCAGGGCCACGATCATCGGCACGAACATTCGCTTCACCTGTGGCAAATGCCGAAACAAAGGCACCGCGAGCGCGACCGTCGCGGGGCCAAGCAAAAAGTGGATGAATTGTGCGCCGGCGAAGTAAGAAGGAAACGCCGTTTTCGAAAGAACCAGCACGGCCGCGATGAACACGACCGACATTAAAACAGGATTGGCGAGCGGATGCCGTCCGAGTGCGACCGAAATCGCATCGGCTGCGATATAGGCAAGCAGCGTCAGCGTAAGCCACAAAAGAGAATTGCCGGATAGATAGACCCAGAGATCGACGAAGTTGATCATGGCTCTCTCCCCGCTTCGCTGTCGATCTTCATCAGTTTCGCCAACGCCGCGAACGTCACCGCTGTCGCCACGAGAGAAACGGCGACAGAAACCAGGATGACGATCAGAAGCTTCCACCCCTCGTCGCGCAAGAGCGGCAACTGTTGTACGAGGCCGACGCCCGCCGGCACGAAAAGCAACGAAAGGTGTTTGAGAATTCCGTCAGTTGTTTCGTCCATCGATTGCGGCAACGGCAACTTCGCAATTAGCCAGACCAACAGCAGAGAGAGCCCCGCTACAGGCCCGGGCAACGGCAGGGAAAGCGCGCGCACGAGCGCTTCGCCCGCGAGTTGAAGAGAGAGAAGAATTGCAAAGGCGTGAAGCATTGTCTGTAACGAATCGTGAGCCACGGTATCGCCGTAATTTCTACGGGAACGCATCATATTGGAACAGGCGCGATGTTCCTGCGTTTGTCCTGCGTACACTTTGGAGGACACGTTATGGCTTACGATCCGAACGACCCCCGCAAATCGTTCGAGTATGACGAATTCAGCCGCCGCCCGAGCGTTGATCCCGCGCCTGCCGGTTTCACGGGTCTGGTTGTCGGCGCCATCGTCGTACTCGGTGCGTTGATCGCGTTCCTCATGTTCCGCAATGATGCGGACACGACCACGATCGGCATGAACCAAACTCCCCCGCCGGTTACGCAGCAGGCCCCATCGGCCACGCCGCCGGCTATGCCGGCACCGCCAGCGGCTGCCCCGGCAAACCCTTCGGACACCGGTCCGACCACTCCGCCGGCACCGACCTCGCCGCCGGCTAATAACTAAGCCCGTCCGTTCACACGAAATCGGCCCGCATAACAGCGGGCCGATTTTGTCATTGGAACTTCCGCGGATCGGGCGCGTTATCGCTGCATATTTTCGCAGCATGTATCGAACGCAAAGGACTTGCCATGGAACGCGATGATTTCGGCCACCGCCGCGGGATCGACGAAGTGAAGGATGACTCGCCAAAAGCAAGCGTCGTGGGAATTGGGATTCCTGCACTTGTCATCGTTGCGGCAGCAGCGGCCTATTTCCTATGGCCCTCATCCGATACGCAGGTGAACCAGGCGCAGACAACCCCGCCTGCGACGACACAGCAGCAGCAGACTACTCCAACTACCACGCCGGAGCCGGTGAAGCCGACGCCGCAGTCCGAGCAGAAAGCACCGCCGGCGGCGGAGCCGAAGCCGAAGGAAATGCGCGACCCCCGGACCGACTCGCAGAATTCGAATTGAGCTAATCAGCGCGAACTATTCAGAAACCGTCGCAACACATCGTTGTTCGTGACTGTTTCATCGCCTGCCGCAACAACCTCATCGACCTGATCTTGCGGCAGTTGCAGGCTCGTCTTCACGCGGTTCAGATATTGTTCGCGCTCACCGCCGAGTTGATCGAAGCCTAACCGGCCAATGAAGAATTGCACGTCGCGGCAATTCCATCTTCCCGGCGCGCCATATTGTTGGCGCTGCGCAGCGCTTAGTCCGCAACGCCAGCGCACGAGCTGCTGACGCCACTCTTCCATCGTCTGCTCGAATGCGGTGTAGCTTGCGCGCACGCTGGCATCGATCGCAGTGTCCGCCGCAGCCGACACCAGATCCGCGCCGCGCGGGCCTTCCAGCGTTCGCACCCAGTCTCCTCCAACGCCCCGCCCGGCATCCACCACGAGAAAAAGTGCGCGACGCAGCTTCACCGCCTGATGCGGTGTCAGCGGCTCATAGGGCGTACTCGCCGAAAGCCGCGAAATGGTAATGCCGGAAAGACCGAAATTATCGACCAGCCCGCCGTCGAGCAGCTTCACGTAACGCACGCTGCCGTTCTGATAGCTGGCGAGCGCGTTGGCATAGGCTTTCAACAGCGGCGGCGCATTGGGGTTGATGCGCGCGCGGATCGCCCATTCAGGCAATTGCGCGCCGCATTTTCCCGCATAGCTTTCGATCACGATCGGCGCGAACGCGACCGGCACCGCGGCGGAAGCCGCGACCGCGTCCGCGATCGGATAGGAATTCAGATCGCTGCACATCGCGCTGAAGGCAGTGCGGCCAAAGACGAAAGGCGTGCGGTTATAAATGTCCGAGGCGTTGATCCATACGCGCGGCCGCTGCTGTGCGCGGAATGCAGCGAAGGTCGCGCCGTCGTAAAGGTTCTGACTCAGCCAGCGCGGCAGATGGGTCGCGTCGTTCACGCCACCGGAAAGACCGCGCACGACATTGCCGACCGAAAGACTGGTGGAGAGCGCATCGGCCTCGACATTCTTGAGGAGAAAGCGCTCGCGAAAGTCGTCGAGTATCGCCCGCTTCTTGAGACCGAAATAGGCCGCGGTAATCGAGCCTCCGGATACGCCGCTGATGAAATCGACGCGATCCAGGAGCGGCACGCGCCCTTGCGGCGTCGGAAGCTGAAACCGGTCAAGACCGCGCAAGACGCCAAAGGAATAGGCCGCCGCGCGGGTCCCGCCGCCCGAGAAAGCGAGGGTGATCAGGAACTCGTCGGCGTAGGAAGCGGTGGGCTGCTCCTGCTCCGGCACCAGCCCCGCGTTCTGTACGCTCACGGGTTCATTGACCGGAATGTTGTGAACCGAGCATCCGGCCACGAGAACAATGCCCGCCGCTGCGAGCGCTCTCCCACGCAACTTTCGAACGCTACGCCACACCGGAACCGCTCCCACAAGCAACAGCCTGCCTCTAGCATGGGCCGCACGGGAATGGGTTAAAGGCGGCCAGCCGGAACCTGCGGTCCCATGCCGGGTTATCGTGGCATCACGAGGGAAAGCGTCATGGCACGCAAACCAACGACCAAAGCCAAACCGGCGGCGCGGAAGCGCGCGACCCCGCGCCCCAAACCCGTCGCCGCGCCGTCACAGAACAACTGGAAAACCGGCGCCGCGATTTTCGCGCTTGCCGCCGTGCTCGGTGCGGGCGCGTATATGCTCAGCATCAGTCTCGATCAGCGCACGACGGTCGCGGAGTTGGTCCAGCGCTTTGAGGTCCCGGCAGCCACGAACGAGCAAGCGGTCTCACCTGCTGACGCCGATACGGAGCAAGGCTCTATCGAAAGTGCGCCCACGCGATAAGTGCGCGCCGATCGGTCAGCTCCACCACTTCTCCGGCACCATGCGCGGACCGGCAGCCTGTTCGAGAACATGGCCAAGCGCGAAGAGATCCTCTTCGCCGAAGGGCTTTCCGATGAGCTGAAGCCCGAGCGGCAAGCCGTTGTGGTCGCGTCCCGCGGGAATAGCGATGCCCGGCAGGCCCGCCATGTTCACGGTCACCGTGAAGATGTCATTGAGATACATCTCGACCGGATCGCCGCTGCCCTTTTCGCCGATGCCGAATGCGCCTGAGGGCGTCGCAGGCGTCAGGATCGCATCGACCCCCTGCTTCCACGCCTCGTCGAAATCGCGCTTGATGAGCGTGCGGACTTTCTGCGCGCGCAGATAATAAGCGTCGTAATAGCCGGCCGAGAGGACATAAGTCCCGATCATGATGCGCCTGCGCACTTCCTTGCCGAAACCGGCGGCGCGGGTCTGCTCGTACATATCGACGATGTCTTTGCCGGGAACACGCAGGCCATAGCGCACGCCATCATAGCGCGCGAGATTCGACGAGGCTTCGGCCGGCGCCACGATGTAATAAGCCGGCAGCGCATATTTCGTATGCGGCAGCGAAATATCGACAATCTCCGCACCCGCGGCCTTCAGCCATTCGCGGCCCTTCTCCCACGGCTCGTCGATCTCGGCAGGCATGCCTTCGACGCGATATTCTTTCGGAATACCGATTTTCATTCCCTTCACGCTTTTGCCGATCGCCTTTTCGTAGTCGGGCACCGGCTTGTCGGCGGAAGTGGAGTCTTTCGGATCGTGACCGGCCATCGAGCGGAGCAGGATCGCGCAATCCTGCACGGTGCGCGCGAACGGTCCCGCCTGATCGAGCGAAGACGCAAACGCGACGATGCCCCAGCGCGAGCAGCGGCCATAGGTCGGCTTGATCCCGGCAATGCCGGTGAAAGCCGCAGGCTGTCGGATCGAACCGCCCGTATCGGTGCCGGTAGCACCCAGGCAGAGATTTGCCGCGACCGCAGCCGCCGAGCCGCCGGAAGAACCGCCCGGCACCAGCGGCGTGCTATCGCCCTTGCGCCGCCACGGCGAGATCACGTTGCCGAGCGCGGAAGTCTCGTTCGACGAGCCCATCGCGAATTCGTCGTTGTTGAGTTTGCCGAGCATTACCGCGCCGTCGCGCCAAAGCTGCGAGGTCACCGTCGATTCATATTGTGGAACGAAGTTCTCGAGAATTTTCGAGCATGCCGTGGTGCGCACGCCGTTGGTCGCGAACAGGTCCTTGATGCCGAGCGGAATGCCTTCGAGCGGCCCGCCCTCGCCTTTGGCGAGCTTGGCGTCGGAAGCGTCCGCCATCTTGAGCGCGTGCTCCGGCGTCTCCAGCACATAAGCATTCAGCGCCCGCGCCTTTTCCATTTCGGAAAGGTGGGCCTTTGCGAGTTCGTTCGCGGAGATTTTCTTTGCGCGCAGCGCGTCGCGCGCCTCCGCAAGCGTGAGCGAGGTTAGATCGGACACGCGTTACTCCACCACTTTCGGAACCTGGAAAAATCCGTCGTCGGAGGCCGGCGCATTGGCCAGCACCCGCTCCGCATAGCCGCCGTCGTTCACGACGTCGTCGCGCATCTTGAGCTTCATGTCCTCGACGCTCGCGGTCGGCTCGACGCCGTCCACGTTCACCTCGTTCAACTGCTCGACGAAGGCGAGCATATTGTTGATCTCGCCGCGCAGGTGCTCGATCTCGTTATCTGCGACGGCGATCCGCGCCAAATGCGCGATCTTCCGCACGGTCGCGGCATCGACGGACATTTCGTGACTCCGTGGAAAATCAGTCGCCGGGCTATAGCAGACGCCGTTTTGGGGCCGCAACCCGGCTTCCGGCGGGATCGGAAAAAGCGGACTGCCACGGTCCTGCCGCGAAGCAGGCGCTGGATTTGGGCCCTGCCGCAGAAGCAAAACCAGCCCTTCAGCCCGCCAAGGAGCCTCTCAAATGTCTCCCGCCAAAGCCGAACCCCGCCGCACCGCGCGGCTTAAGACCCCTTCCGATCTCTCGTCGAACGCGATCAAGGACATCTCGGCAGCACTGACCACGCTGCTCGCGGACGTCTTCACGCTCTATATGAAGACCAAGAACTTCCACTGGCACATGTCCGGTCCAAACTTTCGCGACTATCATTTGTTGCTCGACGAACAGAGCGACCAGATTTTCGCGATGACCGATGACATGGCCGAACGCGCCCGCAAGATCGGCGGCACCACGCTCCGCTCGACCGGTCACATCGCGCGGCTGCAGCGCCTGAAGGACAACGACGCAGACTACGTCACCCCGCTCGACATGCTGGCCGAGCTTCGCGACGACAACAAACAGCTCGTCGAATATATGCGCGAGACGCATTCGCTCTGCGACGAACACGAAGACGTCGCAACCGCGAGCCTGCTGGAAAACTGGATCGACGAAACCGAACGCCGCGTGTGGTTCCTCTTCGAAACGACGCGAACCGGCAACAGCGGCGAGCGCTAGGTCAGAGCACGCAAAAAAGAGCCGGTCCAAAAGACCGGCTCTTTCCTTCTGCGTTGGCCTCTTCTTTAGACCTCGACGGCCTTGTTCTTTTCCGGCACCACGACCTTCACGTCGCTGCCCTGCATCTCGGCCACGAACTTGTCGGGGGTCTGGTCGATGATCGGGAATGAGCCGTAGTGGCAGGGAATGGCGGTCTTCAATCCCTTGAAGAAGCGCTTCACCGCCATGCCGGCGACTTTGCCGCCCATGGTGAAGCGATCGCCGACCGGCACCATCGCGACCTGCGGCTGATGGATTTCGTTGATCAGCGCCATGTCGGAGAAAATATCGGTATCGCCGACGTGATAAACCGTCGGCTCACCCGCGGCCTTCACGACGATCCCGCCGGGATTGCCCATCACGGCGAACTGCCCGTCCTCGATCATGGTCGAGGAGTGATCGGCGCGAACGAGCGTCACGGTGAAGCCGCCCTGATCGGTCGTGCCGCCGATGTTCATCGGATCGATCTTCTTCACGCCCTTGCCGTTGAGCCACATGCAGATTTCGAAATGGCTGACCACCGGGATGTCGAGTTCCTTGGCAATCTCCGCGGTGTCGCCGATGTGGTCCGAATGACCATGGGTCAGGAGAATATGCGTGACGCCCTTCGCGGCTTCCTTCTTGTCGCCGGTAAAAGCGGGATTGCCGGTGAAAAACGGGTCGATCAACACCGCCTTGCCGCCGAAATCGAGCCGGAACGCCGAGTGACCGAACCAGGTAACGCGCATGGTTTCCTCCATTAAAATTTCGTGCCTGCAGTATAGGTGGCGCACATGACACGGCAATGCGGCCCGTGCTACCCGCTCGGCCCATTATGGCCGCCAAACTCTGCGAAATCGACGATCTGCCACCCCTGCTCGCGCCCGGCGCGCGGCTGATCGGCGTCGATCTCGGCGAGAAGACGATCGGCCTTGCCCTGTCCGACGTGAACCGGACCATCGCCTCGCCGCTGGAAACGCTGCCGCGCGGCAAATTCAAAATCGATGCGCAGAAAATGCTGGCGCTCGCCGAAAAATTCGGGGCCGGCGGCTTCGTCATCGGCCTGCCGAAAAACATGGACGGCTCGGAAGGACCGAGCGCGCAATCCGCGCGCGCTTTCGTGCGCAACTTCGCGCCGCTTACCGAACTCACCATCACGTTCTGGGACGAGCGGCTTTCGACCGCCGCCGTGGAGCGCACGCTGATCGAAGCCGATACTTCGCGCCGCAGGCGCGATGCCGTCGTGGACAAGGTCGCCGCCGCATACATCCTGCAAGGCGCGCTCGACCGGCTAGGCTATGGAAAACGCTGAATGCAAACGATCCTCTATGCTCTTCTTCCCGTATTCATGCTCGTTGCACTGGGCATCTTTCTCAAGCGCACCTTGCTCAAAAGCGAGAACGCGTGGGATTCGCTCGAAGACCTGACCTATTACATCCTCTTTCCGGCGTTGCTGTTTCTGGCGACGGCCACGGCGGATCTGTCCAAGGTCCCGATCTGGGGTGTGTTCACCGCACTCGTTACGGCCATTCTGGTTTGCTCGCTGTTGCTGATCGCGTTACGCGTACCGATGCAGCGCGTGTTTGGCTGGTCCGGCCCGTCCTTCACCTCCGTGTTTCAGGGGGGTGTCCGCTGGAACACCTATATCGCGCTCGGCGTCGCCTCCCCGCTGCTCGGCGAACAAGGGCTCGCGATTGCCGCGGTCGCGCTTGCCAGCATGATCCCGCTCATCAACGTCGTCAGCGTCGTCGTGCTTGCACGCTACGCGCCGAACTCACCGGCCAAAGTGATGCAGGTTCTCGTGCATCTCTTACGCAACCCGTTCATCTGGGCTTGCGGCGTGGGCATCCTCGTCAACGTGATCGGCTTCCCGATTCCGAAAGTCGTGTCTGCCTTCCTCAACGTGCTGGGTCAGGCATCGCTCCCGCTTGGATTGATGATCGTGGGAGCTGGGCTCAATCTGAAGACCTTCCACAGAATCAACGCCGCGGTGCTGGTATCGACCGTGACGAAGATGCTGCTGTTGCCGGTGATCGCTATCGGAGTCGGTTATCTCGCGGGCGTCGGCTGGCCTGCCCTTGCGGTCATCGCGATTGCGTCGTCCGTCCCATCGGCACCGAACGGTTACATGCTGGCGCGGCAGATGGGCGGCGACGCGCCGTTGCTCGCGCACATCCTGACGATCCAGATTTTCGTCGCACTGATTTCCATTCCCGTCGCACTGATCGTTGCGACCGGACTGTCGCTCGCAAAATAAAAAAAACGGCGGGCTGGATGCCCGCCGTTCTCGATTGATCCGGAGAGGATCGAATTAGCACCAGGCCCAGTAGCCCTGACCCTGATACGGTCCGCTCTGCACCCAGCAACGCTGACGCGGCGAGTCGTAGTAGTAGTTGTTCTGCGCGGCAGCGGCTGCAGCAGCGGCGCCGAAGATGCCAAGCGCAACGGCCGGACCAACCCAGCGATTACCGCGGTGGTGGTGGCCATGATAGTGATGGCGATGACGGCGCTGAACCTGCGTGGTCTGCTCAGGCAGCGCGCCCTGGAAGTTCTGCACCGACGCAGCCGGCGCTGCATAGGCCTTGTTCACTTCGCTCGCGGCGGCCGAAACGAGAACGGCTGCAACGAGTGCCAGTGCGAATTGGTAGAATTTGAATTTCTTCATCAGAGTGAGCCTCGCTGTTTACGCGCCACGATCGCGCGCGTTCTGGTGGAATGTCGCTCGTCCGGCATGAACCTCGCCTGAATGGACTGCGGCATCGATATGGCAATTAGCCCATAATACGCGATGATTAAAAGAAGGTACCGGCGGGCTTTTCCGCCCGCCGGTTCACGTTCCCGTTATTTTCCGGCGACGTCGGAGAGATCTTCGTAGCCGCTCGGCTGATTACCGTTCGAGTAGGAATAGCCGTAGGGCTGCGCATAGCCGTAAGGCTGCTGGTAATAGCCGTAGGGCTGGTCGTAGTAGTAGCCCTGATTGGCAATCGCAGAGCCGATCACGACGCCCGCGCCGAACGCGCCGAGACCGATTGCGACATCCCGGCCGCGATGGTGATGACGGCGCCACTGCACGGTTTCGGTGGCGGACGGAGCCGCCGCCTTCAGCGTCTCAAACTTTGCGCCGAGCGGCGCGGCAGACGCGGGAAGCGCGGTAGCACCGGCGAGCAGCGCCAGCGCTGCGGTCGGAACGGCAAAGCGGGTGAACATCTTCATCGGTTGAACCTCGTGGCTGCGCAGCGTTCGCGAACGATCGAAGCCTCGCGAAACGCCGCAGGTGGAGCAGATTGTCTCAGCCCTGCTTTTACGCAGGCACTTTGAAACTGCGTTCGATCAGCCGCTCAACGCGCGGGCCCGCCATCGGGTTCCCGTAATTACGGATCGGTAATCCTCCGAGCCGGGCCTCCGCAAAAGCCTCGGCAATCTCCGGGGTTGCGCTCTGCGCAAGCGAGGCGGTCGCTGCAAGCCGGGCAAGAAGTTCGGCGGTCTGCCGCGCCATCTGCTCCCGCTCGGGGCTGACTAGTCCCGCCTTCACGGTTTCCAGCGCCCGCGATGCATTGGGAAGATCGCGCGTCGATTTCGCAATGGATGCGAGCACCCGCTGCATCGCCTCGCCTTCGCGTGCGGCACCCCGCAGGAGGTCGAGCGCCATGACATTGCCCGATCCTTCCCAGATCGCGTTGAGCGGGCTCTCGCGATAGAAGCGTGCGAGCGGCGCTTCCTCGACGTAACCATTACCGCCGAGACATTCCATCGCCTCATAGACGAATCCCGGCGTCGCCTTGCAGACCCAGAGCTTCGCCGCCGGTGTCACGATCCGCGCGAACGCGGCCTCGTCGGGATCGCTTTCGGATTTATCGAACGCCGAAGCAAGACGAAGTGCCAGCGCGAGCGCTCCTTCCTTCTCCAGCGCGAGATCGGCAAGCACCATGCGCATTAAGGGCTGGTCGATCAGCTTGCGCTGGAACACCGTGCGATGGCGCGTGTGATGCACGGCGTAACGCAGCGCGCCCTGCATGATGCCAAGCGATCCGGTGACGCAATCGAGCCGCGTCAGTTGCACCATGCCGATGATGGTTTTGACGCCCTCGCCCTCCGGCCCGCAACGCTGCGCATAAGCGCCTTCGAACTCGACTTCGCTCGACGCATTCGAGCGGTTGCCGAGCTTTTCCTTGAGCCGCATGAGCCTGAGTGCATTCGGCGTGCCGTCCGGCCTGTGGCGCGGCACGAGAAAACAGGTGAGCCCACCTTTCGCCTGCGCCAGCACGAGGAAGGCGTCGCACATGGGCGCTGAGAAGAACCACTTGTGCCCGACGATGCGATAGGCGTCTCCATCCGGGATCGCCTGTGTCGTGTTCTGGCGCACGTCGGTGCCGCCCTGCTTCTCCGTCATGCCCATGCCGAAGGTCACGCCCTTCTTCTGCGCAGACGGCAGGAAACGCGGATCGTATTCGCGCGAGCGGATGCGGGGCAGCCATTCGCGCATCAGCGATGGCTCGGCGACGAGCGCGCCGGTCGCGGCATGCGTCATCGTGATTGGACAAAGGTGTCCCTGCTCGACCTGGCTTGCGAGATAGTGCCGCGCCGAGCGCGCGACATGTTCGCCGGCTACGAGCGTACCGTCTTCCGCCCATACCGAGGCATGCACGCCGGCCTTGATGCTCTCCGCCATGAAGCGGTGATAGGCGGGATGGAATTCCACCACATCCGCGCGCCGCCCCTGCCGGTCGTGCGTGCGCAACTTCGGCGCGTATTCGTTGGCAAGCCTCGCGAATTCCGCCATCTCGGCGGTCCCGATGAGATTGCCGAAATCCTTGAGCGACGCGGCGGATTTTCCCGCGCCGAAAGCCGCGACGGCATCGGTCAGCGCCCCGTCGGTGGAGAACAGATCCACGTCTCCCGGTGGCGGCGACTGGTTGAAAACCTCGTGGGTTGCAAAAGGTGACGTTACGGTCATGGCGCTCACTTCAATAGTGGACCATTAATCTAACATGGCATTCGCCGCTTGCGATGCGGGACCGATGGGTCTATGCGCTTGCCTTTAATGACAACTCGCAGCCCTTCCAATTTCGCGCTCGCGCAACGCCATTTGCTGGGCATCGAAGGGCTTTCCGCTTCCGATATCACCGGCCTCCTCGATCTCGCCGAGGAATTCGTCGATCTGAACCGCCAGATCCAGAAAAAGCGCTCAACGCTCGAAGGCCGCACGCAGATCAACCTCTTTTTCGAGGCCTCCACCCGCACGCAAAGCTCCTTCGAACTCGCGGGCAAGCGCCTCGGCGCCGACGTCATGAACATGTCGATCGCCTCGTCCTCCATCCGCAAGGGCGAGACGCTGCTCGACACCGCGCTGACGCTGAACGCCATGCACCCGGACATGATCGTGGTGCGCCACGCAGCCTCCGGCGCGGTCGAACTCTTGTCGCAGAAAGTGGAATGCTCGGTCATCAACGCCGGCGACGGCGCGCACGAGCACCCGACGCAGGCGCTCCTCGACGCGCTCACCATCCGCCGCAACAAGAAGCGGCTCGAAGGACTGACCGTCGCGATCTGCGGCGACATCGCACATTCGCGCGTCGCGCGCTCGAACATCCTTCTCCTGAATACGATGGGCGCGCGCGTGCGCGTGGTCGCGCCCTCCACGCTCCTGCCGTCGGGAATTGAGCGCATGGGCGTCGAAGTGCATCGCGACATGCGCGACGGCCTGCGCGACGCCGATATCGTGATGATGCTGCGGCTCCAGCGCGAACGCATGGCGGGATCGTTGATCCCGTCATCGCGCGAATACTTTCACTATTACGGGCTCGATCCGGCGAAACTGAAATTCGCGAAGCCCGACGCGCTGGTCATGCACCCCGGCCCGATGAACCGCGGCGTCGAAATCGAAAGCTCGGTCGCCGATGGCGCGCAATCGCTGATCCGCGAACAGGTCGAAATGGGCGTCGCCGTGCGCATGGCGGTGCTGGAAGCCCTCGCGCGGAATTTGCCGAACGCATGATCGCCCGCAACGAAAACCGCCCGCTCCTGCTCGCCAACGCCCGCGTGATCGATCCGTCGCGCGACATGGACCAGCGTGGCGACGTGCTGATCGCGGACGGCATCATTCGCGAAGCGGGCAAGAACATCCGCGCGTCCGGCGCGCCGGAAGGCACCGAGATCGTCGACGTCAACGGCCAGGTCGTGGCCCCCGGCCTGATCGACATGCGCGCCTTCATTGGCGAGCCGGGTGCGGAGCATCGCGAAACGCTCGCCACCGCAAGCCATGCCGCGGCCGCAGGCGGCGTCACCACCATCATCTGCCAGCCCGAGACCGATCCGCCGATCGACGACCCGGCAACCGTCGATTTCGTGCTCCGCCGCGCGCGCGACAACGCCGTCATACACATCCATCCGATGGCGGCGCTGACCAAGGGCCTCGAAGGCGCCGAGATGACCGAGATTGGTCTTCTGAAAGCCGCCGGTGCCGTCGCCTTCACGGACGGCGCGAAGAGCGTGATGAACGCCAACATTTTCCGCCGCGCGCTGACCTATGCGCGCGATTTCGACGCGCTGATCGTCCACCACACCGAAGACCAGAATCTCACCGGCGCGGGCGTGATGAATGCGGGCGAATTCGCCTCGCGCCTCGGTCTTTCCGGCGTGCCGAAGGCCGCCGAGACGATCATGCTGGAGCGCGATATCCGCCTCGTCGAACTGACCGGCGGCCGCTACCACGCCGCCTCAATCACCTGCATGGACTCGCTCGATGTTCTGCGCCGCGCGAAAGACCGCGGCCTGAACGTGACCGCATCCGCTTCCATCAACCATCTTGCGCTGAACGAGAACGACATCGGCTCCTATCGCACCTTCCTGAAGCTGCGGCCGCCGCTTCGTCTGGAACAGGATCGCGCGGCACTCGCCGCCGCGGTTGCGGAAGGACTGGTCGACGTCATCATGTCCGACCACGATCCGCAGGACGTCGAAGTGAAACGCCTGCCCTTCGCAGAAGCCGCCTTCGGCGCGATCGGTCTCGAAACCATGCTGCCAGTCGGTCTTCGCCTCGTGCATGACGGCTCGCTCACGCTGCTCGCGATGTTGCGCGCAATGTCGGCGCGGCCCGCGGAACTGCTCGAGCTTCCGGGCGGAACGCTACGCGCGGGCGCTCCGGCCGATCTCGTCGTATTCGACCCGGACGTGCCCTGGGTGCTGGATCGCGAGACGCTGAAGTCCCGCTGCACCAACACCGCCTTCGACGAAGCCCGCCTCACCGGCCGCGCGACGCGCACCATCGTTGCGGGGCGCACCGTGTACGAATACGTTTGAGTTTAGCGTTATGCGCTCTTACCCTCTCCCCTTGTGGGAGAGGGTGATCGCGAGTGCAACGAGCGATCGGGTGAGGGGTTGTCGAAAAAGACGTCGCATCATCGCTCATATTCTAACGCCTTGCGCCGCAATGCGCGGCGCCAGCGAATTGAAACCACCCGCGCAGAACAAGTCATGTGGCTACTTCTTCGCGGGAGACGATTTCAGAACTTCAAATTTCGCCGCCAAGTCCCCTTCCAGAATTACATTCTCGATTTCGTTTGCTTTGAACGCCGTCTTGTCGTCGAAATCGATGGCGGACAGCACTCGGAGTCCAAAACCGATGTGGCACGAGACAGCCTTCTGGCAAGCGAGGGGTTTGCGGTAGCAAGGTATTGGAACAACGAAGTATTGCAGAACGAGGATGGCGTGCAGACCGATTTGCTAAAACGCCTTCAGGACTTGACCCCTCACCCGCCTCGCCGCTATCGCGGCTCGGCACCCTCTCCCACAAGGGGAGAGGGTTCAACAGGCTGATATTTTCATGTCCAGCACCACCGTCCTGATCGTCGATTTCCTGCTCGGCTATGTGCTGGGCTCGATCCCGTTTGGCTTGCTCCTGACGAAATACGCAGGGCTCGGTGACGTGCGGAGCATCGGCTCCGGCAATATCGGCGCGACCAACGTGCTGCGGACTGGCAACAAGGGATTGGCCGCGGCGACGCTGCTTTGCGACATGCTCAAAGGCACCGTCGCGGTGCTGCTCGCGTCGCGGTTCGTCAGTCAGGACTGGCCCCTGACCACCGGCACTGGCCCGGTTGTCGCCGGCATCGGCGCGATCATCGGACATATGTATCCGGTCTGGCTCCGCTTCAAAGGCGGCAAAGGCGTCGCGACCTTTCTCGGCGTGCTGCTCGGCATTGCGTGGAAAGCGGCGATCGGCGCGGCACTGGTGTGGCTCGCGGTTGCCTTCGCGTCTCGCTACTCCTCACTCGCGGCACTCATCGCTACCGCGGCAAGCCCGGTCATTCTTTATTTCCTTGGCTATCCGCCGGTCGCGACCCTCTTCCTCGCGCTCGCCGTGCTGGTGTGGTGGAAGCACAGTGAAAACATTTCGCGGCTGCTGTCTGGCCGGGAGTCGAAAATCGGTTCGAAAAAGAAGAACTGAATTCCCCCGCGTTCATGTGAACGCGCACGCGGGCGCGCTGTTGTCATCTTTTACGAAATCGCGGATCGTGGCCCGCCATGGCCAGCGTCGACGCTTTCCGTCTCACGGATGACCAGCGGATCGACTGGCTTCGCCTGATCCGCGCCGACAACGTCGGCCCGCGCACCTTCCGCTCGCTCGTCAATCAGTTCGGCGGCGCTGGTCCCGCGATCCGCCTCCTCCCCGAACTCGCGCGCCGGGGCGGACGATCCATACTCAATATCCCGAGCCGCGAGGACGCGATCCGAGAAATCGAGGACGCCGCCCGCATGGGGGTGCGTTATGTGGCGCTGGGCGAAAGCGCATACCCCGCCCTACTCCGCGAGATCGACGACCCGCCGCCGCTCCTTGCCATCCGCGGCAGCGAGGAAGTCTTCACGCGCCCGGCCGTCGCGCTGGTCGGCGCAAGAAACGCGTCGATCGCCGGCATGCGTTTCGCGGGCCAGCTCGCACGTGAATTTGGCGAGGCCGGTTTTGTCGTGGTCTCAGGCCTTGCGCGCGGCATCGATTCCGCGTCCCACCGGGCTTCGCTGGAAGGCGGCACGATCGCAGTACTCGCGGGAGGTCACGCCAGACCCTATCCATCCGAGAACGAAGGTTTGCTCGAAGCGCTGCTCGCGCAAGGTGCGGCGGTGAGCGAGATGCCGCATCGCTGGGAGCCGCGCGCCCGGGATTTTCCGCGGCGCAATCGTCTGATTTCCGGACTGGCAGCCGGCATCGTTGTCGTTGAAGCGGCCGAACGGTCCGGCTCGCTGATTACCGCCCGCCTCGCCGCCGAACAGGGCCGCGAAGTCTTCGCCGTTCCCGGATCGCCGGCCGATCCGCGCGCAGGCGGCACCAATCGCCTGATCCGGGATGGCGCAACCCTCGTCATGTCGGCGGAGGACGTCATCCAGAACCTCAAGCCGATGCTCGGCCTCGCCGCACCGCCGGTCATGCGCGAAGCGGAAATTCCACGTCTGGCGCTACCCGGCTCGGGATCGGACGAACTGCGCGAGCGAATTGCTGCGCTGATCGGAGCAGCCCCCGTCCTGCTCGACGAACTCGTCCGCAGCGCCGGCGCGAGGCCGGGCGACATTCAGATTGCCTTGCTGGAGCTGGAACTCGCCGGAAGGCTCGAACGCCACGGCGGCGGGTTCGTGTCTCTGGTCTGACGGCACGGCCCGTATTCAGGCGATTCGCTTGCCTTCACCTCGGCTCCGCACCGGCGAATGCTGCGCGGCCTCGATCCGCGCCATGTCCAGAATATAGGCAAGGTCGGGCATCTTGTTTGCGCGGGCCATCCGCGCCATTTCTGCTGAGAGAACAGCGATATACGCCGCTACCTCTTCCGGCCTGGCCTTGGCATCCTCTCCGCCTTCTTCGGTCATTTGTTCCGCCCGCAAAGACCAGAATCGACCCTAGCTTAAAAGTTGTATTTTAGAAAGATACTATCATTACGTGTAATGATTGGTTGCCTTATTCGTTCCGCTTTCGGCGCGCGATTTGACTAAGCCGCCTGATCTCACCATGTTCCCGCCGCCGCGGCAGGCCGCGGACCAACCCTTTCTGTTCGCAATAACCCTCGGACGCTGAATGAACGTCGTCATTGTCGAGTCGCCCGCCAAGGCCAAGACGATCAATAAGTACCTGGGACCCGGCTATGAGGTCCTGGCGTCCTATGGCCATGTGCGCGACCTGCCCCCCAAGGACGGCTCGGTCGCCCCGAACGACGATTTCCGGATGATCTGGCAGGTCGACGGCAAGGCGCAGAAGCGTCTCTCCGAAATCGCGGCCGCCGTGAAAGGCGCCGACCGCCTGATCCTCGCGACCGACCCCGACCGCGAGGGCGAGGCGATTTCCTGGCACGTGCTGGAAGTACTGAAGGAAAAGCGGGCGCTCAAAGACCAGAAGATCGACCGCGTCGTCTTCAACGCGATCACCAAGGCCGCCGTGCAGGAGGCCATGCAGCATCCGCGCGAAATCGACCATTCGCTGGTCGATGCTTATCTCGCGCGCCGCGCACTCGATTACCTCGTCGGCTTCACCCTCTCCCCCGTCTTGTGGCGCAAGCTCCCGGGTGCGCGCTCAGCAGGCCGCGTGCAGTCGGTGGCGCTGCGGCTCGTTTGCGACCGCGAGCGCGAGATCGAAGCCTTCAAGCCGCAGGAATATTGGTCGGTGGCGGCCCTGCTCGCGACGCCACGCAACGACGTCTTCGAAGCCCGCCTCGTCGGCGCGGACGGCAAGAAGATCCAGCGCCTCGACGTCGGCAGCGAAAAAGAAGCGCGCGATTTCGAGAAGTCGCTGAACGCCGCGAATTTCAAAGTCGCATCCATCGAGGCGAAGCCGGCGAAGCGCAATCCCTACCCGCCGTTCACGACCTCGACCTTGCAGCAGGAAGCAAGCCGTAAGCTCGGCTTCGCGCCGTCGCACACCATGCGCCTCGCGCAGCGTCTCTACGAGGGCATCGAGCTCGACGGTGAGACCACCGGCCTCATCACGTATATGCGTACCGACGGCATCGACCTCGCGCAGGAAGCCATCACCCAGGCGCGCGACGTCATCGCATCGGATTACGGCCGGAACTATCTGCCGGACAGCCCGCGCATCTACAAGAACAAGGCGAAGAACGCGCAGGAAGCGCACGAAGCGATCCGCCCGACCGATCTGCGCCGCCACCCGAAGGAAATGGCCCGCAAGTTGGATGCGGATCAGGCGCGGCTCTACGAGTTGATCTGGGTTCGCACGCTCGCGTGCCAGATGGAATCCGCCGAGCTCGAGCGCACCACCGTCGAAATCGACGCCAACGTTTCCGGCGGCCCTTACAAGCTCGTCAATCTACGCGCGACCGGCACGGTCGTGAAGTTCGACGGCTTCCTCACGCTCTATAACGAAGGCAAGGACGACGACGGCGAGGACGAAGACGCCCGCCGCCTGCCCGCGATGAGCGAAGGCGAAGCGCTGAAGAAAAACGAGCTCAAGATCGAGCAGCACTTCACCGAGCCGCCGCCGCGCTTCTCGGAAGCATCGCTCGTCAAGCGCATGGAAGAACTCGGCATCGGCCGCCCTTCCACTTACGCATCGATCCTGCAGGTGCTGCGCGACCGCGGCTATACCCGCCTCGACAAGAAGCGCATCATTCCCGAGGACAAGGGCCGCATCGTCGTCGCGTTCCTGGAGTCTTACTTCCCGCGCTACGTCGAATACGATTTCACCGCCGATCTCGAAGGCAAGCTCGACGAGATCGCGAACCACGAACTCGACTGGAAGAAGGTCATGCGCGAGTTCTGGCATGGCTTCACCGGCGCGGTCGAAGAGATCAAGGATCTGCGCATTTCGGAAGTCATCGATGTGCTCGATGCGCTCCTGAACGAGCACAACTTCCCGCCGAAAGCAGACGGCTCCGATCCCCGCGCTTGCCCGCAATGCGGCAGCGGCCGCCTTGGTCTCAAGGTCGGCAAGTTCGGCGCATTCATCGGCTGCTCGAATTATCCCGAATGCCGCTTCACGCGGCCCCTCTCCGCGCCCGGCGAAGGAGAACTGTCGGCCACCCGCGAACTCGGTGAAGATCCCGAGACCGGCCAGATGGTGACGGTGCGCTCCGGCCGTTTCGGTCCTTACATTCAGCTAGGCGAAGCCGAGGATACCGGCACGAAGACCAAGACCGGCAAGCCCGTTCTGTCGAAGCCCAAGCGCGCCAGCATCCCGAAAAATTTCGACGCGCATGAACTCGATTTCGATACCGCGCTCAGCCTGCTCACGCTGCCGCGCGAAGTCGGCAAGCACCCCGAGAGCGGCGAACCGATCGTGGCGGGCTATGGCCGCTTCGGCCCTTATGTGAAGCATCAGGACACCTATGCGAGCCTCACCGACGGCGACGAAGTTCTGACCGTCGGCCTGAACCGCGCCGTCACGCTGATCGCTGAGAAGGTCGCACGCGGTCCCGGCCGCGGCCGGCGAAAAGCGGCGGGCCGTGTGCTTGGCGAACATCCGACGCTCGGCGGTCCGGTCACCGCGCATGACGGCCGCTATGGCCCCTATGTTTCGCACAACAAGGTCAACGCCACCCTTCCCTCGACCAGCGATCCGGCGACCATCACGCTTGAAGAAGCGGTTGCCTTGATCGGCGAGCGCGCAGGCAAAGGCGGCGGCAAGAAAGCCGCGACGCCGAAGAAGGCTGCGAAGAAAGCGAACGGCTCCGGCGAAGAAACCGCCGACAAGCCGAAGAAGAAGGCAGCGGCCAAAAAGAAAACTGCGAAGAAAGCCCCGGCAAAGAAAAAGAAAGCACCCGCGAAAGAAGCGGCGAAGGGCGGCGAGTAAACGTCGCCATCCAGCCTGCGGTGTCGCCCCCGCGATCCCCGCTTTCGCGAGGACAGGCAGCGGGGACCCATAACCATTGGCGTTCGAGATTTTACAAACAGCAGTTTTTGTCATTCCGGACACGGCGAAGCCGTGATCCGGAATCCAGGAGCAACACGGCAAAGCCTGCGCAAGCAGCCTCTGGATTCCGGGTTCGATGCGTTCCGCATCGCCCCGGAATGACGATGGTGGTTGCGTTATCGGCGCACGTTCCCATGCTTGTTTCCAATCCGCGCCGTTTGAAAATATAGTCCCGCGACGAGAATCCATTTGTCCAAAAAGCCGAAAAAGAAAACCAGAGACCCCAAGCCGCACGGCACACTGCCCTCGCGGGAGGAAGTGCTCGCCTTCATCACCGAGCGCGGCGGCGACGTCTCGCGCCGTGACATCATTCGCGCCTTCCGGCTCGACAGCGCCGGCAAGGCCGAACTCAAATCGCTCCTGCGCGACCTGAAAGACGACGGCGCGGTTCGCGGCCGCCGCCGCAAGATGACCGCGGCCGGGCACGTCGCCTCGACCGTCATGGCCAGCATCGTCTCACGCGATAGCGAAGGCGATCTGCTCGCAGAACCCCTCGACTGGGACGATGCCGAATTCGGCGCGGCCCCACGTATCCGCCTCCTCTTCGGCCGCAAGCCGAGCGGCATCCCGATGCCAGGCATCGGCGATCGCGTACTACTGCGCACGCAAGCCTCGCACGACGAGGAAGACGCGCCCTATACCGGCCGCGTCATCAAGGTGCTGGAAAAAGCCCGCCAGCAACTGCTCGGCATCTATCGCAAGGTTTCGCTCGGCGGCGGGCGGCTCATTCCGGTGGACAAGAAATCGCTGGGCCGCGAGATCGCGATCCCGACCGGCATGGAAAACGGCGCCGAGGACGGCGATCTCGTCACCGCCGATCCCTTGCCGCAACGCGCTTTCGGTCTTGCCACCGCGAAAGTGCGCGAGCGGCTGGGCTCCGTGAAATCGGAAAAAGCCGTTAGCCTGATCGCGATCCACGCGCACGGCATCCCGAACCAGTTTCCTGCTTCCGTGATCGAGGAAGCAGAACGTGCAAAGCCGGCCACGCTCGAAGGCCGCGAAGACTGGCGCGCGCTCGCGCTCGTCACCATCGATCCGCCGGACGCCAAGGATCATGACGACGCCGTGCATGCGGCCCGCGACGACAATCCTGAGAACGCTGGCGGCTTCGTGCTCACCGTCGCGATTGCGGACGTCGCGCATTACGTGACGCCGGATTCGCCGCTGGATCGCGAAGCCGTGCTTCGCGGCAATTCGGTCTATTTTCCCGACCGCGTCGTGCCGATGCTGCCCGAGCGCATCTCGAACGATCTGTGCTCGCTTAGGCCGAACGAAGACCGCGCCTCGATGGCGGTTCGCATGTGGATCGACGCGAATGGCCGCAAGAAGCGGCACTCGTTCCATCGCGTGCTGATGCGCTCGCAGGCCAAGCTCTCGTATCAGCAGGCGCAGGCGGCCATCGACGGCAAGCCCGACGACACCACCGCGCCGCTTTTGAAGGAAGTGCTGGAGCCGCTCTGGGCCGCCTATCGCGCGCTTGCGAAGGCACGCGATGCCCGCGAGCCGCTTGCCCTCGACATTCCCGAACGCAAGCTCGTGCTCAATCCCGACGGCACGCTCAATCGCGTGACCAACCCCGAACGGCTCGACGCGCACCGGCTGATCGAAGAGTTCATGATTCTGGCGAACGTCGCCGCGGCCGAAACGGCGGAAGCGAAACGCACGCCGATCGTCTATCGCGTCCATGATGGCCCCTCGATGGAGAAGGCCACCGTGCTGCGTGACTTTCTCCAGACCATCGGCATTTCGCTGCCGAAGTCGGATGCGCTCCGCCCCGCCCTTTTCAACAGCGTGCTCGCGCGCGTGAAGAACACCGAATACGAGCGCCTCGTGAACGAGGTCGTGCTGCGCTCGCAGGCGCAGGCGGAATATTCCGCCAACAACTACGGCCATTTCGGCCTGACGCTTCGCCGCTACGCGCATTTCACGTCGCCGATCCGCCGCTATGCCGACCTGATCGTGCATCGCTCGCTGATCCGCGCGCTCAATCTGGGCGACGATGGCTTGCCCAACGGCACCACGCCGGAAAGCCTTGAAGAAGTCGCCGCCCGTATCTCGGCGGCCGAGCGCCGCGCCATGGCCGCCGAACGCGAGACTGTCGATCGCCTGATCGCGCATTACATGGCCGACCGCGTCGGCGCGCATTTCCGCGGCGTGGTCGCGGGCGTGACCCGCGCCGGGCTTTTCGTAAAACTTGACGGGATCGGCGCCGACGGCTTCGTTCCTGCCCGCACCATCGGCAACGAGTTCTTCGCCTACCACGAGGCCTTGCAGGCGCTTGTCGGAGATCGTTCCGGCGAGGCCTACCGGCTCGGCGACATCGTAGAGGTGAAGCTCGTGGAGGCGGTTCCCGTCGCCGGCGCGCTGCGTTTTGAACTGCTTTCGGAAGGCCGCCACGACCTGAAAACCACGCGGAAATCCCGTAGCGGCAGCCCGCATGGCCCGCGTGGGAGACATGCGCCTGCCGAGCGGCAAAACGCCCCGAAGCGTGGCAAATACGGTCGGCCAGTGCCAGATAGAGGCGGCAAAGGCCCGAAACCCGGCGGCGGCAAGGGCAAAGGAAAAGGCAAGAAGCGATGAGCGAAGTTCGCGAGCGGCGCAACCTCGGCCAGGCAGTCAAGCGCGGCATCCTCGGGCGCTGTCCGAATTGCGGTCAGGGCCGCCTGTTCGGCAAGTTTCTGAAAGTCGTCGATGAATGCGCGGTCTGCCACGAGACACTGAAGCACCACCGCGCCGACGATGCGCCCGCCTATGTCGTCATCCTGATCGTCGGCCACATCATCGTTCCGCTCGCGCTCCTCGTTGAAAAGCTCTACCAGCCGCCGCACTGGCTCGCCTTTTGGCTGCCGCTGACGCTCGTGATGTCGCTGGTCCTGCTTCAGCCCGTGAAGGGCATGATCGTCGCGTGGCAATGGTCGCAGCACATGCACGGCTTCGATCCGAACCACGTCGATGAAATCGAAATGATGAAAGAGCCACGATGAGCCAGCCCGATCGCGGAGAGCGCTGGAATCCGCCCGAGGCCGTCAAGCTCGGGCCGAACACCGGCCGCTCGCTGCAACCGAAAGACTCGGCGACCCTCATTATCGTCGATCGTTCCGGCAAAGCGCCGCGCGTGCTGTTCGGTAAGCGCAATGAAAACCAGGCCTTCATGCCCGGGAAATATGTGTTTCCCGGCGGCAGACTGGATGCCGCCGACCGGCAGATCAAACCGCTCGATGAACTTGGCGAAGTCTGCATGCGCAGGCTCGGTATGAGCGTCCAGAAATGGACGCCGAGCCGCGGCCGCGCACTGGCGCTCGCCGCGATCCGCGAAACCGCCGAGGAAACCGGCCTCCTGATCGGCCGGAAATCCGACGGCGTTACCTCGAAAGCCGAAGCCTGGTCGCCTTTCGTCAGCAAGCAGATCCGTCCGTCGCTTTCGGGACTGACCTTCGTCGCGCGCGCGATCACGCCGCCGAAGCGTGCGCGCCGCTTCGATTCCCGCTTCTTCCTGGCCGACCGCGAAAGCGTCGGCGACGAGATCGGCGGAATCGTTGGCCCTGACACCGAACTTGTGTCGCTCGACTGGCTGAGCTTCGAGGACGCGCTTGAGGCCGACCTGCCGAACATCACCAAGGTCGTGGTGCGCGAAGTCGCCGACCGGCTCAAAAGCGGCGAAATGGGCCGTCCGGCGTCGTTTTTCTGCTTTAGGAACGGAAAATTCTGGCGGCGGGAGCTGGATTAGCCCGCTGGATCACGCCCCAAAATCGGGAAAAGTGCTTTTCCTTGACTTACCGGCAGCGGCCGCTAGGTTGCCGCCAAATTCGGGCCCAAGAAGCGTCTGGGGTCCCCTACTTTCAGGACATTCGCGATGGCCAAGGCTGTAACCCTCAAGATCAAGCTCGTCTCGACGGCCGATACCGGCTTTTATTACGTGACGAAGAAGAACTCGCGCACCATGACCGAGAAGATGGTCAAGAAGAAGTATGACCCGGTCGCGAAGAAGCACGTCGAGTTCAAGGAAGCGAAGATCAAGTAATTCCGCGCTCCAAAAGCTGCGAAAAACAAAGAAGGCGCCCTTTCGGGCGCCTTTTTCAGTTTAGAGCCATCAATTTAGAGCCGTGTATCGCTCTGGAATTAGGTGGCCGACAGGCAAAGAAAGAGGAGGCCTCTCGTCTCACGCCTGCCGGCCGAACCCCACGGACCCAGGAGATGCGGCGGACCTGAGCACTCCGTAGGGTTAGCTGAAAGTAAAAACGTGGTCTGAACCTAGCGTTCCCCCCGCCAAAGGCAACGAGAATTCAAAGGCTTGGGCGCCGAATCGGCGCGGTTGCTTAAAGGATAACCTTACCGGGGAAGCCCGTTAAGCATGCGATCCCTTGCGGACGCTCAGGCAGCGTCCGCGACGACCCGGTTCCGGCCGTCCCGCTTGGCGCGATAGAGCGCCTCATCGGCCCGTTTCAGGATCATGGCGGCGGTATCCTCCGGCGCCGAGCGGGCCGCGATGCCGATAGAAATCGTCACTTCGATCTGCCGCCCGCCCTTCTGGATCGGGAACAGGTCGCCCGCGACCCGGCGGCGGATGCGTTCGGCAACCATGGTCGCGACCCCGATATCGGTATCCGGCATCACCACCACGAACTCCTCCCCGCCATAGCGGCAGGCCAGATCGATCCCGCGAATGCAGGCGCGCAGCCGGTCCGAGAAATCGCGCAGCACGTCGTCGCCGGCGTCGTGCCCCCAGGTGTCGTTGATGGCCTTGAAGTAATCGATGTCGAGCAGAAGCACCGAAAGCGACTTGCCGCGCGCCGCCGACCGATCGACCAGCGTGCCGACATGGCTTTCCATGTAGCGGCGATTGTAGAGGCCGGTCAGCGCGTCGGTGACGGCAAGCTCCATCGAAGTCTGCACGCTGTCGCGCAGCCGCGCGGTATAGCGCTTGCGCTTGATCTGGCTGCGAACGCGCGCGACCAGTTCGTTCTTGTCGATCGGCCTTCCGATATAGTCGTTCGCCCCGAGATCGAGCCCGCGCAACAGCCGCGCCTGATCGCCCGGCTCGTTCATCAGCAGGATCGGAAGATGCCGCGTGCGCTCGAGCGAGCGCGTCTGCCCGCACAGGCGCAACGCGTCGAATTCCTGCAGGTCGAGGTTCAGGAGCAGCAGATCGTAATTGCCCTCCGCCAGGCGAAACAGCGCTTCCTGCGGATTGCTCTCGACGTCGACGATGTGATGACCGGCCAGCGCATCGTGAATGCGCTCCGCGGAAGAAGCACGATCCTCCACCAGCAGGATCCGTCCGCCCTCGCCCGACTCGCTGACCATGTCCGCGACCGACGAGGTGACGCCGATTTCGTGTGAAGTGACCGCGCGCATGCGCAGTTCGTCGATCACCATCTTCAGCCGCGACAGCGAGCGCACGCGCGTGATCAACGCGAGATCGTTGACCGGCTTGGTGAGGAAATCATCGGCGCCCGCTTCAAGCCCGCGCACGCGATCCGACGGCTGATCGAGCGCCGTCACCATGACGATCGGGATATGCATGGTCGCAGGCGAACTCTTCAGCCGCCGCGCCGCCTCGAACCCGTCCATGCCGGGCATCATCACGTCGAGCAGGATGATGTCGCAAAGTCCACGCTCGGCGATATCGATCGCCTCCGCACCGCTGGTCGCGGTCACCACCTCGAAATACTCTGCCGAAAGCCGGACCTCGAGCAGTTTCAGGTTTGCGCGTACGTCGTCGACGATCAGAACTCGTGCACTCATTCCGTATCAATCCTTTGCGAAATGGCGCACGGTTTCGAGAAACTTTGAGACGGAGATGGGCTTGGAGAGATAGGCTTCGCAGCCGCCCTCCCGGATGCGCTCCTCGTCCCCCTTCATCGCGAACGCGGTCACTGCAACGACCGGGATGGATCGCAACTCTTCGTCTTCCTTCAGCCACTTCGTGACTTCGAGGCCGGAGACCTCGGGAAGCTGGATGTCCATGATGATGAGGTCGGGTTTGTGCTTGCGCGCAAGATCCAGCGCCTCGATTCCGTTGCGGGTTTCGATGGTTTGGTATCCATGCGCCTCTAGCAGATCGTGGAAGAGCTTCATGTTGAGCTCGTTGTCCTCCACGATCAGGACAGTCTTGGCCATCCCGTCTTCCCCGTCCACGCAAACGAACCGTCCCGGCCCGCTGCAAAGCTGCACATCCCCGAATCGCTCGCCGACGCCCGATGATCGCCGAAACCGTGCATATTCGATAAACGCCTTTCTGCGGCGGAAGGATCAGGCGATCCGCGCTCTCAGGCGTCTGGACGCTTCTTCCGGCATCCTGCACACAGGCTAAAAGCTAATCGTTACGGAAGTGAAAATGGTTCTGGGACGCGGAAAATCGTCGTTAACGAAACAGGAGGCAGAGCTCATCGGCATTGCCGGTCTCTCCTACCTCGCGGCCGATCCGGAACGCCTCGGGCGCTTCCTCGCGGTCACCGGCCTCGGGCCTGAAAACGTCCGCACCGCGGCGCGGGACCCCGGCTTCCTGCCCGCGCTCCTCGACTACCTGCTCGCGAACGAAGCCGATCTCGTCGCCTTCGCAGAGGAAATGAACCTGCGCCCGGAGAAAATCGGCGCGGCGCGAGACGTCCTGTCCCCGCCGGTGATCCTCTAGCGCTTGCGCGCCGGCACGTTGCAGGGCTTCACCGGCAGCAACTCGACGCTGCGGAGATTTCCCTTCAGCGCAAAGTTCCCGTAGTTCAGCCGCAGCGCGCTCGAAACGCCGTTCTCATAGAGATCGAACGCAAGCGTGTAAGCCGGAACCCGGTCCGCTTTGCCGACCTCGAAATAGCTGGTCACCACCGGATAGCGCTTCAAGCCTTTGAGCGCGGGCGAAAGCGGCTGCTCGTTTTCAGCCGGCAACACGGCGGCCCCGATCACCGTCAGCGTCTCGTAAATCTTTCGCCCGTCCGGCGAGCCGTCATAGATATTCGCGCTGAGCAGTTTCTCCCCACGCTCGGCGGCCAGAAGCATGGCGCGGGTATGCTGGGTCGGGAGATAAATTCTGCCCGGCAGCACGAAATTCGCGGGCTTCGGTTTGTTGACCCGCACCGCAAGCGCACTGTTCTTTTGCCGGACCACGGCCCCGGTCACGTCTTCGCGGATTTGCTGGTTGACGTAGTTCTGTGTCTTGAAACGATAGCTGGTCGAAGCCGCGTTCTCCCAGCTTTCGCTCCGCAGATCGCTGACCGTCTCCTGCCCTTCGCCGGTATCGAGCGCGGTCACCTGACGCAGCTTGATCGTGAAGCCTTCACACGCGCTGCCGGTGAGCTGAAATGCGATGCGGCCCCGCGCCTTGTCGACCTGCGTTCCGGGCCGCTCGGGATCAAGCACGAGATCGTAGATCGCGCGGTGCGCGCTCAACGTGGCGGCCGAAGCCACGCAGGCCGAACCCGCAAGCAAAAGGATGGCGACAGCGCTGACGCGACGAAACATTCCGGTCTCCGGCTGGATGCGCCTTGCACCTTACAGAGGGTTCCGCCAAGACTAAGGCGAAGCGCGAAAGGGACCCCATGGCTAGCGAAATTGATGCCCGATTGCAAAAGCTCGGCATCGAATTGCCCCGCCCGGCTGCGCCGGTCGCAAACTATGTTGGAGCCGTAGCCGCCGGAAACCTTCTCGTGGTGTCCGGCCAGCTTCCAGTCGGCCGCGAGGGCATTACGGTCAAAGGCAAGCTCGGCGATGGCGTCTCGGAAGCGCAGGGCAAGGAAGCCGCCCGCCTCTGCGCGATCAATATTCTCGCGCAGGCCAAGGCCGCGCTTGGCGATCTTTCGCTGATCAAGCGCTGCATTCGCCTCGGCGGCTTCGTGAATGCCGTTCCCGACTATCAGGCCATTCCGCAAATCATCAATGGCGCATCCGACCTGATGGTCGAGGTGCTTGGCGACGCCGGGCGTCATGCCCGCTACGCCGTGGGCGTCGCACAGCTTCCGCTTGACGTTCCGGTCGAAGTCGAAGCCATGTTCGAGATTGCATGATGAAATTCGATTGGCTGACGGCAAGGCCGGTCGCGCATCGTGGCCTGCATGGCAAAGGAATTATCGAAAACTCGCTTTCGGCGGCGGCTGCGGCTATCGCGGCGAATTACGCGATCGAAGTGGATCTGCAACTCAGCGCCGACGGCGAAATCGTCGTCTTCCACGACGAGACGCTAGACCGGCTGACCACGGAGAAAGGCAACGTCGCGGACCGCACACTGGCAACGCTGCAATCGATCAGGCTCAACAACTCGGAAGACACCATCCCTTCGCTCGCCGAACTGCTGCAACTCGTCAACGGCAAGGTTCCACTTATTCTGGAACTGAAAAGCCCGTGGAACGGCAGCGTTACACTCGTACACAAGGTTGCTGATGTTCTGGCTAACTATCAGGGACCGGCGGCGGTCATGTCGTTCGATCCTGATCTTGTGGCTGAACTGAAACGCTACGCGCCTGCGCTGCCGCGCGGCGTGGTGGCGGAACGCTGGTACGTCCACCCGCACTGGAAATTCCTGAGCGCCGCACGAAAGCTGTATCTCGGCATGCTCCTGCACTTATTCCGCACGCGGCCGCATTTCATCGCCTATGCCCAGTTCAATCTGCCGGCGTTAGCGCCCACAATCGCGCGCAAGCTGTTCGGCATACCGCTCCTGACATGGACCGTCCGCATCGAGCGCGAACGCGAACACGTCGCCGGCATCGCCGACCAGATCATTTTCGAGCATATCAGACCCTAATCCGCTGCCCTTGAGCCGCCGCAGAGATCGGCGACAATCAGAGCAATGAGCCAATCCCCGACATTTCAGGTGCGCGTCGAACGGTCGATTCAATCGATCGCGAAGGACACATGGGATTCCTGCGCCAAAGGCTTTCGCGAACTTCCTGAATCAAAATCTGAACTGTCGCAATCGGGCTCTCAGGCACTTGAATCGGCACTTGAAGACGCCTTTGCAGATTCCGATAACCCTTTCATTTCACATGATTTTTTAGCCTCGCTCGAAACCTCGCGCTCGGTCGGCGGCAGAAGCGGCTGGCTGCCGCAACATCTCGTCGTCGAGGACGATAGCGGTGAAATCCATGCCGTCGCGCCCTGCTATTTGAAGTCCCATAGCCAGGGCGAATACGTCTTCGATCACGGTTGGGCGGACGCCTTTGAGCGCGCGGGTGGAAACTATTATCCGAAGCTGCAAGTCGCAGTGCCCTTCACGCCCGTCACCGGCCCTCGCCTGCTCGTAAAGGCCGGTCCGCACGCCGAAGCGGCGCGCAACGCGCTGGTCGCGGGCATGGTCGAGCTTTGCAAAATGCGCGAGGCCTCCTCCGTGCACGTCACTTTTGCGCAGAAGAGCGAATGGAATTTCCTGACCGAAGCAGGAATGCTTGCGCGCACCGACCGGCAGTTTCACTGGCACAATCAGGGCTACGCGAACTTCGACGGATTTCTCGCCGCGCTCTCCTCCAACAAACGCAAAACCATCCGCCGTGAACGCCGCGATGCGCTCGAAAGCGGCATCGAAATCGTCCGGCTTACGGGAGGCGACCTGACCGAAGCCGTATGGGACGCCTTCTTCGCGTTCTACATGGACACAGGCTCGCGCAAATGGGGACGCCCTTACCTCACGCGCGATTTCTTCTCGCACGTAAGCGCGACGATGGCGGATAAAATTCTGCTCATCATGGCAAAGCGCGATGGGCAATACATCGCAGGCGCGCTGAATTTCATCGGACGGGAAACGCTCTATGGCCGCAACTGGGGTGCCATCGAGCATCATCCCTTTCTGCATTTCGAGGTTTGTTATTATCAGGCGATTGAATACGCGATCGAACGCGGACTGAAATCGGTCGAGGCCGGCGCGCAGGGCGAGCACAAACTCCTGCGAGGCTACGTTCCAGTGCCGACCTATTCGTCGCACTACATCCTCCATCCGGGCCTCCGCCGTGCGGTCGGCGACTATCTTCTGCAGGAGCGTGAATATGTTGAAGCTGAACGGGAGCATCTCGCCGAAGCGGCGCCCTACCGCCGCACGGCAACTTGACTGCATCCGGAAGCGCTGCAATCTGATTGCGAACACGAAGGGCAAGAGCCATGGCCGAGTACGACAACAACAACATCTTCGCGAAGATCCTGCGCGGCGAGCTTCCGGCCCACAAGGTCTATGAGGACGAACACACCCTCGCCTTCCTCGACATCATGCCGCGCGCACCCGGCCACACGCTCATCATTCCGAAGAAGCCCGCCCGCAATCTGCTCGACATCGATCCGGAAGAACTCGCGCATGTCATCAAGACGGCGAAGAAGATCGCGATCGCCGGCAAGAAGGCGTTCGATGCCGACGGCATCACCATGCAGCAGTTCAACGAAACCGCCGGCGGCCAGGTCGTGTTTC
>DAORMJ010000019.1:44939-78922 GCA_035440445.1 Xanthobacteraceae bacterium
ACGTACACATCATTCCGCGGCACAAGGACGTGCCGATGAAGCCGGCCGCGAGCTTGATGGAAAAGCCGGAAGTCCTCGCCGCGCACGCCGCGGCGCTGAAAGCCGCGCTAGCCTAGCGAAACCACACGGCGCCGCCGACGATCACGCACAGCGCGGCAATGATGCCGGCCAGAACCATGCGCCGGCACAGGAAATAAGCGGCGACGCCAACGACGATCGCAAGAAGCCGGATCCAGAGCGGCACGCCGGCGAGATCCCCGGTCGGCGTCAGCACGAGCCGCGCGATCACGCCTGCCAGGAGCGCGGTCGCAACGGCACGGATGAAGACCAGCGCTTCGCCGTCCTCGTCGATCCGCTGCGAGAAGAGCACGGCCGCGAAACGGAAAAAATCCGTCGGCAGGAAGCCTGCCACGATCACGAGGAGGTAGGCGTAGAGCATCGGGTCGTTGAAGCTCATGCCTTGGCCCTCCGCCAGCGCGCGATGGCATAAGCCGAGCCGCCACCGATCAGCCCGATCCAGAGCAGATCGAGCTGTCCGCCGTAGAGCGCGAAGACCGGCGACAGCATGAGCCCGAAGGCCAGCGCAAGCCAGTCGACGGTTTCGCGGGCATTGCGGATCAGCTGCAACAGAAACGAAATCGGCGTCAGGAAAACCAGCGCGTTGGCAAGCGCGCGCGGCAACGAGCCCGCGAGGTAAAAGCCGAGCACCGTTCCGGCGCAGCTCGCAAGAATGAACACGAGCGACAGCCCGAAGAAGTACGGCATGCGCGAATTCACCGGCACCGCCGGCATCAGGCGGAAGCTCTCTACCCAGCCCGTCACCGCGATGAGGTGCGAGGCCGTAAGCTGCGTCCAGAATCCGCTACGCCCGCGAATGACGGGCAACAGCGACGCCACCATCGGAAAGAACCGCGCCGAGGAGAGCCCCACCGCAAGCGCGATCACCGCGACCGGGCTCCCCGCCGCGAAGCCGCCGACGATCAGCACCTGCGCGGGCAGCGCCCACACGATCAGCGTCGAAAGAAGTGCTGCGCCAAGCGGAAAACCGACGTCGCGGATCAAACCGCCGAACCCGACGAAGCCCGAAAACAGGACGATCCCCTGCACGGACCTTAGCGCAGCGCCAATTCCACGCAGGAACCAGACGCGCGGTGAAATCTCCTGCGCGTCGGTGTCTGGCGTCGCGCCGGAGTCGGGTGGGTTCGTCAAGGCTGGAAAACTTTCGCGGAATTAAAAAGCCGGCCGCGACAAAACAACAGCGGCGCGCCCGTTACAAGCGCGCCGCGTGCATTTCTGGATTGTGCGGGTCAGACGTTGACCAGCGGAGCCTTCGGCCCGGAATCACCCGAACCACTGTCCTTCTTCGGCGTCTTGCGCGGCCGTTTGCTGCTCTTCGCGACGTCCTTTTCGGGCTTCGGCGTGACCGGCCCTTCCGGATATTCGAAGGTCAGCGCAGGCTTGCCTTCTGCTTCGCCCAATACGACGCGGACATGCCCGCCGTCCTTGAGCTTGCCAAACAGCACTTCGTCGGCGAGCGGCTTCTTCACGTTTTCCTGGATCACGCGGGCCATGGGACGCGCACCCATCAGTTCGTCGTAACCCTGATCGACTAGCCACCGCTTGGCTTCTTCCGAAAGCTCGATGGTGACGCCGCGATCCGCAAGCTGTGCTTCAAGCTGCAGCACGAACTTCTCGACCACCTGCCCGATGATCTCGGTCGAAAGATGCGAGAACGGAATGATCGCATCGAGACGATTGCGAAACTCCGGCGTGAACAGGCGATTGATCGCTTCTGCGTCGTCGCCTTCCCGCTTGGAACGCGTGAAGCCGAAGGCAGCGCGCGCCATGTCGGCGGCACCCGCGTTCGTCGTCATGATGAGGATGACGTTGCGGAAGTTCACCGACTTGCCGTTGTGATCGGTCAGCTTGCCGTGATCCATCACCTGCAGGAGCACGTTGAACAGATCCGGATGCGCCTTCTCGATTTCATCGAGAAGCACCACGCAATGCGGATTCTGATCGACACCATCGGTCAAGAGACCGCCCTGATCGAAGCCGACATAGCCCGGAGGCGCGCCGATCAGCCGCGAAACCGTATGCCGCTCCATGTATTCCGACATGTCGAAACGCAGGAGCTGTACGCCGAGACTTTGCGCCAGTTGCTTCGCGACTTCGGTTTTGCCGACGCCGGTGGGACCCGAGAAAAGATACGACCCGATTGGCTTCTCCGGTTCGCGCAAGCCCGCGCGCGCGAGCTTGATCGCGGCGGTTAGCGCCTGGATCGCCTTGTCCTGCCCGAACACGACGTTCTTCAACCCGGTTTCGAGATTGGCAAGCACGATCGCATCGTCCTTGGAAACCGTCTTCGGCGGGACGCGCGCCATGGTGGCGATCGTCGCCTCGATTTCCTTGGTGCCGATGGTTTTCTTGCGCCTCGATTCAGGCACCAGCATCTGCGCCGCACCGGACTCGTCGATCACGTCGATCGCCTTGTCCGGCAACTTGCGGTCGTGAATGTAGCGCACGGAGAGATCGACCGCCGCCTTGATCGCGTCGTTGGTGTAGCGGAGCTTGTGATAGTCCTCGAAGTAAGGCTTCAGCCCTTTCAGGATCTCCACTGCATCTTCCGGCGTCGGCTCGTTGACGTCGATCTTCTGGAACCGGCGCACGAGTGCGCGATCCTTCTCGAAGTGCTGGCGGTATTCCTTGTAAGTCGTCGAACCGATGCAGCGGATCGCGCCCGAAGCCAGCGCAGGCTTCAGGAGGTTCGACGCATCCATCGCGCCGCCGGAGGTCGCGCCCGCGCCGATTACCGTATGAATTTCGTCGATGAAGACGACCGCGTTCGGATGCGCCTCGAGCTCCTTGATGACCTGCTTGAGACGCTCTTCGAAGTCGCCGCGATAGCGCGTGCCGGCGAGCAGCGAGCCCATATCGAGCGAATAGACCGTGGCCCCTTTGAGAACTTCCGGCACGTCGCCGTTGACGATCCGAAGGGCAAGCCCTTCCGCGATCGCCGTCTTGCCGACGCCGGGATCGCCGACATAAAGCGGGTTGTTCTTCTGGCGGCGGCACAGCACCTGAATCGTGCGCGCAATCTCGCTCGCGCGGCCGATCAGCGGATCGATCTTGCCTTCTTTCGCCTTCTTGTTGAGATCGACGCAATAAGCCTCGAGCGCATCCGCTTTTTTCTTCGGCTGCTCTTCGCCGGGCTTGCCGTCGCCCTCTTCTTCCGCTCCGCGCACCGGCTTGCTTTCGTTCATGCCGGGACGCTTCGCGATGCCGTGGCTGATGTAATTGACTGCGTCATAGCGCGTCATTTCCTGCTCCTGCAGGAAATAGGCGGCATGGCTTTCGCGCTCGGCGAAAATTGCAACCAGCACGTTCGCGCCGGTCACCTCTTCGCGCCCGGAGGACTGAACATGGATGACGGCACGCTGGATCACGCGCTGAAAGCCGGCCGTGGGCTTGGAATCTTCGCCGGCCTCGACAATGAGATTGTCGAGTTCGCCGTCGATATATTCGATCAGATTACGCTTGAGCTTTTCGACATCGACGTTGCACGCGCGCATGACGGCGGCCGCGTCCTGATCGTCGAGCAAAGCGAGCAGAAGATGCTCAAGCGTTGCATATTCATGGTGCCGTTCGTTGGCCTGCGCCAGCGCGCGGTGAAGGGAATTTTCTAGGCTGCGCGAAAAGGTCGGCATCGGTTCCTGACTGTCCGGGGTGACTCACCGGCTTTCTGAGAGGAAAGTCTGCCGGTGGTTGGGCTGGATGTCCACTATCTAGGTCGGGCTGGACCGGATACAATAGCCGCAGATCAGGGCGATATTTCAGCGCTGGACGCGCCGCGCGCGGGTCCGAAAGCTTGTTTGCGAGTCTTGTTTGTGAGTCTTGGGCCGTCACTTTTTGACGGTTACTTTTTTTCCATGACGCATTGAAGCGGATGCTGGTGCTTGCGCGCGAAATCCATCACCTGCGTCACCTTCGTTTCGGCGACTTCGTAAGTGAAAATCCCGCATTCGCCGACCCCGTTCTGGTGAACGTGCAACATAATTCGGGTCGCGTCCTCGCGCTGCTTGTTGAAGAAGCGCTCGAGCACATGCACGACGAATTCCATCGGCGTGTAGTCGTCATTCAACAGCAGCACGCGATAAAGGTTCGGCCGCTTGGTTTGCGGCTTGGTTCGGGTGATGACAGCGGTACCGGTTCCATCGTCACCGGTATTTCGCTTGTCGTCGTTCCCCTTCGCCAGCCTGACCGGCAAAAATCCGCTTCTCATTTCGCTTACGACAGCCAAGATTTCGCGTTCCCAGAAAATCGCCTCCGGCCACGTCGCCGGATTACCGATGTTTGAAAGGCCAGAATCTGGCCACACAATCATATAGGCCGCCAGCGCCTGCCGCCAACGCCCGAAACCGCATTTCCCGGCGTCCGCCGGAGGCGTTCCGCGTCACCACACACCGCCAATGCCATGAATTTAAGGTGATTTAGAGGAGCAAGGCGGTTCCGCAAGCCGCGGTCGGGAGCCATGCATTACCGCCGACTTGAGACTGTCCGCGGTGGGGACCGGCGCCATGGCCTTTTCGGCAGATCCGCCGGCGGACGATATGGCCGGGCTCGGTGACAGGGCGGATGGCTAAAGTTTTACCGATCTCGTTTCGTGATTGCTAATTGTGCCGGAACAAGGCTTCGCGCGGTTCGTGCAAGACCGCGCCTTTCACGGATGCCCGAAAGACTTAGTTAAAGACGCAGTGCGACTGTCCCCGGCACATTTCTCCGGAGACCCGCCATGGGGCTTTTCAAGCGTTTTTGGTCCGGCCACGAAGGCCGCAAGGGCAACATCGCAATCCTGTTCGCGCTTTCGCTCGTCCCCATCGTGGGCGCAACCGGCGCGGCGGTGGACTATTCGCTCGCCAACGCGAGCCGCACCTCGATGCAGAAAGCGCTCGACGCCACCGCCCTCGCCCTCGCCAAACTGATGCCCCTCACGCAGGCGCAGCTCAATACGCAGGGCTGGCAAATCTTCACGGCCAATCTCGGCAACATCTCCGTGGAGCTCACACAGGGCAATCTGCAAATCAGCACGCCGAGCACCGGCAAGCTCGTGTTGAGTGTGTCCGGTCAGTACCAGCCGGCGATCACGGGCGTGATCGGCATCAACCACTTTCCGGTCGGAGCACGCGCCGAAGTCACCTGGGGCATCAAGAAGCTCGAACTCGCGCTGGCGCTCGACAATACGGGCTCGATGAGCTCCAGCAACAAAATGACGGAGTTGAAGAAGGCTGCGAAGAACCTGCTGACGACGCTGCAGACTGCGGCCAAGAATCCCGGCGACGTCAAAGTCTCGATCGTTCCGTTCAACACGGCCGTGAACGTCGGAACCGCCAACCGTACCGCCACCTGGATTCGCTGGGATATCTGGGAATCGGAAAACGGTTCCTGCAGCCGCTCCGGCTATAATACGCAGTCCGCTTGCACTGCCGCGCAGTACTGCTCCCGCTCGCGGTACACGAACCGGAATTCGTGTCAGAACAATAACGGCACGTGGATCACGCCGACCTGGACCGCCTCCAACCGCACCAACTGGAACGGCTGCGTCGAAGATCGCGACAAGGATACGAACGTCAACTATGACGCGCTGGATACGACGCCGACCGCGTCGGACACGACCAAATTCCCGGCATTCCAGTGCTCTTACACGGTCACGAACCTGATGCCGCTTTCCTACGACTGGACGGCGCTCGCGAACAAAATTGACGCGATGCAGCCGAACGGCGCGACCAACGTGACGATCGGCCTTGCCTGGGCCTGGCATTCGCTCACGCCATCCGTGCCGCTGACGGAAGCAGCAGTGCCTTCGCAGGACTTGAGCAAGTTCATCATTCTGATGACGGACGGCGACAACACGCAGAACCGCTTTGGCGGCAATGGCTCGTCTTACTGCGCGCAGTGCGACACCCGCACCGCCCTCGCCTGCACAAATGCAAAGGCCGCCGGCATTCGCATCTATACGATCCGCGTGATCGACGGGAATGCCGATCTCCTGCGCAACTGCGCGAGCGATCCCTCGATGTACTTCGACGTACAGAGCGCGAGCGACCTCACCTCGGTGTTCAACGCCATCGGCGGTCAGCTCGCGAACCTGCACTTGTCGCAGTAAAACGCGGACAGCAAGACACGCATAAAAAAGCCCGGCCAGACGGCCGGGCTTTTCATTTTACGCCTTGAAGCAACGCTTACTTGAAGGTCGGAGCCTTCGTGAAGGCGCTCTCGAACGGCTTGTAGGCCGTCTTGGCAAAGTCGCCATAGAGTTCGCCGAACTTGGTCGCCTGCGCGACGAAGGCTTCATAGGAGGTCTTGAAGTACGAGGTCTGCACTTCGATCGCCTTGTCGAGCGACTTGGCGCCGAGAAGCTTCTCGAACGCAGCCGAGCCCTCTTCGAACGACTTCTTCGAGTAGTCGGCAAATTCAACGGCAATCGCCTGGGCGTTCTTCTGCAGGGATGCGAAGCTCTGCGCGGCGAGTTCGGCGTTGTCCTTGCTCAACTTCTGAAACTCTTCAAATTTCTCAATCATGGTAGTCCCCATATAGCCCCGCAGGGGCGTATCTGTTCCTAGACAGTGGGCGATGCATTTGCGCGACGCTCACTGCCTAAATAGTGCACTGCACAATAAAGTCAACAGCTATATTGCACTGCAAAATTAAGTATTTTTCATAAAATTTGACGTATTTGCATCTGATCACCGCGCAACAACCGGCGGCTTTACTCTTTCATAAGCCCACCCCCCCTAGCGTGAAGGGCTTCGGCGCTCTCGGCAGAAGCGCATTACTGGGCAATCGCCGGCAGGGTAACCTCCGGCCTCGAAACACACGGGACGGGCGTATGAGTGTCGCGTTTTGGCGAAACCCGCATGGGAAGCGGGCCGCCGTGGCGGTGGCCGTAACGCTGATCGGCGCGGTCATTCTAATTTCATCGACAACAGATGCCGATGCGCGCCGCAAGCGCGTGCGCCATACGGGCGCGTGGCAGGCGGGGTTTGCCGCGATCGTGGTCGATGCCAAAACCGGCAAGGTGCTGGACGACGAGAACGCGGACGCGCTCCGCCACCCCGCCTCGCTGACCAAGATCATGACGCTCTACATGCTCTTCGAGCAGATCGAGCAGGGCAAAATCAGCCTGAAATCACGTCTTGCGGTATCAGAATACGCCTCGGAGCGACCGCCGTCGAAGCTCGGGCTTCCGGAAGGCACCACCATTGCCGCCGAGGACGCCATCAAGGCGCTGGTGACCCGTTCGGCGAACGACGTGGCCGTCGTGATCGCCGAGCACATCGCCGGCGACGAAGAGAAATTCGCGGCCCTCATGACCCAGAAGGCCCGCGCGCTCGGCATGTCGCGCACCGTATTCAAAAACGCCTCGGGCCTCCCCGACCGCGAGCAGGTAACGACCGCGCGTGACATGGCGACCCTCGGCCGCGCGATCCAGGACCGCTTTCCCTCGCTATACGGCTATTTCTCCACCCGCTCCTTCGTGTGGCGCGGGCGCGTGATTGCGAACCACAACCGCCTGCTCGGCCGCGTGACCGGCGTGGACGGCATCAAGACCGGTTATACGAACGCCTCGGGCTTCAACCTCGTGACCAGCGTTCGCCACAAGAACCGCCACATCGTGGCCGTTGTGCTCGGCGGCCGCACCGGCGCGTCGCGCGACAACTACATGCGCGAACTGATTTCCGACAATCTCGACGATGCCTTCACGGGCAACCGGACGGCTCCGCTCGTCGTCGAAGCGCCCGCAGCGCGTCCGCAGCGCGTGGCACAGGTCCAGCAGCCCGCGCGGCCTGAGAAGAACGCCGTGGCCGAGAAGGACAAGAAGGAAGAGAAAGAGCAGAAGCCGCGCGTCGTGCGTGCCCCGCAGACGAAGCAGCAGAAAACGGTTGTCGCCGGCTCGAACGAACCGATCCGCCCGATCGCGGTGAAGACCATGCCGGTCGACGGCGAAGGCAAGGTGCAGAAGACTGCGAACGCAAGCCTCTTCGCGCTGCCCTTCTCCAACTTCAGCGTTGCCCACGCTGTACCGACCCAGATGAGCGGCGGCGATCAGCGCAACGTCGTCGTGGCCGAAAATGCGCCCGAGGCACCCGCCGCGGCACAGGCCGAAGTGATCAACAACGAAACCAAGCCGCAGCCCCTGCCCGAGACCAACACGGCCGAACCCCCCGCTGCCGCCAAGCCCGAACTCAGCGAAACCGAAGAGCTGGAGATCGAGGCCCGCGTGCTCGCCGCCGTGCGCCACGAGAACAAGGAAGACGCCCTTTCGATCGCGCCCGAAGCCAAGAGCAAGATCCGCAGGCATCAGGTCGCCGCGACCGCCAGCATTCCGGCGGCAGTTTCCAATGCGGTAGCGAACAACGAGGACAACGGCGACCCAGTCCCCGCCGCGGCCCGCACCGGCTGGTCGATTCAGGTCGGCGCTTATCCGAATGCAAAACAGGCCCGCGAACGTCTGGACGAAGCAAAAGAATCCGCGACCGCCCTTCTCGCCAAGGCAAGCGCCTATACGGAGAAGGTGTCGAAAGGTTCCACTAACCTTTTTCGGGCACGGTTTGCCGGGTTCCAGACGGAATGGCAGGCGCGCCGCGCGTGCCAGAAGCTACAGCGCAGCCACTTCGACTGCATTGTTGCGAAGAACTAACAGTTACGAACGAAGTAGCGGCGAACGAACAACTCGAAGACCGGAATAAATCCGGCGAGAGGGAAGCGTCACTCGAACGAAGCGTAAGCGTTGCGTGGAGTATCTAGTGATGTCGGCGAAGCAGAATTTCCTTGGCCTCGTTCACACGGGCCGCGAGGTAAGTGGAGCCTCCCTGGTCGGGGTGGAGCTTCTTCATGAGCGCGCGATGCGCGCGGCGGATGTCCGCGTCGGTGGCGCCCGGTTCAAGCCCCAGGATCTGATGCGCCTCTTCTTCGGTCATCGGGCCATGGCTCGCCGGCTCTCGGCTCCGCGCACCCACGTCTTCCTCGACGTCTTCACGCCATCGGGGCGCCCTGCGGTCGAGATAAGCTTCGAGTAGCGCCCGGCTCTCGTCGTCGAATTCATCGCGCAGCGTCAGAAGCGTCGGCGGATCGAGCGCATCCAGCGGCACGTTCTCGTATTTGCCTTTCAGGACGCGCCCGCGCATCTCGCCGCTGTCGTGGTCGAGCTCCATTTCCAGAAACTGCGCACGAACGCGCGACACCTGCCCGCTCTTTCGCTGGGTACGCTGCGTCCAGCTTGCCGGGGCCTGAATCCATTTCAGGAGCGAAGCGCCGAAGAAGCCGAGCGGCACCGCGAGATAAAACTGCCCCCTGAACGCCAGAAAGGCGGCAAGCGCGAGCGCCCCGTAGCCTCCGGCCGTTCTGATGAGTTTCGCGATTTTCTTCGGATCGCTCGATGCAAGCACGCGCGCGCCGAACAAAAACAGCAAGAGCACGGCAAGGCCGAGCAATAAAGTAGGAATTCCCATCAGCGCATCTGCTCGATCAGTTTCACGGCCCCCGCTCCGCCGCGCGTGGAAAGATCGCGAAGCGCCTTGTGACCACCGGCCGCGAAAGCGGCCGCCGCGCGCAAGAGTTCGCGAAGCTGCGACGCAGCCCCCGCGTCGAACGGACACCACGCTCCCTTGGTCAGCCGTGCAATCTCGCGAAAGGCATTCTCCGCGATCGGATCGCGGCCTTCCTGAAACATGAAGGCGGGAATGCCAAGGAGGCCAAGCTCGCCCGCCTTGGCGCAAAGATCGTCCACCGCCTCTTCCATGGCGTCGCCGACATAGACCAGCGCATCGATCTTGACGGGCTTGCTTTCGGCCCTCACGTGATCGAGCACGCGGCCGATCTGGGTATGCCCGCCCTGGCAGGAAATACCGGCCATGATTTCGCCGAGCCGTGCCGGATCGGAATTCCATTTCGAGGCGCGGCATTCGCGCAGACCCCGGAAATAGATCAGCTGCACGTCGAGACCGCCGATCGCGCCGGTTTCCTCGAACATTTCCGCCTGCAGCTTGCAGGCCAGATCCCAAGTCGGCTGGCGGCTCATCGTGGCGTCGAGCGCGAAAGCGAGCCTGCCCCGCTTGCCGTCCGTGCGCGGCCCGAGCGTCTTCGCCTTTGCCAGAAATGCGTCGATTTCCGCCCGCGCGGAAGGCCGTTCCCCGGGCAACTGGGCGTCGACAATCGTCGGTCGTTTGTCCTTGGTGGCGTTCATGACTCCTAGATCGGGTGTTTCGGCGGGAAGCGCAACAGGCAAGCCCTTGGCGGGCGCAAACGCCTTTTGCTATCAGTCCCGCCTTCTTACGGTTCGGGTGTGGCGCGGGAGAGCGGCAATGGCGAAAACGGCAAAACGAAAACCGCCGCGTGTGGTGAAGAGCGTCAAGGCGCTGCGCGACGCGACCGCCGACTGGCGCAGACGCAAGCTGCCGATCGCGCTCGTTCCGACCATGGGCGCGCTCCACGCGGGGCACATTTCCCTCGTCGATCTGGCAAAGAAATCTGCGAGGAAAGTCGTGGTCTCGATTTTCGTGAACCCGACGCAGTTCGGACCGAACGAAGACTTCTCGCGCTATCCCCGCACGCTGAAGGCCGATCTCGACAAGCTCACCGAAGCTGGCGCCGAGCTCGTGTTCATGCCGGATGCGAAGGAAATCTATCCCGAAGGCTTCGCGACCATGCTGACGCCTTCGGGCCCGGCCGCCGTCGGTCTCGATGACAAATTCCGCCCCGGACATTTCTCGGGCGTTGCGACGGTCGTCGCCAAACTCTTCACGTCGGTGATGCCGGACATCGCGATATTTGGCGAGAAGGACTATCAGCAGTTGCAGGTGATCAAGACCATGGCGCGCGACCTGCATCTGCCGGTGAAGGTCGTCGGCGCGCCTGTCATCCGCGAGAAGGATGGCCTCGCGCTCTCTTCGCGCAACGTCTATCTCTCGGCCGAAGATCGCGCGACCGCGCCGATCCTGCATAAAACTTTGAAGCAGGCGGCGAAGGCGATCAAACGCGGCGACAACGCGGACGCGGTGCTAGACCAAGGGCGCAGCGAAATCGCAGCGGCTGGATTCAAGATCGATTATCTGGAACTGCGCGATGCAGGCACGCTCGCACCTGCCTCAAGTGAGACGAAGTCGAAAAAGCGCCTGCTGGTCGCGGCGAAGATCGGCAACACAAGGCTGATCGACAACATCGCCGTCTAGATTGTTACTGGTTCGGCGGCGCGACGGTGAAGAAGCCGAAATAGATTGCGGCAAACGCAATCACCACAAGCGCCATGCCGATGGTCAGTACCCAGAACATGTTGCCGCGGTTTTCGCCCTGCCGGGCCTTGTTGGTCGGCAAGACGACCGGATCCGGCATGTTGGCGACGTTCTTCTCCGGCTGCTCGTAGTCAGCGCTGGCGCGTTCGGCCATGGGGCTACTCCATTCTTTTCCCTGAAGGAAACGCGATAGCCCGGGTTTTGTTTCAGTCTTTATGGCAGCGCCGGCTCAAAGCAGTCCCATCTCGTTGAGCTGGCGGCGCATCTCTTCTGACATCGCGTCCGCGCCCTGCGCACCCTTGGCAAGGTCTGCCGGAGCCTCACTGGCTTTCAGATAGCGCCAGCCCTGAAATGCGCTGCGGGGCTTCGGCATCACCGTCACGAGTTTGGGCTCCATCACGATGCGGCAGCGTTTGATCCCCTCTTTGTCGGAGAACGGACGCAAATCGATCAGCTTTTGCCGGCACGAGATGACGCCTTTGATGACCCAGTAGATCGAGCCGCCATCGAGCAGCGCTTCCTTCTGCGTCGGCATCATGCGCGTCGTGTGGATATGTTCGAGCGGCTGCTTCTTCTTTTTCTTTTCCGCGAGCCGTTCCTTGATCCAGTCGTCGAGTTCGCGAATGGAATCGACGCCGACGCTGAGCTTGATCAGATGCAACGCCACGGCTTACGACGCTTTGGCTTGTGCCGGCTCAGACTTGATCAGGATGAGTTGCGCGCCTTCGCTGACCTGATCGCCCGCCGCGACCGAAAGCTCGGCGACGACGCCATCGGTCTCCGCGTCCAGCGCGTGCTCCATCTTCATGGCCTCGAGCACCATCAGGCGCTGGCCTTTGGCGACCTTCTCGCCCTTGGCGACGGAAACACTCAGCACCTTGCCATGCATGGGGGCAGCGATCGCGCCATTGCCGCCCGCGCGGCCGCGCTCGACGGCGGATGTATCCGCGAGCTTGACCTTGGTCTGCCTGCCGTTGCGGATGGCAACCAGGAGATCGCCGATTTCCACGATCTCGCAAGGCTCGGCGCTCGCACCCTTCACGGATGCACGCAGACCGTCGCGCGTTTGCGAAACGCGCGCGTTGACACGCTCGCCATTCACCAGCACCGCAACCGGAATGTCGCGCGCGCCGCTGAAGTCGTAGCCATCTTCCGCGCTCCATGGCGAGCGGCGGACGTGAGCCGGAAGGAGCCGCAAGGATTCGCGCTGCTTCGCCTTCTCGGCCGCCATCAGCTTTTCCACGGCAGCCGCAGCAGCGGCGAGGTCCGCATCGGCGGGCTTCGTCAGCGCTTCGAGATTGCGCTCGATATAGCCGGTATCGACGGTGCCCGCGCGCATTTCGGGACTGTTCGAGAGCGCATGCAGAAACTCGACGTTGCTTCTGGGCCCGGAGACGATAGTGCCGCCGAGCGCCTCCGCCATGCGGTCGAAGGCCTGCTCGCGCGTAGAGGCGAACGTGATCAGCTTCGCGATCATCGGATCGTAGAACGGCGTGACCTCGCCGCCCTGCTCCACGCCGCTATCGACGCGAATGCCGTTGCCGCTCGGGAAACGCAGCGCCGTCAGTCTGCCGGTCGATGGCAGAAATCCGCGCGCGGCGTCCTCCGCGTAAATGCGGGACTCTACCGCATGGCCGTGCAGCCGGATCTGCTCCTGTGTCAGCGGAAGTTTTTCGCCTGACGCCACCTTGAACTGCCACTGCACGAGATCGGTGCCGGTGACGAGCTCTGTCACCGGATGCTCGACCTGCAACCGCGTATTCATTTCCAGAAACCAGATCGCGTCCGCGCGAAGTCCCTGCGATCCGTCGGCCAGAAACTCGACCGTTCCCGCGCCGACGTAATTCACCGCGCGCGCGGCCTCGATCGCCGCCTGCGTGATGTGCCTGCGCACGTCCTCGGGCATGCCGGGTGCCGGCGCTTCTTCGATCACCTTCTGGTGCCGCCGCTGCGCGGAGCAGTCGCGCTCGAACAGGTGCACGATGTTGCCATGCATGTCGGCGAACACCTGCACCTCGATGTGGCGCGGGCTTGCGACATATTTCTCGATCAGAACATCGGGATTGCCGAAGGACGATTCCGCCTCGCGCTTCGCGGCTTCCAGCGCATTGTCGAAATCGATCTGCTTGTCGACGCGGCGCATGCCCTTGCCGCCGCCGCCGGCCGCCGCCTTGATGAGGACCGGATAGCCGGTTTCGTAAGCCTTCTGCTTCAGGAATTTCGGGTCCTGAATGTCGCCGTGATAGCCCGGCAGCACCGGAACATGGGCCTTGGCCATGAGCGCCTTGGCCTCCCCCTTAAGTCCCATGGCGCGGATCGCGGACGGCGGCGGACCGACGAAAACGATTCCGAACGCAGCACAGGCTTCCGCGAACTCCGCGCGCTCGGACAGAAAGCCATAGCCCGGATGGATGCAGTCGGCCTTCGCGGCCTTTGCAACGCCGATGATTGTATCGATGACGAGATAGCTCTCGCGCGCGGGCGCAGGCCCGACCGGATAGGCCTCGTCCGCCAGCTTCACGTGCAGCGCGTTGCGATCGGCGTCCGAATAGACCGCGATGGTGCGCATGCCCATCGCTTTCGCGGTGCGGATGACGCGGCAGGCGATTTCACCGCGATTGGCGATGAGGACGGATTTCAAAGGCTGCATGGCATTGGCGTTCATTTTGAACGCCATCTTAGCCCGGGCGACCCTGCCCGCCAGCCCGTCCCTGACATTTCGGCGGTCTCAGCGGCCGAATAGCCCAAACGGTCCACGGTTTTGCTGCGGCGTGGCAGCCGGTGGCGTCGCAGATGGCGGCGGCGCGGGCGGCGTATCGTCATCGTCATCCGCCGGCGGATTGGTCCCGCGTGCCGTCACGCGCGGCAGACCGCCGACAGGCTCGGGCCTGCTCTTCGGACGTGCCGTCGGCGCCTGCTTCGGTTCCGCGCTCGTCGTGCGCTGCTTGCGCTTGGTTTCGGCCTTTTGCTTCTGCTTGGCCGCAGGCGGCGTGACCGCTTCCTGTTGCGGGATAGAAACCGGCGTAGAAGCCGGTTGCTCGGTCGTATTCGCGACCGGCGCTTGCTGCGCCGGAGTTTGCGCCTGATTGGGTGCCGCCGGCAGCAATACCGGCGTCGTCGCGGTCAGCCCGCTCGGCGCATTCATCTGCACGGCGGTATTGGCGCTCGGTAGTTCTTTGTCATCGACGTTGCTGCCGATGGTGTTGACCGGCGGCATCGCCTGCATGTTCGTAATATCGAGCGCCGGGCGCACCTTCACCCAACTCTGCTTGTGCTTGGCAAGCAGGCCTTCGAACTTCTGCGCCGTGAGATTGGCTTTGACCTTGTCGGTCTCTTTCAGGATCCGGTAGCGCGTGCAGGAATCCGGAATGCACTTGTGGTCTTTCGCGAATACATGCGCGACCAGGCCGTAAGGATCGGCTTCGAGCGAGCGGCGGAGCCCCTCGAAACGATCGAGGAAGGCAGGCTCCTTCACCGCATAAAGCGTCGCGTCATAGAGGAGCGCGATATGGTCCGCAGTGATGCTGACTGCGGAAGCGACCCGCTGCGGCTCCGCAAAGATCGCCTGCTCGCAGGCTTCGTCGAGCGTGGACGTGGCTGCGACGTGCAGGCAGCCCAGCACGGAGCCCGGCTGATTGGACTGCGCCAGAAGGGCGGCGGCCCGATCTTCGATTGCCTTGCGCTCCAGGAGGCGCGAACTGTCCTCGGTCTGCTTCAGGCCGAAATAGGCAGCGCCTGCGATGATGGCCACGACGGCAAGCTGGGAAAGCACGGCAATGCCGCTGCCGCCGTCGCCGCGAGGCCGGAACATGAGGATGAGGAGCAAGACAAGCGCGAGGCCGCCGGCAATGATAGCCCAGCCCGGCACCGCGACCGCCGCAGAGAGGTTATTCAGGTCCATTACGCAAATTTACCGCATCTAGGCGCGGGCTAAGGACCGCGCGAGAGCTAGAAAATAAAGACAAATTTTCCCCCGCCAAGGCTTTTTTCGTTAACGCCGATTCCTCAACGCCGAACTGTGCCGGAGCGGCACATCTCCTGCCCCGCGAGGCCGGTCAGATTGCCAGCCTTAGATCGCCACCTGGGTTCCGACTTCCACCACCCGTTCGGAGGGAATCTGGAAATAGGTCGTTGCGTCATCCGACGTGCGAGTCAGCGAGATGAAGAGCTTGTCCTGCCATTGTGGCATCAGCGAGTTCTTCGCCGGCTTCAGGGTGCGGCGCGAGAGGAAAAACGAGGTGGACATGATGTCGAAGGTCCAGCCGAGCTTTCGCGCGATGGCGAGCGCCTTTGGGACGTTCGGGTTCTCCATGAAACCGTAGCGTAGCTTCACGCGGGAGAAGGTACGGCTCACCGCCTCGAGTTCCACCCTCTCGTCCGGCGGGACGCGCGGCGTGTCGGCGGTCTCGATCGTCAGGATCACATTGTGTTCGTGCAACACCTTGTAGTGTTTGAGGCTGTGCAGCAGCGCAGTCGGCGCATTTTCCGGATCACTCGTGAGAAACACGGCGGTGCCCGCAACGCGATGGATGTCCTTCTTGTCGAGGTTCTTCACCAGCGTTTCGAGCGGCACTTCCTGCCGGCGCGTTTTTTCGAACAACTGCCTCGTTCCGCGCCGCCAGGTCAGCGTAATCAGCAGAATGAAGCCCGCGATTGAAATAGGCGCCCAGCCACCGTCATAGAATTTGAACAGGTTGGTGCCGAGAAACACCGCGTCGATAATCACGATCGGCACGAGCAGCGCCAGCACCGCGACCCAGTGCCATTTCCAGATGCGCCGGATGACGACGAAGGCCATCAGCGTGGTCATCAGCATCGTGCCGGTAACCGCGATGCCATAGGCGGTCGCGAGCGCGCTCGACGTATGGAAGATACCGACCAGCAAGACGACGCCGACCAGCAAGAACCAGTTGATGCGCGCCATATAAATCTGGCCGTAGTGGGTCGCAGACGTGTGCCGCACTTCGAAGCGCGGCAACAACCCCAGTTGCACGGCCTGTTGCGCCAGCGAATAAGCGCCCGTGATGACAGCCTGACTTGCAACGACCGTCGCGCAGGTCGCCAGGATCACCATCGGCAGCAAGGCCCAGTCCGGATAGAGCAGATAGAACGGATTGCTGATCGATTTCGGATCGCTCAGCACCAGCGCGCCCTGCCCCAGATAGTTCAGCACCAGCGACGGCAGCACGATCCAGAACCAGGCGTCCTGAATTGGGCGCCGCCCGAAATGCCCGAGGTCGGCGTAGAGCGATTCAGCGCCGGTCACGACAAGAACGACCGCGCCGATCGTGAACAGCGCGATCCAGCCGTTGTTCAGCACGAACGCAACACCGTAATGCGGACTGAACGATGCCAAGACGCCCGGATCGTCGGCGATGTGCAACAGGCCGCCCGCTGCGAGCGCAAGGAACCAGAACAGCGTAACCGGGCCGAAGTAAGTGGACACCTTCGCCGTTCCGCGCGACTGCACCGCGAACAATGCAATCAGGATCACGAGCGTGATCGGCACCACGAAAGGTTCGAGCTGCGGGGTTGCGATCTTCAAGCCCTCGACGGCGGAGAGCACCGACAACGCCGGCGTAATCATCGCATCGCCGTAGAACAGCGCAGCGCCGATCAATCCGAACATCAGAATCGTTGGGCTCGTGCGCCCGAGCGAACGCTGCGCCAGCGCCATCAAGGCGAGCGTGCCGCCTTCGCCGTTGTTGTCGGCGCGAAGCAGCACGATCACGTACTTTATCGTGACGACAAGTATGAGTGCCCAAATGATGAGTGAGAGCAAACCGAGCACGGAGGCTCGATCGACCATCCCTCCCTCTCCGGCAACCGTGGTTGCGGCAACCCGGAATGCGTAGAGCGGGCTCGTGCCGATATCGCCATAGACGACGCCGACCGCACCGATGACCAGCGCGAGATGGCTCGTTTTCGGCGCTGCTTCTTCCGCCTGAACTGCCGCAGTTTCGGCGTCAGACATATTGTTAGCCATCAGACTCTTCACTTCTCGCGGTGCAACAGCCGAAACGGGCGGCGGGCTTCTAACACTGGGCGCTACCGAAATGCCTATGCGTTCTTAGCATGGTTCCAAGCCGAATTTGCATGAGATTAATTCCATGGAACCGGGGGGCGGACACGCGCGTTAAGCCGCCGACAAACGGGAGGTTTCCTCATGCGATTTCTCTTCGGCATTCTAGTCGGCGCGGCGCTGACGATCCTCACTGCCTACATTGTGGACAGCCGTACCAACGTGGCCGGAGTCGAGCCTTCTTCCACGCGCCAGATGGTGAATTGGGACGTCGTGTCACAAAACTGGCACCAGTTTTCCTATCGCGTCCGTGGCGAGTGGCGCAAGCTCACGACCAGTTGATCCCGGTTGGCGCGGCTTTCGCGCTAGCCTTTTCATCCCCGCCCGGAATGGCGTTCCCCCCTCGCGCATTCCGGAAAATGAAAGAAGCCCGGCCTCCCCCCAGCCGGGCTTCTTTTTTTCTTTTGCGCAAGGCGTCAGAGCCACTGCTGCATCGCTTCCGAGCTTGTCTTGGTCAGATGCACTTTGTCATCGACATGATCGACCCAGTCGAGCGGAATGAAATGATGCTTTCCATTCGCGGCAGGATCGCTCTTGGTCAGTTTGATCTGATTGACGCCGCCGAAGTCATCAACAGTCCCGACGTACTTCCCGTCAGAACCCAGCACTTCCATATGCTCAGAGATTTTATCTTTCACAGCCATTTGGTCCTCCGTGGCAACAAGGCCCTCCACCACGGAAAACGCCGGACGCGAAATAGAGTTTCGTGAAGGCTATGCGACGCTTCGCGCGGCGTCTTCTGCTGTGCGGAAGCCCATCTGCTGTGCGGGGCTGCCTTCTTCGATCAGGACGACTGCGTCGCTCCTGCGCCAGCCACGAGCGGCCCACGCGATCGCCTCGCCAAGTGCCGAAAACGAACGGCCCTCATGCTTTGTCGCGGAAAATTTGCCGGAGGTGACGTTGCCAAGACTGGCGGGATGAAGACGGTATGACATGCCGGTACGAACGCGCTTCCAGGCCGGAAGTTCCTTGCCACTTGCTACCGGAATGGATTACCCACAGGATTGGTTTGAAGGCCGCCCGAACGGCGGCGATACAGGGAGACGAGTATGAGCATTTTCGGAAGCATTATGGGTGCGATCTTCGGCAAGACCGAAGTGAAAGCCGACGGCACGCCTGCAACTTCGGCGCCGCTGCCGATGGTGGACGTTGAAGCGATGATGGAGAAGCTGGCCAAGGATAGCGGCCGCCCCTCGAACTGGCGCGTGTCGATCGTCGATCTCATGACGCTCCTGAAGCTCGACTCCAGCCTCGCCTCGCGCCAGAAGCTCGCGCAGGAACTCGGCTACACCGGCAACGTGAACGACACCGCGCCGATGAACATCTGGCTGCACAAGCAGGTCATGACCAAGGTCGCGAACGCAGGCGGCAAGGTGCCGGCGGACATCGCCAAAGCCTGATCCAGCTTTCATTTTGAATGCAGCGGCCCCTTCCCCGGAAGGGGCCGTTTTCTTTTGGGAACGCTTTGGGAAGTTCCCGCGTTACCGGCCGAATATCCATGCGACCGAACCGTAATTAGGCCGAGGATGTCGAACCCCAACCGCATTGATCGGACTTCCGCCGAGCGCCGCCGCGCCCTTCGCCGGGCGGAGCGCGACGACCTGATGCGGATTTTCGGCGACGAGCAGCAGATGGACACACCGGATGCCGCCGCCATCTGCATGAGTTCGCGCGACGCGCAGGATACGAGGCCTCATGACCCGCGCAGCCGCCTTTAAGCGGTCCTAGCGTCCGACCGCCGGACCGATTTGCGGCCAGAGACGGTTCGCCGCGAGATCGATGAGCTTCATCCCGTTTTGATAGCCGAAGGCATCGATCACGTAGGACTTGCCGTCATTCGCGCGGACGCGGACGCGATCGAGTTCGTACCAGGCCCGGCGCTTGGCCTGCTTCTTGAGGAATTCCACATTTTCGACCTGCAGCGCAGTCCACGGATAGGTCGCGCCATTGATCGTGAGCGCTTCGGCATTCGCCGATGCGCGGGTGCCTGCGGGCGGCAGCTCGGCGATCCTCGTCGCGGAACGTGCGCGCCACTTCGCGATGTCCCTGCGATGAAAGTAAGCGATCATCACCACGAACAGGATCACGATGATAAGGGTAATGATGACCGCCGCCGGCGTATTGGCTTTGCCGAGGCTCAGGACCCAGCCGAGCAACAGCGCGAAATACACGAACCCGTAAGTCCACCACAGCGAGCGCTTGTAGCGCTTGGTCGCGCCAATGCCGTCATAGGCGACCGCTTCGATCGTGCCTTTCGGCTCCTTGCGCAGCCTGATTTCCCGCTCGACCTTTTGCCCGACGGGATGCGGTTCGCCGTCCAGTATGATATTCATCGATTCCCCCTGCCCTTCACGCAATCGAAAGCGCGGGCCGCGTTATACGCGCGGCCCGCTGCATCGGGGAATGACAATCGCGTGTTTACGTAAACCGGGCGCGCCGTTATTTCTTCGGCCAGGGTACGGCGATCGCCTTGCCCTTCTCGTTGAGCCGGACCACCAGCACCTTGGCGGTACCGCTTCCGGTATTGACCGCGGTATGCGGCGAGCCCGGCTGGATGTGGAAGCCTTCGCCCGCGGATAGCTTCCGCTTGCCCTTGCCTTCTTCCTCGAGCGTGAGTTCACCCTCGACCACGAAGGAGATCTCGTGCCCGTCGGGATGCGTGTGCCAGGGCACGACGGCGTTCGGCGCGATGTCGAGGTACTGCATGATGGTCTCCTGATTGTTGAGACCATTGAGATCGTCGCGCAGCACGTTCTTGATGGTGATGCCGGCCGGGCCCTGCGCCGTTGCGTACCCTCCGGTAACAGCGATCGCAGCCGCGGCGAGAGCGGCGAATATGAATCTGGACTTCATGACTTCCTCCCGGGGCCATGCCATTGGCGGCAGGCCCACGGGAATAAGTATGGCGCGGCGCCCATGCGCCGTCATGCTGCGGCTGCGAGTGGTTCGCTGGTTTATTTCAGCGGATCGTGTCCCCAGTTCATCAGCGAATGACGCCATGGCGAGGCATCGAGATCGCCTTTGGGGCGGCGCACCCGATGACGGCCGACGAAGCCGATGACCTTGCGCATATGCGCGTAATCCTCGGGCGTATAGTCGCCGGACTTCTTCTTGCGCAGGATCTCCACGGTGCGCTGCCCGGACCAGTGACCAGCCTCGTCGGCCGCCGCGTGCGCGGTCGAGGCGGAGCGGCTGTCCTTCGACTGGAGCCAGCGGTCCAGCGCCTGCGGGGTCATGTTCACCTTGCGGAAGAACTCGCCTTCGATGCGGCGGAAGCGGCCGTCGCTTTTCTTGCGGCGCGACTGGCGGACTTCCGACCAGCTCATGTCCGCTTCGCTGCGGCGCGGTGCGCGTTTCTTGCTCTTCTTGGCGGCGGAGGCGCTGCGCTTCGCACTTTTGCGCTTGCTGACCGCCTTCCCGGCTTTCTTCTTTTTGCTTGCTGTCGATTTCTTGGTTTTCTTCGATTTCTTGGCTTTCTTCTTTTTCGTGCGCTTGGCCATGCGTCGTTCCCTCTCTCGAAAAATCAGATGATAACGCCGGGACATGCTCGCGCGTTCCCACGCGCTGACGCAAATCGCCTGAAAGACCACGCGCCTTGTCCCCGCTTTCACACGAACTTGTCATTCCCGCCCGCTTTGGCGCGAGCAGAAATCCGCTACCATGCGCGCCGACTTCCGGAGCGGGGCCCGTGCATCCCAGGTTCACCGATGTAACGCAGACACTACGGTTCGGCAGGGAAAAGGCCGGGCAGAAGCATTTCGTCATCGGCGCGGTGGCGCTTGTCGCAGGCGGCCTGATGATCGCCTTCAGCGGCAAGCGCGACGTGGAATTCGCGGGCTATGTCTCGGTCATCCTCGGCTTCCTGATCTGCATGTATGAGATGCACCGCTTCTTCCATCCCGGAAAGCCCATGCTCGCCCTCGCCCCCGATGGCTTGCGCTACAATATCGAACTCGCGAAGGAGATCTTCGTACCCTGGCACGAGGTGAAGGCGCTGCGCCGGATCGATGTCAGCGATACGACCGGCGCGACCAAGTGGCCGCTGCGCGCGAAGTTCGAGAACGTCGTGGCGCTGGTCCTGACCAATGCGTTTTACGACCGCGCGATCCATATCACGAACCCGATCCTGCGCGGCCCCGGCTGGAGGAATATCTTCATCCCTGACGAGCGCAACAATGTGATGCAGTTCGCGCTGCACCACGAAATCCTGCCCGTCACGGCGGAAGAACTTTACGCAGCGGTCGAAGCGCGGTGGATGGCGTTTCGCGACAAGCCCGCGCCATCCGCGAACAAGGCCGCCCCATGAGCGAATACTATGTGGACGTGAATGCGCGCGTGGTGTGGAGCCGCTACAAACTCCATCGCGCGCGGCTCATCATGGCCATGCTGGGCACGGTTGCGGGCGTCGTGATCGCGACGCTCGGAAAATCCAACTTCGACCTCATTCTCGGCTGGGGCACGCTCGCGATCTGCTTCCCCTGGGCGTTCTATGAGATTTACTGCATGAAGAAACCCGGCAGCGCGCTCATCGAGCTCTTGCCGCAAGGGATCATCTTCCGGAATACAACCGAAAACTTCATCGTGCCCTGGAACGAGATCAAGGCCGTCGACACGATCGACATCCACACCCAGATGCGCGGAAGAAAGATCGTGTTCGGCGGCGTGACGGTCGTCGTCGTTTCAAACGAATTCTACGACCGCGTGGTGCATGTGGATAATTTCATCATGCGCGGGCCCGGCTGGGACGCGAACTTCATCCCCAAAGGCGACAGGCAGATGCAACTCGCGCTTCATCATGAAATCCTGCCTGTGAACGCGGACGAAGTGCGCCGGCAGGTGGAAGCGCGGTGGAAGGCGTTTGGGAAGACACCACAACAACCTGTCATTCCGGACGCGCGTTAGCGCGATCCGGAATCCAGCGCGACACAACAAAGCCTGCGCACGCTGCCCTGGATTCCGGGTTCGTGCCTTCGGCACGCCCCGGAATGACAATACATAGCTCGGTTCGTAGGACCGGTGACTCTTAATCACCGGGTCGCGGACTCGCATCCGCTTCGCCACTTCCTCAAACATTATCCCGCAAGCGCCGCCGCCACCGCCTTAGCAGTCGCTTTCGCGGAAAACGGATTCTGCCCGGTGATCAGCCGCCCATCGGTGACGGCATAGGAAACGAACGGGATCAGCGCCTTCTCGTATTTTGCGCCCCTCCGCTTCATTTCCTCTTCGGCGTTATAGGGCATCAGTTTCTTGACCCCGGCGAGAATCTCTTCGTTCCACGAAAAGCCCGTCACCCGCTTGCCTGCAACGAGCGCCGTGCCATCGGAAAGCTTCGTGTTCAGGAGCCCGCAATAGCCGTGGCAGACCGACGACACGATGCCGCCACGCTCGTAAATCGCGCGCGTGAGCTTCTGCAGGCCTTCGCTGTTCGGGAAGTCCCACATCACGGCATGGCCCCCGGTGAAATAGATCGCGTCGAATTCGGCGGGATCAATGTCTTCCGGCCGCGCCGTGGACGAGAGCAGCGCCATGCGTACAGGATCCGCAAGCCACGCCTTGGCAGACGCATCGAGCAACGGCCATTTCAGCGCGCGCGGCTCGAGCGGCGATAACCCGCCTTTCGGGCTCACCAATCGCTGCTCGAAGCGATGTTCGGCGAAGACGTCATAGGCGTGCGTCAGCTCCGAAAGCCAGAGCCCGGTCGGCTCCGACGGGTCCTCGTAATGGGAAACATTGGTAACGACATGGAGAATGCGTTTGGCCATGGTCACATCCGCTTCGCGACTTCTTCCAGCATCACTTCGGTCGCGCCGCCGCCGATCGCTTGCACTCGGGCATCGCGGCTCATGCGTTCGATCGCGCTTTCACGCATGAAGCCCAAGCCCCCGTGGAACTGCACGCAATCATACATGACCTCGTTGACGAGTTCGCCGCAGTAAGCCTTCACCATCGAGACTTCTTTCGTGGCGTCGAAGCCTCGCGCGTCCAGCCATGCCGCGTGATAGACAAGCTGCCTGCCCGCTTCGACCTTGCCCGCGAGTTCGGAAAGCCGCTGGCGGATCGCCTGCTTCGACCACAGCGGCGCGCCGAAGGCCTGCCGTTGCTTGACCCAGTCGAGGGTCAGTTCAAGTGCAGCCGAACATTCGCCGATGCACATGGCGCCGATCGTGGTGCGCTCGTTCTGGAAGTTCTTCATGATCGCGTAGAAGCCGCGGCCCTCCTGCCCCAGAAGGTTCGTCACCGGCACGCGGCAATTGTCGAAAGATAGCTCGGCGGTGTCGGATGAACGCCAGCCGTGCTTGTCGAGCGGGCGCGCGACCGAAAAGCCCGGCGTGCCCCTCTCGACCAGAATCATCGAGACACTCTGCGACGGCTGCGCCTTCGGATCGGTCTTCGCCGCGATACAATAAAGATCGCCATGCACGCCATTGGTGATGAAGGTCTTCGAGCCGTTGATGACGTAATGATCGCCCTCGCGCCGCGCGATCGTGCGGATTCCTTTCACGTCCGATCCCGCGAAAGGCTCGGTGACGCCGACCGCGACGATCTTTTTCCCCGCAATCACATCCGGCAGATACTTCTCCTTCATCGAAGGCGACCCGGCGTGAAGGATATGCACGCCCGCCATGTCGGTGTGCACGAGCACGGTGATGGCAAAGCCGGAGAAGGTCGAGCGGCCGAGTTCTTCCGCGAGCACCACGGTGCCGAGCGTGTCCATCTCCGAGCCGCCGTATTCGGCGGGATAGCGGATGCCGAGGAAGCCAAGCGCACCCATTTTCTGGAGCACGTGGCGCGGCACGAAGCCTTGCGCTTCCCACGCGAGCCCGTGCGGCTTCACCTCGTTCTCGACGAACCGGCGCACCTGCGCGCGCAACTGCTCGTGTTCCTCGGAGAAATAGATCGAGCGCGCGGGTGCCGTGGGCTGGTCGAGCATGGTCACATCCTGAACACGCCGAACTTCGTCTCTAGGATCGGCGCATTCAGCGAGGCCGCAAGCGCCAGCGACAGCACGCGCCGCGTCTCCGAAGGCTGGATGATGCCGTCGTCCCAGAGCCGCGCGGTCGCGAAATACGGATCGCCCTGCTCTTCATATTGCTGGATGATCGGCGCCTTGAACTCCGCCTCTTCCTCGGCACTCCAGCTTTTGCCTTCGGCTTCGATGTTGTCGCGCCGCACAGTCGCAAGCACCGAGGCCGCCTGCTCCGCACCCATGATCGAGACGCGCGCATTCGGCCAGGTGAAGAGGAAGCGCGGCGAGAACGCGCGCCCGCACATGCCGTAGTTGCCGGCACCATACGAGCCGCCGACGACCAGCGTGAGTTTCGGCACCGAGGCGCAGGAAACGGCAGTAACCAGCTTCGCGCCGTTCTTGGCGATACCCTGGCTCTCGTATTCGCGGCCGACCATGAAGCCGGTGATGTTCTGGAGGAACAGGAGCGGAATTTTCCGCTGGCAACAGAGCTCGATGAAATGCGCGCCTTTGAGCGAGCTTTCAGAATAAAGGATGCCGTTATTCGCAACGATGCCGATCGGCATGCCGGAAAGATGTGCGAAGCCGGTAATCAGCGTGGTGCCGTAGAGCGCCTTGAATTCCTCGAAGTGCGAGCCGTCCACGAGCCGCGCGATGATCTCGCGGACGTCGAAGGGCTTTCGCTTGTCGGCGGGAATGATGCCGTCGAGTTCGCGCGTATCGTAGGTGGGCTCCTCCGGCTCGCGCCATTCGATCCCCGCGCCCTGCTCGCGCGGGAGCGTTGAGACGATGTTGCGCACGATCTTCAGCGCGTGTTCGTCGTCCGCCGCGAGATGATCGGCGACGCCGGATTTGCGCGCATGCACGTCGCCGCCGCCGAGGTCTTCCGCGCTCACCACTTCGCCGGTCGCCGCTTTCACGAGCGGCGGGCCGCCCAAGAAAATCGTGCCCTGGTTCTGCACGATCACGGTTTCGTCCGACATCGCGGGAACGTAAGCGCCGCCCGCCGTACACGAGCCCATGACACTCGCGATCTGCGGAATGCCGAGCGCGGACAGCGTCGCCTGATTGTAGAAGATGCGGCCGAAATGCTCGCGGTCGGGAAAAACGTCCGGCCATTGCGGCAGGTTCGCGCCGCCGCTATCGACGAGATAGATGCAGGGAAGCCGGTTCTCGCGCGCGACTTCCTGCAGGCGCAGATGCTTCTTCACCGTCATCGGGTAATAGGTGCCGCCCTTGATGGTCGAGTCGTTCGCGACGATCGCGACCTCCCGTCCCGCAACACGGCCGATGCCGGTGATCATCCCCGCGCCATGGATCGGCTCGCCATACATGCCGTTCGCGGCGAGCGGCGAGAGTTCCAGAAACGGCGCGCCGAGGTCGAGGAGCCTGAGCACCCGCTCGCGCGGAAGCAACTTGCCGCGGGCGGTATGGCGAGCGCGCGATTTCTCGTTGCCGCCGAGGGCCGCTTCCGCGCGCTTCTGTTGCAGCGTTTCGCACAACGCGCCCATCGCGGCGGCGTTGGCTTTGAAATCGGCCGAAAGGGGGTCGAGCTTGGATTGGATTTTTGTCACTGGCGTTCCTCTGGCCCGAAGGTGCCGCGAGGCCGCGAGGAAGGCAACTGCAGGGGCGACAATCTCTACAGCGCGTCGTAGTCGGCCTGCGCCCAGGTCTCCCTCAATGCCGCGTCTTTCCAGCGCTTGAAGGAAGAAAGATTGTGGATCGCCTCGACATAGGCCTCGCAAGGCGCATCGAGCCTCACCGCATAGGTGCGGAGCCTCGTTGCGACCGGCGCGAACATGCAATCCGCGGCCGAGAACGCACCGAACAGGAAATCGCCGCGCGCGCCGAAGCGCGTCCGCGCCTCCGTGAAGATATCGCAGATGCGCTTGATGTCCGCCTTCACGTCGTCGGCAAAGCCGGCCTTCGGTGGCGCGGAGGCGCGCTTCAAATTCATCGGCATGGCTTTGCGCAAGGGCACGAAGCCCGAATGCATCTCGGCGGAAACCGAGCGCGCAAGCCCCCTCGCCGCGGGATCCTTCGGCCACAGATCGAGCTGCGGAAACTTGTCGGAAAGCGTTTCGAGAATGGCGAGCGAATCCCAGATCGTGTTTTCACCGTCGATCAGGATCGGCATCTTTCCGGCCGGCGAATAGGAAAGAATTTTCGCCTTCGACGCCGGATCGTAGATGTTGATGACTTCTTCCTCGAAGGTGATGTCATGCTCGGCCAGCGCGAGCCACGGCCGAAGCGACCAGGAGGAATAGTTCTTGTTGCCGAGAATGAGCTTGAGGTTCATGCGCCGAATATAAAACGCGCGGGACGCGTTTGTCACACGCCCCGCGCGCCGGGCCAGGCTTCAACCCACTTCTCTCCCGTGACATAGCGAACGATGGTGTCGTCTTTCGAATGAACCATGAGCGCGGGAATTTCGAGTTTTGCGAGCTTCGGCAGCAATTCGATTTCTTCCGGGCGATAGCCGATCACGCGCTTCAATTCCTGAAACAGCTTCTCCTTGCGCGCCTCGCTCATTTCGAAGCGCTTGGTGATCGCGTTCAGCATATAGGTCGGTCCGGTGGGAGCCGCGACGATTACGGCCCGCTCCACATCGAGCCAGCCTTCGGTGATGGCAAAAGTCGCGGCCGCGCCGCCGAGCGAATGTCCCGCGACCGCGCGCACGGGACCCAGGGCCTCGGCAACGCCCGCAACTGCCTGCGCAGCGAGCGGGATGGTCGATTGCGTGCCGCCGGATTTTCCATGCGCGGGAAGATCGAGCGCAACGACCGCCTGCCCGCGCTTCACAAGTGCGGCGATGATCGCATCGAAGCAATGATGATCGTCTTCCCAGCCGTGCACGACCAGCACCGCCGGGCCCTCGCCCCAGCGCCATGCCTGAACCCAGGTATCGGAAACCAGACCGATGCCGCCGCCGACCGGAACGCGCATCGACTGATCCGGCTTCGGCAGGTCGGGACGTTCGCGCGCAACCAAAAGCGGACGATTGGGCTTGAGAAAACTCTGCACGAAGCGCTTCTGAAAACGCTGCGGCGCAAGCTTGCCGTAGGTTCGGATGAGAAACATCAGCAGGCCGCCGTTCAGATTGCGAATACCGGACCGGGCCATCGTCAGGCTCCCCGTTGCAAAGGTGGATTCTTCAGAAGCGCATCGAAGGCGCTCATCGTGTGCTTGCGCGCATCGCGATCGTTTATCAGCCGCACCCGCAACAGATGCGAGAGCGAGAGACCGTCGATGGCCGCAGCCATCGCGTCGGCATCCGCATCGGGCCGCGCGAAATGCACGAGCCGGCGGATATAGGCATAGAGCTGGCCATTGTGGTTGGCCGCCGCCTCGCGCACCGGGCCCGGTACGTCGTCGAACTCGAAATAGGCGGCAAGGATCGGGCAGCCGCCGCGACCCGAGCCGAGGCTTGGATGCTCGATCCAGTCGAGCCAGTTCGCGAAGAACAAGGGCAGCCGCTTGGCGCGGTCCTTCTCCTGCCGGATCGGCGCGATGACCGCCTCGACGAAGCGTTCGGAGGTGCGCGCCAGCACCTCGACCTGCAAGGCTTCCTTGGATTTGAAATGCGCGAAAAGCCCGCTCTTGGACATGCCGAGCCGCTCCGCGAGCGGCCCCAGCGTCACCGCCGAAACACCGTTTTCAGAGGCGAGCGCCGCCGCCTCATCGAGAATACGGGTGCGGGTCCGCTCGCCCTTTGAGGCGTCGGGCGCGAGGATTTCGCGGCCGTCATCCGTGTGGAGGGCTTGGCCCTTTTTGAGTGCCTTCACGATCATGGCGCGCTGAATAGCACGACCGTTCGTTTTATTCAAAGCATGTCAGGCATGAAAAAAGGCGGACTCTCTCCCGCCCGGTTACCGATCCCAGTCCGGTGCCCAGGACGGACTGACCATGCGGCCGTCCGGGCGCGCGAGCCCGCGGATTTCCAACATCTCGGCGGGCGTGAGCTCGAAATCGAAAATGGCGGAATTCTCCGACAGGCGCTCCAGCTTGCTGGTGCGCGGGATCGCGACGATGCCCTGCTGCGCGAGGAAGCGAAGGCAAACCTGCGCTTCGGTTTTCCCGTGGCTGCGGCCGATCTTGCCAAGCACCGGATCGCCCTTCGCCTTGCCACGCACGATCGGCGAATAGGCGGTGAGCGAGATGCCGCGCGCCTTGCAGGCCGCGATCACCTTCGACTGATCGATGTAAGGATGCATTTCGACTTGGTTGGTCGCGAGCGGCTCGGTCGCGTATTGCGCGGCCTGATCGATCAGCGCCGTGGTGAAGTTCGAAATGCCGATGTGCTTCGTCATGCCGTCGCGCTTCGCCTTGCATAGTGCAGCGATGGTCTGGTCGAGCGGCACCGAAGGGTTCGGCCAGTGGATGAGAAGCAGATCAACATAATCGAGGCGCAACCGCGCGAGGCTTTCACGCGTAGTGCGCAGAAAATCGGCCGGCGCGAGATTGGTGTACCAGACCTTGGTGGTGACGAAGACCTGATCGCGCGGAAGGCCGGAGTTGCGAATCCCCTCGCCGACTTCGCGCTCGTTTTCATAAGCCTGCGCGGTGTCGACATGACGATAGCCAAGCCGTAGCGCCTGCTCGACGATGCGCTTACACACGTCGCCCCGAACATCCCAGGTGCCGAGACCGAGCAGCGGAATATTGGCGCCATTGGCGGGGGCGGTTTCGGTGAAGGGCATTTTCAATCTTGCCTTAGCTTTGACCAAACGCTTTTCGTCGCTTTGAAACTTTGCTTCATATACAATTTAACAGTCTCACGTGCATCGTTATTAGCTTTGAGCTAGGTACGCCTAAAATCCCTCACCGCTCCCGGCAAAAAAGCTCGTGTAGATGACTTTAGCGGGTTGTCACCGAACTGAAACAACTCAATCAAACTAATACGTTTGAGTTCCCTAGGTTCAAAATCCAATACATGAATGTGAGAACCTCGCGCTTTAAGCAAGCCTTGAAACGACTTGTGATAACTCTTCAACACCAACGAAGCCAAGGTCGGAGAAACCTCTATCCTAAGCTCTTTTGCGCAGATTTTTATCGCATCGAAGTATCGCTTCAATCTCGCTTCAAAGAGATATGACTCATTTAAAATTGAGTATACAGCGTGAGAGAAATGACGCGCACGCGATAACTTTCCCTTCCAAGGATAGGTACGCAGAAGAATTTCGTAGTCATCAAATCTGTGCGTCGAACTATATAGACTGAGAGCTGCATACAAGAACTGACGTTCGTATTCGGGCGCCCCTAAATCTACTGGCGGAATAGCATCATCACCTACTATGTCGGCAATTATGCTACTATTTATTATCGTTCTGTTTGATTCAGTAGTTTCATGAACACGCGAAATCATCGAAACGATGAGTTCAAACGGTTCGTCAGCCGAAAAATTGTCGGAGCTAGCTTTTTTTCTTTGCTGCTTCATACCGCGCTTTGGTCTCCTCGTTCGGCGGATAGAGGCCGGGGAGCTTCGCGCCTTTCAGCACTTCCTCCGCCGCCCACGCCTCGAACGCTTCCTGCTCGACCGCTTCTTTCGCGACCGCTTCGACGAGCTTCTGCGGCACGCAGACCGCGCCGTCGTTGTCTGCGACGATCACGTCGCCCGGAAACACCGCGACCCCGCCGCAGCCGATCGGCTCCTGCCAGTTCACGAAAGTAAGCCCGGCGACCGAAGGCGGCGCCGCAACCGCCGCGCACCAGAACGGCAGGCCGACGGCTTTCACGCCATCGCCATCGCGCACCGCGCCGTCCGTGACGAGCCCCGCAACCTTCTTCACCTTCATGCGCGCAACCAGAATGTCACCGAAGATACCGGCGCTGGTGATGCCCATGGCGTCCGCAACCGCGATCACGCCCTCAGGCATGTCTTCGATGGCGCCGCGCGTGGAGCGCGGACTGGCCCAGCTTTCCGGCGTCGCCAGATCCTCACGCGCAGGCACGAAGCGGAGCGTGAAAGCTTCGCCGACGATGCGCGGGCTGCCCTCGATCAACGGCTTCGGACCGCGCATGAAACTCGAGCGCACGCCCTTTTTCAGAAGCGCGGTGGTCAGCGTGGCGGTCGAAATCTTCTCGAGCGTTTGCTTCAGTTCGGACGAGAGCGGCATCAGAGGTTCTTTCAGATATTGAGAATGCTCAAGAGATAAAGCGCGCGGCGCGCGGTTTCGGTGTTGTAGCAGCTTGCACCGACCGGAATCGCGAGCGTGCCCTGAATCACGTCGCGATAAAAATCGCACTGCTGCTTCCGCGCCTCGATCCAGACGCGCTGCAGATCGCGAAGCTGCGTCTTCAGCTTGCCCTCCAACTGGCCCTGCAGACGGCGATAGGTTTCGTTCAGAATGTCATCCCACACGAGTTGCTCGCGCTGATAGCAACCCGCCTGCCCCGCGGTGGACTGGCCGGCCGGCGTCTCCAGACACGGATCGGCGATAAGCCCGATGCAGTTGTCCGGACGCTCCTTCGAAGCCTTTTCCTTGATGCAGCTTTCGATCGCGCGCGTGTCTTCCGCGCTCAGTTTGAGCGATTGCGACTGTGCAAAACCAGCGCCGCCGATCAAGAGCGTCACGGCCATCAGCAACATTTTCATTTGCGTGCTCCCGCCTGATATTTTTTGTAACCGCTCGCCCGCAACTGGCAGGCCGGGCAGTTTCCGCAACCATAGCCCCATTCGTGTTTATGCGCGCGGTCGCCCATGTAGCAGCTGTGCGTTTCCTCGATCACGAGTTCGGCAAGCGGCTTGCCGCCGATGCGCTCCGCCAGCTCGAAGGTCGCCGCCTTGTCGATCCACATCAGCGGCGTATGGATCGCGAAGCGGCGATCCATGCCGAGGCCGAGCGCAAGCTGCATCGCCTTGATGGTGTCGTCGCGACAATCCGGATAGCCGGAATAGTCCGTCTCACACATGCCCGCGACCATGTGCCGGAGCCCGCGGCGATAGGCGACCGCGCCGGCGAAGGCGAAGAAAATCAGGTTTCGCCCCGGCACGAAGGTCGAAGGCAGACCGCTCGAATTCATCTCGATCTGCACGTTGCGGGTCAGCGACGTTTCGGAGATCGCGCCGAGCGAGTCGATATTGACGACATGATCCTCGCCGAGCCGAGCCTTCCACTTCGGATCGAGCGCCGCGAGCTTCTCGCGAATGTTCGGCCGCACGGTCATCTCGATGGCGTGGCGCTGGCCATATTCGAAGCCGACCGTCTCGACGCGCGGAAAGCGCGTCAGCGCCCAGGCGAGCGAAACGGTGGAGTCCTGCCCGCCGGAAAAGAGGACGAGCGCGCCTTCGGAGTTGTCTGGATCGGTCATGCGGGGCGCATGACTATCATGTCCTGCGCGAGAGCCAAGCCTCTTCGACGGGCAATTACTTCGTCTTTTCGAACAGCTCCCGCCCGATCAGCATGCGACGGATTTCCGACGTACCCGCCCCGATCTCGTAGAGCTTGGCGTCGCGCAAGAGCCGCCCGGTCGGGTATTCGTTGATGTAGCCGTTGCCGCCCAGACACTGGATCGCGTCGAGTGCGATCTTGGTTGCGTTCTCGGCGGCAAACAGGATCGCGCCTGCCGCATCTTCGCGCGTGGTCTCGCCGCGGTCGCAGGCCCGCGCCACCGAATACACGTAAGCCTTGGCCGCGTTCATGGTGACATACATGTCGGCGAGCTTGGCCTGCATGATCTGGAAGGTGCCGATCGGCTGGCCGAACTGCTTGCGCTCGTGGAGATACGGGATCACCGCGTCGATACAGGCCTGCATGATGCCGGTGGAGCCAGCGGCCAGCACCGCGCGCTCGTAATCGAGGCCGGACATCAAGACGCGCACGCCGCCGTTCAGTCCGCCGACGATATTTTCCTCCGGCACCTCGCAATCCTGACACACGAGTTCGCAGGTATCGGATCCGCGCATGCCGAGCTTGTCGAGCTTCTGCGCGGTCGAAAACCCCTTCATCCCCTTCTCGATCAGGAAGGCGGTGATCCCGCGCGGACCGGCATTCGGATCGGTCTTGGCGTACACGACGAGCGTATCGGCCTCGGGCCCGTTCGTGATCCACATCTTGTTGCCGTTCAAAACGTAGCGGTCGCCCTTCTTGTCCGCGCGCGTCCGCATGCTCACGACATCCGAGCCGGCTCCCGGCTCCGACATGGCGAGCGCGCCGACATGCTCGCCGGAAATGAGCTTCGGCAGATATTTCTTCTTCTGGTTGTCGTTCGCGTTCTTGCGGATCTGGTTCACGCAGAGATTGGAATGCGCGCCATAGGAGAGCCCGACCGAGGCCGACGCCCGGCTGATCTCCTCCATCGCCACGCAATGCTCGAGATAACCGAGGCCAGCACCACCGAACTCTTCTTCGACGGTGATGCCGAGCAGACCGAGATCGCCGAGTTTTGGCCAGAGGTCGCGCGGAAACTTGTTGGTGGCGTCGATCTCGGCGGCGCGCGGTGCGATCTCCTTCTGCGAGAAGGATAGCGTGGTCTCGCGGATCATGTCGGCGGTTTCGCCGAGGGCAAAATCGAGCCCGGAGGAACGATTGGGAATCATGGCAACTACTCGCTCTTTGCAATCAGGCCGCTCGCAGTGCGCTGCACGGCTTCGGGGTAAGGTCTGGCTTTTCGTTTCTCGCGGTCGAGGCAGACCGTGACGTATTCGCAACTGGCCGCGATCTGGCCGCTCTGGCGGTGGATCATCTCGTGGACGAATCGGATCGCTTTTTCCTTCACCTCGAGAATGTGGCTGCGGATTTCGATCACCTCGCCCGGCAGCAGTTCGCGCTTGTAGGAGAGCTTCTGCTCCACCGCGGCGAGCGCATAAGACTGCTCGTCCATCGCATCGCGCGTAACGCCGAGATTGAAAAAGAAGTTCCAGCTTGCGGCATCGAACTTCGCAACATATTGCGCGACGTTGAGATGCCCCATGTGATCGCATTCAGCGGGATAGACGGTGCCAAAATACGTGGTCTGCGCCGTCATGCTGCCGGTCCCTGCATTGCGCATTTGCAACGCGCAAGGAGACCGCCGCGACGAGGCCGCGCCGGATCCATCATGCGCATGAAGCTTTGCCGCGCGAAAATCTCGCGCGAGCGTTCTTCCCATGCCGGATTGCGCGGCTCGAAGCGCACAGCGCCGCCGCGCGAGCTTGCGCCCGCCATCCGCCTCCTCCTCGTGAAACGCATTCTTGGTCTTGTTATATTTTCCATACGGTAGCGTATGGTAATTTTCCGGTCAACGCGCTAGGCATCGGCTATGCGCCAGAATGCACGTGCGAAGAAACTGCCACGTCTCGACAAACGCGCCTGGATCGCCGCCGCTTTTGCGGAACTCGCGGCGCATGGCTGGGACGGCGTGCGAGTGGAGCCGATCGCGGCAACCCTCGGCGTCACCAAGGGCAGCTTCTACTGGCACTTCGCGGATCGCGACGCGCTCGTCGGCGCCATGTTCATCCGCTGGGCGGAGGGGCGGGTCCGCGCCATCCGCCACGGTGTCAAACCCGACGGCCGCCCGGCCCTGATCATGCCCAGCGAGGACTACAACCGCTTCACCAACGACGACCTGAGCGCCCTGGTGTCCTATGTGCGCCAGCTGCCGCCCCAGGAGAGCGCACAGCAGGCCGTGGTGGATCTGCCCCGCCCCGCCTGGGTGCTGTACGGCC
>DAORMJ010000020.1:0-37969 GCA_035440445.1 Xanthobacteraceae bacterium
CACCCAGATCGACCGGGCCGAACTCGTGGCGCGGCTCGGCCTCGACCGGCCGCTCTTGGTGCAGTTCGGCGATTACATGATCGGCCTTGCCAAGTTCGATCTCGGCATATCGATGTGGACCGAGCGGCCTGTCATCGAAGAAATTATGATCCGGTTGGAGTTGTCGCTAGAGGTGGCGATTCTGGCGACCATCTTCGCGACGATCATATCCATACCATTGGGGACGCTTGCCGCGCTCTATCGCAATACCTGGATCGACTATGTCGTGCGGATCATCACGATCGGCGGGCTTTCGATTCCGTCTTTCTGGTTCGGCATGATCATCATGCTGACGCTGCTGGCACTGTTCAACTGGCTGCCGCCGATCACTTTCACGCCGATCTATGAGGATCCCGTCGCCAACCTATCGCAATTGATCTGGCCCGCGCTCGCGGTGGGCTACCGCTACTGCGCGGTGACGGCGCGCATGATCCGCTCGTCGCTCCTGGAAGTGCTTGCGGAGGATTATATCCGCACCGCGCGCGCGAAGGGTGTTTACGAGAAACTGGTGGTGTCGCGCCATGCGCTCAGAAACGCGCTGCTCCCGGCCATCACCGTGATGGGCCTCGAGTTTGCGTTCCTGATCGGCGGCCTCGTGGTGACGGAGCAGGTTTTCAACCTCAACGGCATCGGGCAGCTTTTCGTGCAGAGCGTGTCGCGAAACGACTTCATGCTCATTCAGGGCATGGTGATCCTGATTGCGTGCTTCTATGTCGTGATCAACCTTGTGGTCGATCTGCTCTACGCAGTCTTCGACCCGCGAATCCGGTACGGCGGCTGATGGCAAATGCACCTTCCGCGATGCAGGCGAACTCCGCGGTGACGCTGCCGAAGCGGCCGAACCCGATCATGACGTTCATCCGGCAGCAGCCGATGGGCGCCGCGAGTTTCGTCGTCATCGCAATCATGATGTTCGCAGGCCTGTTTCCGCATCTCGTCGCGCCGTATAACCCGCTCGATATCGATTTCTCGTCGATCCTTGCCGCACCCTCGTGGGATCACTGGCTCGGCACCGACGCCTTCGGCCGCGATATTCTATCGCGCATCATCTATGGCTCGCGCACGGCACTCGTGATCGGCTTTGCCTCTTCGGCGCTGGGCTCGGGCATCGGAGCGGTGCTCGGCATCGCGTCCGCCTATTTCGGCGGCCGGGTCGACAACTGGATCCAGCGCTTCGTCGACATCCTGCTTGCATTCCCGATCATCGTGCTGGCACTGGTCGTGGTCGCGGCGCTGCGCAAGACCGTGGTTTACGGCGTGGACGTCAACCTCATCATCGCCATCGCAATCCCGATCGTCCCGCGGGTGGCGCGCGTCGTGCGTGCCGCGGCGCTCTCCGTCAACGTGATGCCCTATATCGATGCGGCGCGGGCGGCGGGCTACTCCGACACCCGCATCATCTTCCGCCACATGGCGCCGAACGTGGTCGCGCCGTTCCTGATTATGTTCACAGCGTTCATCGCACAGGCGATCCTGCTGGAGGCCTCGCTCTCGTTCCTCGGTCTCGGCGTCACCGAACCGACCGCCGCCTGGGGGCTCATGCTGTCAGGCAACGCGGCGGATTTCTTCCGGGAAGCGCCATGGATGATCATCTTCCCTGGGGTTGCGATCAGCCTTGCGGTGTTCGCCTTCAACCTGTTCGGGGATAGCCTGCGCGACTATCTGGACCCGCGCTTCAAAACCTGAACTAGGGCGCCGCGAGGAAGTCCAGCAACGCGTCGCGGAACGCCTTCGGCCGTTGCAGCGGCGCAAAATGGCTGGCCTCCGGGAGCAACACGAGGCGTGCAAAAGGAATCTGCTTTGCGATCCATTCGCTATGCGCGCGGCGGATCACTTCGTCTTGCTCTGCATGTACCACGGCGGTTCGCACAGTTATGCGCCGGAGGTCTGATGCGGAGAGGGCTGGCTCCGTCTTCCACATGGCCGATAGCTGTTTCATGATTTCGCCAAAGCGCATCGGGTGCGGCGAAAGGGTTTCGTATTCCTGCTTGGTGCGGACGACATAGGCGCGCATCGCGGCCGGATTGGTATTGGGCTGATAGCCCGTGGGGCTCGCATTCCCCGCGAAGGCGAACAACGCGGCGATACGATCAGGCCGCGACAGCGCGAGATAGAAGCCCGTGTTGGCGCCGTCGCTCCATCCGAGGACGATCGCCTGCGCCACGCCGATATAATCGAGTACTGCGATCGCGTCTGCCGCCATCTGTCGATAGGAGATTGCGTCGCTCTCGTTGGTGCTACGGCCCTGGCCGCGGCTATCGATGACGATGACATGATGGGTGGCGGCGAGTACGGTGACCAGATCGCCCCAATAATCCGAGCTTCCACCGCCGCCATGGAGCAGAAGGATCGCGGGCGCAGACGGATTGCCAAACGTGGCGAACCAGATGCGGGCGTCTGCGAGCGTAACCACGCCTTGCCGCGAGGGATCCGGCAGAACAGGAGTGGGCGGAAGCGGTTGGGCCGACATTTGTGCAAAAGCCGAAAAAGAAAAACAGACGAGCGAAATGATTGTCAGCAGCCGGACGCGAAATCGCAGCCGGTCACTTCGCCTTGGTGATTGCATAGACGTAAATCTCGCCGCGGCGTTCCTGCTGCTCCAGCATATGACCTTCCTGCTTCGCAAAATGCGGAATGTCGATCGCTGTCATCGGGTCGGTGCATTCGAGCACGAGCTTGTCGCCCGGCGCGAGCGTGTGCATCAGCTTTCGGGCTTTCAGGACGGGCAGCGGGCAGCGCAGCCCTCGCAGATCGGCAATTCGGTCGGCCATCGGGATTCTCCGGGCCGGCAAGCTATGCGGCGAGCGCCTTGCGCGCAAATCGCGGGAAGGTGAGGTGCCGCATTGCCGCGGCACCTCGTTTTGTGATCCGCCGGATCAGAACTTCATCCCGAGCATCGCCCCGACATAGGGCCTGAGCTCCATGCCGCCGCGGAAAATCATTTCGAGCGCGACGTAGAGAATGACGGCGAGACCGACATACGCAATCCAGCGATGCTTCTGCAGCAGGCTTGCGATGAACGTAGCGGCAAGGCCCATCAGCGCGATCGAAAGCGCGAGGCCGAACACAAGCACCCATGGGTGCTCGCGAGCGGCACCCGCGACCGCGAGCACGTTGTCGAGCGACATCGTAAGGTCGGCGATAACGATCTGCCATGCAGCCTGCGCGAAGGTCTTCCGGGGCGCACCGGCGGCGACGGCGCCATCCTTGTTCAGGTCCTGGCCGGTGACCGCTTCGACCGCGTTGTTCTCTTCGTGCGCATGCACGCGAAGCTCGCGCCACATCTTCCAGCACACCCAGAGCAGCAGAACGCCGCCCGCGAACAGCAGACCGACGATTGCGAGCAACTGCGTGGTGATGGCGGCGAAGCCGATACGCAGCACGGTCGCCGCGATGATGCCGAGCAGAATTGCTTTGTTGCGCTGTTCCTTCGGCAGGCCGGCCGCGGCAAGGCCGATGACGATCGCATTGTCGCCGGCCAACACGAGATCGATCATGATGACTTGGCCGAGCGCGATCCAGACGTCGGCAGAATAAAGCGATTGGATGAATTCGTTCATGACACGCGCTCCGCCTTGAAGGGCAGATGCCGCCTTTTGGTCATGCGATGTAGATACGCGCTATCCGCGCCGTGCAGCGATAGGTCCACGGACCCTCTCCTTGGTAAAGACCGACATCGCAGTCCGGATGGACTGCCAGAGGGGCCCGGTCTGTAGTGAAAACCTGCGGTTATCTCGTTGCTTCCATCCCGAACAGCTGGAGGGAAGCGAACGGATCGGTCAGCGCGCCGGCGCCGAAGCCGATGAAGGCGAGCATCCCGGCAAGATCCCAGAACGTCAGCCCGCGCGCGCGATAGTGGACGCCGCTGCGATAGGCGTAGATCGCGACAAGGGCAGCAAGGACGAGCGAGAGCAGGCTTGCCGCTGGCAGCGCGATAGCTTTGGGAAGAACGAGGGCAGCGATCGCCGCGGGAAGGGCGCCGAGCACGAACAGGACCCGCAGCCTTGTGCTGGAATCCCGGATTTCCGCTGCCTCAGCGCGTGAACGTACGGGGGTATAACCCGTTGGCCGCATGGCGATCCCTGTGTTGGCAACCCGAATGAAAAAGGCTGCACTGCTTCAGGAATCGAAAATAGTTTGCTCGCTTGCAGTCGAGAATTCGTAGAACGCGGGTGGTAATTCTACGGTATCACGCGGCCGAGTTTCACGGCCTGCCGCACCAGCACGGCCACGCTCTCGGCCTGCATTTTCTCCATGATTTCCGCGCGATAGCTCTCGACCGTGCGCACGCTGATCCCGAGCTTGTTGGCGATGTTCTGGCTGGTCAGGCCGAGAGCCACGAGGTCGAAAATCTCGGTCTGGCGCGGGGTCAGGCGGTTGAAGCGCTCTTTCAGTTCCTCGTGGGAGCGCGATGCGTTCAGGTTCTCGTGCATGCGCGCAAGACCGCGATTGATCGCCGCAACGAGTTGGGTGTCGTTCACCGGCTTTTCGATGAATTCCTCCGCGCCGGCCTTGATCGCCGCGACGGCCATTGGAACGTCTGCGTGTCCGGAAATGAGGATGACGGGAAGCGAGATGTTTTGCTTCGAGAGTTGCTGGACGAGTTCGATGCCATCGGTGCCGGGCATTCTCACGTCGGCCACGATACAGGCCGGCCGGGCGGGGTCCACCGAGGTCAGGAAAACATCGGCAGACTCGAACTTCTCGGTTTCGAACCCGAAGACGTTGAGCATCTCGCTGAGCGCATTGCGGACCGACTCCTGATCGTCCACGACGTAAATGGTGGGGCCAGCCATCTCAGTTGCCTTGTTTTGATTCGACGGGGATTGTGAAGCGGAATTCGGTTGCTCCGGCAGTGCCGGAATGAAGCCAGAGTTTTCCGCCATGGGCTTCCACGATGGACGTGCAGATTGCGAGCCCCAGTCCAAGGCCTTCATGCTTCGATGTCATGAGCGGTTCGAAAAGTCTCCCTGCTGTTTCTTCATCGATCCCCGGTCCATCATCCAATACGCTAAATTCGATACGCGCGGGTGTGGAAAGTTGCCGCGCTTGGATGGTGATTTTCCCAGGGCTACCGCTGCCGCCGATCGCATCGATGCTGTTGCGGACCAGATTGAGTACGACCTGCTGCAGTTGTACGCGGTCGCCGAAAATGGTCGGCAGTGGGACCAATGGCAACAGGGACAGTTTCGCGCCCTTGGCCGCGGCTTCGGGGCCGGCAAGCATGATGGCGCTGTCGAGCACGGATTCGACGTCGATCGTACTGATACGAGGATGGCCGCGACGAAGAAATTCCCGAATGCGCCGCACAATTCCGCTCGCATGATCCACATAGGTGATGACGCTGGTCAGGTTCGAATCCACGCGGACCGGATCGTCGTTCTTCTGACGGAGAAGCTCCTGCGCGGAACGGGCAAGCGCCCGGGCGGCCGTCAGCGGTTGATTGATCTCGTGGGCAAGCGCTGATGCCATCCCGCTCACCAGCGTAAAGCGTGAAGCCTGCACGGCTTCCGCTTCTTTTTCCTTGAAGCGCCGTTCGACTTCGCGCGCGTGAGCATCCGCGCGCTCCCGCTCGCTGACCACGGCTCCGACGATGAGTCCGGTTGTGCTCAGAACCAGCATCAGGATCTGGAACTCGGTAAAGGTCCGGGCGTCGGCGGAAAAGAACTGCAACACGCCGACCAGCCCGAGCTGTGCGAGTGCGAGCGCCACGCATGCGCCGTCCATGCCGAAGCGCAAGGCGGAGAGCACAATTGGCAGGAACAGGAGATAGAAGAACTTCACGCCGTTCTTTTCGCCGGTGGCCGCGATCACCCAGAGCGAGCCTGCGATCAGCGCCACGTAAACCGCGATTTCGAGAAGGAGCGCAGGCGTGATGGCCGGCAGCGGGTGTTTATGCAGGACGCGAAGCATCAAGGGTGTCACGACGGCAATGCCGATGGTATCGCCGACAAGCAGCGGCACCAGCGCGATCAGCGCATCGGCCCAGTCGAGGTCCGGCTCGAAGATGAGGAGAACGGAAAGAAGCAGCGTCGCGAGCACCGCTCCGAGCAGGCCGACGCCGAGGAGCGCGATGACGTCACGCAATTGCCGCAGCGTGACGTCAAGCCGGAACTGGTGCCGCGCAAGCCACGTCGCACCGGCATAAACGAGCGCGATGATGGCCGCGATGCCGAGAATGATCGGCCATTGCAGGTTCGTCTTCAAAACCAGCGTTTCGGCGATCACGATCCCGACGAAAAGTACGATCGCATAGACCGGGCCCGCGAACAGCATCAGCGCGAATACGACGCCGAGCCCCGGATTCCACGGCGTGATCGGGACGCCTTTGTACGCGTGGATAAAGCTAAGCCACTCCAGCGCGACATAGAGCAGGAAGAAGCCGACCACGAGCGGTAGCCGCAGCTGCACGTTGCCGCTGCGGTCGCCTGCAGAAATACCCGGAGTGGAAATCTCCCGGGCGCTCATGCCTGCCGCCTTGCTGGCCGGGGGAGAGAAAAGTTGTTCCTATTCATGGCTACAGTAGTATCACGGTGCAGCAAGCCGCGCGAAGACGCGGTGCAATATAGGAGGCAGCCCGTTGGCCAAATTTCTGCTCGCGATCGATCAGGGAACGACCTCCTCGCGCGCGATTGTCTTCCGTCCGGACCTTTCCATCGCGGCCGTTGGTCAGCAGGAATTCCAGCAGCATTTCCCGGCCTCGGGCTGGGTGGAGCACGAGCCCGACGATCTCCTTCGCTCTACCCTCGAGGTTTGCCGCGCGGCGATGAAGCAGGCGGAAGTAACCGCCAAGGATATCATCGCGATCGGCATTACCAACCAGCGCGAAACGACCGTGGTCTGGGACCGCAAAACGGGGCAAGCGATCCACCGCGCCATTGTCTGGCAGGACCGCCGGACCGGCGAGCTTTGCGAGCGCCTGAAGAAGGAGGGGTTCGAACAAACCGTCACCGCAAAGACCGGTCTTCTGCTCGATCCGTATTTCTCGGGCACCAAGCTTGCGTGGATTCTCGATAACGTACCGGGTGCGCGCGTGCGTGCGGAGCGGGGCGAACTCGCCTTCGGGACGGTGGATTGTTTTCTGTTGTGGCATCTGACCGGCGGCGCGGTCCACGCGACCGATGCAACCAATGCGTCGCGAACGCTTCTGTTCGACATCCATCGCGGCGAGTGGGATGGCGATCTTCTCAAACTGTTCAACATTCCCCGCGCGGTGCTACCCGAAGTGCGCGACTGCGCAGCGGATTACGGCGCGACGGCTCCTGATCTTTTTGGCGGGCCCATTGCGATCCGCGGCATTGCCGGCGACCAGCAGGCCGCGACGGTGGGGCAGGCGTGCTTCAACCCCGGCATGATGAAGTCGACCTATGGCACGGGCTGCTTCGCGCTGCTCAACACCGGCGAGACCGCCGTGGCTTCTAGAAGCCGTTTGCTCACCACGATTGCGTATCAGTTGAACGGCAAGCGCACCTATGCGCTGGAGGGTTCGATCTTTATCGCCGGCGCGGCCGTGCAGTGGCTGCGCGACGGGCTCGGCATCGTGAAGCAGGCATCCGAAACCGGACCGCTCGCGGAAGCCGCAGATGAAAGTCAGGAAGTTTATCTCGTGCCGGCCTTCGTCGGTTTGGGCGCACCCTATTGGAATTCGGAAGTCCGTGGCGCGATGTTCGGTCTGACGCGAAACACCGGCCCGAAAGAATTCGCGCGCGCTGCACTCGAAAGCGTCTGTTACCAGACCGCCGATCTGCTCGAAGCCATGCGGGCCGACTGGCCGCAAGCCGCAGGTGCGGACACCGTGCTGCGCGTGGACGGCGGCATGGTCGCCTCCGACTGGACCATGCAGCGCCTCGCGGATCTCCTTGCGGCGCCCGTCGATCGTCCGATCGTGAAAGAAACGACGGCCATGGGGGCGGCCTATCTCGCCGGGCTGGCATCGGGCGTGCTGCCGCCGCCCGCGCAGTTCGGCGATAGCTGGCGGCTGGAGCGGCGCTTTACCCCGCATATGGATACCGCGATGCGGGACAGAAAGCTGTCGGGCTGGAAAAGATCGGTAAGAAGTCTGCTTCCGAATGCTTGAGCCTTGCAGATTTCATAACACCATATGAAATGTGCCGGCGATCGTTGCCCGTGAAGTGAAGCATCCGAATAGAGAAGGCGAAGGCGATGGAATTACAGCGTAACGAATTCAAGCATGCGATCGCGGCCGGTAAGCTCCAGATCGGACTCTGGAATAGCCTCTGCAGCAATATCGTCACCGAAATCGTCTGTTACAGCGGCTTCGACTGGCTGCTGCTCGATACCGAGCATTCGCCGAATGAGTTGCCTGCGGTGATGGCGCAGTTGCAGTCGGTGCAAAGAGGCACGGCAACGCCGATCGTGCGTCCCGCGTGGAATGATGCGGTGTTGATCAAGCGCATTCTCGATATCGGTGCGCAGTCGATCCTGGTGCCCTTCGTGCAGAACGCGGAAGAGGCGAAGCAAGCCGTCGCCGCGACGCGCTATCCGCCCGAGGGAATTCGCGGGATCACGGGTAGCGGCCGGGCAAGCCGCTATGGGCGGACCAAAGACTATCTGAAGAAAGCAAACGCGGAGATTTGCCTGCTAGTACAGGCGGAGACGCGTGAGGCGTTGGAGCAGCTCGAGGCGATCGCGAGCGTCGAAGGTGTCGATGGCGTGTTCGTCGGACCCGCGGACCTTTCGGCCTCGTTCGGCCATATCGGCAACCCGCAGCATCCGGAAGTGCAGAAAGCGATCGAGGATGTGGCGAAGCGGCTAAAGAAGATCGGCAAGCCTGCCGGCATCCTGACGCCGGTGATGGAAGAGGCGCATCGCTACATCGAGTGGGGATACACGTTCGTAGCGGTCGGCTCCGATCTTGGCTTGCTGGCCAAGGGTGCCGATACGCTCGCAGCCCACTTCAAGCAAAAATAGACGCGCCGCGCGCGGGAGAAGGCCATGAGCAAAGCAAGACTGGAAGGCAAACGTGCGATCGTGACAGGCGCGGGCAGCGGGATCGGGCGCGCTTCTGCGAGACTGTTTGCCGCCGAAGGTGCCTCTGTCCTCGCGGTGGACAAGACAAAAGCAGCAGTCGAGGAAACCGCGGCACTGATCGCGAAGGATGGCAACAAGGCGATCGCGATGGCCGCCGACGCCGGCGACGAAGCCGAGGTCAAAAACTACGTTGCAAAGGCAGTGAGCGAATTCGGCGGCATCGACGTGGTCTATGCGAACGCTGGCATTAGCGGCGGTCTCGTTCCCTTGTGGGAACAGTCGGTCGAGATGTGGCAGGAAATCCTGCGGGTCAATCTCATCGGCCCGTTCCTCGCGATTCAGAACATCGCGCCGTTGATGATCAAAGAGGGTAAAGGATCGATTGTCTGCACGGCGTCAGTTGCCGGGCTTCGCGCGAACGCGGGCGGTCATCCTTACAGCGCGAGCAAGGCCGGCGTGATCAGCCTCGTGCAGACGACTGCAAGCTCGCTTTCGGGCACCGGCGTCCGCATCAACGCGATCTGCCCGGGGCTGATCGAGACCGGCATGACGAAGCCGATCTTTGATTACGCCGCGGGCAGGGGTACGACCGCGAAGCTTGGCCAGATCAATCCGATGCAGCGTCACGGCAATCCGGAAGAGATCGCCGCGATGGCGCTTTTTCTGGCGAGCGACGATGCGTCCTACGTCAACGGTCAGGCGATTGCCGTGGACGGCGGCCTTTCGAGTTCGCACCCATTCGTCGGGAAGTTGCGGGTCTGAGCATCAGGCAAGTTGCTTCAACCCGTGCTCCAGATCCGCGATCAGATCGTCGGGATCTTCGAGACCAATGTGGAGACGAACGGCCGGACCGCCGGGATTCCATTGGGTAGCCGTTCGGTAGTCGGAGCAGTCGAACGGGATTGCGAGACTCTCGAACCCGCCCCAGCTGTAGCCCATGCCGAAAAGGCTCAGCGCGTCGAAGAGCGCCCCAATCTTCTTTTCGTACTCGGGCTTCAGAACGATCGCGAAAAGCCCGCACGCTCCGTCGAAGTCGCGTTTCCATAATGCGTGGCCCGGGTCGCTTTCGAGTGCAGGGTGGAGCACACGCAGAACTTCGGGCCGCTCCGCCAGCCAGCGCGCAACACGAAGACCGGAAGCCATGTGCCGCTCCAGCCGTACCCCCATCGTGCGCAGGCCGCGCAACGCGAGATAGACGTCTTCGGGGCCGGGATTGATGCCGAGGTCGCCATGCGTCTGCAGCACGCGCTTGAAAGTGGCGGCATTTGCGGAAATAGCGCCGAGATTGATGTCGGCGTGACCGCCGAGATATTTGGTGCCGGCCTGAATGGAAATATCGACGCCGTGTTCGTGCGGCCGGAAAAACAGCGGCGTCGCCCACGTGTTGTCGATCAGGCTGACGGCGCCGTGCGCCGCGGCGGCCTTCGCGATCGCAGGCACGTCCTGCATTTCGAAGCTCTGCGATCCGGGCGCTTCCAGATAAACCGCAGTCGTATTCGGTTTGAACAGGGAGCCGATTTCGCTACCGATCAGCGGATCGTAATATGTAATTTCGACGCCGAGCCGCTTCAGAATGGTGTCGCAGATGTTTCGCGTCGGCCGATAGACCGTGTCGGCAACGAGGATATGGTCGCCGGACTTCACGACCGAGAGAAGTGCGGTGCTGATTGCCGAAAGTCCGGAAGGCGTCAGCACGACGCCGGCGCCTTTCTCGAACTCCGCAAGCGATTTCGAAAGCGCATCGAGGGTCGGCGTGCCGCGCCTACCGTATGTATACCGGCCACGATGCGTGATCAGGTCGTCGTATGTCTCGTAGAGAATCGTGGAACCGCGAAAAAGCGGCGTATTGACGAAGCCGTCGTACTCAAAAGGGGAGCGGCCTGCGAGCACGAGCGCTGTCGCGGGACGATAGCGCGCGCTGTCATTCTTCTTTTTCGACATCTTTCCGCCTTGCGTAATTTCGATGCGGATATCGTCGCCAATGCCCGCCTTAAATGCTTGACCTATATCGGGTTTTAGCCTGTGATGGCGTAAGAGAGAACTCCCGCGCCAACGGCCGGTTTGTCTGCCATACTGGCTGCCGAGCAGGGAACAATAACAAGAGCCGCCGTGAGATAGGAGAGCCTTATGGGACGGTCGTCTATTTTATTTGCATTAGCCGTGTCGGTCGCGCTCGGAAGCACCGCCAGCGCGGGCACGCTTGATGACGTGAAGATGCGCGGGTCCATTCTTTGTGGCGTCAGCGGCGGTCTCGCGGGCTTCGCCCAGCCGGACGACAAGGGCAACTGGACGGGCATCGACGTGGACTTCTGCCGCGCAGTGGCGGCGGCGATCTTCAACGATCCCACCAAAGTGAAGTTTCTGCCGCTGACCGCGAAAGATCGCTTCACCGCCCTGCAGTCGCGGGAAATCGATCTGCTTTCCCGCAACACCACGTGGACCAGTTCGCGCGACAGCCAGCTCGGCTTCAACTTCGCGGGCGTGATCTATTACGATGCGCAGGGCTTCATGGTCCGCAAGTCGGCGAAGGTCAGCTCGGCGCTGGAGCTGTCGAACACGACCGTATGCACGCAGAGCGGCACCACGACCCAGCTCAATCTGGCGGACTACTTCCGCTCGAACAACATGAAATACGAGGCCGTCGTCTTCAACACCGCGGACGAAGTGATCAAGGCCTACGAAAGCGGCCGCTGCGACGTGTTCACGACCGACGTCTCGCAGATTTACGCCGAGCGCCTGAAGCTCTCCAAGCCGGACGATCACATGATCCTTCCGGAACTGATTTCCAAGGAGCCGCTCGGACCGCTGGTTCGCCACGGCGACGATCAATGGTTCGATGTCGTGAAGTGGGTTCTGTTCGCGATGATCAACGCGGAGGAATATGACATCAATCAGAAGACGCTAGATCAGCGGCTGAAATCCGAGCGTCCCGACGTAAAACGCCTGCTCGGTATCGAAGGCAATTACGGCGAGCAGCTTGGCCTCACCAATGACTGGGTCGTTCGCATCATCCGGCACGTTGGCAATTATGGTGAGATCTTCGATCGGAACGTCGGAGAGAACTCGCGCCTGAAAATCGACCGCGGGCTCAATAAGCTCTGGAACAAGGGCGGCATTCAGTACGCGCCGCCTGTGCGATAAGTTTCAGCCGTTTTGCGGTTTGTAAGGATAGACCGGAGGATCGTCACATGACCGATCTTCCGGTCCGTCGTGAAAAGACCCGGGTAAACTGGATATTCCATCCCCGCGTCCGTTCGGTCTTCATACAGCTTTTGCTTGTCGCGCTGGTATTGCTCGTCGCGTGGTTCATCTATCGCACCACCAGTCGCAACATCGCGGCCCAGCGTATTCCGATCGGATTTGATTTTTTCTGGATCGAATCCGGCTTCTCGATCAGTCAGGCGCTGATCCCGTTTTCCGAGAGCAATACCTACGCGCGCGCCTTTCTGGTCGGTCTCCTGAACACGCTCTTCGTTTCAGCGCTTGGCGTCGTGTTTGCGACGATCATTGGATTCCTGGTCGGGATCGGCAGGCTCTCCAACAACTGGATGATCTCTAGGCTGTGCGGGACTTACGTCGAAGTCATTCGCAATCTGCCGCTCTTGTTTCAGATTCTGTTCTGGTATCTGGCGGTGCTGGCGGCGCTTCCCGTGCCGCGGCAGAGCATTTCTCTTGCCGGCGACGTATTCATCAACAATCGCGGCATCATGATGCCGAAGCCGCTGTTCGGCGAGGGCATCGGCATCGTCGCGCTGGTCCTCGCTGCCGGCCTTCTGCTTTCCCTGATCGTTGCGGTCACATCGCGGCGGTACCGCATTCGTACAGGGCGGCGAATAACACTCTGGCCGGTCTATCTGCTTTTGATCGTTCCGGTGCCGCTTGCGGCCTTCGCGTATCTCGGCGTCAGTTTCGATATCGACCGGCCGGTGCTGAAAGGCTTCAATTTCAACGGCGGCGTGCGGGTCATCCCGGAATTCCTGGCGCTTCTGATCGCGCTCTCCACCTATACCGCGGGCTTCATTGCCGAGATCGTGCGCGCGGGCGTGCTTGCTGTGCCGAAAGGGCAAAGCGAGGCGGCAAGTGCCTTGGGGCTCCGGCGCTCGCCGCTTTTGCGATTGGTGGTGGTGCCGCAGGCGCTCCGCGTAATCATTCCGCCGCTGACGAGCCAGTATCTCAACCTGATCAAGAATTCCTCTCTTGCGGTGAGTATCGGCTATCCGGATCTTGTGAGCGTCTTTGCCGGCACGACGCTGAACAACACGGGGCAGGCCATCGAGATCCTCGGGATCACCATGCTCGTCTATCTGGTCATCTCGTTGATCGTGTCGTTCGGGATGAATCTCTATAACCGGCGCATTGCGCTGAAGGAGCGATGACATGAGCATCGCTTTCGTCCGTCGCGAGACGTTGCCCCCGCTGCCGGCGCCCGCAAGCCAGGCCGGCGTTTACGGCTTCTTTCATGCGCGGTTCTTCGCAAGTCCACGCGATATTGCGATGTCGGTTATCGGGCTTGCGGCGCTCGTATTGATTGCGGCTCCCTTGCTCCGCTTCCTTGTAATCGATGCAGTATGGACGGGTGCTAACCGGGACGCCTGCGTTGCTGTCCCGACCGGCGCATGCTGGCCGTTCGTTGTGGCGAAGTTCAACCAGTTCATCTACGGATTTTATCCGCATGACGAGCTATGGCGGCCGAACCTAGTATTCCTGCTCGGCCTGTTGCTGCTCGTGCCGCTTCTGATCCCGTCGATGCCGTGGAAGCGGCTGAACGCAGCGCTGTTCCTCGGGATCTATCCGGTGCTGGGCTTTGTCCTGCTGACCGGCGGTAACCTAGATCCGCAGCGTTTCGTGCTCGGGCGCTTTGTCGATCTTGCCCCTTACACTGGCGACCACCGGCTGTTCGGTTTCCGCGCGACCTTTTGGGCGGATTACGCGATCTCCGCGCTTTTGCTGACGCTTCCGATTGCGCTGATCGCTCGGTTGTTCGGCACGCGCTTTTCAACGTCGTTCAAGGCCATGGCGGCGTTCTTCATCGCGCTTGCGATTGTGATCCTGCCGGTCGACGCGGATTTCGGTTTGCGCTGGGTCGAAACCCGCGAGTGGGGCGGGCTCCTTGTCACGCTCGTTGTCGCGGTGACCGGGATTGTCGCGGCACTGCCGATCGGCATCGCGCTCGCACTGGGACGCCGGTCCGAAATGCGGCTGGTGCGCTGGGCAAGCATTGCCTTCATTGAGTTCTGGCGCGGCGTCCCGCTGATCACGGTGCTGTTCTTCGCGACCTATATGCTGCCGCTCTTCCTTCCGGGCGGTGCGAGTATTGAACGCCTCGTGCGCGCGCTCATTGGCGTTGCGCTCTTCTCTGGCGCTTACATGGCCGAGGTCGTGCGCGGCGGCCTTCAGGCCGTGCCGAAGCATCAGTACGAGAGCGCAGCGGCGCTTGGTTTGGGTTACTGGAAAACCATGGGCCTCATCGTGCTGCCGCAGGCCTTGACCAAGGTGATCCCGGGAATCGTGAACAACTTCATCGGGCTCTTCAAGGATACGACGCTCGTGCAGATCGTGGCGATCCTCGATCTCCTGGGCCAGATCAGGTCGGCTTTCTCGGACCCGAACTGGGCATCGCCGACCACTCTATACACGGGCTTTGCCTTTGCGGGGTTGATCTATTTCGCGTTCTGTTTTGCGATGTCGCGCTATTCGCTGTTTCTGGAGCGCCGCGCCGGCAGCAGCGCATTGCGTGTTGAAGGAGCCATGCGATGAGTGATCTCGCGACGACGGCGGACGCGGTCGCCGTTGAAATGGCGGGCGTGAACAAATGGTTCGGCACGTTTCACGTCCTGCGCGACGTGAACCTGAAAGTCGCGCGGAAAGAACGGATCGTAATCTGCGGGCCGTCAGGTTCGGGAAAGTCCACGCTGATCCGCTGCATCAATCGGCTCGAAGAACACCAGCAGGGCCGGATCGTGGTCGATGGCGTGGAGCTGACCGCCGATCTGCGCAGCATCGACGCCGTTCGCGCAGATGTCGGCATGGTGTTTCAGCAGTTCAACCTCTTTCCGCATCTTACAGTGCTTGAGAACTGCACGCTGGCACAGATATGGGTTCGCCGGAGGCCGAAAGCGCAGGCCGAAGAAGTGGCCATGGAGTTTCTGAAGCGGGTCCGGATTCCTGAACAGGCGAACAAATATCCGGCGCAGCTATCGGGTGGCCAGCAGCAGCGCGTCGCGATCGCCCGCGCGCTTTGCATGAATCCGAAAATCATGCTGTTCGACGAGCCGACCTCCGCGCTCGACCCGGAAATGATCAAGGAAGTCCTCGACACGATCCGCTCGCTGGCGGAAGACGGCATGACCATGCTGATCGTGACGCACGAGATGGGCTTCGCCCGTCAGGTCGCCGATCGCATCGTTTTCATGGACGAGGGGCAGATCGTCGAAATGAACCGGCCGGAAGCGTTCTTCACGAATCCGCAGCACGAGCGGACGAAGCGCTTCCTGTCGCAAATCCTGCACAACTAGTCACAGCGCGCCAAGCGGGATCTTCAGATAGTTGCGGCCGTTGTCTTCGGGATCGGGGAGGCGGCCGCCGCGCATGTTTACCTGCAGCGCATGCAGGATCAGCTTCGGCATCGGGAGCGTTGCATCGCGCGCCTCGCGTACGGCTACATACTGCTCGCATGTCGGCCGCGACGCGAAATGCTTGTTCGTGGCCTTCTGCTCCTTCACCGAGGACTCCCACTTCGGCGCACGTCCGCCGGGCATGTAGTCGTGTCCGGTGAACAGGCGCGTGTCGTCGGGGAGCGAAAGAATCTGCTGGATGGAGTCGTAGAGCCGCGCGGCGCTCCCGCCGGGAAAGTCGGCGCGCGCCGAGCCGTAATCGGGCTGAAACAGTGTGTCATGCACGAAGGCGGCGTCACCAACGATATAGGTGATGGAGCAGAGCGTATGGCCGGGCGAGAGCATCACGCGCGCGTCGAGCGAGCCGATCTTGAACGTCTCGCCATCGGCGAACAACTTGTCCCATTGCGATCCGTCGGCCACGAATGCGGGGAGATTGTAGATCTTCTTCCAGAGTTTCTGGACTTCGATGATTTTCTCGCCAATCGCCGTCGGCGCGCCGAGTTTTTCTTTCAGATAGGTGGCGGAAGAAAAGTGATCCGCATGCGGGTGCGTATCGAGAATCCACTCGACGGTCAGTCCACGCCGCACGATTTCGTCGAGCAATGCATCCGCGGTCTTGTGCGACACGCGGCCCGACTTTTCGTCGTAGTCCAGCACCGGATCGATAATGGCTGCGCGCTTGGTCGCGGGATCTTCGACGAGATATTCGATCGAGAAAGTCGGCTCGTGGAAGAAGCCGGTTACAATCGGGTTGCCGGGCATCGTCGCTGTCAGCTCTTTTTCGCGGGCCCGGTCGCCTTGGGCGTCGTCGGATTGGTGCCCCATTCGGACCAGGAGCCATCGTAAAGCGCAGCGGGCTGCTTACCGATTGCGTCGAGCGCGAGCCAGAGGATCGCGGCAGAAACCCCGGAACCGCAACTGACGATCGCAGGCTCGGAAGGATCGTAGCCGGCTTCGTCGAATGCTTTTTTGATCTGGTCCTGCGAGGCAAGCCTGCCGTCTTTCACGAGCGCGCTCGAAGGCACATTGATGCTGCCGGGAATATGCCCAGAGGCAACTCCGGCCCGCGGCTCGGCTTCCTCGCCACGGAAGCGTGCCGCCGGGCGCGCATCGATAACCTGCGCGGTCTTTTGCTTCAGCGAAAGATCGACGCGATCGAGATTTGCGACCATGGCAGGCGAGAAGTGCGGCGTGAAGCTCCCGGGCTCGCGGACGACATTTCCGCTTTCCACGGGCAGTCCTTTTGCGCGCCAGTTCGGAAGTCCGCCTTCAAGGATATAGACCTCGGCCACGCCGAACGCTTTGAACGTGAACCAGACGCGTGGTGCTGAGAACAATCCTGCGCCGTCATAGACGACAATGCGTTGTCCGTCCGAGATTCCGAGCCTCGCCATGTGAAGCGAGAATACTTCCGGCGGCGGCAGCATGTGGGGAAGGGTGGAATTGATGTCTTTCACTTCGTCGATGTCGAAATAGACCGCACCGGGAATGTGTGCAGCGTGGTATTCGGCGCGCCCGTCGCGCTTCATCGCCGGCAAATACCAGGAGCCATCGACGACGACGAGATCGGCCTTGCTGCGCTCGGCCTCAAGCCATTCCGGTGTGACCAATGTTTCGGATGAGGACATGACGATTCCACTTCTGCACTGGCTGCAGTGTCGGACAGCGGAAACGACTTCGCAACTCCGTAAAGGGCCGGTTTAGCAGCCCGTCCGGCAACGGATTCGATCGACGATCGGCTGCTCGCCGACCGTGCTGACCTCGATAATCATATTCCCGCGCTTCCAGATATGGAGGCAGGCGCCGAGGCCGGTTCCCGCACAGCTGAAGGTTTCGGGAAAGCAGCGCGGATCATCCTTCTCGCATGCGACCGCACCCGTAAGCCGCTCCGGTGCGTATCCTTGTGCGAGCAGCGTTTTTCGCGCCGCCGCATAGTCGGTATCCTTGGGGATCTTTGGCAGGTTCGATTGCGCCTGCGCGCTCGCAGCAGTCAAAACAAAAGCCGCTGCGAGGAGCGCGCCTTTCATGCGCAAAGCTTCTCGCGCAGCGCGCGGAATTTTTCGACCTGATCCTGTTTCAGTTCGCGCTTCTCGTCGCGGCCGACGAAGACTTTATACATGATGCCGCCATCGACATTGACGAAGGCAACGAAGATCGACGACTTGCCGTTGAACGTGCGCTCGACGAATGCAACCGACCCGCAGCGGTCGTGCTTCAGATGTCCGTGCAGTCCCGCAGAGCCGCCGAGATTGAAGTAGCCATGGCCAAGCGTGCCTTTGGGCATCGCGCCGCCGATTTCAAAGATGCCGTCATCGGTGTTGATGATCGTGGTGACGTCGCCCCATGTCGCCAGATCGTCCATCGTTTCGATAAACTTGTCGCCCGGCGCAAACTTGCGCATCTCGTCCGGCAGCGCCTCGAGGATCGTCTGGCAGGAAACGCCATGCTCCTTCGCGGCGAATTCGATGACGACGCCGGGGTTCTCGGCGATTTTGCGCTTCAGTTCGGTGAGCTTCGCGGTGTCGAGCATCGAAATGGCCTCATATTAAAAGGGAACAAGGCTTGCTCGCGGCTGCGCGCTGGCTGGCCGAGCCACCTAAGAGGAACCGCGCCGCAGCGTCAACCGAAGGCTCAGACGAAGAGTTTATCAGCGCCGGGAAGCGGAATTTTCCGCTCGAGAAAGGCCGGTACCGGCAGCTTCTTCTGGCGGAGAAATTCGGGATTGAAGAGCTTGGTCTGGTAGCGCGTGCCGTAATCGCAAAGCACGGTAACGATGGTGTGGCCCGGACCCATTTCCTTCGCCATGCGGATGGCGCCGGCAATGTTGATGCCGGACGAGCCGCCGAGCACCAGTCCTTCGTGCTCGAGAAGATCGAACACCGCGGGCAATGCCTCTTCGTCGGGAATGAGATAAGGCCGGTCGACCGTAATGTCCTTGATCATCACGGTCTCGCGCCCAAGGCCGATGCCTTCGGTGACCGAGTCGCCGCCGCTTGCTTCGGCCTTTCCGGTCGAGAAGTAGCTGAACATCGCCGCACCGCGCGGATCGGCGCAGCCGACGAGAATGTTCTTGTTCTTCTCTTTGAGGAACAAGGAAGTGCCTGCGAGCGTGCCGCCCGTGCCGACAGAGCAGATGAACGCATCGACCTTGCCTTCCGTTTGCGCCCAGATCTCGGGGCCGGTCGAAAGGTAATGCGCTTTACGGTTGTCGAGATTGTTCCACTGGTCCGCGAACAGAACGCCGTTCGGTTCGGTCTTGCGCAGTTCGTCGGCCAGACGCTTCCCGACATGCTGATAGTTGTTCGGATTGGAATAGGGCAGTGCCGGTACTTCGACGAGCTCCGCACCGCAAAGCCGCAGCATGTCCTTCTTTTCCTGACTCTGCGTGTTCGGGATCACGATGATCGTGCGATAGCCGCGGGAGTTCGCGACCAGCGCGAGGCCTATGCCGGTGTTGCCCGCGGTCGCCTCGACGACCACGCCGCCGGGCTTCAGGTCGCCGCGCTTTTCCGCTTCGAGGATCATCTGCTTGGCAGGCCGATCCTTGACGGACTGGCCGGGGTTCATGAATTCGGCCTTGCCGAGGATGTTGCAACCCGTTGCCTGGCTTGCGCGCCAAAGCTGGATCAGCGGCGTATTGCCTACGGCGTCGACGATATCTTTGCGGAAATCCATCGGAGATAATTCACAGAGGAAAGAAGAGATTTGATAGATTCAACGTAGCCGGAGTGTTGCAAACGCGCAATCCGCAAACCGCGTAACAGCCGTGCGTGTTCCGCGTTTCAGGACTTTTATCATTCCGTCCTAGGCTGCGGGTGTCCGAACCAACTGCGTGGAGCGCTTCAATGACGAATGTCGAAACGAAAGTGCGGCTGCCCGGCCTTCTCGGCGTGCTGAGCGAGAACTGGTGGTTGTTTCTGCTTCGCGGTCTGGCGGCCATCGCCTTTGGAGTCGTCGCGGTGTTGTGGCCGAAGATTACGGTCCTCTCGCTGATCCTCGTCTATGGCGCTTTCGCGCTCACCGATGGCGTGTTCGCGCTCGTTGCCGCGATCGCCGGAAACACGGCACGCGCGCCGCGCTGGTGGCTGGCGTTGATCGGGCTGGCCGGCATTGCCATCGGTGTGATGACGTTCGTCTGGCCGATCATCACGGCGCTCGTGCTGCTCGCATTCATCGCGGCATGGGCGATTGCGACGGGCGTGCTCCAGATCATCGGTGCCATCCAGCTGCGCAAGGAAATCGATAACGAGTGGATGCTCATTTTGAGCGGCGTGTTGTCGGTTCTGTTCGGCCTCGCGCTGATCGTGGCGCCGGGCGCGGGCGCGCTCGCGCTGATCTGGGTGATTGCGTTCTACGCGATCCTGTTCGGCGTCATGCAATGCGCGTTCGCATTCCGGTTGCGGCGGCTTAAATCCTAGCGCGGCTGCCGCCGCGATCACCGCAACGATTTGAACGCGGCGAGTGCGCGCTCGCGCGCTTTCGCGTGATCCACGATCGGCTCGGGATACGTGTTTCCGAGCCGCACATTTGCTGCCGCGAGTTCGAGCGGCGACGCCGTCCATGGCTGGTGAATGTATTTGTCGGGCAGGCCCGCGATTTCCGGAATCCAGTTCCGCACGTAGCTGCCTTCGGGATCGAATTTCTCGCCCTGCAGAACCGGATTGAAAATCCGAAAATACGGCGCTGCATCGGCGCCTGACCCCGCGACCCACTGCCAGCTTGCAGCGTTGTTGGCGGCATCCGCATCGACAAGCGTATCCCAGAACCAGTTTTCGCCGAGCCGCCAGTCGAGCAGCAGATGCTTAATTAGAAACGAAGCGCAGACCATGCGTACCCGGTTATGCATCCATCCGGTCCGCCATAGCTGGCGCATTCCTGCATCGACGATTGGATAGCCGGTTTGTCCGTGCTGCCAGCGCCGCAGTGCTTTCTCGTCGTCGCGCCATGGAAAGGCATCGAAGCGCCGCTGAAAGTTCTCTTGCGGAAGTTTCGGGAAGTGATGGAGCAGGTGATAGGAAAACTCGCGCCAGCCGAGTTCGGCGCGATATTTCTCTGAGTCCTGCGCATTCTCCGGCAACGCATCGGAAATCTGCTGCGGGCTGATCTCGCCGTGCGCGAGATAGGGCGAGAGCCGCGAGGTGCCATCCGTGTCCGGCCGGTCGCGATTCTGCGCATAGCCGTCGAGCGCGCCTGCGGTAAAGTCGCGTAACCGTTCTTGCGCGCCATCTTCGCCGCGCGTCCACGCATCATTCATGTCAGAGGCCCAATCGGGCGCTGTCGGCTCGAGCGCCCAACTTTCCAGAGGCTCGCTCTCCAGTCCCTTGTGAGGCGTGAGCTTTTTCAGATCACCGAGCAACGCGCGTGGATGAGCCTGCGCGCGGCTGGCCTTGAAGTAGGGCGTGAAAACGCGGATCGGACCGCCGGTCTTACTTTTGACCGACCAGGGTTCGTTCAGCAGCGAGGCGTTGAAGGTTTCGACCACGCAATCGAGCGAGAGCAGATGCGTTTCGATTTCCAGATCGAGTTTCGTGGCCGCAGCTTCGTAGCGTCGATTCCAGTACGCCGCGGCAATGCCTTCCGCATTGGCGATGTCCGCCACGATCTTTCTGGGATCGCCGCGCCGGAGCACGAGCGGGACGCCGAGATGCTCCAGCTTCCGGGCCAAAGCGCGCAACGAGCCCGCGAGCCACCAGTCCCATGCCGCGCCGCGTTTACGCAGACCTTCGACTTCTTCGAGCACATAGAGCGCGATGACCGGCGCTTCGCGCTTTGCAGCGGCATGAAGTGCTGGATTATCGGAAGTCCGCAGGTCGTTGCGAAACCAGACGAGAACGGGGCGGCTACTCATACCCGATTGTAACGCGCCGCGATCCGCGATGGCTGCACCGCCGTGCAAAAATAAACGCGTTCTGGGGCGGCCGCATACGGATGCAATCGCCGAACCGGGCGTTGAAGACTTGTGGCGAGGAGGATGTTTTGGCCAGCGGTGGCAAACTGGCTCCGCGGGTAGGATTCGAACCTACGACCGATCGATTAACAGTCGATTGCTCTACCACTGAGCTACCGCGGAACAGCGCGGCGAAGCGCGCGGGGCACCCTATAAACGGCTTCGGCCAGCCTTGCCAAGCGCTTTAGGCCGCATGGCGCGATAGCGAGAGTAAAATTCGCGAACCGCGGCGGCTACGGGCCTCGCAGAAGTAAAAATTTGCGGAAACGGCGCCTTTTGGGGGCCATTCCTGCCATGCGGATTCAAACGAAAATTGGTTGAACTTGCCGCACAGCAAGAAAATGGAGGCCACGGCCGGAATCGAACCGGCGTACACGGATTTGCAGTCCGCTGCGTAACCACTCCGCCACGTGGCCATCCCCACCGCGAGGTTGCCCGCGGGACGCGGGAGGCGGTGTAGCAAAGGGGTGGTTACCGGGCAATTGACGGCGCGAAAATTCTCGCCGCACGCAAAGGCGCCGCCTTGCCTTTTTGGGGATGCTGGACCATTCCTCTCCGATCGTTGCTTTTTCGAAGAACTCCGCATGATTGATTTTGCTCAGGCGCGCCGCGCCATGGTGGATGGTCAGGTTCGCGTGAACGATGTGACCGATCCGGCGCTGATCGCAGCGATGCTGGAGGTTCCGCGCGAGCAATTCGTGCCGGAGGCGCGGGCCACGCTCGCTTATATCGACGACGATCTCTGCGTGCAGGAAGCCGAGGGCGGTAATCCGGCGCGTTATCTGATGGAACCGATGGTTCTTGCCAAAATGGTGCAGGGGCTGGAGCTTACGCCGGAATCGACGGTTCTCGATGTCGGTTGTGCAACCGGATACTCATCCGCCGTGCTGAGCCGTGTGGCAGGCCGCGTGGTCGCGCTGGAATCGGACGCAACACTCGCCGCATTCGCAAAACGCATGGTCACGGCGCCGAATACCGAGGTCGTCTCCGGTCCGGTATCGGCCGGGTGGGCGGCTGGTCAGCCTTATGATGCGATTCTGGTCGGCGGAGCGGTGGAAGAGATTCCCGAGGCGCTTACGGCGCAGCTTCGGGATGGTGGCCGGCTGGTCGCCGTGATTCGGAAGGATCGCGCCTCGAAAGCCGTGCTTTTCACCCGGACGGGCGATCATGTGAACGCGCGGCGGCTGTTCGACGCGGCCATTCCTGCGCTGCCGGGGTTCGAGCGCCCGCACGGCTTCGTCTTCTAGGCGCTTTCCGTAAGGGAATTTCCTCCGCCACAATCCGAGTGTTGCGGCAGCGCAGCACCATCGTGGGAAAGCCTGTCCGCGTCACCTTCTTCGGTTTGCGAAGCGCGGCCGGTCCACTATTGTCCCCGACACATCAGGGAACCTTCGGATCGCCGCGTTAGACGGCTGGCCGGGGTGCGTATGTCGTCTATGGAATGCAATTATCCGCGTGCCTTACGCCTTGCCGGCGCAGCATGTGTCCTCGCAGCCTCAACGATCGCATTGTCTGCCCAGACGCTGGAGCAGGCGCTTGTGAACGCTTATTTCGCGAACCCGACCATCAACGCGCAGCGCGCGGCGACTCGTGTCGTGGACGAAGAGGTGCCGCAGGCGCTGGCCGGATACCGGCCGAAAATCTTCGGCAACGCGCAGGCAGACGTCGATCATACCCGTACCCAGACGCCCGCCGGGACCACCAACAACAAGAATTATCCGCGCGGCTACGGCATCACTGCCCAGCAGAACATCTTCAACGGCTTCCAGACCGGCAATCTCGTGCGTTCTGCGGAGAGCCAGGTTCGGGCCGCGCGCGAAACGCTGCGCAACACCGAGCAGAACGTCCTGCTCGACGCCGTCAGCGCTTACATGAATGTCATTCGTGACGCGGCGATCGTGCAGTTGCAGCAGCAGAACGTGCAGGCGCTGAACGAGCAGCTGCGCGCCACCAACGACCGCTTTCAGGTCGGCGAACTGACCCGTACCGACGTCGCGCAGTCACAGGCGCGTCTGCGTGCTGCGGAATCGGCGCTCAGCGCCGCGCAGGCGAATCTCAATTCGTCGCGCGCCAATTACCGACGCGCAATCGGTGCCGAGGCGGGTAACCTCCGCGCGCCGCGCCCGTACGAGAAGATCAAGGTAGCCTCGCTCGATGCCGCCATCGCCGAAGCGTTCGGCATCCATCCTGCGATCATGGCAGCGCGTCACGGCGTGGACGTCGCCCAGTTGCAGGTGAAGGTCGCCGAAGGCTCGCTGATGCCACAGCTGAACCTCGAGGCGAGCGCGCAGCGTTTCTCTGATCCGAGCCCCGGCATTTACAACAACTTCGACATGACCGCGGGTCTGCGCCTGACGGTGCCGATCTACCAGGGCGGTGCGGAGTATTCGCGCGTCCGGCAGGCCAAGGAGCTCACCGGTCAGCGCCAGCTGGAGAGCGACGTCATTCGCGATCAGGTTCGCGCAGCGGTCATCCAGTCCTGGGGGCTCGTGTCGGCATCGCGCTTCCAGGTTGAGGCCGCGCAGTCGCAGGTCGCCGCCGCACAGATCGCGCTGAATGGCGTTCGCGAAGAATATCGCGTCGGTCAGCGCACCACGCTCGACGTGCTCAACGCGCAGGCCGAGCTCGTCAATGCTCGCGTGGCACTTGTGATCGCGCAGCGCGACCGCGTGGTCGCATCCTACTCACTGCTGTCGTCGATCGGCCGCCTCAGCATCGTCCATCTTGGCCTTGCCAAGACCCAGCAGACCTACCAACCCGAGAAGCACTATGAGCAAGTGCGCGATAACTGGTTCGGCCTGCGGACGCCCGACGGGAAGTAAGCTTCATCCATCGCTGAGAAATAGCCGGGGCCAAGCTAAGTCAGGCATTTGCTTGGCGGATTCGTGATGCCATACTGCAAGCTGGCGCGCGAGGTGATTCCATCGTGCGTTGCCGAGGGATTGTGGCAGGCGGCAGTAATATGTCTCAGAGTGCGCGTGCACAGGAACCGTCGATGGAGGAGATTCTTGCCTCGATCCGGCGGATAATCGCTGACGATACGCCTGGCGCGGCGAAGCCCATCGCGGCGGCGCCGGCTCCGCAGCAGCCCCAGTTTCGCGCGGCGCCTGACGCGAAGGCGATGAGCCAGGACGATATCGATGCGATGATGGCCGACGAAAGCGTCGAGGACGAAGAAGTGCTCGATCTCGTGGAGCCCATTCAGCCAGCGCGCGCAGCGCCCGCAGCCAATTTCCGTCAGGTCCCGGATAACGATGTCACTTTCCGCGAGGACCCGTTCGAGGAGCAGCCGGCCGTGGAAGCCCCTGTTTATGTCCCGCAGGCGCAGCCGCAACCGGTTAAACAGCCTCCGGCGGAACGGCTTCTGTCCGCCGAATCCAACGCGGCCGTCACGGCGGCTTTCGGGACGCTCGCGACCACCATTCTCGCCGAGAACTCGCGCTCGATAGAGGATCTGGTGCGGGAACTGCTCCGGCCGATGTTGAAGGCCTGGCTCGACGACAACCTGCCGGGACTTGTAGAGCGGCTCGTGCGCGCCGAAATAGAACGGGTCTCCCGGGGCGGCCGCTAAGGGCGGCATTCGCCTTTATTGACACTCAACCCACGCTTTGGCTTTTAAGCGCGTTGCCATACCGGATCATCCGGTCTGGCCAGATGAATCGCCGATCTCGGGCAGCTCCGGGACCGGTTGCGCCGGAATTCTCATGCTCGAAAAAACCTATCAGCCTGCCGAAATCGAAAACCGCATCTATCGCGCCTGGGAAGAAGCGGGCGCGTTCAATTCCATGCGCGCGGAGCGTACAGATGCGGCACCGTATTCGATCGTGATTCCGCCGCCGAACGTGACCGGTTCGCTGCATATGGGTCACGCGCTCAACAACACCTTGCAGGACATTCTGTCCCGCTTCGAGCGGATGCGCGGCAAAGACGTGCTGTGGCAGCCCGGCACCGATCACGCCGGCATCGCGACCCAGATGGTCGTCGAACGGCAGTTGATGGAGCGCCAGCTGCCGGGTCGGCGCGAAATGGGCCGTGAAAAATTCCTCGAGCGCGTCTGGGAGTGGAAAGCAGAATCCGGCGGCACCATCGTCAACCAGTTGAAGCGCCTCGGCGCGTCCTGCGACTGGCGCCGCGAACGCTTCACGATGGACGAGGGGCTGTCGCGAGCCGTGCTCAAAGTCTTTGTCGAGCTTTACCGCGCGGGCCTGATTTACAAAGACAAGCGCCTCGTGAACTGGGATCCGAAATTGCTGACCGCGATTTCGGACCTCGAAGTGCAGCAGGTCGAGGTCAAGGGCAATCTCTGGCACATCAAATATCCGATCGAAAATTCCGACGAATTCATCGTCGTTGCCACCACACGGCCTGAGACCATGCTCGGCGACACGGCAGTCGCGGTGCATCCGGATGACGAGCGCTACAAGGGTCTCGTTGGCAAGAACGTGATCCTGCCACTCGTTGGCCGCAGAATTCCGATCGTCGCCGACGAATACTCCGATCCGGAGAAGGGCTCCGGCGCGGTGAAGATCACACCGGCGCACGACTTCAACGACTTCGAGGTCGGCAAGCGGCATGATCTGCCGCTGATCAACATCTTCACCGTCGAAGCGAAGCTCGCGCTGAAGAACAACGAAGACTTCACGACAGGTCCCGCTAGCGCGGACCTCGATGAAGTCCTTGCGCTTGACGGGCAGGATCGTTTCAAGGCGCGCAAAGCCATCATCGAAATGCTCGAGGCGCGCGAGTTGATGGCGAAGATCGAGCCGAACGTCCACATGGTGCCGCACGGCGACCGTTCGAACGTCGTGATCGAGCCCTATCTCACCGACCAGTGGTACGTTGACGCGAAGACCATGGCGCAGGAGCCGCTGAAAGCGGTGCGCGACGGCCGCACGACCTTTGTGCCGAAGAACTGGGAGAAGACCTATTTCGACTGGCTGGAGAACATCCAGCCCTGGTGTATCTCGCGCCAGCTCTGGTGGGGTCATCAGATTCCCGCGTGGTACGGGCCGGACGGCAAGGTCTTCGTTGCGCTGAGCGAAGACGAAGCGAAAGCCGAGGCCAGGCAGCATTACGGTAAGGACGAAGGGCTCACGCGCGACGAGGACGTGCTCGACACGTGGTTTTCCTCCGCTCTCTGGCCGTTTTCAACGCTCGGCTGGCCGGATGAGACGGCGGAGCTCAAGCGCTTCTATCCGACAACGGTGCTCGTCACCGGTTTCGACATCATCTTCTTCTGGGTTGCCCGCATGATGATGATGGGACTGCACTTCATGAAAGAAGTGCCGTTCAAGGACGTCTATATCCACGCGCTCGTCCGCGACGAGAAGGGCGCGAAGATGTCGAAGTCGAAGGGGAACGTGATGGACCCCCTCGAACTCATCGACCAGTACGGCGCGGATGCGCTTCGCTTCACGCTGGCCGCGATGGCGGCGCAGGGCCGCGACATCAAGCTCGCGACGAGCCGTGTCGAGGGTTACCGCAACTTCGCGACCAAGATCTGGAACGCGGCCCGCTTTGCCGAAATGAATGGCGCGCGGCGCGACGCATCGTTCGATCCGAAGTCGGTCAAGGAAACGCTGAACCGCTGGATTCTTAGCGAAGCCGAGAAGGCGATCCGCGAAGTGACCGGCGCAATCGAATCCTACAAATTCAACGAAGCGGCTGGCGCCGCTTATCGCTTCGTCTGGTCGATCTTCTGCGACTGGTACGTCGAACTCTCAAAGCCGCTGCTCACGGGACCGGACGGGACCGCGAAGGCAGAGACGCAGGCGACCGCCGCCTTCGTGCTCGACGAGATCATCAAGCTCCTTCATCCGTTCATGCCCTTCATCACCGAGGAGCTTTGGCAGGTGAAAGGCGAGGAGGGCGAGCCGCGCAAGTCCATGCTGGCGCTGGCTGCGTGGCCCAATCTCACCGGCCTCGAAGACGAGCAGGCGGAGAACGAGATCGGCTGGGTGGTGGACCTGATAACCGCCATTCGCTCCGTCCGCATGGAGATGAACATTGCCGGCGGCACGCAGATACCGTTGCAGCTCATCGCAAGCGGCGAGACCAAGGCACGCGCGGAGCGCTGGATGGAAGCCTTGAAGCGTCTTGCGCGCCTGTCGGAGATCACGTTCGCGGATGCGCCGCCGAAAGGCTCGGTGCAATTGCTCGTGCGGGGCGAAGTTGCAGCGCTTCCACTCGCTGGCGTTGTCGATCTGAACGCCGAGCGCGCGCGGCTCGAGAAGGAAATCGCCAAGTGTGACGCGGACATCCAGCGTGTCGACAAGAAGCTGGAGAACAAGGACTTCGTTGCTCGCGCGCCCGAAGAAATTCTCGAGCTCGAAAAGGACCGCCGCCGTGAAGCGGAAGAGCGCAAGGCCAAAATCCTCGAAGCGCTCGAGCGTCTGAAGGCGGCTGTGTAGAAACCGAAAAAGTGATGAGCCGGATTGCAGCCGCGCGCTTGGCGACTGAATTTCGGCTCTGATACGGTTTGGCCCGACTCAGGGGGCAGCAATGTCCGAGGAAGAGCGCAACGTTGCGATCCTGAAAGAGGCTTATCGTCTTTGGCACGACACCAAAGGCAAGAGCGTCAGTCACTGGATCTCCATCTGCGCGGAGGCGATTGAATTCGGCTCCATCGCGCAGAACCTTCGCAGCGTGCCCTACATGACGACCTATGAGGACGTGAGCACGCTTGCGAGATATTTTGCCGGGCTCGCGCTGGACTGGGAAATGATTGAATTCCGCACCGAGAATTTTATCGCGCAGGGCGACCGCGTGGTCATGCTCGGACGTTGCAGCTGGCGCGCGAAGCGAAATGGTGTCGTGGTATGGACACCCAAGGCCGATTCCTTCCGTATGAAGAACGGCAAAATCGTCGAGTACTACGAGTACTTCGATACCGCGCAGGTGCGTGACGCGATGCAGGCGTAGTCGCTGCAACAAGGCCTCTATCCCCGCGGACGGCCGATGCTTGAAGAACAGAAAGGCCGTTTATGTTGGAGCAAGAGTTAGTCCGCCAGGGAAACTGGCTTTTCCGGTGGCGCTCCTATCTTCCGTTTCTGATTTTACCGCTTGCAATAACTCCGTTCCATAACTCGACCTGGTTCGCCGATGCTTTCGGGAAGGGTGCGGGAGAGGCATGGGATATCGCGTGTTACGTGCTTGCGCTTTGCGGTCTTGCGCTGCGCGTGGCGATTGTCGGCTTCGTCCCGGAAGGAACGTCGGGCCGCAATGCAGTGCGGCAGAGTGCTACGGTGTTGAACACGACCGGGATGTATTCGGTCGTCCGGCATCCGATTTATCTGGCGAACTTCATCGTGTTCTTGGCCTTCGTTCTGCTCTTCAAGAGCCTGCTTTTCCTCTTGTTCATGGCCGCAGCCTATCTGCTCTACTACGAGCGTATCATGATGGCGGAGGAGAAATTCCTCGAGGCCGAGCATGGTGAGAAGTATCGCGCGTGGGCAGGGAGAACGCCTGCATTCCTTCCGCGTCTTTCCGGCTTTGTTCGTCCTGCGCTGCCGTTTTCCGGGCGTTCAGCGTTGAAGCGCGAGTTTCACACGCTGTTTCTCATCTCAGCAGCGTTCGCGGTTTTCGAGATGCTGGAGACGACGGTTCTAGGAGGCAAGAGCATCCGTGAGTGGATCGCGAGTGAGCCATTCTGGGCGGCGGTGTTTGGATGCAGTGCTATGTTCTATCTGACGATGCTCACGATCAAGAAGCGCACGGAATGGCTGCAGCAGGAAGGCCGTTAGCTCCGCGGAAACGGCTTGCTCAGATAGCGTGAGCCCTTCACGCCATATCGCCATGGCATTTCGATCGCCTTCGAAATGCCGATCCGCGGGCCGGCAACCAGTTCCGGCGTCCTCTCACGCGCAAACACCTGAAACGGCGGACGCCTGAGAGAAGTGCCGTTGTGCTTGTCGCGCGTGATCCCGAGCGCTTCGCCCAGACGGCCGGGTCCGGAGCAAAGGAGCCGATCCTCTTTCAGTCCGCGCCGCCGCCGCATCGTCGTCAGTCCGGCAACAGGTTCAAGAGCGCGGATCAGGATTCCACTGGCCGAACCTTCCGGCTCGCAGACGAAGTTCAGGCACCAATGGATGCCGTAAGAGCGATAGACATAGGCGCGTCCGGGTGGGCCGAACATGACTCCATTGCGTTCGGTCTTGCCCCCGAAGGAATGCGCCGCCGGATCGGTATGGTGGTACGCTTCAACCTCGACGATCACGCCGCCGACTCCGTCCACCAGCAGCATGGCACCAATCAGTTCCGGCGCCACAAGGTGAACGCTGCGCGCGAAGAAGGTGGTCGGCAGAAGCTTCAATTTTCTTCGATTCCGGATGGTTCTCGGCACCGCAGTGCAAAATCTATGTGGCGGTTTGGCAACAGTTCCGAGTGTATCGCTCTCGCGGGCGTCTTGCATCTATCTCGCGCCGCGATACGGCCATAAACGAAAACGAATTCAACCCTGTAAGAACCGTGCCGGGGGGCGCGGGCACAATTGCCTGCGGTTTGGTGCGGACGAGGCCAAATTCAATGGACGCCAAAACTTTCGACAAGTCGAAACTGCCGAGCCGCTACGTGACGGAGGGCCCCGAGCGCGCGCCGCACCGCTCGTATTATTATGCGATGGGCCTGACCAAGCAGCAGATCCACCAGCCCTTCGTCGGCGTGGCCAGCTGCTGGAACGAGGCGGCGCCCTGCAACATAGCGCTGATGCGTCAGGCGCAGGCGGCAAAGAAGGGTGTTGCGTCTGCTGGCGGTACGCCGCGCGAATTTTGCACCATCACGGTCACCGACGGCATCGCCATGGGCCATGCCGGCATGCGCGCCTCGCTGCCGTCGCGCGAAGCGATCGCCGACACGGTCGAACTGACCATGCGCGGTCACGCCTATGATGCGCTGATCGGTCTTGCGGGCTGCGACAAGTCGCTGCCGGGCATGATGATGGCCATGTGCCGCCTGAACGTGCCGTCGATCTTCATCTATGGCGGCTCGATCCTTCCGGGCAAATTCCGCGGCCAGACGGTCACCGTGCAGGACATGTTCGAAGCGGTCGGCAAGCATTCGGTCGGCGATATGTCGGACGAAGATCTCGATGAAATCGAGCAGGTGGCTTGCCCGTCCGCGGGTGCCTGCGGCGCGCAGTTTACCGCGAACACGATGGCGACCGTTTCCGAGGCGATCGGTCTGGCGCTGCCGTACTCGGCAGGCGCACCGGCCCCTTATGAAATCCGCGACCAGTTCTGCACGGCCGCCGGCGAGAAGATCATGGAGTTGATCCAGCGCCGCATCCGCCCGCGCGACATCGTCACCCGCAAGGCGCTCGAGAACGCCGCGGCGGTGGTTGCCGCAACCGGCGGTTCGACGAACGGCGCGCTGCATCTTCCGGCGATCGCGCATGAGTGCGGCATCAAGTTTGATCTCTTCGACGTGGCCGAGATCATGAAGAAGACGCCGTACATGACGGATCTCAAGCCGGGCGGAAAATACGTCGCTAAGGATCTCTTCGAGGTCGGCGGCATCCCGATGATCATGAAGACGCTGCTCGATCACGGCTACCTACACGGCGATTGCCTGACCGTAACCGGCCGCACGATTGCCGAGAACCTCGAAAAGGTGAAGTGGAACAAGGATCAGGACGTCGTCTATCCGGCGAACAAGCCGATCACGGTCACCGGCGGTGTTGTCGGACTGAAGGGCAACCTCGCTCCGGAAGGCGCGATCGTGAAGATCGCCGGCATGGAGCAGGACAAGCTCAAGTTCACCGGTCCTGCGCGCTGCTTCGACGGCGAAGAAGCCTGCTTCGATGCGGTGAAGAATCGCAAATACAAAGAAGGCGATGTGCTCGTCATCCGCTACGAAGGTCCGCGCGGCGGCCCCGGCATGCGCGAAATGCTTGCCACGACTGCGGCGCTCTACGGTCAAGGGATGGGCGGAAAAGTGGCGCTCATCACCGACGGACGCTTTTCGGGCGCGACGCGCGGCTTCTGCGTCGGTCATGTCGGCCCGGAAGCAGCGACCGGCGGACCGATCGGTCTTTTGAAAGACGGCGACATTATCGAACTCGATGCGGTCAACGGTTTGCTCAACGTAAAATTGACCGACGCTGAACTTGCCGAACGGAAAAAAGCCTGGATGCCGCGCGATAACAACGCGAAGTCGGGATACCTCTGGAAATACGCGCAGCAAGTCGGCAACGCGCGGGACGGAGCGATCACCCATCCTGGCGGTGGTGTCGAAGACAAAACTTATGCGGATATCTGAGACGATACGCATTTCTGTTGCGATTGCAGTCGTGCTGTCCTGCGCGGGCAGCGCGGCTGCGCTCGATCCCGAGAAACCGGTGCCGCCGGCATCGGCGTTACCGGCGCAGCCGATGTCGATTCTCGACGCGTTCAAGTCCGGTACGCAGGCCTTCATCGCGGGCGACCGCACCAAAGGGCTGACTGCGCTCCAATACGCCGCCGAACATGGTCACGCCGGTGCACAGTGGAAGCTCGGCCGCATCTATGCCGATGGCGACGGGGTCAAGGTCGATCCCTACAAGGCCTACCGCTACTTCAATCAGGTTGCCTCGCAGAATGCGGAGACGTCGCCGTTTCTGCCGCAATCGCGCTACGTCGCGAATGCTTTCGTGGCGCTTGGCAATTATCACCTTGCCGGCATTCCCAACACAGAAGTGAAGCCGGACCCGCGCCGCGCGTTGCAGCTCTTCCGTTATGCCGCGACCTATTTCGGTGACGCCGACGCGCAATATTACCTTGCCCGGCTTTATCTCGACGGGCGCGGCGCGCAGAAAGACCCGCGCACGGCCGCGCGCTGGCTCTATTCGGCGGCGAACAAGGGCCAGTACATGGCGCAGGCGCTGCTCGGTCAGATGATGATTCAGGGCGAAGACGTGCCCCGGCAGGCAGCACGCGGGCTGATGTGGCTCACGCTCGCACTCGATGCCGCGCACGCGCAAGGCGACGAGTGGATTCAGCAGGCCTATGACGACGCCGTGAAGCAGACCACGGAAGACGACCGCATCATTGCGCGCGCTTATCTAGAGCAGCATCTGCGCGCCAATCGCTGACGTCACGCCGCGCGAAGACGCGCGAGCATCAACGGCTCGCGAAACGAAAATCCGCATAAATGGGAACGTGATCGGACGGCTTCTCCGCCGCTCTGACTTTCTTGTCGATTCCGACCCGCTCCAGACGATCAGCAGCCTTCGGCGAAAGCAGGAGATGGTCGATGCGAATGCCGTTGTTCTTCTGGAACGCGCCGGCCTGATAGTCCCAGAACGTGTAGAGGCCCTTGCTGTCGCTGGTCGCGCGCAGCGCGTCGGTAAATCCCAAAGACAAAAGCGTGCGGAATTTCGCGCGCGTTTCGGGCTGCGCCAGCGCGTCTCCGGTCCATTTCTCCGGAAACTCGGCATCGCGCGCGGTCGGGATCACGTTGAAGTCGCCGGCGAGCACCAGCGGCTCTTCGAGTTCGAGCAGCTTGCGCGCGTGCTTTTGCAGCCGATCCATCCACGCGAGTTTGTATTTGAACTTGTCCGTCCCGACCGGATTGCCGTTCGGCAGATAGATCGATGCTACGCGCATCGCGCCGTCTCTGGTCGAGATGGTCGCTTCGATATAGCGCGCGTGGGCGTCCTCATCATCGCCCGGAAGGCGAGGGGCCGCTTCGTCGATCGGATGCTTGGAGAGGATGGCGACGCCGTTATAGGTCTTCTGGCCGTGCACCGCGACGTTGTAGCCGAGGTCTTCAATTTCGCTGCGCGGGAAGGCTTCGTCCACGCATTTGAGTTCCTGCAGGCAGACGACGTCGGGCTCGCGCTCCTTGAGCCAGGACGTGACCGCGCCGAGATGAGCCTTGATGGAATTGACGTTCCAGCTCGCGATACGCATGCGCTTGAAGCGGCCTTAGAGCGAGAAGCTGGTCCCGCAGCCGCAGGAAGCGGTCGCGTTCGGATTGTCGATCTTGAACGCGGCGCCGATCAGTTCGTCGGCATAGTCGATGCGGGAGCCGGAAAGATATTCCAGCGAGACCGGGTCGATGACGAGCGTCGCGCCGTCGCGCGCAATGACCACGTCTTCGGCTTCCGCTGTGCGCTGGATGTCGAACTTGTATTGAAAGCCGGAGCAGCCGCCACCTTCCACGCTGACGCGCAAGACCGACGGCTCCTTTTCGGAGTCGAGAATGCTCGCAATCTTGCGGATCGCGCTTTCGGTGACGACGAGGGAAGAAGCGTCCATTGGGCCGGTTTTCCTTTAGGCAAACCAAAGCGTTACGGTCTATAGGTAAGCGCGCGGGCGGCGAAGTCAATCAGGGCAAATTCTTGTGGCCATAGCGGTAGTTACGCCAAGGGCGGAGTGGGCGGCCGATCCCGCCGCGACGCGGGGGCGGCTGTTCCCGGAACCTGCGAGTCCATCGCGCAACGATTTTCGCCGCGACTGCGACCGCATCATCCATTCGACGGCGTTTCGCCGCCTCAAACACAAGACGCAGGTGTTCGTTTCCCACGAAGGCGATCATTTCCGCACGCGCCTGACGCATACGCTGGAGGTGAGCCAGATCGCGCGGGCCTTGGCCCGGTCCCTGGGTCTCGACGAAGACCTCGCCGAAGCGCTGGCGCTATCCCATGACCTCGGTCACCCGCCGTTCGGCCACGCTGGCGAGCGGGCGCTCGACGCCTGCATGGAGGACTATGGCGGGTTCGATCACAACGCGCAGAGCCTTCGCGTCGTTACCAAGCTCGAGCGGCGATACGCGAGTTTCGACGGGTTGAACCTGACGTGGGAGACGCTCGAAGGCATTGCCAAGCACAACGGTCCGCTCACGGACGAAGAGGGCGCCGCCATCGGGCGCTACACCGAGAGCGGTCTGCCGCCCGCCTTTGTCGAGCAGCGCGACGAATGGGATCTGGAATACTGGACTTTCGCGAGCGCGGAAGCACAGGTTGCCGCAATCGCCGACGACATTGCCTATGACGCGCACGACCTCGACGATGCCATGCGCGCCGGTCTGTTCGAGCTCGCCGATTTGCGCCCGCTCGGTCTCGTTGGAGAGATCGTCATCAAGGTCCGCAAACTGTATCCGGTGGCGCCGCCTTCGCGGCTCGCGGGCGAGGTCATCCGCCGCCTGATCGCAGCCCTCATCGACGACGTCTTGCAGGAATCGAACCGGCGGGCGGCGGCGCTTTCGCCGCATTCGGCCGAAGATGTCCGTCAGGCGCGCGACCCGCTGATCCGGTTCTCCGCCGCCGGCGAAGACGCGGACCGGCAGATCAAGGCATTCCTGACGCCGCGCATGTATCGCGAGGAGCGGGTCGTACGCGTCATGCGGGACGCGGAGAGCATCGTGCGCGATCTCTTCGCGCATTTTCTTGCTTATCCCGCGGACCTCGGTGCGGAACGGATCGCGACCGACGAATCCGCGCTCGTGCGCCAGATCGCAGACTTCATTGCCGGAATGACGGATCGCTTCGCGATCGAGGCGCATCGGCGCTATTTTGACTCGACCCCCGATCTACGATAGCTCCGCCGCTCTCTCAGAAAACCGAGTAAAATGAACGTCTTTTCGATCTATTTGGGTCACGTCCACGACGCGCTGAACGCCCTCGTCAAGGAAGGCGCGCTTCCCGCCGGTCTCGACTTTTCGCGGATCGTTGTTGAGCCGCCGAAGGACGAGACGCACGGCGATCTCGCGACCAATGCCGCGATGGTGCTTGCCAAGGATGCAAAGCAGAAACCGCGCGAGATAGCCGAAAAGCTCGCCGCGAAACTGAACGGAGCGCCGCACGTCGCCAAGGTGGACGTCGCCGGCCCGGGCTTCATCAACCTGTCGCTCGATGCATCGTTCTGGCCGGAAGTGCTTCGCGCGGCGATCGCATCGGGCAAGGATTTCGGCCGCACCAAAATCGGCGCTGGCGAGAAGGTCAACGTCGAATACGTCTCGGCCAATCCGACCGGACCCATGCATGTCGGCCATGGGCGTGGCGCGGTGTTCGGCGACGCGCTGGCGCGCCTGCTTGCTTTCGCGGGCTATGACGTTGCGCGCGAATACTACATCAACGACGCCGGCGCGCAGGTGGACGTACTCGCGCGCTCCGCGTTCCTGCGCTATCGCGAAGCGCTGGGCGACGACATCGGCGGGATCCCTGAAGGTTTGTACCCCGGCGACTATCTGATTCCGGTTGGCAAGGCGCTTGCGGACAAGCACGGCCGCGCGCTTTTGCAAAAGCCCGACAGCGACTGGCTTCCCGTCGTCCGCGAAACCGCGATCGACAGGATGATGGACATGATCCGTGAGGATCTGGCCGCGCTCGAAATCCGTCACGAGGTCTTCTTCTCGGAGCGCTCGCTGACGGCGGGCGGCAAGGACAAGGTTGCCGAAACCATCGAAGTTCTCCGGCAGGCCGGGCACGTCTATGAGGGCCGCCTGCCGCCGCCCAAGGGCGCGCCGGTAGAGGACTGGGAAGACCGCGAGCAGACCCTTTTCCGCGCCACGGCCTTCGGCGACGACGTGGATCGTCCGCTCATGAAGTCGGATGGCAGCTACACGTATTTTGCCGCCGATATGGCCTATCACCGCGACAAGATCGAACGCGGTTTCAGGACGCTGATCGACGTCTGGGGGGCCGATCATGGCGGCTACGTGAAGCGCATGAACGCGGCGGTAAAGGCGCTGAGCGGCGGCAAGGTCGCGCTCGACGTGAAGCTCTGCCAGCTCGTGCGTCTGATGCGGGCCGGCGAGCCGGTGAAAATGTCGAAGCGGGCAGGCGACTTCGTGACCCTTCGCGAAGTGGTCGATGAAGTCGGCGTCGATCCGGTGCGCTTCATGATGTTGTTCAGGAAGAACGATGCGCAGCTCGACTTCGATCTGGCCAAGGTGATCGAGCAGTCGAAGGACAACCCCGTCTTCTACGTCCAGTACGCCCATGCGCGCGGGCGCTCGGTTTTCCGCAATGCCAAGGAGGCGATGCCTTCGCTTGCGATGGATGAGGCGGCGCTCGCAGGCGCGGACCTCGCGCTCCTGTCGGACGAGGCGGAGTTGGCGCTGGTGAAGAAGCTCGCGCAATGGCCTCGGCTGGTCGAAGGGGCGGCGGAATTCCACGAGCCGCACCGGGTCGCCTTCTATCTCTACGACCTGGCTAGTGCGTTCCATTCCTTATGGAACAAGGGCAAAGATGCGCCTCATTTACGCTTCATTATCGAAGATAACACTAGGTTGACCCTGGCCCGCCTGAGTCTTGTTCATGGACTGGTGGCGGTATTGGCCTCAGGTTTGGCCATCCTTGGCGTCAGAGCGGCCGAAGAAATGCGTTAATGGCCCCTCCGCGCTCGGAGTGTTGAGATGGGCGTTGCGCAAATTTTGAAGGACGATCGGCAAAAGATGGGGGAACAACCCATGTATAGGCCCTCCCAGGGCCAACCGCAGACGCAAGCGAAATCTGCGCCTTCCGGTGGCCGGGCGCGGCGTGGCGAGGACCCGCTGGCGGAACTCGCGCGGCTGATCGGTCAGGAAGACCCTTTCAAGGAATTCGATGCCACGCCGCGCCGTGCGCCGGCGAATGGCAATGCAGCGCCGCAGGCGGCTGCTCCGCGGCCCGAGCGGCGTCCCGTCACGAACGGTACGGTTGCCCGCGTTCCCGTTACGCGTCCCGCGGAAGTCCCGCGTCAACCCGTGGTTTCTTCTCGTCCTGCCCAGCCGGCACCGCGTCCGGTGCCGCAGGCAGCGCCCGTCATGCGCAGCGTCGATCGCACGGAGGCACAGCCGCGCCCGGTTCGCGCGCCTGTCGCGCCCGTTACGGCTCCCCAGCCGCGTGCGGTAACGCCGTCATCCTACGAAGCCTATGATCGTGCGCAGGACCCGCGCGGCATCAGCCGCGATACCAGCGCCCGTTCCCTGGAGCGGACCAACCCGCGTCTTCGCGAGGAAGAGGCCGTACAAGCCTATCGTCAGCCGACGCAGGAGCCTACGGCCCGCCGTGGCTACGTGCCCGAGGAAGTTCCGAGCCGTACGCGCCGCCCGGCGCAGGCCTATCAGGAGCCTGCTTACGAGCCCGATTACGATCCCGAATACGACGATGAAGCCTATCTCGGCGATCACGCCGACGAGATTTACGACGACGTCGAGAAGCCCCGCCGCGGCATCGGTTTCTGGATTGTCGGTAGCATCGTCGCGGCCTGTCTGGTCGCAGTCGCGTTCCTCGGCGTCTTTGCTTACCGCACGATCTTCAATACGCCGCAGCGCGCAGCAGTCGTCACCAAATCGAATGCGCCGACCAAGGTCGAGCCGCAGAAAAATCCGACCGCGGTTACTCCGGCGAGCAACAAGCCGATTCAGGACCGCATCGGTGGCGTGATCAACGAAACGCAGACCCTGCGGCGCGAAG
>DAORMJ010000020.1:38011-47819 GCA_035440445.1 Xanthobacteraceae bacterium
GTTCCTGACGCGGCTCGTCCGCAGCAGCCTCCGGCCCAGCGGACCCCGGCATTTACGCCGCCACCGTCGCAGCAACAGCCCCAGCAGCAGGTCCCGGCCAACGCCGATCAGCCCAAGCGCGTAAAGACCATGACCGTCCGGTCCGACGGCAGCGTCGTACCGAGCGGTGCTCCGCAGCAGAACAACGCGCCGCTGCCGCTGAACGCCAATCCGGAGCCGGATACGCAGACCCTGCCGCCGCAGACCCGCCCGAACTCGGCAGTGCCTGCACCGCAGAACAACCGCGTTGCCGCGCTGACGCCGACGCTTCCGCCTGTCCAGACCTCCACCGGCAATTACGTGGTGCAGGTCGCGTCCCACAAGACGCCGGACGAAGCGCAGGGCGCCTGGCAGAACCTCCGCCAGCAATATGCCTCGATCCTCGGCAACCGGAACGCGGATATCCGCAAGGTTGATCTCGGCGATCGCGGCACGTTCTACCGGGCGATGGTAGGCCCGATGAGCCGAGACCAGGCGAATGCGCTTTGCCAGAATCTGAAGACGCAAGGCGCGGGCTGCATTGTCCAGACGCGGTAACTAACAGCTAGTTTCGGTCGACTTCTTGACCGGGCGGGTGGGGGCGCTTACCCCCACGTATGCCCGTCAAAGCGTTCATTTCCGGCTGTGCCTCCCTGACCCTTTCGGAAGAAGAAAAGCGTTTCTTCTCAGAGAGTTGTCCTTGGGGCTTGATTCTCTTCAAGCGAAACATTCAGGATCGCGAGCAGGTATCCGGTCTGGTTCAGAGATTTCGCGAAATTGTAGGCCGCGCAGACGCCCCGATCCTGATCGACCAGGAGGGCGGCCGTGTACAGCGCCTAGGGCCGCCGAACTGGCCATCTTTCCCCGCAGCGGAGCGTCTTACGACGACGAGCGATACGGTGGCTGCGGTAGCGCTTGGCGCGCGTCTGATCGCCAGCGAACTGGCGCCGCTCGGCATCAACGTGGATTGTCTCCCGGTGGCGGACCTGCGCTTTCCTGGAGCGCATGACGTGATTGGAGATCGCGCCTATGGCAGCGACCCGAAGGTCGTAGCGGAGCTTGCGCGGGCGGCCGCCGAGGGCCTGCTGGAAGGCGGCGTGTTGCCTGTCGTGAAGCATATTCCGGGGCATGGCCGCGCGATGGCCGACAGCCATCTTGAACTGCCCCACGTCTCGGCTCCGCGTGCGGAACTCGAGTGTCTCGACTTCGAACCGTTCCGGCAACTTTCCGACATGCCGCTCGCGATGACGGCGCACGTCATCTACGAGGACATCGATCCCGCACTCCCGGCCACGCTTTCCCCGAAAGTTATCGCTGAAGTGATCCGTGGCTATATCGGCTTCGATGGCTGCCTGATGACGGACGACGTCTCGATGAAGGCGCTCTCCGGCGACATCGGTGCCAATACCGCGGCCGCATTCGAAGCCGGTTGCGATCTCGCCCTTCATTGCAACGGAAACCTGCTCGAAATGCGCGCCGTTGCCGAAAACAGTCCACTTTTGGGTGGGAAACCTGCCGAGAGAGCGAAGAAAGCCTTGGATAGGATCGCCGGAGGGCCCAAACCGCTGGCCGTCGCCGAGGCGTGGAAGCGCTTTTCCGCTATGGTCGAAACAGTTTGAGACGGAAGTGAGTCGCGTGGAAACGAGCGATTTCGAGCTGCCAGAGGCAGAGCGTGCGAGCCACGAGCCAACGCTCGTTGTCGATGTGACGGGCTTTGGCGGGCCGCTTGATCTGTTGCTGACACTCGCGCGCACGCAGAAAGTCGATCTCGCCAAGATCTCGATCCTTGCGCTCGCCGAGCAGTATCTGGAGTTCATCCAGCGCGCGCGCGACCTGCGCATCGAAGTGGCTGCCGACTATCTCGTGATGGCGGCATGGCTTGCTTATTTGAAGTCGCGCCTGCTGTTGCCGGAAGCCAATGCTCCGGAAGAACCATCGGCTGCCGATCTCGCGGCCGACCTTGCGGCGCGTCTGCAGCATCTGGAGGCGATCCGCCGCGCCGGCGCTGGTCTGATGACGCGCGACAAGCTCGGCTCCGAGTTCTTCGGTCGCGGCATGCCGGAAGAGGTGGAGTCGCTGCAGCCGCAGCAATACACCGCCACGATCTACGATCTGCTTTCCGCTTATGCGCGGCAGCGGCAGACCAAGGCGCTGTCCCATCACACGGTGAAACAGCGGGTCGTGTGGTCGCTGAAAGAGGCGCGCGAGCAGCTTGAACGGTTGGTAGGCAAGAGCCAAGACTGGACCAGGCTTGATTCGTTTTTGATCGATTATCTGGTCGAGCCCGCGATGCGCCCGACCGTGCTGGCGTCGAGCTTTTCGGCGTCACTCGAGATGGTCAAGGAAGGCCATCTGGAATTGCAGCAGGAAACCGCGTTTGCCCCGCTCTGGTTGAAGCGGCGGGCTGAACCAAGACCAGAATTACATGTGGTGGAGACGAAACAGTGACCGCGTTGCGCAAACCGCTTTCGATCGTGGGTGCCGAGCCCGAAGTGCAGTCCGACGAAAACCAGCGCGTTCTGGAAGCGATCCTGTTTGCCGCGACCGAGCCGGTGGACGAGAATCTTCTGAAGTCGCGGCTTCCGGAAGACGCCGATCTGCAGGCTGAACTGGACCGGTTGGTCGAGCATTACGCAGCCCGTGGCGTCAATCTCGTGCGCGTCGCAGGCAAGTGGGCGCTGCGTACCGCCTCGGATCTGGGTCATCGGATTGCCAAGGATGCGCCTGCGCCGAAGAAGCTTTCGCGTGCCGCGATCGAGACGCTCGCAATCGTCGCGTATCATCAGCCGGTGACGCGCGCGGAGATCGAAGAAATCCGCGGCGTTACCATCAGCAAGGGCACGCTGGATGCGTTGATCGAAATGGGCTGGGTGCGTCTGCGCGGCCGCCGCAAGGTGCCGGGCCGCCCTGTGACCTACGGAACCACCGAGGCGTTCCTCATTCACTTCGGGCTCAACGAGATTTCCGATCTTCCGGGCCTGGAAGAGCTGAAGGGCGCGGGCTTCCTGGAAGACCGCCTGCCGGCTGGATTTGCCGTTCCGATCCCGAACGATCTTTCGACGCTTCGCGACGACGAGGAGCCGCTGGAAGAAGGCGATCCGGAACTCGATCCCGAGAGCGGTAAGTAACGGGACTTATCGCGCGCAAACCGTTAGTTTCGCGCCGTTATGGACTCTCGCATCGTTTCCAGCACGCCGGCTCCCGTATCGATTGCGGCTCATCTCGCGTTCGAGGACGTGCGTCACTCTTATGGGGCGGGCGAATCCATTCGCGGCATTACGCTGGCCGTTGAGCCCGGCGAAGTACTCAGCGTGCTGGGACCTTCCGGCTGCGGGAAGACTACGCTTTTGCGGATCGCAGCAGGTCTTGAGTCGCCATCGTCGGGCCGCGTGCTGCTCGATGGCAGGGAAATCGCCGGACCGTCTCGCTTCGTGCCGCCGGAGAGCCGCGGCATCGGCCTGATGTTTCAGGACCACGCGCTGTTCCCACACATGACGAACCTGGAGAACGTGCGGTTCGGTCTGCGCGGGTTGTCGCGCGCGGATGCGGAGCGTCAGGCTTCGCTTGCGCTGGATCGCGTAGGATTGGGCGCGCGCGGCGCGGAATATCCGCACATGCTTTCGGGCGGCGAGCAGCAACGCGTGGCGCTTGCGCGGACAATCGCACCGCGCCCGGCGGTGATCCTGATGGACGAACCATTTTCGGGGCTCGACAGCCGTTTGCGCGATTCCGTGCGGAGCGAAACGCTGGCGATTCTGCGGGAAGCGCGCGCGACCTGCGTCGTCGTAACCCACGACGCCGAGGAAGCGATGCGGATGGGCGATCGCGTTGCGTTACTGAATCAGGGGCGTGTGGTGGAAATCGGCGACCCGGAATGGATCTATCGCCGCCCGCAAAGTCTCTTCGCCGCTCGTTTTTTCTGCGAACTGAATGAACTAACTGCGTGGGCATATCGCGGGCGTATCGAAACGCCGCTTGGAACCTTCGCGGCCGATTCCGTGGAAGACGGAGAGGCGGTAGTCTGTATTCGTCCGCAGGCCATTCGGTTGCGCAGCGCAGGCGAAGGATTACCCGGACGGATTGTCGCGCACCGCTTTGTGGGGGAGGTAAGCCTCCTCGAAATTATCATGCCGGGGCTCGACGAACCCGTGCTGGCGCGGGTGCGGGAACCCGTTAACCGCGAAACCGGCGAGGATGTGGGGGTCGAGATCGACCCCGCCGAAGTTCTTGTTTTTGCCGCTTCGCGGCCCTAGGTTCGTGTAAAGTAACGAAAATTGGCTGGTCTCGGCGGCTCCTAAGCTAACCTGCCAGCGGAGGATTCCATGGGTGGTTTGAGTATCTGGCATTGGCTTGTCGTCGCGGTGGTCGTGTTGCTGCTGTTTGGTCGCGGCAAGATTTCCGAACTGATGGGCGATGCCGCGAAGGGCATCAAGGCGTTCAAGAAGGGCATGGCGGATGACGAACCCGCCGCCGCGCAGACGCCGCCCAAGACGATCGAGCAAACCCCGCCGGCGGTGCGCCGCACCGACGATCAGAAGGTCGGCTGACGCCGCTGGCTTGCGGCGCCTTTCGCGGACTGCAATCTGGCCGCGGTGAGGTGGCAGCTACATGTTCGATATCGGTTGGAGTGAACTTCTCGTAATCGGGATCGTCGCGCTCGTGGTGATCGGGCCGAAGGATCTTCCGAAGGTGCTTCGCGCGCTCGGCTCGATGATGTCGAAGGTGCGCTCGATGGCGAACGAGTTTCAGGGCCAGTTTCAGGATGCGATGCGCGATGCAGAGCTCGCTGACCTGAAGAAGCAGGCCGAGAACCTCGCATCGTCGGCACAGAACGCAATCCAGAATCCGATGCAGTCGATCGAGAGCGAAATTCAGAAATCGATCGATAGCCCTCCGTCGCCGCCAGCGACGGATGCGCAGGTCGACGCCACAATTCCGGCACCCGCGCAGGCCGAGCCTGTGAACATCGAGCCGGCACCCATCGCGCCCGCCTCGACCACGTCTGCTGACACGATCAATGCGCCAGCGCCGAAGCAGGGGACGGGCGCATGAGCCAGGAAGATATCGACTCCAGCAAGGCTCCGTTGATGGAGCATCTGGTCGAGCTGCGCTCGCGGCTGATCAAGTCGCTGCTCGCATTCTTCGTGATGCTGATCATCTGCTTCGCCGGCGCGAAGTACATCTACAACATCCTGCTGTTTCCCTATCAGCTTGCTGCGGGCGCCGATGCGAAGATCGAGTTGATTTATACCGCGCCGCAAGAGTTTCTCATCACGCAGATCAAGCTTGCGATTTTCGGCGCCGCGTTCCTCGCGTTTCCGGTCATCGCGTCGCAGATTTATGCCTTCGTCGCGCCCGGTCTTTATAAGCACGAGAAGGGCGCGTTTCTGCCGTATCTGATCGCGACGCCATTCTGCTTTCTGCTCGGAGCCGCGTTCGTCTATTTCCTCGCGATGCCGCTTGCGATGGGCTTCTTCATCGGCATGCAGCAACTCGGCGCTGGCCCCGAGATCAAGCTCTTGCCGCGCGTCTCTGAATATCTTTCCCTGATCATGGGACTGATCTTCGCATTCGGGATTTGCTTTCAGCTTCCCGTGATCCTGACGCTGCTCGCGCGTATCGGCGTGGTCACGGCTGCCTGGCTCCGCCAGATGCGCCGCTACGCCATCGTAGGCGTCTTCGTGATCGCGGCCGTGCTAACGCCGCCGGACGTGATCTCACAGCTTGCGCTTGCGGTGCCCACCTTGCTCCTTTACGAAGCCTCCATCTGGCTGGTGGCGGCGGCAGAGAAGAAGCGGGCAGCGGCGCAGGCGGAAACAGATGCCGCCAATGCGTCGAATGCGACCGATCTGACGGCGCCCCCGGCCAACCCGTCCAGCACGTAAATTCAACTATCGCTTTAAGTGGTAAAATTGTGCGTAATTATAGACTATTACGCAGGACTGAAAATGCACGACATTAAGTGGATACGAGACCATCCCGCGGAGTTCGACCGCGCGCTCGCGCGCCGTGGCCTGAGTGCGGGCTCGCCGGATCTCATTGCGCTGGACGAAAAGCGCCGCGCGGTGATCGCGAAGCTGCAGGTCATGCAGGAGCGACGGAACGCCGTTTCCAGAGAAGTGGGCGAAGCCAAGAAGGCCAAGGACGAGGCGCGCGCCCAGACCCTGATGAGCGAGGTTGCCGGCATCAAGGATGAGATGCCGAAGCTCGAAGCCGAGCAGCAGGAGATCGAGAAGCGGCTCGACGAAATTCTTGCGTCCATTCCGAACCTTCCCGCCGCCGACGTGCCGGAAGGCAAGGACGAAACCGGCAATGTCGAATATCGCCGTCATGGCGAGCGCCCGGCAATCGGCTTCAAGCCGAAGCTGCATTTCGAGATCGGCGAAGCGCTCGGTCTGATGGATTTCGAGGCCGCGTCGAAAATTTCGGGCGCTCGTTTCGTCGTGCTGAAGGGCGCGCTCGCGCGGCTCGAGCGCGCGCTGGCGCAACTCTTTCTCGACACGCATACGGCTGAGCATGGCTATACGGAAGTGAACCCGCCGGTACTCGTCCGGGATGCGGCGATGTACGGAACGGCACAACTGCCGAAATTCAGGGAAGATCAATTTCGCGCAGGCGAGGACTTCTGGCTTATCCCGACGGCGGAAGTGCCGCTGACGAATCTCGCGAGCGGCGAAATCATTGACGACGCCAAGCTGCCGATGCGCCTCACCGCCTGCACGCCTTGCTTCCGCGCGGAAGCCGGCGCCGCCGGCAAGGATACGCGCGGCATGATCCGCCAGCACCAGTTCACCAAGGTCGAGTTGGTTTCGATCACGACGCCTGAGCAGAGCGCGGAAGAGCACGAGCGAATGCTCGTCTCTGCCGAGAAGGTCTTGCAGAAGCTCGGCCTGCATTACCGCGTCATGACGCTCTGCACCGGCGATATGGGCTTTGCCTCGCAGAAGACCTACGACATCGAGGTCTGGCTGCCCGGCGAAAACACGTATCGCGAGATTTCTTCCTGCTCGAACTGCGGGGAGTTTCAAGCGCGGCGCATGAACGCGCGCTATCGCCCGAAAGACGCGAAAGGCCCGCGCTACGTTCATACGCTGAACGGGTCTGGCGTCGCGGTCGGGCGCGCGCTGATTGCCGTTCTCGAAAACTATCAGAACGAAGACGGCTCCGTCACAATCCCGGAAGCCTTGAAGCCCTATATGGGTGGCATCACAAAAATCACGAAGGCAAATTGACGTTGCGCATTCTTGTTACCAACGACGACGGAATTCATTCGCCGGGCCTGGACGCGCTGGCGCGGATCGCAAGGCAGCTCTCGGACGATGTCTGGATCGTCGCGCCCGAATTCGATCAGTCGGGCGTGTCGCATTCGCTTTCGCTGTCGGACCCGCTTCGTCTGCGCAAAGTTGCGGAGAAGCGCTTTGCCGTGAAAGGCACGCCGACCGATTGCGTGATCATGGGCGTGCGCCATGTGCTCGAGGACAAGCGGCCCGACCTGATCCTGTCCGGCGTCAATCGCGGGCAGAATCTCGCTGAGGATGTGATCTATTCGGGCACGGTCGCCGGCGCGATGGAAGGAACCATTCTCGGCATCCAGGCGATGGCGCTGAGCCAGGCCTATGGTCCGCTGACGCGCGAGAAGCCGACCTACGACACCGTCGAGGCGCTTGCGCCGGACCTGATCCGCAAAATTCTCAAGCAGGGCCTGCCGATTGGCGTCCTGCTGAACATCAACTTTCCGGACTGTCCGCCGGAAGAAGTGCAAGGCGTTGCGATCACCACGCAGGGCCGGCGCGACGCCGAATTGCTGCTCGTGGACAAGCGGCAGGACGGCCGGGGATTTCCGTATTACTGGATCGGCTTTCAGCGCATCAAACGCACCTATGCCGATGGCAGCGATCTTTCTGCAATCGAGCGGAAGCAAATCTCGGTCACGCCGCTGCGGATCGATCTCACGGATCGGCCGTTTATGACCAAACTCGCCGCGATGTTCGACAAGAGCGAGTTGACGAACTAGCGACTACGGAGCTACAGGCGGATGCCCGACCGCAACCGGCGCGACGAGGAATTCGAGCGGAAGAACGCGGAAGCGCGCATGGAGTTCTTGCTCTCCTTGCGCAGCCGCGGCATCCGCGACCTCAAGGTGCTGCGTGCGCTCGAACAGGTGCCGCGCGAGATTTTCGTCGAGGCCGAGCACGCGAATGTCGCCTATGCCGATCAGGCTTTGCCGATCGATTGCGGACAAACGATAAGCCAGCCCTTCGTTGTCGCGACCATGACGGAGGCGCTTGACGTCGATCCCCGGCACAAAGTGCTCGAACTGGGAACGGGCTCCGGCTATCAGGCCGCGATCCTTGGCATGCTTGCGAAATCCGTCGTGACGATTGAGCGCTATCGCACGCTTGCCGATCTCGCGTCCGCCCGGCTTCGTGTGCTCGGCTTGAAGAACGTGACCGTCCGCGTTGCCGATGGCAGTTTCGGTGCACCGGACGAGGCGCCATTCGACAGGATCATTGTCACCGCTGCGACCGAAACGGTGCCGTCACCGCTGTTCGATCAACTGGCTGATAACGGCCGGCTGATCGCGCCTGTTGGGCCGAAGGCAGGCGTGCAAGCGCTTCGTCTGTTCACGAAATCAGGCGGCAAGATCGACCATCTCGATCTCATTTCGGTGCGCTTCGTGCCGCTGGTCGAGGGCAAGGCAATCGCGCTCTGAAGCGCAAACTCCGGACTCTCTTACGAATTTTCTGCTCTGCGCGGGTTTTCTTAAGTCGGCGTTTACCGGACTTAGCCTATTCGTCAGGCGTGTTGTTGCGTCTGAGTGAGTAGTGATGCGTACCAATCTTTCGCGCTTCCGGGGAGCGCTGCTTACCCGCTGTGCCGCTGTCGCCGCCGTTGGCGCTTTCGCTGCCGCTTGCAGCACTGACGTGACGCGGTTCGACTCCAATCCATTCCAGAACCGGCAGGATACGACGGCATCGATCCCGCAACAGGCGCCAAGCAATCAGGCGCAGATTCCGGGACATCAGCTGCCGCCGCGCTCGCAGGTTGAAACGCAGCCGTTGCATAGTCCGCAGCAGCCGCCCGTGGTGACCTATCGCCCCGCGACGGTGCCGGCCGCGCAGCCTCCGCGCGCGCAGAACAATCTGCTAAGCGCGCCGCGTACGACGGCGGCGGTGAACACGAACGACCTGAACAAGGATCAAGGCCGCGCCATTATCGTGCAGAGCGGCGAGACCGTTTACTCGCTCGCCCGAAAACATAATGTTTCGGCCAGCGCGATCCTGCGGGCCAATAACCTGCAGAACGCGAACACGATCCGTCCGGGTCAGCGGCTGGTCATTCCGGCCTCGCGCACCGCCAACACGCAGATCGTCCCGGCAAGCCCCGCAGCGGCGCAGGCCGGTGTCCATACTGCGGCGGCTGGAGAGACCATCTTCTCGCTCTCGCGCAAGTACAAAGTGAGCCCGCAGGCGATCGCAAAAGCGAACAACCTGACGCTCTCGACCCAGCTTCGCATTGGCCAGCAGGTCCGCATCCCCGGTGTCGCGCCGATTGCCGCAACGCCGCCGGCTGCTCCGCAGCAGCCGAAGGCCCAGCCGCAGCGCGCCGTGCAGACCGTGCCGCAAACGCCGCCGCAGCAGGTCGCGCAGAATGAAAATATGCCTGCGCCCGAAAGCGTCGGTGTGGTTCGCCCGAATGTTGCTCCCGCGGTGAACGATGCTCCGCAGCGCGCGCCGAATGCCGGTCCTGCGTTCCATTGGCCCGTTCGCGGACGCATTCTCTCGGCCTA
>DAORMJ010000020.1:47889-61669 GCA_035440445.1 Xanthobacteraceae bacterium
GCCGAAGATGGCGTGGTCGCTTACGCCGGGAACGAACTGAAAGGCTTCGGCAACCTCGTGCTGATCCGCCATGCGGACAACTGGGTGACGGCTTATGCGCATCTCGGCGCGATCGATGTAAAAAAGGACCAGAAGATCAAGCGCGGCGAAGTCATCGCGAAGGCCGGTCAGACCGGCGGCGTGACCTCGCCACAGCTCCACTTCGAAATCCGCAAGGGCTCAAACCCCGTCGATCCGGAAAAGCATCTCTCCGGCATCTGATCCGATCAGAAGTTGATCACGCGAATAATTCGCCCCCGCGTCGTGCACGTGGGGGTGTATGCGTGTTGATCGATGCGGCAATCACCGGCTTCGAGTTTTCTCACCGTATCGGTGGCTGATGTCTGTACCGGGGTGGCGATCGCTGTAGCGTTTGCGCCGCCTGACGGCGGGATCAGCGCGAGGAGGAGCAGAAACGCCGCCATGATCGCGCTGAAAACGAGAAAACGCGGATAGAGAGAAAGTACGTCGCGCATGACGTGAGCCCCAGAACAAATAAGCCGCTTCTGTGGCGTTCAACGCACGCGAAATCCGGAAGTTCCTCCTCCAGTTGATGAATTATAAGGAAGGATCAACCGCCGGCGGCTCAGGCGGCTATTTCGCCCGGCCGTCGCAACCCTCGGCAGTGATCCGGCATTCACCGCGGCGATCGCTGCCGGCGGTTTGTTCGCAGCCGAGAAGCGCATTGCGTCGTGCGCTCTCAAGCGTGTCGCCAATTGCCCATCCGGCTCCCGGCGTTCCGGCCTGCGGGTCGAGCGCGACCGCGACGCACTGGTTTTCGAAGGACTGGATGACCCGGCAGAGCTTCTTCGTTTCCGCAGGTGCGTCTTGGGTCTGGCGGCATTCCTGGAGCGCGCGGTCTTCGGCTTCGCGGGCAGTCCTGAAGTTATAGGAGATGCCGCTGGAATAGCCGTCCCGCGCAACGTCCGCAGGCACCGCCGTGGCAACCGCTCCGAAAGCGAATACCGGCAAAACCGTCGAGCAATGCAGAAGAAGAGCGGCGGAGACCGTAGCGAATTTCTTCATGTCAGGTTCCAAATGTGCAGCGCGACGCTGGTTCGACGTTGGATGCAGAAAGTCCCGCAAAATGCGGCGAGCGTCAATTTGTTGCGAAGTCAGCTGATCTCTATCGCGTCGATGCGTTGCGGATAAAATGCAAGCATTCCCGCGATCTTTGCGACGGCTGGATAAGGTTTCTCATAAGACCACACCGCATTCTCGCTGCGCTTTCCCTCGACCTCGAGGGTGAAATACGACGCCGTTCCTTTGTAAGGGCACCCGGTCTCATGCCGCGTCGGCGTAAAATGCTCTATGCGCGCGTCTTCGCGAGGAATGTAATGGACAGGCGGATAGGCGGCTTCCGCAAGGAGAAGCGCGCGCGAAGTTTCAGCGACGACTTTGCCGTTGAACATCACCCGCACGGTTCGCGGCTCTTCAGAGATGGAGATCGGGTGATCGGGGCCGGGGAGCAGCATATTGGTCGCCGGGGTTAGGTTATAGTGGTGCACGAGAATACGAGGGCGACGGGTGCGGTCCAGTCACAAGTTTGTTGGGAAATGGACGCCATGCCACGGCGACGACACGGGGCGCGGCCGCTAGTTCCTCCGCGCAAGTGGGGGCACCTCGTCGATGAAATGTCTGGCAGTATTGGGTTTTGCGGTGGTTCTTGCAGGCTGCGCGCAGACGGGGCCGGCGAGCGTTACCGCGACACCGACTGCTGAAGCGCGTTGCGAGGAATTCTCGCGAATGGCGAACGATCTTTCCGCGACCGCTTACCGGCGCGCGGCAGCACAGGAAGCCTTGCGGGCGCAGCGCTGCGCCGGACACCGATAGGCTACAGCTTCATCGCCTTGTCGATGGCGGCTTTCAGGTCATCCTGAAGAAACGGTTTGCCAAGCCGCGGGAGTTGGATCCCCGCGTCGGGATCAAGCTCCGCATAGCCCGTCGCGAGCAGGATCGGGAGGTTGGGCTGCTGCGCCAGAATGGTCTTGGCGAGTTGCAGCCCGGTCGTACCGGGCATGGCATGGTCGGTGATTACTAAGTCTGCCTTGGTGTCCTGCAAGATCTCAAGCGCTTCGCGTGCCGAGCTCGCTTCAAGGACGGTGTGGCCGAGATCTTCCAGCATCGCCGCCGTATTCATCAGCACAAGGCTGTCGTCATCGACGGCTACGATGACCAGAGGCCGCGAAGCATTGTCGGCCCTCGCTGGCTTTTCGGTCTCTTCGGCAACATCGCTATTGGCGACAGGAAGCAGGATCTCCGCCATGGTTCCGGCGCCGGGCTGGCTCGTTAGCCGGAAGGCTCCGCCTGCCTGTTCTGCCATTCCCTGCACCATGGAGAGGCCCAGTCCCGTGCCTTTTCCGATGCCTTTGGTCGTAAAAAACGGATCGGTCGCCTGCCGAAGCGTGTCGGCGTCCATCCCATGCCCGCTGTCCTTCATGACGATGGAAACATAGTCGCCGCCGGGAAGGTCGGACGCGGGGTTGCGCGAGTTGCGGAGCGTAATGGAGATAGACCCGCCATCGGGCATCGCGTCGCGCGCGTTGAACGCCAGGTTGAGGAGGGCGCTCTCCAGTTGGTTGGGATCTGCGAGCACGTTCGGGATCTGGCCTTCGAATAAGGCTTCGACATTGAATGCGGGGCCAAGCGAGCGTTGCAGGAGTTCGCGCGTCTCGCCGATGAGCCGCGGCATATCGATGACGCGCTTCTCGATGTCCTGACGACGCGCGAAAGCAAGCATGCGCTGGGTGAGTGCCGAACCGCGTTCGGTCGCGCGCATGGCGTTCTGAATGAGGGGTGTGATCTGCGCGTTGTCGGGCGTGCGCTTGCGCAGCAGTTCAAGGCTGCTCTGGATGACCATCAGTAGATTGTTGAAGTCGTGCGCAACGCCACCGGTCAGTTTGCCGATCGCTTCCATCTTCTGCGAATGAAACAGCTGCTCGCGGGTGCGCTCAAGCGCCAGCCGGGTTTCTTCCCGCTCGGTAATGTCACGCGTGATCTTCGCGAAACCAATTACCCCGAGACGCTCGTCGATAATCGGATCGATCACGATGTGCGCGATGAATCTCGTGCCGTCCTTGCGTACACGGTAGGACTCCCGTTCAAACCGGCCGTCGCGAAGGGCGGTTTCGAGGGCTCTCTGGGGTGCGCCGGCGAGGCGTTCCTCTTCGGTATAGAAGCGGGAAAAGTGCTGGCCCAGTATTTCGGACGCGCTATAGCCCTTGATCCGCTCGGCGCCGGTATTCCAGCTCGCCACCCGGCCATCGGGATCAAGCATGTAGATCGCATAGTCGGTGACGCCTTCCACGAGCAGCCGGAACTGCTGTTCGCTTTGACGAAGTGCGTCCCGAGCCGTTTTGCGGCCGGTCAGATCCCGCGTAACGACTGCGAAGCCTTCGAGACCGCCGGAGCTGTTGAGAATTGCGGTAAGCGTCGTGTGAGCCCAGAACTGGCTGTGGTCTTTCCTGATGCGCCAGCCTTCTACCTCGTAGGTGCCGCTTTGAGCGGCTACCGCAAGAGCGTGTTGCGGAAGGCCCAGGCCGCGGTCTTCTTGGCTGTATAACAGCGAGAAGTTCTCTCCGACGATTTCAGCTTCTTTGTAACCTTTGAGACGCTCGGCGCCGGTATTCCAGCTCGCAACCGTACCGCTTGGGTCGAGCATATAGATTGCGTGATCGCTGATGGCATCGAGCAACTGCCGGTACCTGCCATCATCTGTTCGCATTGCAATGAAGTACCCAGCGGAATTCAATTCCTGTCGCCCCCGAAGCGTGCATCTGCCGCGAACGCGCTAAATACCAATTAGTTCCTCAGAAAATCTCTAAAATGCAAAAAAATTCCCGCTGGCCTGCGCCAGCGGGGCATTTTTGTTCGCATGGGCGGTCAAATACGGCCCATCAAGACCAATATTAGCAGGATGACGATCACCAACCCGAGGCCACCGCCTCCGTAGTAACCGGTGCCATAGAACGGGCCTCCGCCTAAGCCGGAGAAGCCACCCAGCAGGATAACGATTAAAACGATCAGAAGGATCGTGCCTAGGGACATCGTGCAGCCTCCATTGCCACCGCCCGAAAAAGAAAACCCGGAGGCGAGGCGCTCTCCGGGTTTTGGTGCCGACCGCCCGGGGGGAAAGGCGTTGTTCGACAGGCAGGTAATTCGCGTAGAGAGCATATGTTCCTGCTCACGGCGGATTTATTTGTGTGTCGAAGTCAACAGGCGCAAAGGAACCTCGCAGACGGGAGCTGCGTTACACGATCATGCGAGTCCTCGAATATTGCCATGCCAGTGCGGTCGAAGCGGTCAACAAGGCCAACGACCCCACATTGCCTGAGGAAGCCCGCGTTGAGTGGGCGCGCATCGCGAGGGTCTGGAAGGATATTAGTCAACACTACGATAGGATCGAGGATAGTCCTTCGGAGGATCGAACCATGGATGTTGCACCAATCCATGCCGGGACGCTTCACTGATATCGCGCGCTTTGACGTGCTTTAATTCGAAGTGCATTAAACAGCGTGCAGCTACGAAAAATCTTGGCATCGCCTGTCCATAGGAACCGGTCTATACGTGACCGAATATTTGGAATCGCGATCCTATGGCGGGCAGAATTTTTTACGGCTGGTGGATGGTTGCCACTTGCCTCGTTATCGCGATCTTCAGTTGGGGATTGGGTGTCTTCGGGAGTGGTGTGTATCTTCACGCCATCGCAGAGCGGCACGGCTGGTCGGTCGGCTCGATTTCCTCGGCAATCACAGTCTCCATTTTGCTGTCTTCCGTTTTGTCAGCCTTTACCGGCCCTGCGGTCGGCAAGTACGGCCCGAAACCGGTGCTTGGAACTGGCGCAGTTCTCCTCGCTCTAGGGCTATTCGTGACCGGGCAGGTGAGCGAGCCTTGGCACGTCTTCGCGGCCTTCGCGCTCGCAGGAATCGGAAACTCATGCATTTCGGTCACGGCGCTATCGGCGACGCTTTCCCCATGGTTTGAGCGGCATCAGGGCAGGGCGGTTTCTACCGCAATGCTCGGCGCTTCCATCGGTGGAATGACATCCACGCCGCTTCTGATTTTTGCGATTTCTCGCCTTGGTCTCGAACAGGCAATGATGTGGAGCGCAGTCGCAGCGCTATGCGTCGTCTTCCCGCTCGCGGTTTTCGTTCTGCGAAAATCGCCTGCCGAGATGGGTCTCTATCCCGATGGCGAACCGCCCGCGCCGAAGAGCAACGAGAGCGCGGTGCGGGTTTGGGGCCGGGGCGAGGCGATGCGCACATGGGCCTTTGCCAGCGTCGTAATCGCGTTTGCTCTGGGCCTCGGCGTGCAGCTCGGATTTCTGACCCATCACGTATCGCTGGCGGTACCGGCCATGGGCGCGGGAGGTGCCGCTTTTATCGTCTCCATCACCGCCGTGACGGCTTTCCTCGGCCGCGTGGCGCTGGCGCGCTGGGCCGACCATGTCGATCTTCGTGTGACAACGGCAGGTGTCCTTATCCTTGCGGCTGTAGCGGTGGCGTCGATCGCCGCCGTTCCCGCAGTATGGATGCTGATCGCCGCGAGCCTTGCCTTCGGCCTTACAACAGGCAACGTGACCACGCTGTCGCCGATCATCGTCCGGCGTGAGTTCGGGCCGGAAGTCTTTGCCTCGATCTATGGGGTTTGCTGGATGTGCATCGGCTTTGCCTCCGCGCTGGGCCCGGCAATGTTCGGTTGGCTCCATGACTACTTCGGCGGATACCGCGAAGTGCTGATGCTTGCGGCGGTTCTGAATCTGATCGCTGCGGTGGTCGTGTATCTGGGACGGCCCAAGACTCGAGTTTCATAAGTAGAAACCTGCGGGATTTTCCCCCGTCATTTTACGGTCGCAATCTCTGCCTTCGCTAGGCTCCCGCATCTCCGGAATCGTTCCGGGGGGCGATGGAGGAATACTGAAATGCGTACGATCATTCTGGCGCTTGCGCTGACGTTTGCCGCCACGGCTGCCAACGCGCAGGCGAGCTGCAATGCGACTGCGGTCGAAAAGAAGTACAACGGCGCCGCGAAGACCAGCTTCCTGAAGAAGTGCGAAACCGACGCCAAGAGCTCCTGCGACAAGCAGGCGGCCGACAAGAAGCTCAACGGCGCGGCCAAGACCAGCTTCACGAACAAATGCGTGAAAGACGCCGTCGGCAGCTAACACCAGCTTCGATCTGTTTGGGAGCGCCGGGCCGTTTCGTCCCGGCGTTTCTTTTCGTCAAGCAACCCGTACCATGCGTTTGCCACGATTGTCCCCGTTCAGGAGACCGATCAGCGCCTTCGGCGTGTTCTCGATGCCGTCGAGCACGTCTTCCTGCACCTTGAGCTTTCCGGCGGCGACCCAGCCCTGCAACTCTGCAACAGCCTTCATCGCCTGACTGTAGTAATCCATGACGATGAAGCCCTGTACGCGTAGGCGCTTCACGACGATCAATCCGGGCACGCCACGCGGACCGGCAGCGGGAGCCGCGCCGTCATACGCCGAAACCGCACCGCAGCAGGCAATGCGTCCATGCAGTTTCATCTGGGACAGGCACGCCTCGAAGATGTCGCCGCCGACATTGTCGAAATAGACGTCGATTCCATCGGGGCAGGCGGCTTTGAGCGATTTGAAAACGGGCCCCGCCTTGTAATCGACCACGTCGTCGAACCCGAGTTCGGACTTGAGCCAGTCGCATTTGTCTTTGCCGCCGGCGATCCCGACCACACGGCAACCTTTGATCTTCGCGATCTGCCCAACAAGCGATCCGACCGAACCGGCCGCGGCCGACACCACCACCGTTTCGCCGGCTTTGGGCTGACCGACGTCGAGGAGGCCGAAATAGGCTGTGAGGCCTGCGATGCCGTAGACGCTAAGCAGATGCGTCATGGGCGTGACATTGGGTACTTTTAGAAGCTTTTTCGCCGGCAGCACCGCGTATTCTTGCCAGCCGGTATCCGCAAAGACGAGATCGCCTTTGGCAAAATTCGGCGCTTTGCTCTCGACGACTTCGGAAATGGAGCCTCCCGCCATGACCGTTCCGGCACCGACGGCCTCGCGATAGGTCGCGCCCTGCATCCAGGCGCGGTTCGCTGCATCGAGGGAGATGAGCCTGATCCTCAACAGCACCTCACCATCCTGCGGCGAGGGCATCGCGCTCTCTTGCAGTTTGAAATGCTCGGGTCCGAGTTTTCCCTTCGGGGTCTCGGCGAGAAGAATTTGACGGTTCATGGCTTTCCTCTTTTCAAGAGAGCTTCACACCTTTGCGGCCGGCGAGATCCTGCACGAACTGCCAGGCAACGCGGCCGGAACGCGATCCGCGCGTCGTCGCCCATTCGAGTGCTTCGCGCCGCAACTGCTCCGGCTCGACCGGGATTTTGAAGTGCAAAACATAGCCGTGCACCATCGCGAGGAATTCGTCCTGCGAGCAGCGATGGAAGCCGAGCCAGAGTCCGAAGCGGTCGGAGAGCGAAACCTTCTCTTCCACGGCCTCGCCGGGATTAATCGCAGTCGAACGCTCGTTCTCGACCATCTCGCGCGCGAGGAGGTGACGGCGGTTCGAGGTCGCATAGAGGATGACGTTGTCCGGCCGGCCTTCGACGCCGCCATCGAGCACCGCTTTCAGCGATTTGTACGAGGTGTCGTCGCCGTCGAAGGAAAGATCGTCGCAGAACACGATGAAGCGGTCGGTCGTCTTGCGCAGAAGGTTCATCAGGACCGGCAGCGTTTCGATGTCTTCGCGGTGAATTTCGATCAGTTTCAGGTTCTTCGTCTGCGCGTTGATCGAAGCATGCACCGCTTTGACGAGCGATGACTTGCCCATGCCTCGCGCGCCCCAAAGCAGCGCGTTGTTCGCAGGCAGCCCCTTGGCGAAACGCTCGGTATTTTCGACCAGCGTGTCCCGCATCCGGTCGATCCCCTTGAGTAGCATCATTTCCACCCGATTGACCCGGGCCACGGGATCGAGCCGTTTCTGGGCCGCGTTCCATACGAAAGCTTCGGCAGCCCCGAAATCAGGAGCCTCGATCGCCGGAGGAGCCCAGCGGTCAACGGCGCCGGCGATGCGGGCGAGGGCGTCGGCGAGCATGCCGAGAATCGTATCAGAGGAGGCTGGCTTGTTCCTGGGTCTTTCCTTGTCCCCGGCGGCATAGCGCGGCGGCTTTGCCGCAGGCAAGCTCCGCAAAGGCCTCGCAGAAATGGGTTTTCTGGCCTCGGAAAAGGGGCCGATTCCGTTGCAATCCGGAGTTTGGCAAGTATAGTCCCCGCCGATTTGGCGGCCAGCCGTTCGTGGCGCCCCGCCTGCCCAAAAGCCCCGAGGAGGCCATGTTTATCACCCCCGCTTATGCCCAGGCAGCGCCAGCCGGCGGCAGCGACATGCTGGTGTCGTTGCTCCCCTTCATCGCGATCTTCGTGATCATGTACTTCCTGATCCTGCGCCCGCAGCAGAAGCGCGTGAAGACCCACACCGAGATGGTGAAGAACCTGCGCCGCGGCGATACGGTCATCACCAACGGCGGCGTCATCGGCAAGATTTCGAAGGTCATCGACGATCACGAGGTCGAAATTGAAATCGCTGAAGGAGTCAAGATCCGTCAGGTTCGCCAGATGGTGACTGAGGTCCGCGCCAAGGGCGAGCCGCTCAAGGATTGAGATAGCCTCCCTAGGCTTTCGTTGGTCCTCTCGCGTTCGGGAACCGGAATATGCAATTCAAATCATGGCGAGCCTTTGCGATCATCCTCTTTGCGGCGGTGGTCTGCGCGCTCGCGGTTCCGAACCTGCTTTCGCAGGCGACCTTCGATTCCCTGCCGAATGCGCTGAAGCGCAGGATGGTACTCGGTCTCGACTTGCAGGGCGGCTCGCATTTGCTTCTGCAGGTGGATGCCGATTTCGTCCGCAAGGAGAAGGGCGAAAATCTTCGGGATGACGTCAGACGCGTCCTCCGCGAGGCGAAGATTGGCTACACCAACCTTGCGCTGCAGGGTTTGACCGTTTCCGTCCGCATCCGCGAGGAAAAGGACGTACCGGAAGCACTCCGGAAGCTCCGCGAACTCTCGCAGCCGCTGACCGGCATTTTCGCCGGCGCTAATGTTCAGGACATTGAAATCACCGAGAACGGCGGGCTGATCCGGCTCACGATTTCCAATGCAGGCATTACGCAGCGCATCGGCCAGTCGGTCGAACAGTCGATCGAAATCGTGCGCAAACGCGTCGACGAACTGGGCACCGTCGAGCCCTCGATCCAGCGTCAGGGGCTCGATCGCATTCTCGTACAGGTTCCGGGCCTCGATAACCCGAAGCGCCTGATCGATCTCATCGGCCAGACCGCCAAGCTCACCTTCCGCATGGTCGATCTCACGGTGAACCCGCAGCAGGCGCAGGCACAGCCGCCGCTCGATTCCGAAGTGTTGCAGTCGACCGATAATCCTCCGCAGCTTTACGTCATCGAAAAGCGTGTGGTCGTGGCAGGCGAAGATCTTGTCGACGCCCAGCCGGCAAAGGATCAGCGAAACGGCGAATGGGTGGTGAACTTCCGGTTCAATAGTTCCGGCGCCCGGCGCTTCGCGAACGCCACCCGTGACAATGTGGGCCGGCCGTTCGCGATCGTGCTCGACAACAAGGTGATTTCCGCGCCGGTCATCCGCGAGCCCATCCTCGGTGGCTCCGGTCAAATCTCTGGTAGCTTCACCGCGCAATCCGCGAACGATCTTGCAATTCTGCTTCGCGCCGGTGCGTTGCCCGCCCCGCTTACCGTCATTGAAGAACGGACCGTAGGGCCCGGCCTCGGTGCGGATTCGATCTCTGCCGGTATCAAGGCGGCCTGGATTGGCTCGCTCTTCGTGATCGCCTTCATGTTCGCGACTTATGGGCTGTTCGGCCTGTTTGCGAACATCGCAGTCGCGGTCAACGTCGGCATGATCCTTGGCATTCTTTCGCTGCTTGGCGCGACGCTGACGCTGCCGGGCATCGCAGGTATCGTTCTTACGGTTGGCATCGCGGTGGACAGTAACGTGCTGATCTACGAGCGCATCCGCGAGGAGGTGCGGGCCGGCCGGTCTGCGCTGTCCGCGCTAAACGCCGGCTTCGATCGCGCGCTTGCGACCATTCTCGACTCGAACCTGACCACGTTCATCGCCGCGGTCGTGCTGTTCTATGTCGGCACCGGGCCTGTCCGTGGCTTCGCCGTGACCTTCGGGCTCGGCATTCTGACGACCCTTTTCACCGCCTTCACCTTCACCCGTATTCTGGTTGCGCTCTGGTATCACTGGTGGCGCCCCAAGACCCTGCCGATCTGAACGGAGCCCATCGATGCGAATTCCGCTGCTTCGTCTGGTTCCGGACGACACCAAAATCGATTTCGTACAGTTTCGCCGGATCAGCTTTCCGGTGTCTGCAGTGTTGTCGATATTGGCCGCGCTTGCCTTCTTCTATTACGGGTTGAACCTTGGCATCGACTTCAAGGGCGGCACGCTCATTGAGGTGCAGAGCAAGTCGCCGAAGGTCGATATTTCGGCCATGCGCACGACCCTCGAGAAGCTCGAACTCGGGGAAGTGCAGTTGCAGCAGTTCGGCGATAACGAAGTGCTGATCCGCGTGGCGCAGCAGCCGGGTGGCGACGAAGCGCAGCAGGCCGTCGTCGCGAAGGTCCGTGGCGCACTCGGAGATGCCGTCGAATACCGCCGCGTCGAAGTCGTGGGTCCGCGCGTTTCAGCCGAGTTGCTTGGTTACGGGATCGTTGGCCTCGGCCTCGCGATCATCGGCATCCTGATGTACCTCTGGTTTCGCTTCGAGTGGCAGTTTGCGCTTGGGGCGACAGTCGCCAACATGCACGACATCGTATTGACGCTCGGGTTCATGGCGGTCACGCAGATCGACTTCGATCTGACCTCGGTTGCGGCACTCCTCACCATTCTCGGCTACTCGCTCAACGATACCGTGGTGATCTACGACCGTATTCGCGAACTGCTGCGTAAGTATAAGCGCATGCCGATGAAGGAGCTTCTCAACGAGGGCGTGAACCAGACGCTGTCGCGCTCGGTCATCACCCACGTAACCGTCACGCTGGCTTTGATCGCGCTTCTGATCTGGGGCGGCCGTGCCATCCACGGCTTTGCCGCCGTGATGACCTTCGGCGTCGTGCTCGTTGGCACCTATACCTCGATCTTTATCGCCGCGCCGATGCTGATGTATCTCGGCGTTGGCGCCAACCGCGAACGCGCAAGCAACGACGACAACACGCCGGCACGCGCGACGCCGTGAGCGTCTCGCAGGACGATCCGCATTTCCCGGGTCGTGCTCCGATCGATGGCTACGGGCAGGGCGGTTTCCGCTTTGCCGGGATGTCGCATCGCGGTTCGCTTTTGATCGTGCCAAGCGGGATCTACGCGTGGCCGGTCGCCACCGCCGCGGATTTGTCTGAAGACGCGCTTGCGCGGGTCTTTACCGAAGCGGGTCAAATCGATCTCCTGATGATCGGCAGCGGGCGCGATCCGATTGCGCTTCCCGCCACGCTTAGAGAGCGATGCAAGGCCGCCGAAATTAGCGTCGATATTCAACCGACGGGCGGTGCCGCCTCGACTTATAATGTTCTGCTCGACGAAGGACGCCGTGTTGCCGCCGCGCTGATCGCGGTAGGCTGAATCATGGAAGACGCCTATCAGCATTGCGAAGCGCTGGTACGTGAGCGCGACCGCGCCCGGTTTCTGTCTGCGCTGTTTGCGCCTGCCAAGAAACGAAAACACCTCTTTGCGTTGTACGCGTTCGATCTCGAGCTCAGCCACGTCCCCGATGCGGTCCGGGAGCCCATGGCGGGCGAAATCCGCCTCCAATGGTGGCGTGACGTGCTCGCCGGCGAACGCGCAGGCGAGGCGAAGGCAAATCCGGTTGCGGCAGCGTTGCTGGACACGGTCGAGCGCTATGCGGTTTCCGCAGAAGCCATGCATAGATCCATCGACGCTCGGGAGTTCGATCTCATCGGTTCCCCCATGGCAAGCCAGACCGCGCTCGATGCGTATCTGGACGATACGTCCGGGGTGACAATGGCCGCCGCCGCAACGATCCTCGCGCCGGGAAGCGATCTCGGCGAAGCATCGCGGGTGGGCGGTCGAGCGTGGGGGATGATAAAACTGCTTCAGAATGTCGGGCGCGACGTGGCACGCGGTCGATTGTTCCTGCCACTCGACCTTTTGGCGAGGCACGAGGTCCACACCGCGAGCGTTTTCGCCGCTGAAACTTCAACAGGGCTCCACGGCGCTATCGCCGAACTATGCGCGAATGCCGAAAAGGATCATCGATCGCTGCGCGAGGCGAAAGTCCCCCAAGCGGCAGTCCCGGCGTTCCTCATTGCTGCGCTCGTACCCGCTTCCGCCGCCAGAATCCGGAGGGTATCGGATCCGTTTCGCGAGCCGATGGAACTTTCGGCGATCAGGAGCCAGTTCCTGCTCTGGCGCGCAGCAAGGCGCGGCTCGGTTTAAGCATACGCTGGCGTCACAGGAATACCGGTGTATGCGATTCAGTGTATATCGGAGCCGGGGGCTTGAAACGGAGCATGCGCGAATGCGGCTCAGGAAAACAGCGATCGTCTTCTTCGCTGTAGTTGTCTCTTGGGGAAGTTCAGCGGCGGCGAGCAACGCCGGCCGCCAGTACCTCGCGAAATACGACGTGCCGCCTCCGACGGCTGCGGGCGTCGTCGTCTGTCACGGCTTCAACTGCAAATTCAGGACGCTCGTCGATCTCGGGGCGGGCGATATCGGAAGGTTACGACAGATCATGTCGCGCGGCGGAAAGTCGGCGCGCTCCGAGATCAACGCAATTGCCGAGGCCGTTGCCTGGTTCGAACAAAGGATAGGGACGCACACGGGCACAAGCCGCCGGACGCCGCGAGCCGGTCCGGCGCAGGCCGGGATCAGCAGCGAAGCGGACTGCATCGATGAGAGTGTCAATACGACGGCGCTCCTCGTGTTGCTTTCGGATTTGAAGCTATTGAAGTTCCATGACGTCGTGGCGCCGGAATCCCGCGGCTACCTCGTCGATTTCCGCTATCCCCACGCGACCGCGGTCGTCGCGGATAGAGCGACAGGGGCGCGCTGGGCGATTGATCCATGGCCAAAGCGAAACGGCCAGCGCCCGGATACGCTCCCGATCGAGACCTGGCTCAAGGGCAGCTGATCGCGCGGGCCAAAGGAAAAGCCCCGGTGGGGAGGACACCGGGGCTCTATTTGCGACGCTTCGAACGAATTCGGGTCGCAGGTCTTAGTGGACGGTTGCGGCCGCGTGGCGCGCAATACCCGGAATTTCACTGCGGCTGATGTTGATATCGGCCAGCGTGCGGTCGTCGAGCGAAACGAGTTCGTTGTAAGTACGACGATAGGTGCGCCAGCGGCGGATCTGCTTCAGCACATAACCCCAAATCAGCATGTTCGGTCTCCTTCAGACTGCAATTCCGTCGCGCCCTCGGCTGAAGCGGAATCGCTTAATTTCTGAAGGCAAAATAGGTGGTGATGCTGCGGTGCGGTAGGTTCGGCGCTTCATTGCTGCAATGCGATAACTGCATGCCATCGTTACCGAATTGTGAACTTTCGGGGTACCCGCGGCGGTGCGGTGCTGGCGGATAGTGCGGAGCCGCGCTAGGACGCAGCTGCCGACAACTCCTGCGGAGACCCTGCGCATGTCACGACGGCTATTCGAGCTGGATTATTCGGAAATCCCGGTATCGGGCAGCGATGCCGCCTTTCCCGTCCGCAGGATTTATTGCATCGGGCG
>DAORMJ010000020.1:61696-64572 GCA_035440445.1 Xanthobacteraceae bacterium
AGATGGGGTCGGACCCGGAGCGGGAGCCGCCGTTCTTTTTCCAGAAGCCGTCGGATGCAATTCAGGTGGTGATGCCGGGGCAGACGGCTGAGCATCCGTACCCGCCGTTGACGAAGAACTATCACTACGAAGTGGAGCTGGTTGCCGCTCTGCATAAGGGCGGCCGGGACATTCCGGTCGGGAAGGCCCTCGACTGTGTCTATGGCTATGCGGTTGGGCTCGACATGACCCGCCGCGATCTTCAGTCGGAAATGAAAGATCAGCGCAAACCGTGGGATATCGGCAAGGGCTTCGATCGCGGAGCGCCGGTCGGGCCGATCTTTCCCGCGACCGTCACCGGGCATTTCGAGCGCGGAGAGATTTCGCTTTCGGTGAATGGCGTGATCAAACAGAAGGCCGATCTTTCCCAGATGATGTGGAGTGTCGCCGAGCAGATTTCCCGGCTGTCACAATTGTTCGAACTGAAAGCAGGCGATCTGATCATGTCGGGCACGCCCGAAAACGTAGGCGCGGTCGTCGCAGGCGACACGATCGTTGCACGGATCGCAGGCCTGCCGGACCTGTCGCTGAAGATCGTGTAGGACAGCACGCGAGCGTTACAGGCTCGCGGCGAATGCTTTGCCGTCCTTGAGGCCAAGCTCATAGGCGAGGCGAAAACCGTCCGCATTGCGGATATCGAACTGCTTGATCGGAATCGGCGCCGACGGCTGGACATAGGTTCGGCCCGGCACATCCGGAATGTTTTTGTATCGTCGCGTAAGCAGTACAAGCGTTCGCCCGCCTTGGCGTTCGATAGGCTGAAGCGGAGCGACCGGCACGTTATCGACCAGCCCACCATCGAAGGCCGGTCCGTCGCCGACGACGGTCACGGGCATGAAAGGTGGCACGCCGCCGCTTGCGATGATCAGGTCGTGAAGGTCTGACGCCGTGGCGAGGTCTCGCACCCGAACGAATTCCTGCTTGATCCCGAGTTTCCGCCCGAACGTGGGATGGACCGGATGAAACAGCTTTTTCTCAATTTGATAGGCACCAATGCCGAGCGCGGCGCCCAGCGTTGGAGATAATCCGCGCGGAAGCCGCGCAATGCCGATACGAACGTCACTCGCGGCCTGCAGTCTCTTCAAAGCAGCGTCGTCGAAGACGCTCCGCAACAGATCGAGATACATCGCGCCGACGGGATAAAGCGGCCGGCCGTTCCGCCATCCCCCTAAATCGAAATTGCGAAGGTGGGGACCGCAAGCGGCGATCACCGCGGCCCGCACCTGATCGCCCAATCCCAACAGGGAGTAGGACAGGGCAAACGCACCTGCGCTGACGCCCGTCGTCAGCGGTGCGCTCAGATCAATTTTTTCGCTGACGGCTTCGAAGAAGCCGCCTTGCCAATAGCAGCGGTTACCGCCGCCTGCGAATGCGAGTGCGTCGAACATTGCCGACCGTCATACAACGGCTCTCGCGATGCAAAAAGACTCCGCTCAGGGGATCGCAGTGTGCGCAGGACGGTGCGGAAAATAATGCTCCGCCTGATGCCGTAATGCGTCGTAGCACTCGCAGGCGCAGGCTTCGAGGCCGGGCCGGTCGAGGATCTCGATCTTGCCGCGCTTGTAGCGAACCAGACCTTTGCTCTGCAGTCCGCGCGCAAGCTCCGTGACCGTCGTCCGGCGAACGCCGAGCATCTGGGCCAGAAATTCCTGCGTAAGCGCAACCATATCGCTATCGAGCCGATCGCGCGTTTGCAGAAGCCAGCGGCAGAGCCGCGGACGCGCTTCATGCAACGCGTTGCAGGCGGTCGATTGCTGCGCCTGATGCAGAAGCATTTCCTGGTAACGGACGATGAAGTCGCGCAACACCGGGCTTTGCTTCGCGGCAAACTGGAGATGCCGCGCGGGCAGGCGTTGTCCTTTGCCAGCAACCTGAACGATGGCGCGCGCCGTGGACTTTCGTTCGCCGAGCCCCGCGACGGCGCCGACGGCACCCTCGCGGCCCACGGTGGCCGTTTCGACCGACTTTTCGCCATCCGAAAGGACGACGACGATGGAAACCATGCCACTGTCGGGGAAATAGACCTGATCGATCAGTTCACCCTGTTCGCACAGGACTGTCCCTTGCTTCAGCGGCACATCTTTCAGGTGCGGCTGCAATAGCGCGAATTCGGGTTCTGGCAAGGACGCGAGCAAATGGTTTCGCGCTTCGGCTAGGGTCTTGAGCATCCGCTTTCCGGTTCCTGACTCGGTTTCGCCATGACCTGAGTGATGACACCGTCCCAGGAGCCCCTTTTTCAAAGCGGGCAAGGCCGCTCCCGAATCTTCGGGAGCGAGAGACCTTACTGGGCACTATAATTCCCTGTCGGTCCGATATCGGACAGATCGGAAACTCCGGTATTGTCAGTTCATGGAGGGCAAATGGCCCTTCCGCCGATAGAACCCGGAACCCCTATGACGGGTTCCCAACGTAGGGCCGATAGGAATGGTGCCTTATCTTGCATTCGGCCCGTCAGGGTCACGGCAAGTCGAGGCCAGAGACGGCACAAAGCTGTTCTTGCGCTACTGGCTTCCCCCGGAGGGACAAGAGGTCCGAGGGACGGCATTACTGGTTCACGGGCTCGGAGAGCATGGCGGTCGGTACGGTCACGTCGCACATGCACTCTGCCAACTCGGGCTGGAAGTATGGGCGCATGATCATCGGGGCTTCGGAAAGTCAGGAGGCGACCGCGCAAAAATCGGGTCCAGCGACACCCTGATTGAAGACACCCAACTGGTGTTCGATCTCTTGCGCAAGCGCCCGGGCGCGAAGCCGCCGATCCTGCTCGGTCACAGCATGGGTGGCGCGATTGCGGCGCGCGCCGTGACCGCCGCCGTGAGCGACCGGGCATTTGCCGG
>DAORMJ010000020.1:64597-67726 GCA_035440445.1 Xanthobacteraceae bacterium
CAACGGGCCGATGCGCTTCGCGGTTGGAGGTCTTGCGAGGCTGCTGCCGAACCTCGTCGTGCCACACGGTCTACCGCTCGACAAGATTTCTCACGACCCGGACGTTCTCTCGCAATCGAAAAACGATCCGTTGAACCACGCGCTGATATCGCCGCGTATCACCATGTTCATCGTGGATGCCGGCGAAGCAGCGATCCGCGACGCGGGCAAGCTGACGGTGCCCGTACTCGTGCAGGCCGCGGGCGACGACAAGCTGGTCGATCCGGCAGGTGCTAAGGATTTCGCCGCCGCTGCTCCTGCGGGTCTATGCACGCTGAAAATCTACGATGGTCTGTGGCACGAGATCTATAACGAGCGCGAACCGGATCGCACGGCGGTTCTCAACGATCTCACCAATTGGGTTTCAACGGTAGTGCTTCGCTAGAGTGAAAAGTCACGTTCAAGCCAGTTCGTCGCGAACCGTCGCTGCGATCTCGTAGGACTTCTTCCGCGCGTCGTGGTCGTAGATTTGCGCGGCCAGCATCACTTCATCCGCGCCCGTCATTGCAATGAAGCTCTGGAGCTTCGCTTTCACAGTCGCCGCAGATCCGACCACAGCATATTGCAAGGCATGCTCGACGCCGGCCTTCTCGGCGGGTGACCAGTAATCGTCGAGCCTTGCAGGCGGCTGCAGCAGCCCCGGCGATCCGCGCCGGAGATTGACGAACTGGCGCTGTTGCGAGGTGAAAAGCATCCGCGCCTCCTCGTCGGTGTCCGCCGCGAAAAGACCGATGCAGGGCATGAAATACGGTTTGTCCAGAAACTGCGAAGGCCTGAAGTTCTTGCGATAGAGCTCGATCGCCGTTTGCAAATAGTCCGGCGCAAAATGGGAGGCGAAAGCGTAGGGCAGGCCGAGGAGCGCCGCGAGTTGCGCACCGTAAGCGCTCGAGCCGAGAATCCAGAGCGGCACTTTCAGTCCGGCACCCGGATAGGCATGCACAAGTTGTCCAGGCTGCACGTCCTGAAAATAATGCGCAAGTTCGACGACGTCGTCGGGAAACGTGTCCTCGTTCGAGCGGTTACGGCGGAGCGCGTGCATCGTGCGCTGGTCCGTGCCGGGTGCCCGGCCAAGGCCGAGATCGATCCGGTCGCCATAAAGTGAAGCGAGCGTTCCGTATTGCTCGGCGATCACGAGCGGGGAATGGTTTGGCAGCATGACGCCGCCAGCACCAACCCTTATCGTGCTGGTGCCGCCCGCGATGTGACCGATCACGACGGAAGTCGCGGCACTCGCAATGCCCGGCATGTTGTGATGTTCGGCAAGCCAGTAACGCTTGTAGCCAAGCCGCTCCGCATGGCGCGCAAGATCGAGGGAGTTGCGGAAGGCATCGGCGGCTGTCCCGCCTTCAATGACGGGTGCCAAGTCCAGTACGGAAAAGGGGATCATAGGTTACGCCAGCAAGTCATGATATTCGGGATGATCGCGGATGAAGCCGGCGAAGTAGCCGCAACGCGGTACGACTTTCAGCCCTTGCGAGCGAATATGGTCGAGCACCGCTGCCGACAATTTCGCTCCCATCCCTTGGCCGCGCAGCGCTGCGGGCACTTCGGTATGGGTTACGGTGATAGTACCCGGCGACTGACGGTAGTTCGCGAACGCGACCCCGCCATCGAGATCGAGTTCGTAACGGCCAGCTTGCTGATCATCTCGTATTCCACTCATGCATCGAATGTGGAGCAAATTGCGCGCAAAGCAAGAGGCCGGCGGTATGGCTGCAATGCAGCTTAGTCGGCAAGCAGATCCTGATAGTCGGGATGCTTCTCGATCCACGCCTTGATGAACGGGCATCGTGGAACGACTTTCAGCCCGCGCCCGCGCACCTGATCCAGTGCGCCTTTGGCGAGCTTCGATCCGATCCCGCGTCCGCCCAACTGCTCCGGGACTTCCGTGTGCGTGAAGGTGATGACACTGGCTTCCAGCCTGTACACGGCGATCGCGAGATGACCGTCGACCTCGAGTTCGAAACGGCTTTGCTCGGGATTGTCTCGCACTTCGCTCATCACGGGCTCCGTTGGTGACCAAATCGAATGTTGTCATCAATCGGCTGGCCGGGCAGTATTAATCTGCAATGAGAGCCGGAAAAGCCGGCCGAGCCTCGAGGAAACTGAATACAAGGACGGCGCGTGAATCAACTCGCGAATGTCGGCGACGCTCTGCGGCTCTACGCCAGCATCTTTCCGGACAAGATCGGGGCGCGTGATCTCGATCGGGCGATGACCTTTCGTCAGTGGCGCGATCGCTCGGCGCGTCTCGCGAATGCGCTGCTCGGGCTCGGGCTGCAGAAGGGCGATCGGGTCTGCGTGCTCGCTTATAACTGCGTCGAATGGCTCGAGATCTATGCCGCGATGGCTTTCTCCGGGCTCGTCATGGTGCCGATCAATTTTCGCCTGCTGGGTCCGGAGATCGAATTCATCGCGGGCAACTGCGAAGCACAGGCAATGATTGTCCAGGACGAACTTGTGCCCGTGCTCGAGCCTGTGCGCGGCAATTTGAATATTCCGCAGTCGAATTTCATCGCGTTTGGCAGCAAGCCTGCGGATGGTAACTACATTGCCTACGAAGACCTCCTGTCTCGTGCGAGCGACCGCGCTCCGGAAGCGAGTGTCGCCGTGACCGACCCCTGGGCCTTGATGTACACCTCGGGGACGACCGGAAAGCCGAAAGGCGCGATCCGCTCGCATCGCGCAAGCACGATGATCGCGCTCGTGACCCAATCCGAACTCAGCGTGCGCTCCGACGACTCCGCGCTCCTCGTCATGCCGATGTGTCACGCGAATTCGCTGTTCTTCTTCGGTGCGTTCCTGGGCACCGGCGCGCGCTGTACGGTCTATAACCGCAAGAGCATTGATCCGGAGGAGCTTGTTCGCACACTTTCGGAGAATGGCTCTACCTTCACGTCGCTCGTCCCCACGCATTACATTATGATGCTCGGTCTTTCCGCAGCGGTGCGCGCAAAGTATAACGTCGATGCCGTGACGAAGATGATGATCTCGTCCGCGCCGGCGCCGCCCTCCCGCCTGCGAAGAAGAAGCGCGTCGCCGCGATCAACGAGCGGCTCGCCACGCTCGCGACGTCCTTCGCCCAGAACG
>DAORMJ010000021.1:0-59668 GCA_035440445.1 Xanthobacteraceae bacterium
CATTGACCGACGAACGGTTCTCGGCTTGTGCCGCCGCAAATTGCTCGGCGAACAAAATACCGTCTGGATGATCGCGGTCATCCACGAACCAGAGATAACGATCGGCTGCAAAAGCAATCGCGAGCAGAAGGACGAGGCTCGCGATGGGGAGTGAATATCGCTTCAAGCAGCAGCCTTATCCAGTTTCTCGATTTCGTCGATCATGCTCGAAATGAGCTTCAAACCTGTCTGCCAGAACGCCGGATCGCGCGCATCAAGGCCGAAAGGCTTCAGGAGTTCCGAGTGATGCTTGGTGCCGCCGGCAGCCAACATCGCAAGATAGCGGTCGGCAAAGCCGGCATCGGACTTCTCATAGACCGCGTAGAGCGAATTCACGAGGCAGTCGCCGAAGGCGTAAGCGTAAACATAAAACGGCGCATGCACGAAGTGGCCGATATAGGCCCAATAGGTTTCATAGCCTTCGCCGAGGTGAATTGCGGGGCCTAGGCTCTCGCCCTGCACGCTCATCCAGAGTTCGGAAATTTTCTCCGGCGTGAGTTCGCCGTTCTTGCGCTCGGTGTGAAGTTTGCGCTCGAAGGAATAGAACGCGATCTGACGGATCACCGTATTGATCATGTCCTCGACCTTCTGGACGAGCATGGCTTTCTTCTGCGCCGGGTCAGCCTTTGCGAGCAGCGCACGGAAGGTCAGCATTTCGCCGAAGACGGACGCGGTTTCGGCGAGTGTCAGCGGCGTCGGCGCCATCAAGGCGCCGTTCGGTGCCGCCAGCACCTGATGCACGCCGTGGCCCAGTTCATGCGCGAGCGTCATCACGTCCCGCGGCTTGCCCATGTAGTTCAGGAGCACATAAGGATGCGCGGAAGGCACGGTCGGATGCGCGAACGCGCCCGATGACTTGCCCGGACGCACCGGCGCATCGATCCAGTTCTTGTCGAAGAAGTCCTGCGCGATGCCGGCCATGCGCGGCGAGAAGGCTGCATAGGCCGAAAGCACGGTGTCTTTGGCTTCCGGCCAGGCGATGGTGCGCTGTTCGACTTTCGGCAGCGGCGCGTTGCGATCCCAGTGCTCCAGCCGCTCCTTGCCGAACCACTTTGCCTTCATCTTGTAGTAGCGGTGCGACACCGAGGGGAAAGAGGCGCGCACGGCTTCCACCAGCGCATCCACCACTTCGCGCTCGACGCGGTTGGAAAGATGCCGCGCGTCCGCAATGTCCTGAAACCCGCGCCAGCGGTCGGAGATTTCCTTGTCCTTCGCGAGCACGTTGGTGATGAGCGTGAAGGTCGAAAGATTTTGACCGAATACGTTCGCAAGCGCGCCGGCTGCCTTCGCACGCTTCAGCTCGTCCGCGTCCTGCAGCATGGTGAGCGTAGGCTCGAGTGTGAGTTTCTCGCCGTCGATCTCGAAGCGCAGGCCCGCGATGGTTTCGTCGAACAGACGATTCCATGCGCCGCGCCCGGTCATGGACTTTTCGTGGAACAGAAGCTCGATCTGGTCGTCGAGCTGATAGGGCTTCTCGCGCCGCGTATCCTCGATCCACGGCCGGTAGTGCCCAAAGATCGGGTCTTCCAGCGCGCGCTCGATCAGCACGTCGTCGATGCGGTTCAGTTCGAGCGTGAAGAACAGAAGATGCGACGAGATCGAGGTGATGCGCTCGAATACGTCGCCATAAAACTTGCCGCGCTTGGGATCGGTCGTATTGCCCGCGCGGATGAGGCCCGCGAAAGACGCGAGCCGGCCGAGCAGATCCTCGATGGCCTCATAGCGGCGGACGGCGGCGCCGAATGTCGCGCCAGCGGACGGAGACTTCGCGAATTCGCCGAGCTTGCCCTTGAACTCGCTTTCGAAGGCGATCGCATCGGCGTCCGCCTTGGCGAGGTCCGCCTGCACTTTCGGATCGTCGATCGAGGCATAGAGGTCCGAAAGATTCCACTCCGGCAAGACACCCAGCGGGCCGCCTGCGGGCGCGGAAGACGAGGACGGATTCTCGAAAGCAATTTTCATCGGGAAGAAACTCCTGCAATCCAATTTCTATCGCAAGGCAACGCTCTCGTGCCAGTGCGGTTCGTAGCCGCGAGCAAGCACCTCGGTAATGGCCGGAGGCGTCAGCATCATGGCGTTCCCATTGGGACGCGCGATCTTTTCGGCATATCCCTCAGGCGACCAGCGCAGCAGATGCTTTCCGTTTACGGCAAAGGCGTCCTCACCCGAAAGCGTGACGAAGGCGCCATCGGGCAGATATTCGAGTTGCACCGGATGCAGGCGCTTGGAGCGGCCGTCGTCGCTGATTCGCTCGGCATGGAGTTGCCGATCCATTTCCGATGCGCGCGCCCGCGTGCCCGCTCCCGAAAACATCTCCGCAAAGCGGACGGCTCCCCCCCGGCGGCATTCGAAGCAGGGCCGGTGACCAGCCGCGAGCGCCGTCGGCTCGTCGAGAAAAAAGAGCTCGGTATAGGACCGGCCCCAGACGTCACGCTGGCGGCCCTTGAAGGAAAGCACGCAGCAGATCCACGCTTTGGAAACGAAGCGGCGGCGGCCAAGCGTCCGGCCGTCACGGTGGAAGCGTCCACCGCGATTGCCGAAGAAATTTCCGCGCGCCGATTTCGCGAACAATTCGCCGAACGGGGAGACGCGGTTTTGCAGGGGCATGGCTGTCTCCCGTTGAAATCGCGGCCGCAGAAGAAAAGCCGTTCTTATCCCCGGCCCTATGCGCGCGGATTCAGACTCTCTTAACGCGCGTCAACCAATGTGCCCCGAAACGGCACATCTTGTCGCCGGCAGGGATCTTTCATGGGCGCGCGTATTCTGGTGGTGGACGACGACCCGGTGCAACGCCGGCTGTTAGAGGCGATGATCAAGCGCTTCGGCTACGAACCGGTCGTAACCGAGGGTGCGGAAGCCGCCTTGAAGCTGCTCGACGGCCCGGACGGCGGCACCATCGAATGCATCGTGCTCGATCTCGTGATGCCCGACCTCGACGGCATGGGCATGTTGAGCAGGCTCCGCGAACGCGGCAACCGCGTTCCCGTGATCGTGCAGACCGGACAGGGATCGATCGACACCGTGGTTTCCGCGATGCGCGCAGGCGCGATCGACTTCTGCGTAAAGCCGGTCGGTGCCGAGCGGCTGCAGGTTTCGCTCAGGAACGCGCTGGCGCAGGCAACGCTCGCCGACGAAGTCCGCCGCATGCAGAAATCGGCCGACGGCCGCCTCTCGCTCAAAGACCTTTCGACCAAAAGCCCGCGCATGCAGGCCGCGCTGACGCTCGCCGAAAAGGCCGCGGCCTCCGACATTCCTGTGCTGATCGAAGGCGAGTCCGGCACCGGCAAGGAATTGTTCGCCCGCGCGATCCACGCGGCCGGCCCCCGCGCAAAGAAGCCCTTCGTGCCGGTGAATTGCGGCGCGATCCCCGCGAACCTCGTGGAATCCATTCTATTCGGTCACGAGAAAGGCTCGTTTACGGGCGCCGCCGAAAAGCAGATCGGAAAATTCCTCGAAGCCGATGGGGGCACGCTCTTCCTCGACGAGATCGGTGAGTTGCCGGCCGACACGCAGGTGAAGCTCCTTCGCGCGCTGCAGGAAGGCGAGATCGATCCGGTCGGCGCACGCAAACCCATCAAGGTCGATTTCCGTCTGGTTTCCGCGACCAACCGCGACCTGATGGCTGCAGTGCGCGCGGGCACCTTCCGCGAGGACCTGTTCTATCGTTTGCATATTTACCCGGTGACCTTGCCGCCTTTGCGCGAGCGCATGGAAGACATGCCCGATCTCGTGAAACGCTTCGTTGCCCGCTTCGCCGCCGAAGAAGGCAAGCGCGTACGCTCGGTTTCGGCCGAGGCGATGAACCTGCTCGCCGGCTACAAGTGGCCCGGCAACGTGCGCCAGCTCGAGAACACGGTTTTCCGCGCGGTGGTGCTCGCCAATGCCGACGAGATCGGTGTCAGCGAATTTCCGCAGGTGGCGGGCATGGTCCCGGGCTACGAGCAGGCAGCCCTGCACGCGGCCCCGCCCTCCATCCCTTCGCCCTCGACCCAGCCCGCAGCACCCCTGATCGTCGCGGAGGAAGAGCCGGAGATGCCATCGCGCGACCAGCTCGCGCTGGTCGATTTCCATGGCCATGTGCGCGCAATGGACGTGCTGGAAGCCGAGATCATCCGCTTCACCATCTCGCATTATCGCGGCCGGATGACGGAAGTCGCCCGCCGCCTCGGGATTGGCCGCTCGACGCTCTATCGCAAGCTGAAGGAACTGGGCCTCGAGGACGAAACCGGAGCCGATCACGGAAATTTGTGACGATCCCCGCGTTGCAGCACGGTAACAGAGACGGGCAATTCCGGAACGATAGCCAGACGGGGGCACTTGTACCCTTGATCGGGTGAGCCACCGCTGCCACAAGCGATAAAACCAGTATTTTGCGGGAGATTGGAATGAACCCGAGCAGGCATTTCGGCCTTGTTTCGCGCGGTCTTTTGGTAGGCGCAGCACTTTTCGCATTCGCGCCGGCAGCCTTCGCGCAAGGCAGCGACGCCGATCCCGTAAAAGCGATCCCGGAACCGGAAGTCGCAGCACCGAGCGGACTCGAAGCGCCGCAGGCGAAACCCGAGACCGCTGCGCCCGAGGCCAAGCCCGAAACGCAGACCACCGCTCCCGCGGCAGCCACCCCTGCACCGGCTCCCGCGCCGGCCGCCTATGTGCCGTCCGAAGAGACGAAGAAGCTGACTGGCCGCAAGCTCATCGATGCGCCGCTTGCCAATCTCGCTGGCACCGATGCCGCCATCGCCGAAAAAATCCGCGAACTCATCGCGACCAAGGCCGAGCGCATCTTCTCGAACAAGGAAGAGCGTGCCGCGGCGGAAGCGTTCTACCGCGATCGCGGTTTCCAGCCGCTCTGGACCGAAAACGGCAAGGCCACCGCGCGCGTCAACGCTGCCATCAACTACCTGAAGAAAGCCGACGAAGACGGCCTTGATCCGTCGGACTACGCGGCGCCGAATTTCTCCGCGAGCGACGCCGATAAACTTGCAGAAGCAGAACTGAACTACACGAGCACGGTGCTCGATTTCGTTCGTCACGCCTCGCAGGGCCGTATTCATCCCTCGCGCACTTTCCGCGATGTCGAATACAAGCACGACAACCTCGATCCGCTGGAAAGCCTGACCAAGATCGCGACCGCTACGAACGTCGCCGAGACGCTCGCAGGCTTCCACCCTCCGCATGAGCAGTACAAGCTCCTGAAGGCCGAACTCGCCAAGGCGCGCAAGCAGGACGAAGCGCAGCCGGTTCGCATCCCGGCCGGCGGTCTCATTCGTTACAACGCCAAGAAGCTGCAGGAAGACGATCGCGTTCCGCTGCTGCGCCAGCGCCTCGGCCTCGCCGCCAAGGACAACAACGAATACGACAAGGAACTCGCCGACGCGGTGCTCGCGTTCCAGAAGTCGGCGAAGATTCAGGCAAGCGGCATCGTCGGCCCGCAAACCGTCGGCGCGCTGAACGGCGTCAGCCGCGATCGTACCGAAGACATCATCCTGGCGAACATGGAGCGCTGGCGCTGGATGCCGCGCGACCTCGGCAAGGCGCACGTCATCACCAGCATCCCCGGCTACTATCTCCGCGTCGTCAGCGACGGCAAGGAGCTGTGGGAGACCCGCGTCGTCGTGGGCGCAGTGAACAAGATCACGCCGATCACGACCCAGCAGATGAGCTTCATCACGGTGAACCCCACCTGGAACGTGCCGCCGTCGATCATCGCGCGCGATTATCTGCCCGCGCTACGCCAAGACCCGGAAGCCATGCGCCGCATGGGCATGCGCGTGCAGACGCGCCCCGATGGCACGGTACATATTTCGCAGCCCCCCGGAGATGGCAACGCGCTGGGACGTCTTCGCTTCAACTTCCCGAACAAGTTCCTGGTCTATCAGCACGACACGCCGGTCCGGCATCTGTTCGCGCACGAAGCACGCGCCTATAGCGCCGGCTGCGTCCGCGTGCAGGACCCGCTGAAATATGCCGAGCTCTTGATGAACCTCGCGCGTCCCGGCGAAAACTGGACGCAGGAGAAAATCCGCAAGATGTACGGGCAGCAGGAACATCGTCTTGATTTCAAGAACAACATTCCTGTCCACATCATCTACAACACCGCCGAAGTGCACGACGGCAAGCTGATCATCCGCAAGGACATCTACAAGGTTGATGCGGCCACGATCAAAAACCTCAAAGCCACGGGCAACGAGCGCCGTCAGCTTGAGGTCGCCGTCCGCCATGCAGATCCGACCCCGGATCGCCGGGCGCTCACCCTGGAGAGCGGCCATTTCGAGCGCCGCGCTGCAGGCGGGTTCGATCTGTTCGGCCTGTTCCGCTAAACGGCCCGGATCATCACGAAAACTCAAGCAAACGGGGGCCTTCGGGCCCCCGTTAACGTTTGCGTGATTGGCGGCGACATTTCGCCACTTTCCCCACTTACCCAGATATTCAGTCGGGGGCACGTACGGTCAACACGACGTTAACCGAACCCGGCAAGACTGCGTAAAGGCTGCTTCACCTGCCCGGCGGGGGCCGCTAATCGAAGCAGTGAGGGACGGGTTCGTACTTGCCGAAGTTCAGTATCTTTGCCGCGTCACGCGACTGGAAGGCTTGCCGCAAGATCGGAGCGGTGGCTGCTGCCGTCATCGCGCTCACGGTTTCGACCACGAGCCTGCAAAGCGTGGTCGCGAACGGCGACACCCGTACGCTCTCGATCTTCCATACCCATTCCAAGGAATCGATCACGGTCACCTTCAAGGTGAACGGCCGCTACGACGAAGCGGGGCTCGCGAAGCTCAATCACTTCCTGCGCGACTGGCGCAACCACAAGGTCACGAAGATGAATCCGCATCTCTTCGACATCCTGTGGGAAGTGAACCGCGATACCGGCGGCAAGGAGCCGATCCAGATCATCTCCGCCTATCGCTCGCCCGAGACCAACGCCATGTTGCGCTCGCGCTCGAGCGGGGTCGCCCAGTTCAGCCAGCACATGCAGGGCAATGCCATCGACTTTCGCATTCCCGGCGTCTCGATCGCCGCTCTCCGCGCGGCCGGCCTCCGGCTCGAACGCGGCGGCGTCGGCTTCTATCCCGGCTCCGACTTCGTCCATATGGACACTGGCTCGATCCGCCACTGGCCGCGCATGACGCGCGACCAGCTTGCGCGCATCTTCCCGGACGGCAAGACCGTGCACACGCCGAGCGACGGCGGGCCGATGAAAAACTATCAGCTTGCCGCTGCCGAGTTGCAGCGCCGCGGACAGTTCGGCGAGCGCACCCGCGCGCCTTCGGCTGCGCCCGTCACCACCGCTTCGCTCACGCCCAACACTGGCGGCCTGCAGCGCTTCATTTCGTCGATCTTTCAGAAAAACACCGGCGCAAACCGCAACGAAGCGGATAGCGACGACGAAGAAGAGATCAAGCAGCAGCCCCAGCAGCGCGTAATGCCGGCCCGCACGCAGGTCGCGTCCGCGAGCTCGCAATCGATCCTTCCGGCAGTGACGCGCGAAGAACAGCCGAAGCAGCGCCTGCAATGGCAAACCGGGCCCACCGCCGCGAACCAGAACGAAAACGCCGCCGAACCTGCGCCTGCAACGCTTGCTTATGCCAATCCGAGCGAGCGCCGTTTCCCGCCGGAAATCCAGCCGCAGGCGAAACTGGCTGTCGTCCCCTTCGCAGCCGGTGCGCATTTGCTCCACGCGGGCTTTGCAAGCGACCGCACGCCCGCGATGAAGCATCCCGTGAATGCAAGCGGCTTCGCAGCGCCCGTCTCGGCAATGGTCGAGAACAACTTCGGCGAGTTCCGTCCGCAGAAGCTGGCATTGAGCAGCTTCCAGCGCGAGCGGTTGCAGGTGAATGTCGTCGGCTTCGACGCAAGCCCTGCCCGTACGGCGGCGGCGCGCTAAGCGTCAGCTTCCCGCGATGCCGAGCGCGTCGCGATAGAGTTCAACGATCGCCTCGAATTCCTGCCGCTCCGCCGGCTCCTGCCCCCGCATCCGCACCACCGCGCGCAACGCCTTGGTATCGAAGCCGTTGGCTTTGGCTTCGCCATAGACTTCGCGGATGTCGTCGGCGAGCGCCTTCTTTTCTTCTTCGAGGCGCTCGATACGCTCCACCAGCGCACGAAGCTGCGATTTGGCGAAGCTGGTTTCGTCCGCGGACGCGGATTCTTTTTTCTTGGCTACTGCTGACATGACTCTGCTTTTTGAATGCCGGTGATTTTAGTGCCGGTGAGATTTTTCGAAACTGGCCTTCTGATCCGCGCTTGCTTCTTTCTGGTGGCGCGACTTCCATTCGTCGTAGCTCATGCCATAGATCGCCTCGCGGCTTTCGTCTTTGGTCATGGCGACGCCTTTGGCGTCGGCCGCCTCTTTCATCCAGTTGGAGAGGCAGTTGCGGCAGAAACCCGCGAGATTCATCAGATCGATATTCTGCACATCCGTGCGCTGGCGCAGGTGCTCGACGAGGCGGCGGAAAGCAGCCGCTTCCAGTTCGACCCGGGTTTTTTCGTCGATTTCGCTCATCCGCCTGCTCCGGAAATCTCGGGCGCATAGTCTAGCGCTTCACGGCTCCTGAGTCCTATTCGACCACGAGCCCTGTGAGTATCCGGGAGAACCGCTTGCTCCAGGCGGAAATCTCCGCCGCATCGTCGAGCAGGTCTTGACGCACTTCCACGATGGCGTGCGGCAAGCCGCGATCGAGCCCGTGGCGGGTCATCGAATCGCCCTTGAGGGCGCCGGCATAAGGTTCATTCTCGCCGGTGACGATATCCGGTTCCGCCCGGAGTGCTGCGAGCAGCGGCAACGCAAGGCGTCCATCGCCTTCCCACAGCACCGAGCAGTGCCAGGGCCGCGGCCCGTCATGAAAGACCGGGGTGAACGAGTGGATGGAAAACAGGATCGGCCGCACGCCCGCCGCAAGCCCGCGGTCGATCACGCTATCGATCGCCGCATGATAGGGCGCGGAGAAACGCGCAATCCGCCGCGCGACTTCTGCGTCGTCCACCTTGGCGTTACCCGGAACCACCGCGCCGTCGGAGAGCTTCATCACCAGCGTCGGGTCGTCGTCGCCGCGATTGGGGTCGATCAGGAGCCGGGAGAAATGCGACAGCACCGCAGGCGCGGCCAGTTCCTGCGCGAGCGCGCGCGCGAGGTCCGCGACGCCGATGTCATAGGCGATGTGACGCTTCAACTGCAGCGGATCGAGGCCGAGATTGCCGTATTCGGGCGGAATCCAGTTCGACGCGTGATCGCAAACCAGGATGTAACGCGACGTTGCCGGGCCTTCGATGATCTCAAACGACTCCGCTCGGCCTGCGGGGGAATCGCTCACGCGCTGAAGCATGAGAAGGATGATAATGGTGCAGCGCAGCGCCCGCCAGCGCAGAGACGCCGCAGTGTTCGCCGGTGACTCCCGCCGAACCTTGGCTTACGAGGTTAAGCAACAAATCGAAGCAATCCGTGAACAGCGCCGCTCTCCCCGCCCGTCAAACCTCGCTTGCCTTCGCCGCGCTTGTCATCGGCTCGTTTGCGATGGGCGCATCACCCATTTTCGTACGGCTCGCCGATGTAGGTCCCTATGCGAGCGCGTTCTGGCGCTGCTTTCTCGCGCTGCCTTTTCTCGCCGTATGGGCGCTCTCGGAACCGAAAGAAACGCGGACGATGTTTTCCACCGATCGCGCAGTGGTGCTTTCGGGCCTGTTCTTCGCGGGCGATCTTTTCTTCTGGCACCTATCGATTCTTGCGACGACCGTCGCCAACGCAACCTTCCTCGCCACCATGGCGCCGGTCTGGGTCGCCTTCGGCGCTTGGTTCGTCTTTCGCGAGCGGATCTCGCGCGACAACTTCATGGGGCTCGCGCTTTGCCTGATCGGCGGCACCGCCCTGATCGGGCAGAGCTATAGCTTCGCGCCAGAGCGGCTCATGGGCGACTGCTACGCGCTCATGACGTCGCTCTTCTTCGGTCTTTATCTGCTCGCACTCAGCAATGCCCGCACCCGGCTGAAGATCGGCGCGGGATCGCTCGCCTTCATGTCGGCGGCGATCACCGCGGCCTGCATGCTGGTGATTGCGATGCTGTTTGAGACCAGGTTCCTTCCACAATCGTTGAATGGCTGGATCACGCTCTTTTCGCTTGCGCTGATCTCGCAGGTATTGGGACAGGGACTGCTCGCGGTCGCACTCGGCAAATTGCCCGCGACCTTCTCCTCGCTCGTCATATTTATCGAAGCAGTCGGTGCCGCAGCGCTCGGCTGGCTGGTCTTGAACGAGGCGCTCAGTCCGCTACAGCTAGCAGGCGGCGCGCTGATCCTCTTCGGCATCTGGGTTGCGCGGCCGCGCAAAAAGGTACCGGCACCCACGCTATGACCCGCGAACTTCTCACCCGGATTTACGATGCAGCGGTCGAGCGCGCGCATCCGCGCAGTTGTCTGCCGGCACATCTTCCGCCGCCGCCTGCGCAGGGCCGTCTCCTGATCTTCGCGGCGGGCAAGGCCGCAGGCTCCATGGGCGAAGCCGCGGAAGCGTTTTATCTCGACCGTCATGGCTTCGATCGCATCAAAGGGATCGCGGTTGCGCGTCACGGCTATGGCCGGCCGCTGCGCAAGCTCGAGATGATCGAGGCAGGCCACCCGGTGCCCGACGCCGAGGGGATTGCCGCCACCGAACGCACGCTTGAGCTCGCGGCAAGCGCAACGGCGGAAGATATCGCGCTCGTGCTGATGTCGGGCGGCGCTTCCGCGAACTGGATCGCGCCCGCGACCGGCATCACGCTCGACGACAAGCGCGCGCTGACCCGCGCGCTTCTGAAAAGCGGCGCGAACATCGTCGAGATGAACTGCGTGCGAAAGCATCTTTCGCGCATCAAGGGCGGCAGGCTCGCGGCAGCGCTTTCGCCCGCGCGCATCATCACGCTCGCGATATCCGACGTGCCCGGCGACGATCCTTCCGTGATCGGCTCTGGTCCGACCGTGGCGGATGCAACGACGCTCGCCGACGCGAAAAAGATTCTCGAGAAATATGCGATCACGCCGCCGCCTTCGATCGCGCGCGCATTGAACGATCCGGCGAATGAATCCCCCAAACCCGGCGACAAGGCTTTCGCGAAGGCGTCGCTGCAAATCGCGGCAAAGCCGCAAGCCTCGCTCGAAGCCGCAGCAGCCGCCGCAGAAGCCGCGGGCTATGAGCCGGTTCTGTTAGGCGCCGATCTCGAGGGCGAAGCGCGCGACGTCGCAGCGGCACACGCCGACCTTGCGCTCGAACACAAACGCGAGGGCCGGAAGGCCGCGATCCTTTCCGGCGGCGAGTTGACGGTCACGATCAGAGGCAAGGGGCGCGGCGGACCAAACCAGGAATATGCGCTCGCACTCGCACTGGCACTCAACGCCGAGACCGGAATTGTGGCACTCGCCGGCGACACCGACGGCACCGACGGCGGGGCCGGCAGCGCCGAGGACCCCGCGGGCGCCTTCATCGACGAAACCACGCTCGCACGGGCAAAAGCGCGCGGCCTCGATCCTGCCGGGATTCTTGGGCAGAATAACTCCACTCATTTCTTCGAAACGCTCGGAGATCTGCTCACCCCGGGGCCGACCTTCACGAATGTGAACGACCTCCGTACCATCCTCGTTGACAGCAGCGCGGCCCGGCAGGCAAAAGACCGCGACCCCTTCACATGACGCCCGTCAGCCGAAACCGAGGTTTCCTCGTTCGATGCGTAGCCTTCGCGTGATTTCGTCGACATCGCTTGCGCTCGCCGCGCTGTTCTTCGCGGCCGGCACAGCGCTTGCCGATTTCCGCATTTGCAATCGCACCGACAGCCGGATCGGCATCGCGCTCGGCTACAAGGACGGCGAACACTGGACCACGGAAGGCTGGTGGAATCTTCCACCGGGCACCTGCGAGACGCTGGTGCGCGGCACGCTGATCGCGCGCTATTATTATCTCTACGCGCAGGATTACGATCAGGGCGGCGAATGGTCCGGCAAGGCATTTCTCTGCACGCGCGACAAAGAATTCACCATTCAGGGCGTCGCGGATTGTCTCGCACGCGGCTATAATCGAACCGGATTCTTCGAAGTCGACACACTCGACCAGAAAAACTGGACCGTGCAGCTGACCGAGCAGAACCAGTCTCCGCAGGGCCTGCGCGGCCCCAATTTGCAGTTCGGCCCTAACCTGAAGAAGTGATGAGACGGCAACGGCGCACAAAAATTATTGCGACTTTAGGACCAGCCTCCTCCGAGCCTGCCATCATCGAGAAGTTGTTTCTGGCGGGCGCTGACGTCTTCCGCATCAACATGAGCCACACGCCGCATGAAGCCATGCGAGCCTTCGTGAACACGATCCGCACGATCGAGGAGCGGCACGGCCGCCCGATCTGCATCCTCGGCGACCTGCAGGGACCAAAACTGCGCCTTGGCGCATTCCGCAACGGCGGCGCGCAACTGCTTGCAGGCGCGACCTTCGTGCTCGATTCCGATCCGGCACCGGGCGGCGAGCGTCGCGCGCATCTTCCGCATCCGGAAATTCTGGAATCGCTTCGTGTCGGCGATCGTCTGCTGATCGACGACGGCAAGCTGCGCCTCACCGTGACCGAAGCCACGCATAATCGCGCGGTGATGCGCGTCGACGTCGGCGGCCGCATTTCGGATCGCAAGGGCGTGAGCCTGCCCGACACGCTGCTCAATCTTTCCGCGCTGACGCCGAAGGATCGCGGCGACCTCGAAGCCTGTCTCGAAGCGGGCGTCGACTGGATTGCACTCTCCTTCATCCAGCGGCCCGACGACGTGGCCGAAGCCAAGAAGCTCGTGCGCGGACGCGCTGCGGTAATGTCGAAGATCGAGAAGCCGCAGGCGATCAGCGGACTCGAAGGCATCATCGAACTTTCCGACGCCCTCATGGTCGCGCGTGGCGACCTTGGAGTGGAGATGCCGCAGGAGCGCGTGCCGGCGCTCCAGCGCAAGATCATTCGCTCGGCGCGCCGCGCGGGCAAGCCGGTCGTGGTCGCGACCCAGATGCTGGAATCGATGGTCACCCTTCCCGTTCCGACCCGCGCCGAAGTCTCCGACGTCGCAAACGCGGTCTATGAAGGTGCGGACGCGGTGATGTTGTCTGCGGAGTCCGCAGCCGGCAGCCATCCGGTGCTCGCGGTCGAGACCATGAACAAGATCGCGGAAGAAGTGGAGCGCGAGCCCGAATATTTCGAAGGTCTTGCGGCCCAGCGCTTTGCGCCGGAAGCCACTGGCGCGGATGCGATTTCGGCCGCCGCCCGGCAGATCGCCGAGACGCTCGATCTCGGCGCGATCCTGTGCCTGACGAGTTCGGGTGCCACCGCGATGCGCGTTGCGCGCGAACGCCCGAAGCCGCCGATCATCGCGCTGTCGCCGAAGATCGAGACCGTGCGCCGGCTTGCGCTCTTGTGGGACGCGCACTGCGTGCTGATGAGCGACGAGAAGGACATCGACGTCACCATCAAGCGCGCGTGCCAGATCGCCTATCGCGAAGGCATCGTGAAGGTGGGACAACGCGTGATTCTGGTGGCCGGCGTTCCGCTGGGCACGCCGGGCGCGACCAATATGGTTCGGATCGCCTATATCTCCGACGAAGGCGCGGTGGAGTAGATTCATTTGTTGCGGTCATGGCCGGTACAAGCCCGGCCATGACGAAATTTACAAACTTCCGAGCTAGCTAAATCTCCCGCCCATCGACCTTCAGCTTCAGGCGGCGCACCATGTCTGGCACGTTATCGAGGTGCGGATTGATCTCCAGCGCACGCCGGAATGCTTCAAGCGCGCGTTTATCCTCGCCGATCTCTTCCAGAATGATGCCGAGACCCGCTAGCGCCTGGTAATGCCGCGGCTCCTGCGCGAGCACGACGCGCAGATCGGCGAGCGAGCGGTAAATATCCTTCTGCACAAAATGCAGCGTCGCGCGCCGCGCCCAGGCTTCGGTGTGGCGCGGATTGATCTCGATGATTGAGTCGAGCAATTGCTGCGCGGTCTTGTATTCCTTAGCCGCCATCACCGCCTGCACGCGCACCATCAATAGGTTGGCGGTGTCGCTCTCGGTGATCGCGAGTGTCGCCTCGATCCGCTTCTCGATCTGTTTTGCGATCCGCGCATTGGGGGCAGCTTTGAGCGCCGCGAACAAGCCATCGAGCTGCTGGGTGCGGTCGAGCTGCTTCTTCTGCTGCTTCTGCGCACGATTGGTTTTCGCGGGCGGCGACTTTTGATTGATGCCGGGCTGGGGTTGCGCGGAGGAAGGCGCGGCGGCGAAAGCCGCAAGCGGCAGGCAAAGCAGCAGGAAGACCCGGAAGAGCTTCATGGTGCCTGAGTCTAGGCCGCAGGCGCGCCGCCGCAAGCCTGAAAACGCCGCAGTAAAACGAAATCCGGCGCACGTTTCCGTGCGCCGGACAAAAACTCGTGACAGGCGAAATCAGCCCTGGCGGGCTTTGAAGCGCTTCTGCGTCTTGTTGATGATGTAGACGCGGCCTTTGCGGCGCACGAGCCGGTTGTCCCGGTGGCGGGCGCGCAGCGAGCGCAGGGAGTTACGGACTTTCATCGTCGGAATCCTTTGTTCGGCGGGGTTTCTAGGGGTCGTTCCCGGCCCTGTCAAACCTCTTTTGCCCGTATTTCCGGCACTCAATGCCGCCCCGGCGGTTTCCTGACAAATCGAGCCTTGACTTGCCACGGCAAGGCATTTACTTAACCAATCAGTTAAGTATTAAGCCGACCTCGAAAACCCTCATGACGCCTCTGACCCCGGATCTAGACCGCACCTTTGCCGCTCTCGCCGACCCGACCCGGCGGGCGCTGCTTGCACGCCTTACCGAGCGCGACACGCTTTCGGTCAGCGAACTTGCGCAGCCGTTTTCGATGTCGCTGCCTGCCGTGATGAAGCACCTCGACGTGCTTTCGGACGCTGGCCTGATTTCGCGCACCAAGACCGGGCGCACTGTGGCGGTGCAGCTAACCGCCGGCCCGATGGAGGACGCCATGAACTGGCTCCACCGCTACCAAGAATTCTGGACCCGGCAACTCGATCGTCTCGCAAAGTTCATTGAGGAAGAAACATGCTCGCCAAACCAAGCGTCACCCTCAAACGCCACATCAACGGAAAGCCCGAGCAAATCTTCGCAGCCTGGATCAACGCGGAAAAGCTAGTGCGTTGGTTCGGACCGCAGCAAACGCTGCTCGATACCGTGAAGGCGGAACTGGACGTGCGCGTTGGCGGCAATTTCTGGGTGAGTTTCAAGACCGATGACGGCGACTTTCACAAAGTCGGCGGCACCTACCGCGAAATCTTTCCGCCTGAGCGGCTCCAATTCACCTGGGCCTGGCATTCGACGCCGGAACGCGAATCGCTCGTGACTGTCACGATCCGCCCCGACGGCGAGGGCTCGATGCTCACGCTTTTGCACGAACAGTTCTTCGATCAAGCCGCAGCCGACGGTCACAAGCGCGGCTGGACCGGCACGCTCGACAAACTCGCCGCAGAATTCGCATGAGGCCGAAAATGACGCTTCGCTTCCATTTCCACCCGCTCTCCTCCTACTGCCACAAGGCGCTGATCGCATTTTACGAGAACGACATCGCGTTCGAGCCTGTCGTGCTCAATCTCATGGATAAGGAGGCCGCGGCCGCTTTCCGCAAGATCTCTCCCTTCGGCAAAATGCCGGCACTGGAAGACACCGCACGCGGCCATGTCGTGAACGAGGCGACCATCGTGATCGAATATCTCGATGAGCATTATCGCGGACGGACCCACTTCATTCCGGCGGACGCCGATCAGGCCTGGCAAACCCGCATGTGGGACCGCTTCTTCGACAACTACCTGCACGACAGCATGCAGCGCGTGGTCGCGGACGAGTTTCGCGCCGATGGCAGCCGCGATCCCTACACGGTCCAACAATGCAAAAAGCGCATCTTCGAGGTCTATGAATATCTCGATCGCCACATGAAGGGACGCGAATGGGTGGGCGCGCAGTTTTCGCTGGCCGATTGCGCGGCCGCGCCTGCGCTCTTCTATGCGAATACGATTTATCCGCTTGGGAAAGACTATCCGGAGGCGCGCGCTTATCTGGGCCGGCTGATGACGCGGCCGTCTTATGCCCGCGCATTGGAAGAAGCCGAGCCCTTCTTCCATTTCTTTCCGCTCAATCCGAAGCCGAAGCGAATACTGGACGCGGCGTGAAATGATCCACAACGCCGCCAGAGTTGGTTCCGTGACGCCGGCGCAGGAAGCCAAAGCCATCGCCACGATCGCGCTTGCTTTCGCCTCCGACCCGATGATGCGCTGGAGCTTTCCTGATCCCGAGACCTATCTTGCGATTGTCCCGGATTTCATCCGCGCTTTCGGCGGCGGAGCGGTCGCGCATGGCAGCGCTGACATGACGGCAGACTTTGCGGCCGTTGCACTATGGCTACCGCCCGGTGTCGAGCCCGATGGCGAAGCGATGGGCAGGATCATCGAGGCGCATATGCCGCCGGAGAAAATGGAAGACGGCGGCGGCCTTGTCGAACAGATGCACAAATTTCATCCGCACGAACCGCATTGGTACTTGCCGCTGATTGGCACCGATCCAGCGCAGCAAGGCAAAGGCCACGGTGCCACGCTGATGGCCCATGCCGTTGCACGCTGCGACGCGCGCGGCGAGCCGGCCTATCTGGAATCATCGAACCCCGCGAACGTGCCCTTCTACGAACGCTTCGGCTTCAAGGTGATGGGCGAAATTCAGCAGGGCTCGTCGCCGCGGCTCGTCCCCATGCTGCGCAAACCACACTGAAACCAGGAAACGAGGAGCAGGATCATGAAACTCGCCGCCCCCATCACCCCTTGCCTCTGGTTCGACGGCAACGCGAAGGAAGCCGCTGACTTCTATGTTTCGGTATTTCCGAGTTCGAAGCTCGGCCGCATCGCTTACTATCCCGACACCGGCAAAGAAATTCACGGCATGGATGCCGACAAGGTGCTGACCGTCGAGTTCGAGATCAACGGCCAGGTCTTCACGGCCTTGAATGCCGGACCGGAGTTCAAATTCAACGAAGCCGTTTCGTTTCAGCTCGCCTGCGAGACGCAAGACGAGATCGACTACTTCTGGGACAAGCTGCGCGAAGGCGGCGGCGAGGAAGGGCCCTGCGGCTGGCTGAAAGACCGCTTCGGGCTTTCCTGGCAGGTGTTCCCGGCCATGATGACGAAGATCCTTTCCGAAGCATCCGCGGAAGAACGCAAGCGCGTGATGGATGCTTTCATGAAAATGAAGAAGTTCATTATCGCCGACATCGAAGCCGCGCGCGGCAACAAAGCCGCTCGGTAAAAACACAAACCGGAGGACGACATGGAATACGTAGATGGCTTTTTGATCGCCGTACCGAAAAAGAACGTCGCGCAATACAAGAAGATCGCAAAGCTCGCGAGCAAAGTCTGGCGCGAGCATGGCGCGCTCGACTACCGGGAATGCGTGGCGGACGACGTGCCCTATGGCAAGCGGACTTCGTTTCCCCGCGCCGTGAAGCAGAAGACCGGCGAGACCGTGATCTTCGCCTGGATTACCTACAAATCACGCAAGCAGCGCGACGCGATCAACAAAAAGGTCATGAGCGACCCGCGCCTCGCCAAAATGATGACGCCGGGAGCGATGCCCTTCGACACCAAGCGCATGATCTACGGCGGCTTCAAGACGATCGTGACGTAACGCTGGCACGCGAAGCGCACGACAAAAATGCTGGAGGGCGCCACCTCGAACAAGGAGGAGAACGAAAAAATGTTGAGAGCAAGTGACGCCTTCAGCGGCTTTTCCGTGAACGACGTGCCGGCCGCAATGCAGTTCTACGGCGACGTGCTCGGCCTGAAGGTCTCGGAAGATCACGGCATCATGACGATCGCGCTCGCAAACGGCGGCCGGATCATCGCCTATCCGAAAGCGGACCATAAGCCAGCGACGTTCACGGTGCTGAATTTCCCGGTGCCGGATGTCGACAAAGCCGTGGACGAACTCAAACAGCGCGGCGTGAGATTTGCGCAGTACGACACGGCGGACATCAAGACCGACGAGAAAGGCATCATGCGCGGCAATGGACCGACCATTGCCTGGTTCACCGGTCCCGCCGGCAACATTCTGTCGGTGATCGATGAAAATGGAACGATGTAACCCCGAAGGACCGAGGAACGCGATCATGCAGACACAGACAATCTTCCCGCACCTTTGCATCAAGGGCGCAAAGGACGCCGTAGAGTTCTACAAGAAAGCCTTGGGCGCCACCGAGGCGATGATCCTGCCCCATGACGACGGCAAGCGGCTCATGCACGCAGCCCTCGACATCAACGGCGCGCAGGTCTTCATTCACGACGACTTTCCGGAATATGAGGAAAGCCATCCCGACAAGATTGGCGCGCCTGCGCGGATCGGCGGCACCTCCGTCACGGTCCACATGAATGTCGCCGATTGCGACGCCGCCCATGGACGGGCAACGGGTGCCGGCGCAAAATCCATCGTCGAGCCGCACGACGCGTTTTGGGGCGACCGCTACGCGCAGGTCCTCGACCCGTTTGGACATTCCTGGAGTTTCGCGCATACGCTCAAGAAGCAAGCCTGAGCCGCTCGAGGAGACCCCTTCATGATGATGACGCCCTTCTACATCGTAATCGGCATCGGCGCGGTGATGATCACGGCACTCTTGCTGGTCCTGATCATCGCCGCGACCAAGCCGGACCGTTTTCGCTCAGAGCGTTCGATCGATATCTCCGCGCCGCCCGCGAAAGTCTTTCCCTTGCTCGACGACCTGAAGCAGCAGCGTCTGTGGTCGCCCTACGAGCAGAAAGACCCGGACATGAAGCGGACCTATTCAGGCGCGGAACGCGGCGCAGGCGCGATCTACGAATGGGATGGCGACAAGAATATCGGTGCGGGCAGACAGGAGATCATCGCCGTCACGCCGAACGAAAGGATCGAAGGCAAGATCGACTTCTTCCGCCCCATGAAAGCAAACAACCGCTTCGAACTTCTTCTGAAGCCAGCAGCGAACGGCACGAACGTCACCTGGGCGATCTTCGGACCCATGCCGTTCTCCAGCAGGGTTTTTTCGATCTTCATGGATTTCGACAAGATGATCGGCAACGACTTCGAGAAGGGGCTCTTACAGCTGAAGCAGGTCGCGGAACGGCCATAACCAATGCCGCTCACAATCCTGCTCGCAAAAGTTTTCGGTATTGCTTTGATCGCCGTCAGCATCGCACTGATCGTAAAGCGCGATTTCTTTGAGAAAGTCACGCGAGATTTCTTGCAGCAGGATCTCCTCCGACTCGTTATTGCGTTCTCCGAAATGGTGGCAGGCCTTTTCATCGTGGTGGGCCACAATGTCTGGAGCCCGCTTCCCGCAGCGGTCATCACCTTTCTGGGCTGGGTCTTTGTGCTGGAAGGCGGCAGCTATCTGCTTCTTCCGCGGCAATGGAGCGAAAACCTCATCAACGCCGTCAACCGCCCGCATTTTTTCGTTGCGAGCGGCGTCATTGGCCTGATCCTTGGGGCTTATCTCGCAGCCTATGGCTTCGGCTGGATACCGCAGCAACTTTAGGCCGGATTGGGCGTCACGAACTTCAGCCCGATCACGCCCGCCACGATCAGAAGCAGGCACAGCAGCCGCGCCACGTCACGCGATTCATTGAAGAGCCACATACCCATCAGCGCGGTGCCGACCGCGCCGATGCCGACCCACACCGCATAAGCCGTTCCCACCGGAAGCGTGCGCAGCGCGTATTCGAGAAAAACGAGACTTACGATCATGGACAAAAGCGTCCAGATCGAGGGCCACAGCTTTGAAAAGCCGTCGGTATATTTCAGGCCGATCGCCCAGCCGATTTCGAACAGGCCGGCGACGAAAAGACTTGCCCACGCCATGAGAGGAACTCCCTTGCGCGCAGGGCCGTCCCTGCAATGAAATGAAAAACGGCGGGGCCGTCCCCGCCGTTTCGATCTTATTCGCGACAGACGCGAAGTAAAGGCTAGCTGTTGAAGAACGGCTGCGTGCCGTGCGCCTCGATTGCGCTCGCGAGCCGGCCGAGCGCGTGGATATAGGCGGCCGTGCGGCAGGTGACGTTCTTCTCCTGCGAGATCTGCCAGATGGCGCGGCCTTCGCGCACCATGATCTCCTGCAAGCGGCGATGCACGTCCTCGAGCGGCCAGTAATAGCCCTGACGGTTCTGCACCCATTCGAAATAGGAAACCGTGACACCACCCGCATTCGCCAGAATGTCAGGCAGCACAACGACGTTTTTCTTTGCGAGGATCGCGTCGGCTTCCGGCGTGATCGGGCCATTGGCGAGTTCGAGCACCGCCTTCGCCTTCACCTGATCCGCATTCTTTTCGTGGATCATGTTTTCGAGCGCTGCCGGCACCAGCAGATCGCATTCCACACCGATCAGCGCGTCGGCATCGAGTGAGGTCACATCGCCGCCGATGAGCGAGGAAACGGGTTTGCCGTCCGCCTTCGCGGCGATCAAGCGCGCAACATCGAGACCGGCAGCGGACTGCACCGCGCCACTGGAGTCAGACACGGCCACGATCTTGTGGCCGTCGGCCGCAAGCAGCTTCGCGATGAACTGGCCGGCATTGCCGAAGCCCTGGATAGCGACGCGCATCTGCGAGCCGAGGCCGAGGTCCTTCGCGAGATCACGCACCAGGTAGTAGCCGCCTCGCGCCGTCGCATCGTCGCGGCCGAGCGAACCGCCGAGCGCGATCGGCTTTCCGGTGATGACGGCAGGCGAATTCTCGCCGACGATCTGGCCGTATTCGTCAGCCATCCAGCCCATGATCATCGAGTTGGTATAGACGTCGGGTGCGGGAATATCGCGGTCGGGGCCGATGATGCGCGCAAACGCCTGCATGTAAGCGCGCGAAAGCCGTTCAAGCTCGGATTTGGAGAGCTTGCGTGGGTCGATCCGGACCGCGCCCTTGCCGCCGCCATAGGGCAGATTCATCACCGCGCACTTGAAGGTCATCCAGAACGCGAGCGTCTCGACTTCGTCGGCGTCGGATTCCGGGTGAAAGCGGATACCGCCTTTGGTCGGCCCGCGGGTGTCGTCGTAGCGGCAACGCCAGGCGAGAAAGGATTTCCGCGAGCCGTCATCCATGCGGATCATCAGCCGCACCTTGGTGGTTTCGCGCGGATATTTCAGCTTTTCGAGAACGTCCGGATCGATCTGTAAGTGCCGCGCCGCGTCGTCGAGGCGAACAAGGGCTACGTCGAGAAGGTTTTCACCGGACATCATTGCTCCTGTGGGATTACTCAGTCTGCACAAAAAATCGCCAGACCTTTGGCACGCGGTTTCGCGGTCGCGCAAGTTCACCGCCGCAAAAAAGGGCAGATGCGCCCGCCTGTCGCGGCAGCGTCATGCGCTCACTGGAAGAGAGTCAGGATTTTATGGAAGAGAATGGTGCGCGCGACAGGGATCGAACCTGTGACCCCTACCATGTCAAGGTAGTGCTCTACCGCTGAGCTACGCGCGCAGACCAAGGGAGGCACCCTATATCGGCTGCGTCCGGCTGGAGCAAGGGCGGCAGGTCAGGCCGCCGCCAGCATTTTTTGAACCTCGTTGACGAGGTCTTTCAGGTGGAAAGGCTTGGAGAGGACCTTGGAGTCCTCGGGCGCCTTCTTGTTCTGGGCTTCCAGCGTGACCGCGGCAAAGCCGGTGATGAACATGACCTTGATATCCGGGTCGAGTTCGGTCGCCCGCCGTGCGAGTTCGATCCCGTCCATTTCCGGCATCACGATATCGGTCAGCAGAAGCTCGAACGGCTCCTCGCGCAGCCGCTGATAGGCCGATCGCCCGTTGTCGAAATGGGCGACTTCATAGCCCGCGGTGACCAGCGCCTTCACGAGAAAGCGGCGCATGTCGTTGTCGTCTTCGGCGAGGAGAATCTTCGGCATGGCGTCCCTTAGGTTCCGGGAATCCGGCCAGTTTAAGGCCATGTCCCGCGGAACCTTTTGCGGGACGGGCGGTAAATGGCCGGTGAAAGTGCATAAAGAATCCACCGCTCTTCACAAGGCCGCACCGCCCTGCGAGAACCCGGAAACTGCCGTTTTCCTTAATCCCCGGAAAGCCCGTTCATGAACGCCAGCGTCGTCGAGGAATTGGCTCCGGCCTTCGACATCGAAGAGCCGCATGCCGCTCTGACGCCGGTGGTCTGCAACTCGCCGCATAGCGGCTGCCAGTATCCGGCGGCTTTCCTGCGCCAGAGCCGCCTCGATCTGGAGGCGCTGCGCCGCTCGGAAGACAGCTTCGTCGATGAGCTCTTTGCCGGCGTGCCGGCGCTGGGCGTACCGCTGATGCGGGCCCACTTCCCGCGCGCCTATCTCGACGTCAATCGCGAGCCCTACGAACTCGACCCGCGCATGTTCGATGGCAGGCTTCCGGCATTCGCCAATACCCGCTCGCTCCGGGTCGCAGGCGGCCTCGGCACGGTCGCGCGCGTGGTGGGTGATTCGCGCGAAATCTATCCGAAGCGCATTCCGATCGCGGAAGCGATGATGCGCATCGAGCAGTTCTACAAGCCCTATCACCGCGCCCTGCGCCGGCTGCTGTCGCGCGCACAAGCGGCGCACGGATTTGCGCTGCTCCTAGACTGTCACTCCATGCCGTCCAACGCGAGTGCGCGCGAAGAGCGCCCGCGCGCCGACATCGTGCTGGGTGATCGCTACGGCACCAGCTGCCCGCCGGAAATCACGGACCTGATCGAACATGCGCTGCGCGGCCGGGGCTATGCGGTTCTGCGCAACAAGCCCTATGCCGGCGGCTTCATCACCGAACATTACGGCGACCCGCGCGCCGGGCTGCACGCGGTCCAGATCGAAGTGAACCGCGCGCTCTATATGGATGAGCAGCGCTACGAGAAGTCCGCGGGCTTCGAGAAGCTGCAGCAGGACCTCACCGGGCTTGTGGCGGAAGTCACCGCGTTCATGCTTGCGGGCATCGAGTCTTTGCCCGACGCGGCAGAATAAGCCTTGAAAAGAAAAATGGCCGCTACAGTTGCCTGTAGCGGCCCAAGTCTAGGGAGGAAACGCCCAAGGAGGGCAGGCGACACGCGACGCCATCGCGTATCGCACCGCAACAATATGCTCTCGCAGCGCAAAATAAGCAAGCACTACTTACGTAAAATTTTCGGCTGTGTAGCTTTTGCCACGTCTTAAGAAAAGGCCTTATATATCAATAGCTTAAGTAGAAGCCCGGCGCTTCCTGGGCCACAGATAACAGGTCAGCGATAGCGCCAGAAGACCTGCCTGCAGGGCGAAGGAGGCTTGATATGCCTCAAGTGGATAAACCGTCTCGTTGGGAGCCATGAACTGGATGACGGCCCCGGTCAGAAACTGAAACACGAAGACGCCGCCCATGGTCGACAGGTTGAAAAGCGTGAGACCCCGGCCCAGCAGCGCCGGCGGAAACAAAGAGCGGCCCTCGGCCACGAGGAGCGGCGCGAAGGACGTGACCACGCCATAGAAAAAGAACCAGAACAGGAGCGCGACCGGGCTCAACTTCCCGACGACCGCGATCCAGATCAGGAAGCACAGCGACAAACCCGCGCCCAGCACGATCGGAAACCGGTAGCCCCCGAAGATGCGATCGACCGGACCCCAGATGAAGACCGAAACCACGCTCGAAAACGCGAGCACGAGCAGAAAGAAGCCGCGGGTCTCCAGATCGAAGCCATAGACATGCGCGAGATAAGGTCCGCCCCAAAGGCCGAGGATCGTGATCAGGATCGCGTAGTTCGAACTGAACATGATGAAGATCGGCCAGAACGATGGCGTGCGCGTCACGACCAGAAGTCCGCGCAGGCTCTCGGCCAGATTTTCCTTCTTTCGTTCGGCCACTTCCGTGCCCGGCGGATCGTCGCTGACCCACCAGAGCACGATCAAACCGGACAATCCGGCGAGCACGCCTACGATGACAAAACTCGCGCGCCAGCCCATCGTCGCCGTCGCGAAAGCCAGCGGCGACGTCGCGGCGAGCATGCCGAGCCCGGAAAAACCAAGCTGCGCACCAACCACGGTCGAAAAATATTTCGGCTTGAACCAGCGCGAATAGATCGCAAGCGGCGCGACATAGAAACTCGAACAGCCAAGCGCCATCAGCACGCGGCCGAAGACGAGCGTGTTGAGATCCCGCCCAAACGCAAACACCATGCATCCCGCTACCGCGATCATGGTGGACCACAGCATGGTCTTGCGCGGCCCGAAGCGGTCGATGAGCATGCCCACCGGAATTTGCGCGATGGCAAAAGCCAGGAAGAAGGAACTCGAAAGCAACGCAAGGCCGGCCGCGCTGATGTTGAGCTCGCTGACGAGATCCGGCGCGATCACGCTGATCGCGCTGCGGAGGAACTGACTGACAAGCTGTGCGGTGGAAAGGACGGCGACGAGCCAGATTCCCGCGCGCAGGTCGAGCTGCCTTGCAGCCGACGCAGCGCTACCGGCGCCGCCAGCGCCGGTCGTCGGCTCGTCCTTCACGGCATTCTCCCCAAAAACAGCGGGCATTCGCCCTGCTTTTTACATCCCTAGCCGAGTGCCACGGCAGCGCCCACACTTCAACCGCCCGCGGCGCAGCCGGGCGTTGCCCGGAGGACATGCCGCCCGCTAGATTGGCGCAGTTTCAGCGATGGGAGAGCGAACATGCGTTACCGGCTGGCTGCCTTTGCGGCCCTGATCTGCGTTGTGACGGCCATGCCTGCGACGGCGCAACTGAGCTCCAAGCAGCGGACCGACTTCATCAACGACTGCCTCTCGACCTGCCGCAAGAACCCGCGCGTGCCCGAAGCACAGCGCCCGCAATGCGACGTCTATTGCGTCTGCGTCGCGAACGAAGCCGACAAGCTCTTCAACGAAGCGCAATACAACCAGATCAGCAGCGACTTCGCGGCCGGCAAGCAGACCGCCGACATCAAGCGCTTTCAGGAACTGCCGCCGGCCTGCAATCGCAAAGCCTTTTCGCGCTGAAGAAATAATCCGGACAGACATGAAATGAGTGCGGTTGATATCGCAGCCTTTGTCGATGAACTGGCCAAGGTCGCAGGCGACGCGATCCGGCCTTTCTTCCGTACCGCGCTCGCGGTCGACAACAAGAAGCGCAAAGGCAGCTTCGACCCCGTTACCGCCGCCGACCGCGCCGCGGAAACGGCCATGCGCGCTCTGATCCGCAAACAATTTCCGGCGCACGGAATTGTCGGCGAGGAATTCGACGACGTGGAGAGCAGCGGCCCTTACACCTGGGTGCTCGATCCGATCGACGGCACGAAGTCGTTCATCGCGGGCATGCCGGTTTGGGGAACACTGATCGGTCTCTGCAAAGGCGATGCGCCGGTCTATGGCCTGATGGCGCAACCCTTCATCGGCGAGCGCTTCACCGGAGATGGAGCCAGCGCAAAATATCGCGGGCCCGCGGGCGAACGAAAGCTGATGACGCGGCCCTGCGCCTCGCTCGAGGATGCACTCCTGTTCACGACGAGCCCGCATCTCTTCACGCCGGAAGAACGCGAGCGTTTCGAAGCCGTGGAGAAGAACGTGCAGCTCTCGCGCTTCGGCGGCGATTGCTACGCCTACTGCATGATCGCGGCAGGCTATGTCGATCTAGTCGTCGAGGCGGGGCTCGATGCCTATGACATCGTGCCCTTGATCCCGATCGTGGAAGGCGCGGGCGGCGTCATCACGAACTGGCAGGGCGAGAGTGCCGCCAAAGGCGGCCGCATCGTCGCGGCGGGCGACCCTCGCGTGCATGAAGCGGCGCTGAAGTTGCTGAACGCATGAGCGCCGGATCGCGAAACGAGCGTAGCGAAAACAACGTCTCGCGCTAAAACGAAGCCGACCCCGGCACGAAAGCGTCGAAGGCTGCCCAGAACTGCGCGCGGATCGCATCGCGTTCGATCAGAATTTCATGCTCGCTGCCGGGGATCACCATAAGCGCTCCTGCGCGGAGACGGATCGCAAATTTTTCCGCGGCATGGGTCGAGACAAGCCGGTCAGCGCCCGCGCCGATCATCAGGATCGGCTGGTGCAGCTTCGCCGGATATTCCGGCGCGGTGAACGCTTCGGTCTGGCGAAAGGCCGCAGCAATCCAGGAGTATGTCGGCGAGCCGAGACCGAGCGAAGGCTCCGCTTCGACGATCGCGGCAATGCGGGCGTAACGCGCGGCATCGGAGGAAACCGGATTGTTTTGAAACGGCCGGTTTGTCACGGCCACCGCGCTCCCGCCCGGAATATACATGCGCCCGAAGCCGATCGCCGCCATCGCGCGCGTGTAATAGCGCGTGATCCTGGGCCAGCGCCGCAACCGCAGATCGATCATCGGCGCGCAGAGCACGACACGGTCAAACCAGCGGCGCTCCTCGCGCAATGCGCGGAGAATGTTCGCGCTCCCCATGGAGTGCGCCAGCGCAAAATAGGGTGGCGGACAGTCCGGCAACACGATCTGCCGCATGAAGGCTTCCAGATCGCGCTGATACTCGGAAAAATCTTTGACATGGCCTTTGCGCGGATCGCCGACCGGGCGAGACGATCCGCCCTGCCCGCGCCAGTCGAGCACCGCGACGGCAAACCCGCGCTCGCGCAACTCCGCCACGACCTCGAAATATTTCTCGATCATTTCCGCGCGGCCGGGAAAAACGCAGACCGTGCCTTTGCGCTTGCGGCCCGCTGCGACCGGCCAGCGCGCAAAACGCAACTCCACGCCGTCGGAGGATTTGATCCGACCGGCGATCGCGCCCTCCGGAACCGGATTACCTGGAATGGAGACGAGACTCATGCGCTGCCGCGAATTCCCTTGTGCGGCCGATGGGTACAATGACCGCCCCGAAGCGGCAATGCCGCTTACTTCTTGCGCGGCATGACCCGGCTAAGGCCCACGATCTCGCCCGTCTGTGCGTTCATCACCACGCGCACGCGCTCGCCGAACGGATCGACCGCCTGGAAGACGTAATTCTGGCCACGCCGCATCAAGCCCGTAACCTTGCTGTAACCGCGGTTCTCGATCTGGCGCATCACGTGATCCTGCGAGGCCGGTGCCTGCGCGAGTTCCTCGGCCGCAAGGGTTTCAGGACGCCTCTCGGCGGGGTCGAGACGGGCAATCACCCGCCGATCGGTGGAAGGACGCAATTCTTCCTGAAAACTGATCGCGAGCGGCTTGCGAAAACCGGTCTCGCGCGCGCCGGCCTGTCCGAGCCCGACCGGCCATAGCGTCGCGGCCGCGACCACGGCAAGCAAGACGGTCCTGAACGTCGAACGAAGGGCCCACATCTTGCCACCGCTTCTGCCGCAACGCGCATGAATGAGCGCTGAACCTGCACCCTTGCGGAGAAAAAAGCCTCCCCTATATGCGGGATGTGCAGGCCATCCGGCTGCACCGTCCGCGAGGTTTGGCTTCGGCAAACCCGTTTTCGCGGATGCCTGACAACTGCATGTCGCTTCTGAAGGAGGATATGTCATGCGTGGATTCGATCTCACCCCCCTTTATCGTTCGACCGTCGGTTTCGACCGCATGTTTTCGCTGCTCGACGGCGCGTTCGACGGCCAGCCGCAAACCTACCCCCCGTATAATATCGAGCGTACCGGCGAAGACGCCTACCGCATCACCGTTGCGGTTGCGGGCTTCACCGACAAAGAGCTCAACATCGAAGTCAAAGAAAACGCGCTCACCATTCGCGGCGACAAAACCGTGAACGAGCAGGAAGAGAAACCCGAGGTGCTTTATCAGGGCATCGCGGCCCGCGCCTTCGAGCGCCGCTTCCAGCTTGCGGATCATGTCGAGGTGACCGGCGCGAGCGTCGAGAACGGCCTTCTGCACGTCGAACTCGTCCGCCGCATTCCCGAAGCCAAGAAACCGCGCCAGATTCCGATCGGCCGGACCAATGGCGAAGCCCGGGCGATCGACGCGAAAGCCGCGTAACGATCACGGACAGCAAGAAGAAAGGGCGTCCTACAAGGGACGCCCTTTTTTAGTTTTGCGAACTTGGCAAAAAACTTCGGATCAGAGCAGCGGCTGCACCGGCGGCGTGGCGGGCCGGTTCTTCGGCCCGTCGAAAGTCGGCACTTCGTTTTTCTTCACGGCACCCGTGGTGGAAGGATCGGGCGCCCGGGTCGTGTCGGTCGCCGGCATTTTCGGCGTCTGCGCGGTCTTTGGCACATCGCTTTTGGGCGCATCGCTCTTTGGCGCGTTGGCGTTCGGCGCGTCCTGCGGACGCGCTTTCGGTGACGGCGCTTTTTCCTTCTCCGGCGTCACGGCCGCAGTAGTTTCGTTCTTCTTCTTCTTGGTTTCCTTTTTCTTCGCGGTGTTCGTTTTCGGCGCCGCGGGTACGCGTTTGTTGTCGCCGCGCTGTTCGAACGGAATTACATTAGGGCCCTGCTGCGGTCCCTGCTGATACTGCGGCGGCTGCTGGTACTGCGGCTGCTGCGGAAACGGCTGATTGCGATAGGCGAAGCTATCGTCATCATCGTCGTCGTCATCATCCTGATAGTCGCTCTGCGGCGCGTTCGCCGGCGGCGGGAACGCGTTCGGATAGCGTGCATCCGGCGGATAGGGCACGTTGGCAGGCGGCGTCAGCGCGACGCTGCGCGGCGGCCCTTGCGGACGAAGCACATCGACCACGCGGCCCGAATAGCTGTCGATCAGCACGCGCACATGCTGTCCGTCGCGATCGACGGCATGCGTGACCCAGAGCGGCCCACGCGGACGCGGTGCTGCAACCGGCTGGAAGCCCATCGAGCGCACGCGCGCATCGATCTCCTGCGGATGAATTCTGCCGCCGTAGCTCGGCGGAGGCGGAGGCGCATCCGGACCCCAGCGATAATATTGCGCGTCCGCTGGAATAGCGGACGTAGCAGCGAAGACGATGAGCGCGGCCGGCGCAATCGCCAAACGCAGAACCCGATTTCGAATGGTCACGGCAGCTCTCCCCGTTTCTACAAACCACGTTTACGCGCACGCGAAGTTGGCGGGATTCCGCCGTGCGATTGCGGCAGCGGTAGGACCGCATTCGTGCGGTTTCTTGAGAAATTCCGCACGGATCCTGAACAGACGTTCAGTAGTTCACGCGAAAGCCAGCATAGATCGCGCGTCCTGAACCGGGGTTGAACAAATTGGATGGTCCGGCAGCGAACACATTGGAAACGCTGACTGCCGAGATGTAGTTCACGTCGGTCAGATTGCGTGCGTCGAGATAGAACGTCGCGTTCTTGTTCGCTTCATACACCGCGCGGAAGCCGAGCAGCGCAAAGGCATCGGTGCGCGTCGTATTCGCGTTATCGACGAAATAGGCCGAGGGAATGATTTCCACGTTCGGCCCGAACGACAACCCGCTCGGATGCCGGTACATCAGCTCGCCGCGGATATAATGCCGCGGCGCGCCGGGCAGTTCGTTGTTGCCGAACACCGGATGATGGTCGAAGCGGAAGTCGCTGAACGTATAGGCCACGTTGAGCCACAACTTGTCCGCGGCTGCGCCGGTGTTGGTAAAAATTGATTCTACGACCGCGACACCGAACCCGATTTCGATGCCGCGATGAATCGTATTCGGCACATTGCCGATCTCGCAGATGCCACCACCGGCACTCAGACATTGCAACTCGTTTTTGATGCCTGCGTGATAGGCGGCAATGTCCCATGTGAAGTTTGCACTGCGGCCACGCGTGCCAATCTCGAACGTCGTAGCAACCTGCGGCCGGATCTGCGTGAAGTCGCCGGAGATCGCCCCGCCCTCGCCGAAGCTCGGCGCTTCCGCGCTGCGCGAAAGATTGGCGAACGCCTGCCAGCTTGGATCGACGTTCCAGAGCAGCCCGATCTTCGGGCTTAGAAGATCATGCGAGACCGCGCCTGCCACCGAAGCGCCCGCCAGCGTCGTGCGGTCGCGAACCGCGTGCAGATATTGCAGCGCCGTGACCAGCGCGACATTCGGCAGGAAATAATACGAGTTCTCGAAATAGCCGGAATAATTCTGCGACTTATCCAGCGTGCGCCCGAACAACGGGCCTTTGACCGCGCCTGCGTTGTTGCCAAACACCCGCGCATCCACCTCGCCATTGTGAACGTTGAAGCCCGCAACGAGCCGGTTGCGCTTTCCCGCGATCACGCTCTCGTTCACGACCCGCGCGAAACCGCCATAGTCCTCATAGGCGAAATCGAGCCACACCGAGATCGGATGCTTCAGATGCCTGTCGAGATAGAACAGGCCCAGTTCAACGGTCGTGTTGTCGAAGCGCAGCGTGGTCTTGTTGGCAAGCCGCAACGAGGCGATGTTGCGTTGCCAGTCGCGCAGCGCGTTGTCGGGATTGGCGCTTCGGGGCGAAGTGAGTGCGGCATCGCGCGTCACTTCGCCGGGAATGCGCTGCCGGATCGTGTTCGCGTTGATATAAAACCGCGTCTCGGCGTTTTCCGAAAAGCGGTAGCCGAGATTGGCATGTGCCCGCACGGACTCGCCATCGCTGTGCTGCCGGAAGCCGTCCTGCGCCTGATACGAGCCCGTCATGAAGTAATCCGCAGGCCCAAAGACGCCGGCGTTGTGCGCCTGCAGGCGATAGAAACCGAAGCTCCCGGCGTCGATCGATCCGCCGATGCCCTGCAGATCGCGTCCCGACGGCGTCACGAAATTGATCGCGCCGCCGAGCGCATTCGCGCCGAAGCGGAGCGCGTTGGCGCCTTTGTACACTTCGACGAAGCGATAGGCGGAAGGATGGATCTCCTGAAAGTCGCCGTAGCCATCGGCGGTATTGATCGGAATGCCGTTCATGAAGAGCTGCGTCGAGCGCAGGTGGAAGTTGCGCGACAATCCCGAACCGCGGATCGAAAGGCGGGAATCCTCGCCCCACTTCGGCTGCACGATCACACCCGGCACGTAATCGAGTACATCCTTCAGCGTCGTGGCATGCCGGTTCTTGTATTGCGTATCGGGCACGATATTCACCGCGCCCGGCGTGTTGCGGATTTCCCGCTCCGCTTCCTCTGCCGTGGGTACAGTGAGCGAGTTGCCGACGCGATCGTCATCGACCGTGATCGTCGGCAGAGTCTCCTGTGCCGCCGCAATCGCAGGCAGCACAAGCGCGGCGCAAAGGGCGCCGAAGCCAAGCACATGTTTCATGGCGCTTACGGCTTCGGCGTGACGGTCAGCATTGCAGCGGGATTGGCGAGATCGCGCGTGGTCTGGTTGGACGCAGGGATCTCGCGCCAGGCCAGCCGCTTGTCTCCGCATTCCTGCTCGACCGGGAAGTAAAGCGTTCCCGCTTCCTTCGGCAGCCGCAGTTGCAGAACGAATTCGTCGATATGGTCGTCGGGTATGCTGCCGCCGGAAAAGACCACTTTGGCGACGCGCTGCGTGATCTTTTCGCCGTGCGGCCCTGTGACTTCCTGCTCCAGCGCAACGCGAATGATCTCGGCCTGCCAACCGGCTTTCACCTGCGGCTTTGCTTGCAGAACGCTTTCGGGAAGCCAGATGGAGACTTTGGTGGTGGCCGCACCCTCGCAGCCGTGCGGGATCGTGAACACCGCGCGGAAATAACTATCCGCGGGCGCGGTGCGTTGGGTGAGCGTGACGTGAGCGAAAGAAGTAGCGGCACTCGCGATCAACGCGAGCAGCGCGCAAGCGAATGCGCGAAACGACATGAAGACACCTTCGAAGCAAATAAGTGACTGGGAGAGAACCGGCGCAAGCCGGGCAACCGTCAGGCTTCGAAAGGCGGCGCGCGTTGTCTTGTTGAAGATGTCGCGTGTGTCAGCGCGAATTGTTCTTCGCGCACGGACCAGCGAACAAGGCTTACCGAAAAAACAGCCGGCGTGACCGAGGGCAGACCCGGCGCAGCAACCGCCAGGGTGCTTGCGCAAACGACACAGCCGAATGACTTGCTTGCCTGCTTGTGAGGCTTGCCGGAGGGAAGCTCGCCGTCCGGAGCACCCTTGCCGTAACAAATTTCGAAGAACGACCAGTTCTGGCCGGCAGCCTGAGCGGAAAACTGCGCGCCGGCGAGCGCACCAAGAACGAGTTGGAAAACGAGCGTATAGGCGCTCAGCCAGCCCAACGGCCGCCGAACCCCCGTAACAATGCTATGCCATGCACGTTTCAATACTTGCCCCTTCGGCAAGCTTACCCGCCACGCTCCATGTTCTTCCATGCGGCGTAATATCAGCAATATAATTGCAATATTACCTGCAGATTGGACATTTTACTTCGCAAGAGTCATAGAGATCGCAACAACCGGCAAGAAAATTGAGCAGGTTGCTTGTCCGTTGAAAAGAAATCTGCCAATGTATTAGACAGCAATGCTGTCCTAGTTTTAGGAACCGCGAAGAGCGACCGGCACGCGAAGAAGAGAAGCCGGAAGCGTTCGTCTCCAGCGGGCTGGCTGGAGCGGCGCAGACTTGCACGGCGGACGAGCCGAGGCGTTATCGACTTGGCAGCCCGCGCGATCATGAAAATCGCGGAACCCGGACACGAGCCGAAGTCGGCGCGGAGTGCGGGGCACCGCCGAAAACTGAAGACTTAGAAGAGCTAAAAGGGGCAAGGCAATGAATTCGGTATGGCGCGGAGGATCGGGATCGCAGGATCGTAAGCAGGCCCTTGGCAGCAAAACCGAGCGCGCCGACTGGCGTACGCCGGAAGCCCAGGGCCTGTTCGACCCCCGCGACGAGAAAGACTCCTGCGGCGTCGGCTTCATTGCAGACATCAAGGGCCGCAAGTCCCATCAGATCGTCGAAGACGCACTCACCATCCTTCTGAATCTTGAGCATCGCGGCGCCGTCGGCGCCGATCCGCGCGCCGGCGACGGCGCGGGCATTCTCGTTCAGATTCCCCACAAGTTTCTCGCGAAGAAGACGAAGCAACTCGGCTTCGAACTTCCCGCTCCCGGCGAATATGCCGTCGGCTACCTGTTCCTGCCGCGCGAACCGCAGTGGCGTCAGGTCATCATCGATATTTACGCCGAAGCCATTGCTGAAGAAGGCATGAAGCTCTTGGGCTGGCGCGACGTGCCGACCGACAATTCCACGCTCGGCGAATCGGTGAAGCCGACCGAGCCCGTGCATGTGCAGGTGTTCATCGGCCGCGCCGCGGACGTCACTTCCGAAGAAGACTTCGAGCGCCGTCTCTACGTGCTGCGCAAGGTCATCTCGAACAAGATCTACAACAAGCGCGAACGCCGCCTCGCCGATTACTATGCGGTGTCGATCTCGTGTCGCACCGTGATCTACAAGGGTATGTTCCTAGCGGACCAGCTCGGCACGTACTATCCCGATCTGCACGACGCCGATTTCGAAAGCGCACTTGCGCTCGTGCACCAGCGCTTCTCGACCAACACCTTCCCGACGTGGTCGCTCGCGCATCCGTTCCGCATGGTCGCCCACAACGGCGAAATCAACACGCTGCGCGGCAATGTGAACTGGATGGCTGCGCGGCAGGCCTCGGTATCCTCGCCGCTGTTCGGCAGCGACATCTCCAAGCTCTGGCCTATCTCCTACGAAGGCCAGTCGGACACCGCCTGCTTCGACAACGCGCTCGAGTTTCTAACGCAGGGTGGCTACTCGCTTTCGCACGCGATGATGATGCTGATTCCGGAAGCCTGGGCCGGCAATCCGCTGATGGATGAGAAGCGCCGCGCCTTCTACGAATATCATGCGGCCCTGATGGAGCCGTGGGACGGTCCTGCCGCGGTCGCCTTCACCGACGGACGCCAGATCGGCGCGACGCTGGATCGCAACGGCCTGCGCCCCGCGCGCTATTTCATCACCAAGGACGACCGCATCATCATGGCGTCCGAAATGGGCGTGCTCACCGTTCCGGAAGACCAGATCGTCCGCAAGTGGCGGCTGCAGCCGGGCAAGATGCTTCTGGTCGATCTCGAAAAGGGCCGTCTCATTCCCGACGAGGAACTGAAGGCCGAAATCGCGGCGAGCCATCCCTATCAGCAGTGGCTCGACCAGACGCAGCTTGTCGTGGAGAAGCTGCCCGCCGCCAAGCACGCGGTGCCGCGCTCGAACCTGTCGCTGCTCGATCGCCAGCAGGCCTTCGGTTACACCGAAGAAGACCTGAAGATGTTGCTGACCCCCATGGCCGCCAACGGCGAAGAAGCCATCGGCTCGATGGGCAACGACACGCCGATTTCGGCACTCTCCGAGAAGCCGAAGGCACTCTACACCTATTTCAAGCAGAACTTCGCGCAGGTCACGAACCCGCCGATCGATCCGATCCGCGAAGAGATCGTGATGAGCCTGGTTTCCTTCATCGGGCCGCGCCCGAACCTGCTCGACATGAAGGGTGCCTCCAAGCACAAGCGCCTTGAAGCCCATCAGCCGATCCTCACCAACGAAGATCTCGAGAAGATTCGCGAGATCAACGACGGCGTGGACTCGCACTTCAACTCCAAGACGCTCGACGTTACCTATCCCGCCGAGCAGGGCGCGAACGGGCTGGAGCCCGCGCTCGACCGCCTCTGCGACCGCGCGGAAAACGCGGTGAACTCCGGCTGCAACATCATCATCCTTTCGGACCGGTCGGTTTCCGCCGAGCGGATTCCGCTGCCGATGCTTTTGGCATGCGCGGCCGTGCATCATCATCTGATCCGCAAGGGACTACGCACCTCGGTCGGACTCGTCGTCGAATCCGGCGAGCCCCGCGAAGTGCATCACTTTGCCTGCCTTGCCGGTTACGGCGCGGAAGCGATCAACCCTTATCTCGCGTTCGAAAGCATGCTCGCCATGCGCGACGACATTCCGGGCAAGCCGGACGAGAAGGAAATCGTCAAGCGCTACATCAAGGCGGTCGGCAAGGGCCTGATGAAGGTCATGTCCAAGATGGGCATCTCCACCTATCAGTCCTATTGCGGCGCGCAGATTTTCGACGCCATCGGCCTGAAGGCCGAGTTCGTCGCAAAGTATTTCACCGGCACCGCGACCAAGATCGAAGGGGCCGGCACCGAAGACATCGCGCGCGAAACCGCGCGGCGTCATGCCGAAGCTTTCGGCGATGATCAGGTTCTGCGCGAAATGCTGGATGTCGGCGGTGAATATGCCGTCCGCACGCGCGGCGAGGCGCACGCCTGGACCGCGCCGACGGTGTCGCTTTTACAGCACGCCGTGCGCGGCAACTCGCAGGACCAGTACCGCGAATATGCGCGCATCCTGAACGAGCAATCCGAAAAGCTCCTCACCATCCGCGGCCTGTTCCGCATCAAGGACGCGAAGGAAGAAGGCCGCGAACCGGTCGCGCTTTCCGAGGTCGAACCGGCGAAGGACATCGTCAAGCGCTTTGCGACCGGGGCCATGAGCTTCGGCTCGATCTCGCGCGAAGCGCACACCACGCTTGCGATCGCGATGAACCGGATCGGCGGCAAGTCCAACACCGGCGAAGGCGGCGAAGAAGCGGATCGCTTCAAGCCGATGCCGAACGGTGACTCGATGCGCTCCGCGATCAAGCAGGTCGCATCAGGCCGCTTCGGCGTCACTACCGAGTATCTCGTCAACTCGGACATGATGCAGATCAAGATGGCGCAGGGCGCGAAGCCCGGCGAAGGCGGCCAGCTTCCCGGCCACAAGGTCGATGACGTGATCGCGAAGGTCCGTCACTCGACGCCGGGCGTCGGCCTCATTTCGCCGCCGCCGCATCACGACATCTATTCGATCGAGGATCTCGCGCAGCTCATCTACGACCTGAAGAACGTGAACCCCACCGGCGACGTGTCGGTGAAGCTCGTTTCCGAAGTCGGCGTCGGCACGGTTGCCGCCGGCGTCTCCAAGGCGCGCGCGGATCACGTCACGATCTCGGGCTATGAAGGCGGCACCGGCGCGTCTCCGCTGACCTCGCTGAAGCACGCGGGTTCGCCATGGGAAATCGGCATCGCCGAAACCCATCAGACGCTCGTGCACAATCGTCTGCGCGGCCGCATTTGCGTGCAGGTCGATGGCGGCTTCCGCACGGGCCGCGACGTCGTGGTCGGGGCGCTGCTCGGCGCGGACGAGTTCGGCTTTGCCACGGCACCGCTGATCGCGGCCGGCTGCATCATGATGCGCAAGTGTCATCTGAACACCTGCCCGGTCGGCGTCGCGACGCAGGATCCCGTCTTGCGCAAGCGCTTCAAGGGTGCGCCCGAGCACGTCATCAACTTCTTCTTCTTCGTTGCCGAAGAAGTCCGCGAGATCATGGCGCAGCTCGGCTACAAGACCTTCAACGAAATGGTCGGCCAGATGCAGATGCTCGACCGCACCAAGGTCATCGCGCATGCGAAGGCAAACGGCCTCGACTTCTCGAAGCTCTTCGCAAAGCCGAACGCGCCGAAGGGTGTTGCGATCTTCAACTCCGAGCGGCAGGACCATCATCTGGAGCGCGTGCTCGACCGCAAGCTGATCGTGGAAGCGAAGGCGGCACTCGATCGCGGCGCGCCGGTTCGCATCCAGATGCCGATCAAGAGCGTGGACCGCTCGACCGGCGCGATGCTCTCCGGCGAAGTCGCCAAGCGCTACGGCCATGCCGGCCTGCCTGCGGACACGATTCAGGTCCGCTTCAAAGGCACGGCCGGACAGGCCTTCGGCGCATGGCTTGCGCGCGGCGTCTCCTTCGATCTCGAAGGCGAAGGCAACGACTATGTCGGCAAGGGCCTTTCGGGCGGCAGGATCGTCGTTCGCCCGTCGGAAGACGGCGCCTTCGTGCCGGAAGAATCGATCATCGTCGGCAACACCGTGCTCTACGGCGCGATCGAAGGCGAATGCTACTTCCGCGGCATCGCTGGCGAGCGCTTCGCGGTGCGCAACTCCGGGGCCATCGCGGTCGTGGAAGGCACCGGCGATCACGGCTGCGAATACATGACCGGCGGCATCGTCGTCGTACTGGGACCGACGGGGCGCAACTTCGCGGCCGGCATGTCGGGCGGCATCGCCTACGTGCTCGACGAAGACGGCACGTTCGACTCCCGTTGCAACATGGCGATGGTCGGGCTCGAAGAGGTCGTCGAATCCGGTGATCCGGAAGCGATGAACCGCATCCTGGTCAAAGAACATCTGGGCAGCTACGACGTCGAGCGTCTCAAGCACCTGATCGAAAACCACGCGAAATATGCGGGCTCCAAGCGGGCCGCCGATATCCTCGCGGACTGGAACAGCTATGTCGGCAAATTCCGCAAGGTGATGCCGCATGAGTTCCGCCGCGCGCTCGGCGAAATGCAGAAAATCGCACAAGAACAACCGCGTCTCGCAGCGGGGGCTTAAAGAACATGGGCAAGATCACAGGGTTCCTCGAAATCAATCGCGAGGAGCGGCCATACCGTCCGGTTGCCGAGCGCATCCAGCATTATCGCGAATTCGTCGAGCCGCTCTCCGAGCAGGGCACGCGCAATCAGGCAGCCCGCTGCATGGATTGCGGCATCCCCTACTGTCACAACGGTTGCCCGGTGAATAACCAGATCCCCGACTGGAACGATCTGGTCTATCGCGGCGACTGGGAAGAAGCGGCGCGCAACCTGCACTCGACCAACAACTTCCCGGAAATGACCGGCCGCATCTGCCCGGCACCGTGCGAAGCATCCTGCACGCTGAACCTCGAAGACACGCCGGTCGCGATCAAGACGATCGAGTGTGCGATCGTCGACCGCGCCTATGAAGAAGGCTGGATCAAGCCGCAACTGCCCTTGCACAAGACCGGCAAGAAGGTGGCGGTGATCGGCTCCGGTCCTGCGGGCCTCGCCTGCGCGCAGCAACTCGCCCGCGCGGGCCATGACGTGCATCTCTTCGAGAAGAACCAGAAGGCGGGCGGATTGCTCCGCTACGGCATTCCCGACTTCAAGATGGAGAAGCACTACATCGACCGCCGCGTGGAGCAGATGCAGGCCGAAGGTGTCACGTTCCACTACGGCAAGCATGTCGGCGTGAATGCGCCGATCGCCGATATCGTCGGCACACATGATGCGATCGTGCTCGCAGGCGGCGCGGAAAAAGGCCGCGACCTGCCGATCCCCGGCCGCGAGCTCGACGGCATTCACTTCGCGATGGAATTCCTGCCGCAGCAGAACCGCCGCGTCGGCAACGAGCCGCTGCACGACGCGAAGGAAATTCTCGCGACCGGCAAGCATGTCGTCGTGATCGGCGGCGGCGATACCGGCTCCGACTGCATCGGCACTTCGGTTCGTCAGGGTGCGAAGTCGGTGACGCAGCTTGAAATCATGCCGCAGCCGCCGGTGAAGGAGAACAAGCTCCTGATATGGCCGGACTGGCCGCTGAAGCTGCGCATCTCCTCGAGCCAGCAGGAAGGTGCCGAGCGCGAATATTCGGTGCTGACTCAAGGATTCACCGGCGAGAACGGCAAGGTGAAGAAGCTCCGCTGCACGCGCGTCGACGCGAAGCTGCAGCCGATCCCCGGCAGCGAGTTCGATCTCGACGCCGAACTCGTGCTGCTGGCCATGGGCTTCGTCAGCCCGGTGCATGAAGGCATGGTCAAAGACCTCGGCGTCGATCTCGACCAGCGCGGGAACGTGAAGGCGAACGTCGCCGACTACAAAGCCTCGAAGGAAAAGATCTTCGCCTGCGGCGATCTTCGCCGTGGCCAGTCGCTCGTCGTATGGGCAATCCGCGAAGGCCGCCAGACCGCGCATTCGGTCGACAAGTTCCTGATGGGCGAGACCACGCTGCCACGCTAAACCATTGTCACGAACAAACAAAAATGCCCGGCTCGCACCGGGCATTTTTTTGTTTGACCGATTGCGTGAAGCTAATTGCTTGCAGCTGGCCGCGGCCAGCGAAAATCGTCGGCGCGTCCCGCCACCGGAGCTTGCGGGATTCCTTCCACGAGCGTCTTCTTGGTGTTCTCGTCGATACGAACCGGTGGCAGATTTGCTTTCTCCGCCGAACCTTCGAGCACGCGGCTTTGGCCGACCGGCGTCGTCAACGGGATCACGGGCCCGATCGCGGGTCTCACACCCGAAAGGTTCGGCCCCTGATCGAGCCCGTAAGGCAGGAACGGGCTGCGCACGCGCGACTCGAACAGGCGCAGAAGATCGCGCTCCACGAAATGCGCCAGTTTGCGCGAACCGAAGCGCGTGAAATGCACGCCGTCGCCGGCGCGAAGGCGGCGCATCTGGCCGTCCATCGCGGCGCCTGTTGAGGCGAACTGGCCCTGCTCGTCGACAAAGCCTTCCCAGACATCGATATAGCGAACGCCCGCGCGCGCCGCGCGCTCGCGAAGAATTTCGTTCACGTACTGCATATCAGCGTTGCCGCGTTGCAGGCTGATCGCGGGCATCCCCACGACATAGATCGGCGTGTTCTTCTCTTTCAGCTTGGCGAGAAAGTCGTCGATCCGCTTGGCGTAAATCTCGCGCCAGCGATCGCTGCGAAAATCGTGAAAGCCCTTCTCATCCCGAAGCTGCTGACGGTCGTTGACGCCGAGCATGACGACGAAGGCCGTCGCCCGCTCGTTCGCGACGATGTTTCCGGCCTCTGTCACCCAGTTGTAGAAATCCTGACGCACGTGGCCCGACGCAGTACGCACCTTCTTGATCACCGCGACTTCCGGATGCTCGGTGAAGAAGGATTCGGCGAGCCCCTGCGCCAGTTGCTCGGCCATGGTGTCGCCGATGACGACGACATATTCCTGCGGCGGCTCCTGCCGCTTGATGTCGGCATCTGCTGCGGCTGCGGAATTATAGACCGTGCCTACCAGCGGATCTTCGCGCTCGCGCGGCGGCTCGGGCTTCGCCGGCGCTTCCGGCTGCCAGCGCGGACCGAACAGCCGCTCGAAGATCGTGAAGGGATTCTGCGCCCGCGCAGGCACCGCCGCGAACAGCGTCGCGGCGAGCGTAATGGCGAGGAACATGGCGGCCGAGGAGCGCATCATGCCCGCGAAACTGTCCGCAATTCGGGGCCAATGCAAGGCGGAACCCGCCCCATGTCCCCGAACGGCGGAGAGCAAGGATCGCTAGCGTCCGCGGCGCAACCGCTCCAGAAGTGCTGCGGTCGCGAAGGCGTCGGGCGTGATGCCGCTGCGCTGCTGATATTCGAGCAGCGCCACGCGGGTCTTGTCATCGAGCCGGCCGTCGATCGCTCCGCTATAGATGCCAAGCGCGGAAAGCCGCTCCTGCAATTCCATGCGCTCGGATCGCGACAGCACCTGTTCGCCGCGTGGCCAGTCGGCCTCGAACGGCCCGGCACCGCGGATACGATCCGCAAGATGGCCGATCGCCAGCGCATAGGCATCCGCGGGGTTGTAGCGCAGGATCACCTCGAAATTCCTTGTCATCAGGAAGGCCGGACCGCGCGCACCGGCAGGCGCGAGGATATAGCCTTGCGTCTGCGGGAAAGGCTGGTTGCGCACGCGCTTCACGCCGAGCGACGCCCACTCCTGCGCCGACTTCTTGGTGTTGCGGTTCGCGAGCTTGAAATTGAAATTGCGTGGAAGCTCGACCTCGTAACCCCAGCTGATGCCGCGCTGCCAGCCGTTCTTGGAAAGATTGTTCGCAGTCGATGCCAGCGCGTCGGCAACCGTATCGACCAGATCGCGGCGGCCGTCGCCGGTGAAATCGACCGCGAGCCGCTTGAACGTCGTCGGCATGAATTGCGTCTGGCCGAAAGCACCTGCCCACGAACCTTTGAAATGCGAACGCTGGATGTCGCCGCGCGCGACGATCTCCATGGCCGCGAGAAATTCGGCGCGGAAAAATTCCTGCCTGCGTCCGATGCAGGCGAGCGTCGCGGTTGAACGGATCACGTCGCGGTCGCCCTTGTTCGCGCCGAAATTGGATTCGATGCCCCAGATCGCAGCGACGACATAAGGATCGATGCCGTAAGTCTGCTCGATGCGCTGAAACGTCACCCGGTGCTGCGCGAACATCTCGCGGCCCTGCCGGATGCGCCGCTCGGCAACGAGTTGATCGACGTAGTCCCACACTGCTTTGGTGAACTCAGGCTGCCGGTCGAGCAGTTCCAGGAGCTTCATGTCCGGATCGAGATCGCGCGTTTCGCGCGCATAGACCGCGGGCGAGATGCCGCGCCGCTGCGCCTGCTCGCCGAGGGAAGCGATGCAGCGGGAGAAATTCGCGCTGTCGTTTGCAATCGCCTGCGGCGACATTGCGGGGTGTTGTGCCGCCTGGCTGACAGGCTGCCGCGCCGGCTGCGTCACGCGCACGGGCGTCTGTCTTGCCGGCGGATTATGCGAACGGATCGGCTCCGCCGTGCTCTGTGTGGTCGCGGGATCGCTGGCACAGGCCGACACTGCGGCCATCGCCGCAAGCACGGCGCCAAGGCGCGCCGCGAACGCAAGTTTACTCATTTCGTCCTCGCTACCTACGCAATACAAACTTCGCGAGGCGGGAGCCGGACAGGCCGCCGCATGACGTCATAAATGCCGTGTAAACCGGTAAAGAATTGTTAACCGGCGCAAAGAGGCTCCGACCGGCCGCTTTCGAGGGGTCAGCGCTGCAGGCGAATGCCGAGGAGCCAGATATTCGCGCTGTAGTCCGTGCCGGGCGTGCTCGAATAAAGCTGCTCGTTGCGATATTCGGCCTTCAGCGCAAGCGAGCGGTTCAGCGAAAAGGTCAGCGCCAGCGAGCTTCGCAGATAATCATTGGTGATGTTCGCGCCTACGTAATCATCCCGCAGAAAGCCGATGCTTGCCGATGCGATGAGCCAGCGGCGCAGCGCGTGCTCGACCGTGAACTTCACGTCGTGACGCAACACGCCGGAGGCGCCGGGCACCGCGGTTTCCTCGATTCCGGAAGTCGCGTTGAGCTTGAAAGTGGTCAGCCCGGTCGCAAGCCAGACAAGCGAGGCGTCGTAGATCATCCCCTGCACGTCGTTGAGAGAAGGATCGGCATAGCTGCGGTGTGCGAAGCCGATCGAAAACTCGCCCGAAAGCCGCTCTTTCCTGCCGAGCGTGATGCCCGCGCGCAGCACATAGCCGTTGGAGTCGCGCGCAAGACCGCTGAAATCCACCGGCAGATCACGCTCGCGGCGATCCACGCTGACTTCGACGAAAGGCCGCGTATCCGGGCTCCATTCGTAAGCGCCGCGCAGACGTGCGGAATATTCGTTGTAGTTTCGATCTTCGAGACTGAGCGTGGTGCCGTTCGTCAGATCGGCATCCTGATAGACGTTGCGCTCGATGCCGGCGCCGATGGTCGCCTCGAAGCGGTTGAACCGCTGCACCCATGCAGCGGTTTGCCCAAACGAATAGACGTTGGGCTGCCGCCGCACGGCAGCGACCGCGTCGGGGCTCGAGGGAAACTGCGTCGCGAGCCCGAATTTGCTTTCGAGTTCGATCCGCGAAACCGAACTGACGTCGATCCGCCCTTTCAGGCTCGCCAGCATCTCCGGCTTATCGAGCCCCTCGACGTCGTGATAGGCGGTGTAGGAGCCGCGCAGGTCGAGCACGAGTTCATGGCGCTGCCATTGCGATTGCGCCTGCAACTGGCCCGTTACGGTGTTGAACCACGAGCTTTGCCCGTTCGCGACTTTCTGCGCATTGGAATCGTGCCCGGTCTGCAATTCGATGCTCGGGCGAAGCAGGAACGCACCGGCGCGAACGCCGACCGGACCGAATGGCTCTTCCTCTGGCTGCACGCGGCGAACGCGCAGCGGCGTGATCGAGCCGGTAATGTCGGAAGCGTCCGGAACCTGCACGCGCCGCATCGAGGGATTGCGCGCGACGAGTTTCGGATCGGGAGCCGGCGCAGTGACCCGCTTCGGCCGCGCAGGCAACCGCGATTTTCGCGCGACGAACGGTTCTTCGGCCTGCGCTTCGAATTCAGTGGGCGAACGCTTTTTCTTCGGCCGAGCGTTTTTCTTCGGCTGCGAGACGTAACCGGTCGTTCCGGCCCCGGTCGTCGGTGTGGGCGCTGACGTTGGCGCGACGACGCGCGGGGAATCGAGCAGACGATCCACGATCGAGGGCGGGTTTTCGGCGTTGCGCCGGTCGCCGTCATTCTGCTGCGCAAACGCCGGCCCCGTCGCGGCGCACAGGATCAGGCCGGCAGACAAGGCCCGCCAGCATCCAGAAACCGGCTTTGGCGACTGACGACCCGGCAATTCCGCGGTCCTGACGTGGTTTGGATGGTTAACAAAGATAAAACGGGCATGGTTAACCATTCGTTGTGCGGCCGGGCCGCGTTGGCTCTTCCACCCCGCGCCATGCTAGGAAATCGGCCCGTTTCGGCCCGGTAGGGCCTCGCCAAGGTTCCGATGCGAAAGCCCAGCAAAACCGCAGCTGCCGTCACCCCGTCCGCCTTCAGCGCCTCGGCGCTACGAACCCTTGCGACCGAAGCAAAGGGTTTGAGCGCGCTTGCGGAGGCGTTCTCGGGCGAACTCGGCGCGAGCTTCGACAAGGCTGTGGAGAAAATCCGCGCGGTGTCAGACCCCCGCGGCAGAGCGGGGCGCATTATCGTCACCGGCATGGGCAAGAGCGGCCATATCGGACGCAAGATTGCGTCCACGCTTTCCTCGACCGGCACGCCGTCCTATTTCGTCCACCCCGGCGAAGCGAGCCACGGCGACCTCGGCGTCATCTCCGACAACAGCGACGTGATCCTCGCGCTCTCCTGGTCGGGGGAAACGGCGGAGCTTCGCGACCTCGTCAATTACGCGAACCGCTTCGATGTGACCTTGATTGCCATCACTTCGCAGCCGGGATCCGCACTTGCGATGGCCGCCGACATCACGCTGCTCCTGCCGCTTGTCCAGGAAGCCTGCCCGCATGGGCTGGCGCCGACGACCTCGACCCTGATGCAGCTGGCACTTGGCGACGCGCTCGCCGTGGCGCTCCTCGAAAGCCGCGGCTTCACCGCGCTCAACTTCAAGGCACTGCATCCGGGCGGCAAGCTCGGCGCAAGCCTCACCTTCGTGCGCGATCTGATGCACACCGGCGAAAAGCTGCCGCTCGTCCTGAGCGGAACGCCGATGTCGAGCGCGATCGTGGAAATGTCCGCGAAAGGGTTTGGCTGCGTTGGCGTGCGTGACGACGCCGGCAATCTGCTCGGCATCATCACCGACGGCGACCTGCGCCGTCACATGCGCGCGGATTTACTGTCGTCGAAGGCCGACGATGTGATGACGCGAAATCCGAAGTCGGCGCGCGGCGAACAGCTTGCGTCCGAGGCGCTCGAACTCCTGAACAGTTCGAACATCACCGCGCTCTTCGTAGTCGAAGGCAGGAAGCCGATCGGCCTCGTGCATCTGCACGATCTACTCAGGATCGGCGTCGCTTAAGCGGAAGGCTGAACGATCAGCGTTGCGCCGTCCGCGCGCTCGACCCGCACTTTCGTTCCAGCCGGACAATCCGGTCCCGTCACGCGCCACGTGGTGTCATCGACCCGCACGCGGCCTGCACCCGACACAATCGGCTCTTCCAGCGTAAAGACGCGGCCGACGAAAGCATCCGCCCGGCGGTTCAGAAACGGCTTGTCGGAATCCGGTTCGGCGCGCGGCTGCAGCTTGCGGCCGATAAGAACGGACACCACCGCCAGCACGGCAAAGACGACGATCAGAAACTGCCACGATAGCGGCAGAATGAAACCGATCACACCCGTCGCAATCGCGGCAAGGCCGAGCCACAGCATATAGGTGCCGGGCGCCATCACCTCGATCGCGAGCAAGATGCCGCCGACGATGAACCAGTTCCAGTTTCCGAGTTGCGCGAAGAAGTTCATGGCGAAGAACCTTTCTTACTCGCCACGCCGCGGATCGGTCGGCGAATTGCCGGCACCCGGACGGTTCTCGCCGAACACCGACTTCGACAGTTCGGCAATGCCGCCGAGCGAGCCGAGGATCGCGGTCGCCTCGTAAGGCAGCATGAACACCTTCTGGTTCGGCGAGCGCGCGAACTCCTCCATCGCCTTCACGTATTTCTCGGCGATGTAATAATTGAGCGCGGCCGCCTGCCCGCCCGAGACCGCCTGCGAGAGCACGGTAGTCGCTTTGGCGTCGGCCTCGGCGAGACGTTCGCGCGCTTCAGCGTCACGGAATGCGGCTTCGCGGCGGCCTTCGGCTTCGAGGATCTGCGATTGCTTTTCACCCTCGGCGCGCAGGATTTCCGACTGCCGCTGGCCTTCGGCTTCAAGCACGACCGCACGCTTGTCGCGTTCGGCCTTCATCTGGCGGCCCATCGCGGCCACGAGATCGGCCGGCGGCACGATGTCCTTGATCTCGACGCGGGTGATTTTCACGCCCCAGACCGAGGAGGCGGCGTCCACCACCTTGAGCAGGCGATCATTGATTTCGTCGCGATGCGACAACAGCATGTCGAGATCCATCGAACCCATCACGGTACGGATATTGGTCATGATGAGATTCTGGATCGCGCGCTGCAGGTCGGTGATTTCGTAGCTCGCCCGCGCGGCATCGAACACCTGGAAGAAGGCGACGCCATCGACCGCGACCGTCGCGTTATCCTTGGTGATGACCTCCTGCGTCGGCACATCGAGCACCTGCTCCATCATATTCACTTTGGAGCCGATGCGGTCGATGAACGGCACGATGAAATTGAGGCCCGAGGTCATGGTGTTGGTGTATCGGCGGAAGCGCTCGACGGTGTAGTGATAACCCTGCGGCACCGTTTTCACACCCGCGAGCACGGTCATAATTGCGATGACCAGGATAACCAGAACAAAAATACTAAAGCCGTCCATAACCGCCTCCCCGCGCCAAAAATCCACTATTCATGGTCAACATGGCGCGGTCTGCACGCCACGGCAAGTATTGCCGGTTCTCACGTTTTCGTCAGAGCCAGCCCATCAGTTCGCGCGCCACGACGTGGCGGATGACCTCTACCCCGGCCTCTGAATCGTTGAGGCAGGGGATGGCCGCGAAGTTCTCGCCGCCATGCTCGAGGAAGATGTCGCGATTCTCCATCCCGATTTCTTCGATGGTTTCCAGACAGTCGGCAACGAAGCCCGGAGTGACGATGGCAAGGTTCTTCACGCCGGATTTGGCCAGCGCCTCGACCGTCTTGTCGGTGTAGGGCTGCAACCACTCGTCCTTGCCGAAGCGGGATTGGAACGTCAGCGCGAATTTCTGATCGTCCATGCCGAGACGCTGCCGCATGAGCCGCGCGCTCACCGCACACTGGCAATAGTATGGGTCGCCCTTCAGGAGATATTCGAGCGGCACGCCGTGAAACGAGGAAAGGATCACGTCGGGCTTGAACGAAAGCTTCGCAATCTCCTTCTGCAACTCGCTTGTCACCGCGTCGATATAAACCGGATCGTCATGCCAGGGCGGCGCGATCCGCACGGCGGGCTGCCAGCGCATTTCTTTCAGCGCATCGAACGCCTTGTCCGCGACCGTGGCGGTCGTTGCCGCGGCGTATTGCGGATAGAGCGGCACGATCAGGATGCGGTCGCAACCCTGCTCCTGCAGATGTTGCAGACGCGACTTGATCGACGGGTTTCCGTAGCGCATGGCCCAGTCGAACACGAGTTTCTCGTTTCCGCCGAATGCAACGGCAAGCTTTTCTGACTGCGAGCGCGTGATCGTCTTGAGCGGGCCTTCGTCCTTTTCGCGGTTCCAGATCTTGTCATAATCCTTGCCTTTGGCCTGCGGTCGGCGGGAAAGGATGATGACGTTGAGCACGAACCACCACAGCGCGCGCGGCGCCTCGATCACGCGGCGGTCGGAAAGGAATTCCTTCAGATAGCGCCGCATGGACCAGTAGTCGGTCGCGTCCGGCGTCCCGAGATTGACGATCAGGACGCCAATTTTGCGGGCAACGGCTGGGTGGTCCGGGGGACGCCTGGCGGGTTCGATTTTCATGCCGGGGCAATATAGAAGAGTGGGCCGCCGAACTATACCGGCAGGCAGAGACACAACGTAGCAGATTTGCGATGATTACACGCCGCGGCTTCCACGCCAGCCTTTCCGCCTTCCTGGCCTCGCTTCCCACCTGGCGGTCGGCCTGGGCGCAGCCCGTCGCCTCCACGCGCATCACCTTCGTTCTGTTCAACGACTTCTACATCATGAACGAGCAGGTCCTGCCCGACGGCAAGGCCCGGGGCGGCTTTGCGCGGTTGGCGTCCGTCGTGAAGCAGGAGCGCGCAAAAAACCGGCACGTCATCGTCGCGCATGGCGGCGATACACTCTCGCCCTCGCTGATGTCGGGGTTTGATCGCGGCGAGCACATTATCGCGCTGACGAACCTGATCGCGCCCGACATTTTTGTCTCGGGCAACCATGAATTCGACTTCGGCCGCGACGTATTTCTGCAACGCATGGCGGAAGCAAAATTTCCGCTCTATGGCGCGAACCTGCGGCTTGCGAACGGCAGCTCGGTCCCCGGTCACGTCGACCGCAAGATTTTCGATTTCGACGGCGTGAAACTCGGTCTCACCGGCATCGCCTACGAGAAGTCCGCGCGGCTGTCGTCGCCGGAGGACCTGCAATTTCTGCCTTGCGTCGAAACCACCAAAGCGCAGGCAGCAGCCTTGCGAAAGGAGGGTGCCGACTTCGTCTGCGCGGTACTGCATTGCGACCGGAGCGATGCCTTCCTGCTGCAATTCGCGCAAGCCGCGGAACTGCTACTGACCGGCCACACGCATGATCTGTTCGTGCAGTATGACGGTCAGGCCACGATCGTGGAGTCCGGCTACGACGCCTTTTTCGTTACCTGCATCGATGTCGATATTCAGGTGAACATCCGCGAAGGCAAGCGCGTCGCGACCTGGTGGCCGAAGTTTCGCGTGATCGATACCGCCGATGTCGCGCCGGATGCCGCCGTGGCGGCGGCCGTTACGAAGTATCATGAAGATTTTTCCCGCGAGACCGAAGCCGCCGTCGCAAAAACCGAGTTCGAGCTCGACAGCCGCAACGCCACGATCCGCACGCGCGAAGCGGCGATCGGCAATCTCTTCGCGGACGCCATGCGCCACACGATGAAAGCGGATGCCGCGGTCATCAATGGCGGCGGCATCCGTTCGGGCAAGGTCTATGCGCCGGGCTCCAACATTCGCATTCGCGACGTTCTTGCCGAACTGCCATTCAACAATCGCGTTATCGTGGTGGAAATGACGGGCGAAGCGCTGCTCGCGGCGATGGAAAACGGCCTTGCGCAGGTGCCGGTTCCGGCCGGACGTTTCCCGCAAGTTTCGGGCATCCGGCTTGTGTTCGATCCGAAACAGCCGATGCGCAAGCGGATCGTTTCGATGGAGGTCGCAGGAAAGCCCGTGGAGGCCGCGCGGATCTATCGGATTGCAATCCTCGATTTTCTCGCACGTGGCGGCGACGATTACATCACATTCCGCGAAGCCAAACGGGTCACGCCGGATGCCGACGCGCCGCTGCTCGCAAACGAAGTGATCGCCTATCTGAAGTCGCTCGGCGTCGTGCGCATCAAGCCCGAGGGACGGATCGTTTCACTGTAAACAATCGCTTCGCGGCAGGCTCGTCGCGGCCGTGACGAGGAGATGTTTTATCCGCGCTCGTCAGAAATCACCTTGCCATCGTTCGGCAGCGAGCCGACCGCGACAATCTCGACCTTTCCTTTCAGCTTCGTCACCGCCTGCAGCGTCGCGGCAAGTTTGTCGGCAAGATCCGCGCCGCCGTTCGCACTCTCCGCGCGCAGCGTCATCGCGTCCTGCTCGTTCTCGCGCGTCACGACGAGACGAAGTTTCTGGAGCGCAGGGTGCTGCTTCGAGAGCTCCGCAATCTGCTCGGGCCGCACGAACATGCCCTTGATCTTGGCGGTCTGATCGGCGCGACCCATCCAGCCCTTGATACGCATATTGGTACGCCCGCAAGGCGACACGCCCTTCATCACGGCGGACAGATCGCCGGTGCCAAGTCGGATCCAGGGATGATGCTCATTGAACGAGGTCACAACGATCTCGCCGACTTCGCCCTCCGCGACCGGATCTCCGGTGCCGGGACGCACGATCTCGACCAGCACATCCTCGTTCACGATCATGCCTTCACGCGCCGCGGTCTCGAACGCGATGACGCCCATGTCGGCGGTCGCATAGCTCTGATAAGCATCGACGCCGCGTGATTTCACTTCCGCCTGCAGGGACGGCGGAAACGCCGCACCCGAGACGAGCGCTTTCTTTAGACAGGAGACATCGCGGCCTGCGCTCTTCGCAGCATCGAGCAGGATCTTCAGAAAATCCGGCGTGCCGGTGTAAGCGACCGGCTGGTAGTGCGCGATCATCTCCAGTTGCATTTCGGTCTGGCCGGGACCCGCCGGAATGACCGGACACCCGAGCGCGCGCGCGGCGGAGTCGAGCAACAGTCCACCCGGCGTCATGTGATAGGAAAACGTGTTCAGCACGATGTCGCCGGGACGAAAGCCCGCGGCGAACAGCGAACGCGCACCGCGCCAGGCATCCTTCTCGCCGCCTTCCGGCTCGAAGATAGGCCCCGGCGAGGTGAAGAGCCGAGCGAAAGACGAGACCGGCGCCGGCACAAGCCCCGCGAAAGGCGGCGATGCCTTTTGCATGGCGGGAAGCGCGGACTTGCGCAGCACCGGCAACTTCGAAAGCGCGTTGCGCGACGTGATGCTTGCCGCGTTGGCGCCTTTCAGATGCTCTCGCCAGCCCGGCGCTTGCATCGCGGCTGCAACGAGTAACGGCAGCCGCGCCATGAGGTCGGCCTCGCGCGCGTCTGCGGAACGGGTTTCGGACTTATCGTAATGCTCGGTCATGGGAGGCCTTACGCCAGCCAGCGCTTGCGGCGCTTGTAGTGCTTCACGTCGCGGAAGGATTTGCGGCCCGCGCCGGACACGCCGAGATAAAATTCCTTCACATCCTCGTTGTCGCGCAGCGACGCTGCGTCGCCGTCAAGCACGATGCGGCCGTTTTCGAGAATGTATCCGTATTGCGCGTATTTCAGCGCCATATTGGTGTTCTGCTCCGCAAGCAGGAAGGTCACGCCTTCCTTGTCGTTGAGGTCTTTCACGATGTCGAAAATCTCCTCGACGATCTGCGGCGCAAGGCCCATCGACGGCTCGTCGAGCAGGATCATTTTTGGGCGGCTCATCAGTGCGCGGCCGATCGCGCACATCTGCTGCTCGCCGCCAGAAGTGTATCCGGCGAGTGAATTCTTCCGTTCGCGCAGACGCGGGAAATAATTGTACACGCGCTCCATGTCGCGCTTGATCGCGGCACGCCCGTCCTTGCGGGTGAAAGCGCCGGTCAGCAAATTCTCTTCGATGGTGAGATGGCCGAAACAATGCCGGCCTTCCATCACCTGGATGCAACCCTGCCGCACCAGTTCGTTCGGCGAAAGGTCCTGAATCTGCTTGCCGTCGAACACGATCGAGCCTTTGGAGACTTCGCCGCGCTCGGCGTGAAGAAGATTGGAGATCGCTTTCAGCGTCGTGGTCTTGCCCGCACCGTTTGCGCCGAGAATGGCGACGATGCCTTTCTTCGGCACGTTCAGCGACACGCCTTTCAACACGAGGATCACGTGATCGTAGATCACCTCGATATTGTTGATGGCGAGGATGTTTTCGCTCTCTGCGGACGCGGCGGGCGCTGACATGCTGACATGTTCCTGTTGAGAGAAATCCCGCTCTCCGTTACCGGAGAGCGGGGCCGTTCATGGATTACTTCTGGTCGCAGGGTTCTGTGCGCTTCGGCCAGCCTGCATTCTTGGTGACATAGTCTTCTGCCGCGGCTTCCAGGAGCGGGCGGACCACATCCTTCATCGGCGCGATCCAGTCGGTGATCTTCACCCACTTGGTGCCGTCCCACTGCTGCATATAGGCAGCATGGTGACCGCTGTGATCGCTGCAGGTGACCTTCACTGGTGCGCCGAAGCCTTCGAGGCCGAGCTCTTTCCAGCGCGCCGCCGAGATTTCCAGCGTTTCAAGACCGCGGCGGACGTCTTCGCCCGTCACTGCCTTCTTGCCGGTGAGCTTCTGCGCGTTGCGGATCGCTTCCGCGATCAACACCGAGTTGTAGATGCCCTTATTGTAGTGGCCTTCGCCGACCTTGTCCTGCGCAGCCTGGCTCTTACCCTTGGTCACGACATGCTTGATGATGTCTTGGATTGCCGGGTAGTTCGCGCCCACCGCCGCGAAGTTCAGCGTGGTGTAACCCTTCGCGTCGGCGCCTGCGGGACGTGCATCGTCTTCACCGCCGCCCCACCACACGCTGATGAAGCGATCCATGCGGAAGCCGATGCGCGCAGCTTCACGCACCGCGGTCGGGTTCATCGCACCCCAGCCCCACATGACCATGTAGTCCGGCTTGTCGCGGCGGACGTTGAGCCAGATACCCGACTGGTTCGACATTTCCGCCGGCGGCACCGGGTACATTTTCACGGTGAAACCGTACTGCTTCGAGAACTGCTCCAGAAGCGGGATCGGCTCGCGGCCATAGCCACCGTCGAAGAAGATGTAACCGATGGTCTTGCCCTTGAGCTTGTCGAGACCGCCTTCCTTGTCGGCGATGTATTTCACGATCATCGACAGGCCGTCCCAGTAGGTCGCGGGCGGATTGAACGCCCACGGGAAGCGCGTGCCGTCCGCGTTTGCGGACTGGCCATAGGCCATGGAGAGCACGGGGATCTTGTCGACCGACGCTTTCGGGACGAGTTGCAGCGCAATGCCTGTCGACCACGGTCCGATGATGACCGGCTTCTTCGGCTTCGTCAGCTCGTAGCACTCGACACCCTTCTTGGTGTCGTAGCCGGTCTCGCATTCTTCAACGACGATTTTCACGCCGTTGATGCCGCCGTCGCGCTCATTCAGCATGTTCAGATAATCGACCATGCCGTTTGCGATCGGGATACCGGAGCCCGCAAACGGACCCGTGCGGTAGGTGAACAGCGGAACGTAGATCGTATCCTGCGCGGCGGCATTCGATACGAGGGCGGGCGTCACCGCCGTCGCGGCGAGCACTGCGCCGACCAGAAGTCCTTTCATTCGCATTTTCTTTCCTCCTCAATTTTCCCCGGACGCGACTGCTTTCCCATCCGGTCTTGTCGTTCCGGCGTCAGGCCGAGGACGCCGCCATCTCCGCGCGGAGGTGAGGTCTGCAGCGCCTCACGAAACGCGCGGGAATCCTCAATACGGGTACGGCCACACCCGTAACTTTTGCTTCGCGATCTGCCAGAGCCGCGCGAGCCCATGCGGCTCCACGATCAGGAAGAACACGATGAGCATGCCGATCAGCATGGTCGTCAGGTGGTTCACCACTTCGGCATGCAGTCCGAGATTGGCAACCGTCGCGACGTAGCGGATCAGGATCGGCAGCACGAAGATCAGTGCCGCCCCGAAGAACGAACCGATCAGGCTGCCGAGCCCGCCGATGATCACCATCGAGAGCACGTAGAAGCTCTGGTTGATATTGAAGGTTTCGGCTTCCGAGCCGCCGTACCAGAGAAACACCAGCATCGCACCAGCGACGCCGCAGTAGAACGACGAAAACGCAAAAGCCATGAGCTTGGTCCGCAACAGACGGATGCCCATGAGTTCGGCAGCGATATCCATGTCGCGGACGGCCATCCACATGCGTCCGATGCGGCCGCGCACCACGTTCGACGCGATCCACGTCATCACCACCACGATCGCAAGAACGATAAGGTAGCGCGTCAGCGGCGTCGATTGCGGGCCAGTGACATGGATGCCGAAGAGCGTGTGGCGCGGCACCTCGATCGCGTTCGAAATGTTGTAGTTCACAAGCCAGGGCACGCGAATGAAGCACCATTCGAGGAAGAACTGCGCCGCAAGCGTCGCAATCGCCAAATAGAAGCCCTTGATGCGCAGCGAAGGCAGCCCGAACAGCACACCGATCGCCGCCGACACGAAGCCGGAGGCGATGATCCAGACTAGAATGTTCACGCCCGGGAAGATCGTGGAAAGCTTGTAGCAGGCATAGGCCCCGACCCCCATGAAGGCGCCGGTGCCGAGCGACAAGAGCCCCGTATAGCCGGTGAGGATATTCAGGCCGATCGTTGCGAGCGCATAGATCAGGAACGGGATCATGATCGCTTGCAGGAAGAAATTCGATCCGAACGCGGGGATCACGAGGGCCGCAATCAACAACATCACCACGATCCCGATCCGGTCCTGCAGGATCGGAAACGTGACCATGTCGTCCCGGTAGGTGGTCTTGAACTGCCCAGCTTCGCGATAAAACATTCGATTGCTTCCTCAGATGCGCTCGATGATCTTCTCGCCGAATAGCCCTTGCGGTCTGAACAGCAGGAAGACGAGCGCGATCATGTATGCGAGCCAGGTTTCGATGCCGCGGCCGAGCAGCGGCCCCCAGTAGAATTCGCCGAGCTTCTCGCCGACGCCGATGATCAGTCCGCCGACGATCGCGCCGGGGATCGAGGTGAAGCCGCCGAGGATCAGGACCGGCAGCGCACGCAGCGCCACGACTTGCAACGCGAACGACACTTCCGAACGCGCGCCCCACATGATGCCGGTGGCAAGCGCGACGAGGCCTGCCGCGAACCAGACGATGACCCAGATCTGGTTCAGCGAAATTCCGACCGAAAGTGCCGCTTTGTGGCTGTCGGCAACCGCCCGCAATGCGCGCCCGATGCGCGTCTTCGAGAAGAAGAACGCAAGTGAGGCGACCATCAGCGACGCGACGACCGCCGCCGCAATATCGATCTTCTGGATCGAGACGAGCCCACCGAAAACTTTGAAGTCGATCGGCCCCTTCGGAAGATAGAGCTGGTCGGCGATCATCACCTTGGGATTGCCGCCGAAGATGAGCTCGCCAAACCCGATCAGGAAGTAGGTCAGCCCGAAGGTCGCCATGAAAAGAATGATGTCCGGCTGGTTCACCAGCGGACGCAGCACGATGCGCTCGGTCGCATAGGCGAGCACGAACATCACCAGCACCGCGAGCCCGAGCGCGATGAACGCAGGCACGCCCTTCTCGTAAAGCGTCACGAGCGCGAGTGCCGCGAACACCACCATGATGCCCTGCGCGAAGTTGAATACGCCGGAGGCCTTGAAGATCAGCACGAAGCCGAGCGCGATCAGCGAGTAGAGCACTCCAGCGACGAGCCCTTCCCACAGCGTCTGCACGAGGAGATCGGGTGCCGCGCCCATTTGGACGAAGGGATCGATAAAAACCTTGTAGAGAATTTCCATCCCCGCCCCCTTAATGCGCCACGCCGAGATAGGCGTCGATCACGGCCTGATTGGCTTTCACCTCGTCCGGCGTGCCGTCGGCGATCTTCTGGCCGTAGTCGAGCACGACCACGCGGTTCGCGAGATCCATCACGACGCCCATGTCGTGCTCGATCAAGGCGATCGTCGTGCCGTAGTGATTGTTCACGTCGATGATGTAGCGGCACATGTCCTCTTTCTCCTCGAGGTTCATGCCCGCCATCGGCTCGTCGAGAAGCAAGAGCTCCGGCTCCATCGCCAGCGCCCGGCCGAGCTCCACCCGCTTCTGCAGGCCGTAAGGCAGCTTGCCGACCGGCACCCGGCGGATGTGCTGGATTTCGAGGAAGTCGATGATCTCCTCGACCACGCGGCGATGCGCGATTTCCTCGCGTTCCGCAGGTCCGTAGCGGAACAACTGCCAGAAGAAGCTCTGATGCATCTTCAGCGAGCGACCCGCCATGATGTTGTCGAGCGTGTTCATGCTCTTGAACAGCGCGACGTTCTGGAAGGTGCGGGCAATGCCGCCGGTCGCGGCGTCGTGCGGGCGCATCTTCCTGCGTTTCACGCCCTTGAAGGTGATCTGCCCTTCCTGCGGATGATAGAAGCCGTTGATGACGTTCAGCATCGACGTCTTGCCGGCACCGTTCGGGCCGATGATGGCGCGGATTTCGCCCTTCTTGATGTCGAACGAAACGCCGCGGATCGCTTTCACGCCGCCGAATGAAAGCGACACATTCTCTACCGAGAGCAGCGTATCGCCGGCTTTGATCTTGTTTTCGTCGGGCGCTCTCATGCGGCTTTGTCCATCGGCGCCGCAGCGGGCGGAAAGGTTTTCATGTCTTCGATTTTCACGCGCGCCGTGATCGCGCCCTTGCGGCCGTCTTCAAAGGTAAGCTCGGTGGTGATTTCGACTTCCTTCGCGCCGTTGTAGAGCCCTTCGGCAAGCGGTTCGTAACGCTCGGCGATGAAGCCGCGCCGCACCTTTAGCGTGCGCGTCAGTTCGCCGTCGTCGGCGTCGAGCTCCTTGTGCAGGATCAGAAAGCGCTTGATCTGCGCACCGGCCATCGGGCCTTCTTCCGAAAGCGATTTGTTGACCTCGGCAACGTGCTCGCCAAGCATCTGATAGACGCGCGGGTGTGCTGCGAGCTCCTGGTAGGAGCCATAGATCACGTTGTTGCGCTCGGCCCATGAGCCCACCGACACGAGATCGATGTTGAGCATCACCGTGACGTAGTCACGCCCGTCTCCGAAGGCGACCGCCTCCTTGATGTTCGGATAGAACTTCAGCTTGTTCTCGATATATTTCGGCGCGAACAGCGTGCCATCGTTCAGCTTGCCCACGTCTTTCGCGCGGTCGATGATTTTCAGATGCCCGGTCTTGGGATCGAAGAAACCAGCGTCGCCGCTCTTCACCCAGCCATCGGCCGTCTTTGCTTCCGCGGTCTTTTCCGGGTCTTTGTAATAGCCGACGAAAACGCCCGGCGAGCGGAACAGCACTTCGCCGTTCGGCTCGATCTTGATTTCGACGTTCGGTGAGGGTCTGCCGACGGTGTCGGCATAGATTTCACCGTCCGGTTGCGCGGTGATGTAAACGGCTGCTTCGGTCTGACCGTAAAGCTGCTTCAGGTTCACGCCGAGCGAGCGGTAATAGCGGAAGATTTCCGGGCCGATCGCTTCGCCTGCGGTATAGGCGACGCGCACATTGGTGAAACCATAGCGGTTCTTCATCGGGCCATAGACGAGGATTTCGCCGAGCCCATAGATGAGCCGCGCGCCAAATGGCACCGGCTCCTTGTTGAGAATCTTTTCGCCCCACTTGCGTGCGTGCTTCAGGAAATAGTGGAACATGCGCCGCTTGAGCGGTCCGGCATCCTCCATGCGCACCATGGTCAGCGTAAGCAGGTTCTCGTAAACGCGCGGCGGCGCAAACGCATAGCTCGTGCCGATCTCGCGGCGGTCCTCGATGATGGTTTCCGGGCTTTCCGGACAATTCACCGTGTAACCGGCGACATAGGATTGAGCATAGGAGAAGATGTGGTCGCCGACCCACGCCATCGGCAGGTAGGCAATCACCTCTTCCTTTTCGGTGAGATTGTCGAAAGCATTGGCGTTCTGCGAACTGACGACCACGGCATCGTAGGTCAGCATCACGCCTTTCGGTTTGCCTGTGGTGCCGGACGTGTAAAGGATCACCGCGATATCCGATCCTTTGCCTTCATCAATCATCTTTTCCCAGGCGTCTCCGGAATATTTCGATTCCATCGCCTTGCGGCCGAGTTCCTGGACTTCGTTGATTCCTTTCAGCCGCGTGTGATCGTAATCGCGAAGCCCGCGCGGATCATCGTAAACAACGTGCGTGATCGAAGGCAGTTGATCCGAGATCGACAGAACCTTGTCGACCTGCTCCTGATTCTCGACGACGGCGATCTTCGCGCCTGCATGCTGAAGTACGAACGACATCTCGTCCGCAACCGCATCCTGATAAACCGGCACGGGAATTCCGCCGATCGACTGCGTCGCCGCCATCGCCCAATAAAGCCGCGGCTTGTTCGCGCCGACGATCGCAACCTTGTCGCCGCGCTCAACGCCAAGTTCTTTCAGGCCCAGCGCGAAGGCTTTCACTTCTTCCTTCACCTGCGCCCAAGTCCAGGCTTGCCAGATCCCGAGATCCTTCTCGCGAATGGCGGGGCGGTCCCCGCGCACTTTCGCGTTGACCAGCAGAAACTTCGGGAAGGTGTCGACGCCTTTGTCGTTGGCGTTCTGCGCCATGCAAGCTCTCCCGGACATCCGGCGCGTTTTCCGCGCTCAAATTCTCGATGGCTTTGGCGATCGTCGCCTTGCCATGTTTTCCAAGCGTAGCAGAGTGGACAAAATTCGTCCGCTCACAATGCTTCACTTGACAGACAAAGCGGTCCGGGATTGGCTATGCGTGCCGGGTCAGGCTGATTTCTTTCGCACTGCGAAAGACGTTAGGCGCTCTGGTTCTTCAATCTTCATATTACTCAATCTTCGTACTCTTTAATCTTCATAACGGCTGAGTGCTTCAAGATCGAGGATGGTGATGCCGCCATGCCCGACACGAAGAAATTTCTTCTGCTCAAGTTCTTTCAAGGCGCCGTTGACCGCCTGACGTGACACGCCGGAAATCAAACCGATTTCTTCCTGCGTAATATCAAGGTGGCTGTCAGCCTTCGGGACCAGCACGGGATTGCAAAGCCACGCGATATTGCGGGCGACCCTGCCTGTCGCATCCAGCGAACGGTCGAACTCGACCAGCGCAATGAACTGGCCGATCCGTTCATTGAACTGCCTCACGAGGAAGCGGTTGAAGCCGACGCTGTTCTCGAACAACCAGAAGAACGTGGCCGAGCCCATCATCGCGAGCCTGACATCGCGCAGCGCCACGAGGTCGTATTGGCGCGGCTCTTTCTTCAGCACCGAACCTTCGCCGAACCAGCCGCCTGAGCGCATGCCCGCGAGGGTAACGGTTTTGCCTTTTTGAGAAACCGTGCCGAGACGAACGAGACCGGAAATCACACCGGTCCATGAATCCAGCTTGTCACCCTTGTGGCAAATATAAGCGCCCTTGGCGAAAGCCTTCTCGGTGATGCCCCGGCGGGTGCGCTCGATCTCTTCTTCGGTCAGTTCCGCGGACCAGAAGGCGATCTCGCGAAGTCTCTCAGCCGTTATCATCGCGCAAAGATAAACTACTCCGCTGCCGCCTGAACAGGTGCTGCGGTCGCAGTCGTGGCTTCGAAGCGGGCCAGCAATGCCTTTTTCTCCGCCTCCGCCTTGACGAGACTTGCCGCCTTCACCGGCCCGAAGCCGCGGATTTTCTCGGGAAGGGCTGCGAGCGCGACGGCAACCGCATGGTTATTGGCATTCAGCGTCTTGTTGAGTTGTCGGACAAGCCCACGATACTCCTCAACCAGTTTCCGCTCGGTCTTGCGTTCATGCGAATAGCCAAAAAGGTCTAGCGCCGTGCCGCGAAGAAACTTGAACTTCGCGAGCACGCCGAAGGCCCTGAACATCCATCCGCCGAATTCGATCTTCTTCGGCCGCCCCGAATTCGGATCGATCCGCGAGAACAAAGGTGGCGCCAGATAAACCTTCTGTTTCAGATCGCCATCGAAGGTCGCCTTCAACTGCTCGGCAAAGGCGCCATTCGTATAAAGCCGCGCGACCTCATACTCGTCCTTGTAAGCCATCAGTTTGAAGAGATAGCGCGCAACCGCGTCCGTGAGGCCGGTTTGCCCCGGCATTGCCGTCGCTTCGGCGGCCCGCGTCTCCTCGACCAGATCGCGATAGCGCTTCGCATAAGCCGCGTTCTGGTACTCGGCGAGAAACCGCTCGCGGCGCGCGATGATTTCATCGAGCGTTTCGGAGAGCTTCCGCGCATCGGTTGAAACCTCGGCGGGCTTTGCAAGGCTCGCGACCGATTGCGGATCCACCGCCGCGCGGCGTCCCCACTCGAACGCCTGCTTGTTCATTTCGATGGATTCGCCGTTCAGTTCGATGGCGCGGAAAATCGCATCATGGCCGATCGGCAAACCGCCAAGCTGCCACGCATAGCCGACCAGAAACATGTTCTGCGTGACCGACGAGCCGAACAGGGCGGCCGACAGCTTGGTCGCATCCACGAAGTGCGCGTGATCGGCATCCGCCGCCTTTGCGATTTCGCGCTTCAAACGCTCGGTCGGCAGCGAAAAGTCGGCGTTGCGGGTGAAGTCGCCCGGCAGCGTCTCGTGCGTATTGACGACGACGCGCGTCTCGCCCGAACGCATTGAAGAGAGGACCTTCTTCGAACCGACCGTGACGATATCGCCGCCAAGCACGAGATGCGCACCGCGCGCAGGCACGCGGATCGCATAAATATCGTCGGGATGCTGTGCGATACGCAGATGCGAGGCGACCGCCCCGCCCTTCTGCGCAAGCCCCGCCATATCGATGATGCCGGCGGCCTTGCCTTCGATATGCGCGGCCGTCCCGAGCACTTGCGCGATGGTAACGATGCCGGTCCCGCCGATGCCGGTAATGATGACGCCGAAGGTGCCGTTCACGTCCGGCAGTTTCGGCTCGGGCAAGGCGGCTTGCGCGCCCATGGAGCCAGCGACACCGGCCGCTTTCTTCAGCTTCGCACCAGAGACCGTGACAAAGGACGGACAGAACCCCTTCACGCAGGAGAAGTCTTTATTGCAGCTGGTCTGGTCGATGGTGCGCTTGCGGCCCCATTCTGTTTCCACCGGCTGCACAGAAACGCAGTTCGACTGCACGCCGCAATCGCCGCAACCTTCGCAGACGAGTTCGTTGATGATCACGCGCTTGTCGGGATCGGGAAACTCGCCGCGCTTGCGGCGCCGGCGCTTCTCTGCCGCGCAGGTCTGGTCGTAGATCATCGCGGTCGCACCCGGCGTATCTGCGAGCATGCGCTGAACCTTGTCGAGTTCGTCGCGATGATGGATCGTCATTCCCTTGGGAAAGCCGATGTCGCTCGGATATTTGTTCGGCTCGTCGGTCACGAGCGCAAGCTTGTTCACGCCTTCCGCTGCGACCTGCCGCGCGATCGCGTCCACCGTCAGCCCGCCTTCATGGCGCTGGCCGCC
>DAORMJ010000022.1:0-12002 GCA_035440445.1 Xanthobacteraceae bacterium
GCGGGTCCGCGCCGGAACGACGGCACGCGCCGCACCACGCGCTACGACATCGATATGGTGAAGTGCATTTATTGCGGGCTGTGCCAGGAGGCGTGCCCGGTCGACGCCATCGTCGAAGGGCCGAACTTCGAGTTCGCGACCGAGACCCGCGAAGAACTTTACTATGACAAGGAGCGGCTGCTTGCGAACGGCGACCGCTGGGAGCGCGAGATTGCGAAGAATATTTCGCTCGACGCGCCGTACCGGTGACCTGAGATGACCGTTCCGGCGTTTTTCTTCTACCTGTTCTCCTCGATTGCGGTAGCGAGTGCCTTCATGGTGATCGCGGGCCGCAACCCTGTGCATTCGGTGCTGTGGCTGATCCTGACTTTCGTCAATGCGGCGGGACTGTTCCTGCTGATCGGCGCCGAATTCCTCGCGATGATCCTCGTCGTGGTCTATGTCGGCGCGGTCGCGGTGCTGTTCCTCTTCGTCGTGATGATGCTCGACGTCGATTTCGCGGAATTGCGCGAAGGCTTCCTGCAATATCTTCCGGTAGGCGCGCTCGTCGGTATCGTGTTTCTGGTCGAGCTCATTCTCGTCGTCGGCACCTGGGTGACGGGGCCGGGGATCACGAGTGCGATCACGCAGCCCATTCCGAACCCTACGCAGGTCACCAACACCGAAGCGATCGGGCGGGTGCTCTACACGACCTATGTTCACTACTTCCAGCTTGCTGGCGCGGTACTGCTCGTCGCCATGATCGGCGCGATCGTGCTGACGCTGCAGCACCGGACCAACGTGAAACGGCAGAACGTCGCCTCGCAGAACGCGCGCACGCGCGATACGGCGATCGAAGTCGTCAAAGTAAAGACGGGCGAGGGGGTCTGACCATGATCGTGGGTCTCTCGCATTACCTGACGGTCGCCGCGATCCTGTTCACGCTCGGCACGCTCGGAATTTTCCTGAACCGCAAGAACGTCATCGTGATCCTGATGTCCGTCGAGCTCATGCTGCTCGCGGTCAACATCAATCTCGTCGCGTTCTCGGCTTTCCTCGGCGACATCGTCGGCCAGATCTTCGCGCTCCTGGTGCTCACCGTGGCGGCGGCGGAGGCGGCGATCGGTCTTGCCATCTTGGTCGTATTCTTCCGGAACCGCGGCTCGATCGCGGTCGAAGACATCAATGCAATGAAGGGCTGATGCCGCGATGACGATGTATCACTTCATTGTTTTCCTGCCACTCGCAGGCGCCTTGATCGCAGGCCTGTTCGGTCGGGTGATCGGCGCGCGGCCGTCCGAGATCGTGACGACGCTGTTCCTTCTGATCGCGGCGGGGCTGTCGTGGGTCGCGTTCTTCGATGTCGGCTTCTACGGCAAGGACATGCGGATCCCGCTGTTCACCTGGATTTCGGCGGGTGACCTGAAGGTCGAGTGGGCGCTGCGCGTCGATACGCTCACTGCGGTCATGCTGATCGTGGTCAACAGCGTCTCCGCGCTCGTGCACCTCTATTCGATAGGCTACATGCACGAGGATCCGCACCGGCCGCGCTTCTTCGCCTATCTCTCGCTCTTCACCTTCGCCATGCTCTCGCTGGTGACGGCTGACAACCTCGTGCAGCTCTTCTTCGGCTGGGAGGGCGTGGGACTGGCGAGCTATCTCCTGATCGGGTTCTGGTATCAGAAGCCGGAGGCCAATGCCGCTGCCATCAAGGCCTTCGTCGTCAACCGCGTCGGCGATTTCGGCTTCGCACTCGGCATCTTCGCGGTCTTCGCGATGATAGGGGCGGTTGGCTTCGAGACGATCTTTGCGGAAGCGAAGTCGCTCACGGGCAAGACCATTCACATCTTCGGCGGCAATTTCGACGCGCTGACCGTGATCTGCTTGCTCCTATTCGTCGGCGCGATGGGCAAGTCCGCGCAGTTCCTGCTGCACACCTGGCTCCCCGACGCGATGGAAGGCCCGACCCCGGTCTCCGCGCTCATCCATGCAGCCACCATGGTGACCGCGGGCGTGTTCATGGTCGCGCGCCTTTCGCCGCTCTTCGAACTTGCGCCGACCGCCCTTGCAATCGTGACGCTGTTCGGCGCGACCACCGCGTTCTTCGCCGCGACCGTGGGTCTGGTGCAGAACGACATCAAGCGCGTGATTGCTTATTCGACCTGTTCGCAGCTTGGCTACATGTTCGTGGCGATGGGCGTCGGCGCTTATTCGGTCGGCATGTTCCACCTGTTCACGCACGCCGCCTTCAAGGCGCTTCTGTTCCTCGGTGCGGGCTCGGTGATCCATGCCATGCATCACGAGCAAGACATGCGGAACATGGGTGGGCTCTGGAAGAAGATCCCGTTCACCTACGCGATGATGTTCATCGGCACGATTGCGCTCACGGGTTTCCCGTTCACGGCGGGCTACTACTCGAAGGACGCAATCATCGAGGCGGCCTATGCCGGCCATAACGCGTTCGCGCCTTATGCTTTCTATATGACGGTGATCGCGGCGGCGCTGACCTCATTCTATTCGTGGCGCCTCGTGTTCTTGACCTTCCACGGCAAGACCCGCGCGGATCATCACACCTACGATCACGCGCATGAATCGCCGCTGGTCATGCTGATCCCGCTCGCAATTCTTGCGGCCGGTGCGATCGTGCTCGGCTTCGCCTTCAAGGGCGTGTTCCTCTACGAAGCCGGGGTCGAGAAGTTCTTCCGCCAGTCGCTGTTCTCGCATGACAAGTGGCATATCCTGCATGCGATGCATGAGGTGCCGGGCTGGGTGCCGTGGCTCCCGACCGTCATGATGGCGGGCGGCTTCCTCGTGTCCTACTGGTTCTACATCGTGAACCCCGCGATCCCGCCCGCGCTCGCGGAGAGCCAGGGCGTGCTCTATCGCTTCCTGCTCAACAAGTGGTATTTCGACGAGATCTACGACTTCCTGTTCGTGCGGCCCGCGAAATGGCTCGGCCGCTTCCTCTGGAAGAAGGGCGACGGTTTCGTCATTGACGGTTTCGGACCGAACGGCATCGCCGCGCGCGTGCTCGACGTGACACGCGGCGTTGTGCGGTTGCAGACCGGCTATCTTTATCATTACGCGTTCGTGATGCTGATCGGCGTTGCCGCGCTCATCACATGGTTCCTGTTCCGAGGAGCCGTATGATGGCGACCTGGCCCATTCTTTCCGTCACGACCTTCCTGCCGCTGGTCGGCGCGGTCTTTATTCTGCTGTTGCGCGGCGATGATGAAGCGGCGAAGCGCAATGCCCGCTGGGTCGCGCTGTGGACGACGGTCATCACCTTCATTGTCTCGATCTTCCTGATCACGGGCTTTGACAAGGGCAATCCGGGTTTCCAGTTCGTCGAGGATCATCCGTGGCTCGGCGGTGCGATCCGCTACAAGCTCGGCGTGGACGGCATCTCGCTGCCGTTCGTAATTCTCACGACCTTCCTGATGCCGATCACGATCATCGCGAGCTGGCACGTCGAGAAGCGCGTCAAGGAATACATGGTGCTATTCCTGCTGCTCGAGACGCTGATGGTTGGCACCTTCTCGGCGCTCGATATCGTGCTGTTCTACGTCTTCTTCGAAGGCGGCCTGATCCCGATGTTCCTTATTATCGGTGTCTGGGGCGGCACGCGGCGCGTCTATGCGAGCTTCAAGTTCTTCCTCTATACGCTCGCAGGTTCGGTGCTGATGCTGCTCGCCATCATGGCGATGTATTACCAGGCAGGCACGACCGACATCGTGAAGCTGCTCACGCACGGCTTCCCGCGCGAGATGCAGACCTGGCTTTGGTTAGCGTTCTTCGCATCCTTCGCGGTCAAGTTGCCGATGTGGCCCGTGCATACCTGGCTGCCGGACGCGCACGTGGAAGCGCCGACTGCCGGCTCCGTGATCCTTGCGGCGGTGTTGCTGAAGATGGGCGGCTACGGCTTCCTGCGCTTCTCGCTGCCGATGTTTCCGCATGCGTCGGAGCTGTTCCAGCCGATGATGTTCTTCCTCTCGGTTGTCGCGATCATCTACACGTCGCTGGTCGCGCTGATGCAGGAAGATATCAAGAAGCTGATCGCCTATTCCTCCGTCGCACATATGGGCTTCGTGACGCTCGGAATCTTCACGTTCTCGAACGAGGGCGTGCAGGCGGGTGTATTCCAGATGGTCTCCCATGGGATCGTCTCTGGTGCGCTATTCCTCTGCGTCGGCGTGGTCTATGACCGCATGCATACGCGCGAGATCGCGGCCTATGGCGGTCTCGTGAACCGCATGCCGATCTATGCGGCGGTATTCATGCTGTTCACGATGGCGAATTGCGGCCTTCCGGGTACCAGTGGTTTCGTCGGCGAGCTGCTCGCGCTGATGGCGGTCTTCAAGGCCAATACCTGGGCAGCAGTGTTCGCGACCACGGGCGTGATCCTTTCGGCGGCTTATGCGCTGTGGCTCTATCGGCGCGTTGTGTTCGGCGCCCTTGAAAAAGACAGCCTGAAGACGATCACCGATCTTGAGGCGCGCGAGATCGCGATCCTTGCGCCGCTCGTCATCCTGACGCTTCTGTTCGGCTTCTATCCTGCTCCCGTGCTCGACATGAGCGCATCAGCCGTCGCCAATCTCGTTGCGCAGACCAAAGCGGTGCTTGCTCCCGCCAAGGCCGCGCTGCTCGGAGTGCAATAACCGCCATGACGCTTTCTTCTCTCATGCCGGTGCTACCCGAGCTCGTCGTTTTGATCGGCGCGATGGCGCTCCTGATGTTGGGCGCGTTCAAGGGCGACAACTCCACGCCGCTCGTAGAGGCGGGGGCGCTGGTCGTGCTTGCCGTTGCGCTCATTTTGGTCGTGGCGCAGCCGGGTGCGACCGTTACGCTTTTCGGCGGAAGCATCGTGGTCGATGGCTTTGCGCGTTTCTTCAAGGTTCTGATTCTGATCGGTGCGGCGGCAGCGCTTATTCTGTCCACGCCGTTCTGGCGGAACCACAAGATCAACCGCTTCGAGTTTTCTATTCTTGTGCTGTTGTCCGTCGCCGGCATGATGGTGATGGTTTCGGCCCGAGACCTGATTGCGCTTTATCTCGGCATCGAGCTGATGTCGCTCGCGCTCTACGTGATCGCGGCGATCGACCGCGACAATGTGCGTTCGACGGAAGCCGGCCTCAAGTATTTTGTGCTTGGGGCGCTATCGTCCGGCATGCTGCTCTACGGTTCTTCGCTGATCTATGGCTTTACCGGAACGGTATCCTTTGCCGGGATCGCCGCGGCGGCGAAGTCTCCTTCGCTCGGCCTGATCTTCGGCATTGTGTTCCTGTTCGCCGGTCTCGCGTTCAAGGTCTCGGCGGTCCCGTTCCATATGTGGACGCCGGACGTCTATGAGGGCGCGCCTACGCCGGTAACGGCGTTCTTCGCGGCCGCGCCAAAGGTCGCGGCAATCGCGCTGTTCGTCCGCGTTGCGACAACCTCGTTTCCGAACGTCGCGCTGCAATGGCAGCAGATCGTGGTCTTCATCGCGATTGCGTCCATGGTCCTCGGCGCGTTTGCCGCGATCGGCCAGAAGAACATCAAGCGGCTGATGGCCTATTCTTCCATCGGCCATGTCGGCTTCGCGCTGGTCGGGCTTGCTCCCGGAACACCGGAAGGTGTTTCGAGCGTGCTGATCTATATGGCGATCTATCTTGCCATGACGCTCGGCACCTTCGCCTGTGTCATCGCCATGCGCCGCGACGACGGGCAGGTCGAAGACATCGATCAGCTCGCGGGTCTCGCGCGGACGCAGCCGGTCATGGCTTTCGTGCTTGCGGCGCTGATGTTCTCGCTCGCGGGAATTCCGCCGCTCGCGGGCTTCTTCGCGAAGTTCTACGTGTTCCTCGCCGCCATTCAGGGCAAGTTCTACATTCTCGCGGTGATCGGCGTGCTCGCAAGCGTGGTGGGCGCCTATTACTATCTGCGCATCGTGAAGCTGATGTATATCGACGAGCCGGTCGCGCGCTTCCTGCCCATGCCGAAGCCAATCGGCGCAATCATGCTCATCTCCGGCATCTTCGTCATTCTGTTCTTCGTGTATCCGGCGCCGCTCGTGGCTGCGGCCAGTGCGGCGGCGAAGTCGCTGTTCTGACAATGACGGAATTTCCGCGAGTCGCAGGCGGGCTTGCCGTCGCGCATTTTCCGGAAATCGGTTCGACCAACGCCGAAGCTCTTCAGCGTGCCGCGGAAGGCGCAGACGAACAGTGGATCGTCGCGGATCGCCAGATGGCGGGCCGCGGCAGGCGCGGGCGACACTGGGTTTCGGAGCCCGGCAGTCTTTATTCGTCGCTGCTGCTATACGATCCGGCCCCTGCGCAGATCAGCCCGCAAATCTGTTTCGTGGCCGCACTCGCGCTCCACGACGCCGTGCAGGACTGTTTGCCTGCGCTCGATGCCGGCAGGCTGCGGTTGAAATGGCCGAACGATCTTCTGCTCGACGGCAGGAAGATCGCGGGCATTCTGGTGGAGGGTGCTTCCACGGGTGAGCGGAGAGCGGTTGTAACGGGGATCGGCGTCAACTGCGCGCATCACCCCGATGGCACGCCGTATCCGGTGACGGACTTTGCCTCTGCGGGTTTCTCGGTTACGCCAGCGACGCTGTTTGAGCGGTTGGCGGCGCGCATGATGGATCGTCTTGCGCAATGGCGGCGCGGGGAAGGCTTCGCCGAAACGAGAAAAGCATGGCTCGGCCGGGCGCATGCGCTCGGCGAAGAGATCGAAGTGAAAACGCCCGACAGCTCGATCAAGGGCAGCTTCGAGGAAATCGATGAAGACGGCGCGCTTGTGCTTATGCTTCCGGGCGGCCATCGTGAACTCGTAAGGGCCGGGGACGTGTTTCCCGCAACAACCCAGTAAGAAAGAAGTTTTGACGAAACCGCAGCAGGAAATCCTTTTCGCGCCGCTTGGCGGCGTCGGAGAGATCGGAATGAATCTCGCGCTCTATGGCCTCGCATCCGGCAACCGCCGCGAGTGGCTTTGCGTCGATATGGGAGTCTCGTTCGGCGACAGCGATACGCCCGGCGTCGACCTCATCATGGCGGATGTAAGTTTTGCGGAGGAAGAACGGCGCGACCTGAAAGGGATCGTGATTACGCATGGGCATGAAGACCATGTCGGTGCGCTATTCGCGTTGTGGCCGAAGCTGAAGGTTCCGGTCTATGCGACGCCGTTCACGGCGACGCTGATCGAATCCAAGCGCATGATGGAACACGATGCGCCGGAGATCCCGATCACGGTCGTTCCGGTCGGCGGGCGCGTGACGATCGGCTCGTTCGATGTCGAGTTCGTTCCGGTTGCCCATTCCATTCCAGAGAGCCATTCGCTCGCGATCCGCACGCCCGTCGGTACCGTCGTCCATACCGGCGACTGGAAGATCGATCCGACGCCTGTGGTGGGTGAAATCACTGACGAGCGGAAATTCCGCGCGATCGGCGAGGAGGGCGTGCGTGCGGTCGTCTGCGATTCCACCAATGCGGTGCGAGAGGGTATTTCGCCGTCCGAGCAGGATGTCGCCGAAACGCTGAAGACGATCATCGCGGAGGCGAAGGGGCGCGTCGCGATTACGACGTTTGCTTCCAACCTCGCGCGGCTACGGTCGGCGGCACTCGCGGCCGAGGTAGCCGGAAGAACGGTCGTGGTCGTCGGACGCGCGATGGAGCGCGTCATCGGCGTCGGGCGCGAGCTCGGCTATCTCGATGGCGTGCCGCCGTTTCGCGGCGTCGATGCCTATGGTTCGCTTCCCGCGAACAAGGTGCTGGTGCTGTTGACCGGCAGCCAGGGCGAGCCGCGCGCGGCGCTCGCGCGCATCGCGAACGACGATCATCCGGCGATCGAACTCTCGCCCGGCGATCTTCTGATCATGTCCGCGCGCTCGATCCCGGGCAACGAGAAGGCGATCAACCGCATCATTAATTCGGTCATCGACAAGGGCGTCGAAGTGCTGACCGACCGCGATGCGCTCGTGCATGTATCTGGTCACCCGCGCAGGGGTGAACTTAAGCAGATGTTCGGCTGGCTGCGGCCGGAGGTCGTGGTGCCGGTGCACGGTGAAGCGCTGCATCTGCATGAGAATGCGGAACTCGCACGCGAAGCCGGTATCAAGGAAGTCGTCAGTTGCCGCAATGGCGACATCGTCAGGCTTTGGCCGGGTCCTGCGGGGATCGTCGATCAGTTCCAGGCGGGAAGGCTCTACAAGGATGGCTCACTCCTGGTTTCCGCTTCCGAGCCCGCCGTAAAGGATCGGAAGCGCCTTAGCTTTTCAGGCGTCATTTCCATCGCGGTTGCGATGGAAGGCCGGGGTGCCATGGCCGATGAGCCGGTCGTCGAGTTCGCCGGCATTCCCGAGCATGCAGGCGATCACGGCTCGATGCTCGATCTTATCCTCGACGCGATCCACACGGGATTTGAAGGCCTGCCGAAGCCACGGCGGCGCGATCCGGATCAGGTCGAAGAAGCAATCCGGCGGAGTGTGCGCGGGGCCGTGAATGCCGCATGGGGCAAGAAGCCTACCTGCCACGTGCTCGTCTTGCAGATATAGTCTGTTTCCAGAGGTAGATCATGATCGGCCGGCTCAATCACGTTGCCATTGCGGTGAAGGATATTCGCGCGGCGTCCGAGGTGTATCGGAGCAAGCTCGGCGCGGAAGTTTCCGAGATCGTGCCGCAGCCCGATCACGGCGTATCGACCGTTTTCATCACGCTGCCGAATACCAAGATCGAATTGCTCGAGCCGCTCGGCGAGAACTCTCCGATCGCGAAGTTTCTGGAGCGCAACCCGGACGGCGGCGTGCATCACATCTGCTACGAGGTGGACGACATTCTTGCTGCCCGCGATCAATTGAAAGCGACCGGTGCACGCGTCCTGGGTGACGGAAATCCCAAGATCGGCGCGCATGGCAAGCCGGTTCTGTTTCTGCATCCCAAGGATTTTCTCGGCACTCTGACCGAGATCGAGCAGGCGTAACGCGAATGAGCGTCACGCTGGGTATCGCGAGTTACTTCATTCTCTGGTGGACGGTGCTTTTCGCCGTCCTGCCTTGGGGAGTGCGCTCGCACCATGAGGCCGGCGTAACGCCGGGCGAGGGCGTGGATCCCGGCGCTCCGGTCGTGCCGCAACTGCTGAAAAAGGCGCTCATTACGACCCTCGTTTCGACGGTCCTCTTTGTGGCCGGTTGGGCAGTCTGGCGGGCAGGCTGGGTTTCGCTTGACCGGATTCCGATGCCCTACAAAGACCTTCAGCTCTAAGACATTCAGCTCTAACAGGCCCCCAAACAGATAACGGGCGAGCTTTTGGGCTCGCCCGCTTCCGGTGACCGCCTTGCCGCCTGTCGCGTGCTCGCGCCTGGCAGTGGGGTTTCTCTTCCTCCCGAGACCCGGGCCCGGCTTGCGCCGTTTCCCAATCGGTTCCGGAGGGTAGAACACGTTGGTTGGGGTTGTCATTCTGCGGTGCAACAAATTGTCTCTGTTCGTGAGGATGGGCATGGCTCCGTAGGTCCGGGGCTTGTCATTCCAGTGGGTTATGCGTTCATGCCCCTTCGTTTCTGGCCTTCCTGAGTCGAAAGCTCGCTTCCCCATGCGCCTATCCCGCTACTTCCTGCCCATTCTGCGCGACACCCCCAAGGACGCGGAAATCGTCTCGCACCGCCTGATGCTGCGCGCGGGGATGATCCGGCAGGAATCGGCCGGGATTTACGCCTGGCTGCCGCTGGGTCACCGGGTGCTGAACAAGGTCTGCCAGATCATTCGCGAAGAGCAGAATCGCGCCGGCGCGATCGAAATGCTCATGCCTACGATCCAGTCAGCCGATCTGTGGCGGGAAAGCGGCCGCTATGACGACTACGGCAAGGAGATGCTTCGCATCAAGGATCGCCACGACCGGGAAATGCTCTACGGTCCGACGAACGAGGAAATGATCACGGAAATCTTCCGTGCCTGTGTGAAGTCATACAAAAACCTTCCGCTCAATCTCTATCATCTGCAATGGAAGTTCCGCGACGAAGTGCGTCCGCGTTTCGGCGTCTATCGCTCGCGCGAATTTCTGATGAAGGATGCCTATAGCTTCGACGTGGACGCGGCGGGAGCCAAACATTCCTACAACAAGATGTTCGTGGCCTATCTCCGGACCTTCGCGCGCATGGGGTTGAAGGCGATCCCCATGGTCGCCGATACCGGCCCGATCGGCGGCAATCTTTCGCATGAGTTCATCATTCTCGCCTCCACCGGCGAGAGCGAAGTGTTTTGCCACAAGGACTATCGCGATTTCAGCGTGCCTTCCGAGCAGGTCGATTTCGATGATGCGGGGGGGCTTGAATCTCTCTTCGGCAAGTGGACTTCGCTATATGCGGCGACCTCGGAAAAGCATGATGCTGCGGCCTTCGAGGCGATCCCCGGTGAAAAACAGATGTCGGCGCGCGGCATCGAGGTCGGCCATATCTTCTACTTCGGCACGAAGTATTCCGACGCAATGAAGGCGAGTGTGCAGACGCCCGACGGGCAGACTGCGCCTGTGCATATGGGCTCCTACGGCATCGGACCGACGCGGCTTGTAGCGGCGATCATCGAGGCGAGCCATGACGATGCCGGCATCGTCTGGCCGGAAGCCATCGCTCCCTTCAAGGTCGGCATTCTCAACCTGAAGCAGGGCGACGGTACCACGGATGCGGCTTGCGAGAAGCTCTACCGGGAGCTTTCGGCCCGCGGTGTTGAGGTGCTTTACGACGATACCGACGATCGCGCGGGCGCGAAATTCGCTACCGCCGATCTGATCGGGGTGCCGTACCAAATTCTGGTCGGACCCAAAGGACTTGCCGAAGGACAAGTCGAGTTGAAGCAGCGCGCGGGCGGCGCGCGCGAGATGATTACGCCTGAAGATGCGGTGAAGCGTTTCGCCGCGTGATGGCGGCGAGCGGGTCAGGAGGGATCATGGCGGCGAAGGGCGGCACAGCCCCGTTCTCGCGTTACGAGTGGATGATTGCGGGGCGCTATCTGCGCGCGCGCCGCAAGGAAGGATTCATTTCGGTCATTGCGGGCTTTTCCTTCGTCGGCATCATGCTAGGCGTTGCGACCCTCATCATCGTCATGGCCGTGATGAACGGCTTCCGCTTCGAGCTGCTCAATAAAATTCTCGGCCTCAACGGACACATGCTGGTGCAGCCGATCGGCACGCCGCTGACTGACTACGATGCCGTGGCGGAGCGGCTGGCGAAGCTCAAAGGCGTCAAGCATGCGATTCCGCTGGTGGAGGGGCAGGCGCTTGCGTCCTCGCCGTTTCATTCCGGCGGCGTGCTGGTGCGTGGCTTGCGCGAGAAGGATTTGAAGAGCCTTCCGGCAATCGGACCGAATATCAAGTTCGGAACACTCGAAGGCTTCGACACCGGGCAGGGTGTTGTCATCGGTAAGCGGCTCGCCGACCAGCTGTCCGTGCGCGCCGGCGACAATGTCACGATCGTATCGCCACGCGGCGCAGTGACGCCGATGGGCACCACGCCCCGTATCAAAACCTACAAGGTCGCGGCAATCTTCGAGATCGGGATGTCGGAATATGATTCCGTCTTCGTCTTCATGCCGCTCACCGAGGCGCAGGCCTACTTCAACCGCAATGGTGATGTGAACGCGATCGAGGTTTATACCGAAAACCCCGATCGAATTCTTGAATACCGCCAGCTCGTGAACGACAATGCCGGTCGACAGGTCTATATCATCGACTGGCGGCAGCGGAATTCCTCGTTCTTCAGCGCCTTGCAGGTCGAGCGCACGGTCATGTTCATGATCCTGACGCTGATCGTGCTGGTCGCCGCACTCAACATCATTTCGGGGCTTATCATTCTCGTAAAAGATAAAGGCCACGACATTGCGATCCTTCGCACCATGGGTGCGACCAAATACGCGGTCATGCGCATATTCCTCATCACCGGTTCGAGCATCGGTATTGTCGGCACGCTCGTCGGCTTCGTGATCGGGCTTCTTGTCTGCCTCAACATCGAGGAAATCCGCCGCTTTGTTTCGTGGCTGACGTCGACGCAACTGTTT
>DAORMJ010000022.1:12141-32602 GCA_035440445.1 Xanthobacteraceae bacterium
TGAGGCGCTACGGTACGAGTGATGGAAAAGGTTCCTGCGCTTCACCTTGAAGACGTTCGCCGCACCTACGTGCAGGGCGAGAGCGAGCTTCCCATTCTGCGCGGCGCGTTTCTTTCGGTATGGCCTGGAGAGTCGGTCGCGCTGATCGCGCCGTCAGGCGCCGGAAAATCGACGCTCCTGCACATGGCGGGTTTGCTCGAGCACCCGGACGCCGGCGAGGTCTATATCGACGGCAAGCCGACGGCGAAACTGCCTGACGCCGCACGCACCACGATCCGCCGCAACGAGATCGGCTTCGTCTATCAATTCCATCATTTGCTGCCGGAGTTTACCGCGAGCGAAAACGTTGCGTTGCCACAGATGATCGCGGGACTCGACCGGAAGGAAGCGGCAAAGCGCGCGAACGAGTTGCTGGCGTTTCTCGGCTTGGGCGAGCGTCTTGCCCACCGGCCCTCCGAGCTTTCGGGTGGTGAGCAGCAGCGCGTGGCGATCGCGCGCGCCGTCGCGAATGCGCCAAAACTGCTCTTGGCCGACGAGCCGACCGGCAACCTCGATCCGAAGACGGCGGATCATGTGTTCGGTACGCTGTCGAAGCTGGTGCAGGCGACGCAGTTGGCCGCGATCATTGCCACCCACAATCTCGATCTTGCCTCGCGGATGACGCGGCGGGTGACATTGCGGGAAGGCAAGGTCGTCGAGCTGGAATAGTCCACAAGCCGATTTGCGCCGCGCCTGCAAAAGCGGACAATAGTGTTGGCGTCAGCCTAGCCGAGGTTCCCGTGGCGAAAGTGCCGTTCGTTCATCTCCACGTTCATTCGTCCTATTCGCTGCTCGAGGGCGCGTTGCCGCTTGCGAAGCTCGCTTCGCTGGCGAGCGCGGACCGGCAGCCGGCACTGGCGCTGACGGATACCGGCAACCTCTTTGGCGCGCTTGAATTTTCGGAGAAGCTGGCGTCGAGCGGTGTGCAGCCGATCGTGGGCTGTTCGCTCGCGGTTGATTTCGGCGATGAACCGCCGGTGCGGACTGGTGCCGCCGTGCCGCCGCTGCCGCGGCTCGTGCTGCTTGCCGCGACCGAGGAAGGTTATCGCAATCTCATGACGCTGACGTCGCGCAGCTTCATGGAGAGCAAGGACGCGGAAGAGCCGCATGTGAATGCGGAATGGCTCGCGGAGAACGCCGAGGGGCTGATCGCGCTCACTGGCGGTCCTGCGGGCATCATTGATCGTCTCGTGCTTGAAAAGCCGGACCTCGCGCGCGGCCGCCTGCAAATGCTGAAGGAGCTATATGGCGACCGGCTCTATCTCGAATTGCAGCGGCATCATCTTGCGCAGGAGCGCAGAAGCGAACCGGCACTTCTGTCGCTCGCCGATGCGTTGCGCGTTCCGCTGGTGGCGACCAACGAACCTTTCTTCGCGAAGCGCGACGATTACGAAGCGCATGACGCGCTGCTCGCGATTGCGGAGGGCCGGCGGATCGCGGAAGGCGACAGGCGGCAGCTGAGTGCGGAGCACTATCTGAAAACGCAGGCCGAGATGCGGGCGCTGTTCGAGGATCTGCCGGAGGCGATTGCCGCGACCGCAGAGATCGCGCGGCGCTGCTCGTATCGTCCGACCGCACGGAAGCCGATCCTGCCGCGCTTCAGCGGAGATAACGCCGACGAAGCGGAGGTTCTGCGTCAGCGCGCGGAGGAGGGGCTGGCCGCGCGCCTGAAGGCGTTTGGTATCGCGCAAGGCCATACCGAAGCCGAGTATCGTGAGCGGCTCGCCTACGAACTCGGCGTCATCTCCAAGATGAAATACGACGGCTACTTCCTGATCGTCGCCGATTTCATCGTCTGGGCAAAAGGACAAGGCATTCCGGTCGGCCCCGGCCGCGGGTCCGGTGCCGGTTCGCTCGTCGCCTATTCGCTAACCATCACCGATCTCGATCCCATCCGTTTCGGCCTTTTCTTCGAGCGCTTTCTCAACCCCGAGCGCGTGTCGATGCCGGACTTCGACGTCGACTTCTGTCAGGACCGGCGCGACGAAGTAATCCGCTATGTGCAGGAGCGCTATGGGCGCGACCGCGTCGCGCAGATCATCACCTTCGGTTCTTTGCAAGCGCGCGGCGTGTTGCGCGACGTAGGCCGCGTGCTCGAAATGCCCTATGGGCAGGTGGACAAGCTCTGCAAGCTCGTGCCGAACAATCCCGCCAACCCGGTGACGCTCGCCAAAGCGATCGAGACCGAGCCGGCCTTGCAGTCGGCGCGAGAGCAGGAGCCTATCGTCGGCCGCGCCTTCGACATCGCGCTGAAGCTCGAAGGGCTGCATCGTCATGCTTCGACGCATGCAGCCGGCATCGTGATCGGCGACCGCCCGCTTGGCGAACTGGTGCCGCTGTTTCGCGATCCGCGCTCCAACATGCCTGTTACCCAATTCAACATGAAGTGGGTCGAGGCCGCGGGTCTCGTGAAGTTCGACTTTCTCGGACTGAAAACGCTGACGGTGTTGGAAACCGCGGTGAACCTCATCCGCCGCCGCGGCATCGACCTGTCGCTGCAGACGATGCCGCTCGACGATGAGAAGACCTTCCAGATGCTGTCACGCGGCGAAACCGTCGGCGTGTTCCAGGTTGAAGGTCAGGGCATGCGCCGCGCATTGACCGACATGCGCCCAGACCGCTTCGAGGACCTCATCGCACTCGTCGCGCTCTACCGGCCCGGTCCGATGGCGAATATTCCGAGTTACTGCGCGCGCAAGCTGGGTCGCGAGCAGGTCGTCTATACGCATCCGAAGCTCGAGCCCATTCTCGAAGCAACCTACGGCATCATCACCTATCAGGAACAGGTGATGCAGATCGCGCGCGATCTTGCCGGATACAGCTTCGGCGAAGCTGATTTGCTGCGCCGCGCGATGGGTAAGAAGATCCGCGCGGAAATGGAAAAGCAGCGCGTACGCTTCGTGGATGGCGCGATCGAACGCGGAATCGCCGACGCGGACGCAAAGGAAATCTTCGAGGCCTGCGCGAAGTTTGCCGACTACGGCTTCAATAAATCGCACTCCGCGCCTTATGCGCTTCTGTCGTATCAAACCGCCTATCTGAAGGCGAACTATCCGGTCGAGTTTCTTGCGGCGTCGATGACGCTGGACATGGGCAATACCGACAAGCTCGCCGAATTCCGCCGCGAGGCGCAAAGGCTTGGCGTGCATGTCGAGCCGCCTTCGGCGAATAAGTCGAGCCGGGTCTTTGAAGTCGAAGGCAACACGATTTTCTATTCGTTGGCGGCGTTGAAAGGCGTCGGCGCGCAGGCGGTGGATGCAATCGTCGCGGCGCGGGCGGATCGTCCGTTCAAAGACCTCACGGATTTTGCCTCGCGCGTCGATCCGAAAGCGATCAACAAGCGCGTGCTGGAATCGCTTGCAGCAGCGGGGGCGTTCGACTTCCTCGAGAAAAACCGTGCGCGGGTGTTCGCGGGTTGCGAAGCGATCCTGCGTCATGCGCAGCGCAGCGGCGAGGATCGCGCCTCGGGGCAGAACGAGTTGTTCGGTGCAAGTTCGAGCGCGTCGGCGCTGCGGCTCCCGGACGTCGAGCCGTGGTTGCCCGCGGATCGGCTCTCGAAGGAGTTCGATGCCGCGGGCTTCTATCTCTCCGGTCACCCGCTCGATGATTACGCGGTCGCGCTGAAACGGATGAGGGTGCAGTCCTGGGCCGAGTTTCAGCTTGCCGCGCGCGCAGGACAGGCGGCTGGCAAGCTCGCCGCGACCGTGGTCTCGCGGCAGGAGCGCCGTACCAAGACCGGATCGCGCATGGCGAACATCAAGATGTCCGATCCGACCGGATACTTCGAAGCGGTGATCTTCCAGGAAGGGCTGGTGCAGCATCAACGCGACCTCGAGCCGGGAAATGCCGTGCTGGTGCAGGTCGGCGCGGATGCGCAGGGCGACGAGGTGCGGCTACGGATCTACGGCGTAGAAATGCTGGACCAGGTGGCAGCGAGAAATCAGCGAGGACTGGTCGTGACCGTGCGGCCCGATACGCCGATCGAGCAGATCGCAAAGCGGCTCCAGAATGGCGGCAGCGGCAAGCCGGATGCGAAGGCCGACGCCAAGGGCGAGGTAGCGATTATCGTCTCGCTGGACGGCGGCCTGTCGGAGGTCGAGGTGAAACTTCCGGGCCGTTTTCCGGTCTCGCCCCAGGTTGCTGGTAATGTCCGGGCCGTCGAGGGGGTGCTCGAAGTCCAGGAAATGTAGATTTATCAGGCGCTTGTGTCTGATTTCGCGCGTCGCAACGAGTGGTTGCGCGTATTTGCGAACGCCCCTATATAGCCGCCATCTCGCACGCGGGCGTTTCGATCCTGAGAGGGATCATCCGGTGCAGGGTCAGGTGACCTTGCTCTGCCCGCGGAGGCAAACCGGAGTTTGGAAATGGCGCTGCCCGACTACAGCATGCGTCAGCTTTTGGAAGCTGGCGTTCACTTTGGCCATCAGGCCCACCGTTGGAACCCGAAGATGCAGTCGTACATCTTTGGCACCCGCAACAACATTCACATCATCGACCTCGCGCAGACCGTGCCCGCGCTTTCGCGCGCGTTGCAGGTTGTCTCCGATGTCGTCGCCAAGGGTGGCCGCGTGCTGTTCGTTGGCACGAAGCGGCAGGCCGCGGATTCGGTTGCTGACGCAGCGAAGCGCTCCGCGCAGTATTACGTCAATTCGCGCTGGCTCGGCGGCACGCTGACCAACTGGAAGACGATCTCGAACTCGATCTCGCGTCTGAAGAAGATCGAAGAAATGCTGAACTCCAACGAGTCCGGCGGCTATACGAAGAAAGAACGCCTGACGCTTTCGCGCGAGAAGGAAAAGCTCGAGCTTGCGCTCGGCGGCATCCGCGACATGGGCGGCATCCCGGACCTCCTGTTCGTGATCGATACGAACAAGGAAGACATCGCGATCAAGGAAGCGCGCCGTCTCGGTATTCCGATTGCTGCGATCGTCGATACGAACTGCGATCCGGAAGGCATCACGTTCCCGATTCCGGGCAACGACGACGCCGCCCGCGCGATCAACCTCTATTGCGACCTCGTCGCGCGTGCCGCGATTGACGGCATCTCCCGTGCACAGGGCGAAGCAGGCGTCGATCTCGGCGCTGCCGAACGTCCGATGGAAGAAGCCATTCCGGCTGCCTCCGAGTGGGAAAAGCTCGAGCCGCTGCCGGGTCCGCGTGGCGCTCCCGACGACCTGAAGAAGCTCGGCCATGTCAGCCCTGACGTGGAGAAGCAGCTCAACGATCTCGGCATCTTCCACTTCTCGCAGATCGCCGAGCTCACCAAGGCCGACGCGCATCGCGTGGGCGAAGAGGTCCGTCTTCCGGCGCGTATCGCCGGCTGGATCGAGCAGGCGAAGAAATTCCAAGCCGACGCCGAATAAGTCCGGCGTAACGGAGAAAACACATGGCTGAAATCACCGCGAGTGCGGTCAGGGAACTGCGCGAAATTTCCGGCGCCGGCATGATGGATTGCAAGGCGGCGCTGGTCGAGAACAATGGCGACATCCAGGCTGCTGTCGACTGGCTCCGTAAGAAGGGCTTGTCGAAGGCTGCGAAAAAGGCCGGCCGTGTCGCCGCCGAAGGCCTCGTCGGCATTGCCGTCGATGGCAACAAAGGCGCTGTCGTCGAAGTGAACTCGGAAACCGATTTCGTTGCGCGCAACGATCACTTCCAGGGACTGGTGAAACTGATCGCGGAAGCTGCGCTTCACAACGTCTCGGACGTCGAGAAGCTCAAGGCGGTCAAGGCTGGTTCCTCCACGATCGAGGAAGCGATCTCTTCCGCGATTGCGACGATCGGCGAGAACATGACCTTCCGCCGCGCTGCCGAACTCTCGGTCGGCGAAGGCGTGGTCGCGCAGTATATGCACGGAGCGATTTCTGACGGTCTCGGCAAGATCGGCGTACTCGTTGCGCTTGAATCGAAGGGCAATGCGGACGAGCTCAATCGCATCGGCCGCATGGTCGCGATGCATGTTGCGGCTGCGAACCCGCTGGCCGTGGAATCCAAAGGGATCGATGCCACGAGCATCGAGCGCGAGCGCAATGTCCTTACGGAAAAGGCACGTGCCTCTGGAAAACCCGATAACGTGATCGAGAAAATCGTCGATAGCGGGCTCAAGAGCTTCTACAAGGAAGTGAGTCTCGTCGATCAGCCCTTCGTGCACGATCCATCCAAGACCGTCGCGCAGGCACTGAAAGAAGCCGAAGGCAAAGCAGGCGGCCCCATCGCCATCAAGGGCTTCGTTCGCTTCGTACTCGGTGAAGGGATCGAGAAACAGGAACAGGACTTCGCCGCGGAAGTCGCAGCCGCCGGCGGGAAAGCCTAAGAGCCCAAGATATGCCAAAACAACGCTTCGCCCGGGTACTCGTCAAAGTCTCGGGCGAAGCTTTGATGGGCGATGCTGATTTCGGTCTCGACGCAAATACACTGAACCGGGTCGGCAAGGATCTCGCCAAAGCTCGCAAAGCAGGCACGGAAATCGCCGTCGTAGTGGGCGGCGGCAATATCCTGCGTGGTGCAGAACTTGCGACCACCGGAATGCCGCGCGCGACCGCCGACCAGATGGGCATGCTCGCGACCGTCATCAATGCACTCGCGCTCGAACGCGCGATCGAGGCTGCAGGTGCTCCTGCGCGTGCGTTTTCCGCGCTCGACATGCCGACAGTTTGCCAGCCTTACGCGCGCAAACCCGCGATGAAAGATCTCTCCGAAGGCCGCATCGTCGTGCTCGCGGGCGGCACCGGCAATCCCTATTTCACGACCGATACGGCCGCCGCCTTGCGAGCGGCTGAGCTTGGCTGTGACGCGATTTTCAAGGCCACGGATGTGGACGGGATTTATGATTCCGATCCGAACAAGAATCCGAAGGCCAAGCGTTTCAAGACGCTGACCCATAGCGATGCTTTGACCAGAAATCTCAAGGTGATGGATGCGGCGGCTTTCGCACTTGCGAGAGACGCGAGGCTGCCGATAATTGTATTCTCGATCAAGCAGGCCGGAGCAATTTCCGCTGCGATCGCCGATCCGTCGCGCGGCACCATCGTCACGGCCTGAATTATCCAACTGTCCGGCCTAAGGGCCTCGAAGAACCGGGATTTTACACCATGGCAGGGTTCGAACTTGCAGACATCAAGCGCAGAATGCAGGGCGCTCAGGGCGTTCTCAAAGGCGAACTCGCCGGCCTGCGCACGGGACGGGCTACGCCTTCGCTCGTCGAGCCGATCACGGTCGAAGCCTATGGTTCGAATGTGCCGCTGTCGCAGGTAGCGACGGTTGCTATTCCCGAGCCGCGGCTGATTTCGATTCAGGTCTGGGACAAGTCGGTCGTGACTGCGGTCGAGAAGGCCATTCGTGATTCCAATCTCGGCCTCAATCCGAATACCGAAGGACAGGTTATCCGGCTGCGTATTCCCGACCTGAACGAGGAGCGCCGCAAGGAGCTCGTTAAAGTCGCGCACAAGTATGCTGAAGCGGCGAAAGTTTCGATCCGTCACGTTCGCCGCGACGGGATCGATCTTTTGAAGAAGGCGCAGAAGGACGGCCACGTTTCAGAAGACGAAACCAAGCGTCACGAGGCCGAGGTGCAAAAGGCGACAGATGCGGCAATCGTTGATGTCGACCAACTGCTCGCCCAGAAAGAAAAGGAAATCCTGTCGGTCTGACGGGGCTCCGCGATGTCCATGCCAGACGCCGCGCCATCCGAGGAAGCCGGCGTTCCCGCGCCACCGGTTCACGTTGCCATCATCATGGATGGCAACGGGCGCTGGGCCGCAGCACGCGGACTACCGCGCCGGGAAGGACACCGGCGAGGGGTCGAGGCCCTGCGCAAAGTGGTCAAGGCGGCGGGCGAACTCGGCATACGATATCTGACGATTTACAGCTTCAGCTCCGAAAACTGGTCGCGGCCCGCAGAAGAGATCGAAGACCTGATGGGTCTTCTGAAGCGGTTCGTGCGAAACGATTTGGCGGACCTGCACAAGAACAACGTGCGGGTACGTATCATCGGCGAACGCTCCACGCTGAAGCCGGATATTCGCTCACTCCTCGACGAAGCCGAGGAACTGACCAAAGCGAACAACGGGCAGACGCTCGTGGTTGCGTTCAATTACGGCGCGCAGCAGGAGATCGTGGCTGCCGCGCGCAAACTTGCCGAAGAGGTTGCAAGCGCGAAACTGTCGCCGCAGGATATTGATCTCGAGAAGATCGCTGCAAGACTGCAGACGCGTGATATCCCCGATCCGGATCTCATCATCCGTACGAGTGGCGAGCAGCGTCTTTCAAATTTTCTGCTCTGGCAGGCGGCCTATGCGGAGCTCCTGTTCGTGCCGACACATTGGCCGGACTTCGATAAAGCTGCGCTGCAGGCAGCGGTCGAGGAATTCAGGAAACGCGAGCGGCGCTTCGGCGGACTGACGGCAAAGGCGAGAGCGTAATATGAGCGAGACGCCCGCAACGCAAAGCTCTTCCATGGCAAGCGACCTCAAGCGGCGCGTGCCGTCGGCGATTGCCATGATCGTGCTGGCGCTGGCTGCTACCTGGTATGGCAGCTTTCCGTTCCTGCTGTTCTGGACGCTTGCGGCGCTTATCGTCTGGTACGAGTGGGCCGTTATCGTTCGTCTGAGACATAAGACGACCGTACTCGCACTCGGTGTTTTCGTGGTCGCCGCCGCGGCCGTGCTGGTCAGCATGCACTTTCCACTCGCTGCATTCGCCGCGATCCTTGCCGGTGCCGTCGCTGCATTTTTGTTGACGGGAGACGATACAGCGACGCGGCTATGGAGCGGGGGTGGATTGATCTATGCCGGCCTCGCGTTCCTGCCAGTGGTTCTGCTGCGCAACGACTTGGCGCTCGGCTTTGCCGCTGTGATCTGGCTCTATGCCGTGGTCTGGCTCACCGACATCGCTGCTTATTTCGCCGGACGCTTCATCGGCGGACCGAAGCTCGCGCCCGCAATCAGCCCGAAGAAGACCTGGTCGGGTGCGATTGGCGGCACGCTCTTTGGCGTGATCGGAGGCGCTGGCGTCGCGGCCTACGCAACCGGCAATCTAGTTTTCATGCATGTCGTCATCGCACTAGCAGTTTCGGTATTCTCGCAAGCTGGCGACATTTTCGAATCTTACGTGAAACGCAAGTTCGGCAAGAAGGATTCTTCCGGGTTTCTTCCGGGCCATGGCGGCGTGATGGATCGGATCGACGGTTTCATCGCCGGTGCGGCGCTTGCACTCCTGATCGGTCTTGCGGCGGGCGGGATGAAGTCGCCGGCGGCTGGATTGCTGCAATGGTGAAAAGCGTCAGCATCCTTGGCGCGACTGGATCCATCGGCACCAGTACGCTCGATCTTCTGCGAGATGGCGAGTATCGCGTCGTCGCGCTGACCGCGAATAGCGATGCGAAGAAGCTTGCATCGCTCGCAAGAGAGTTCGACGCAGAGATCGCGGCCGTGTCGGAAGAGTCGGCCTTCGCCGGGCTGAAAGCGTTGCTTGCGGGAACGCGAACCAAAGTCGTCGCAGGCGCCGAAGGCATGGCGGAAGCCGCGGCGGCGAATTCCGAAATCCTGCTTTCTGCAATCGTCGGTGCGGCTGGACTGGTGCCGACCATGTCCGGCTTCAGCGCAGGCCGCAAAGTGGCGCTGGCGAACAAAGAATGCCTTGTCGTGGCTGGCAGGCTCTTCATGCGCGCGGCGCAGGAGCAGGGCGTCACTGTGCTTCCTGTGGACTCCGAACACAACGCGGTCTTTCAGGCGCTGGCTTGCGGCAAGCGCGACGCGGTGTCGAAGGTCACGCTTACGGCGTCGGGGGGACCGTTTCGTTCGATGAGCCGCGAACGGCTCGCGGTCGTGACGCCGGAAGAGGCGGTGCGGCATCCGAACTGGTCGATGGGCGCGAAGATTTCGATCGACTCTGCAACCCTGATGAACAAGGGTCTCGAGTTAATCGAGGCGCGCTATCTGTTCGATCTTGATCCGTCCCAGCTAGACGTCGTGATCCATCCGCAATCCGTGGTGCACGCGCTGGTCGAATTCCACGACGGCTCGGTGGTGGCACAGATGGCTCATCCGGATATGCGCATCCCGATCGGCTTTTGTCTCGGCTGGCCCGAGCGCCTCGCTTGGAATGCGCCGAAACTGGATTTGCCCCGGGTAGGAACCCTGCATTTCGAGTTGCCGGATTATGCGCGCTTCCCTGCGCTGCAATTGGCGCGAAACGCGCTGGAGCAGGGCGGTGGAGCGCCCAACGTACTGAACGCGGCCAACGAAGTGGCGATCCAGGCCTTCCGCGCGCGCAGGCTCTCGTTTCAGGGAATTCCGGGCCTCGTAGAGGCCGTGCTCGAGAAAGCGGCCAAAGAGGGCTATCTGGCAGAAGCGAATACGGTTAATGACGCGCTCCGCGTTGACCATGTCGCCAGAAGTTTTGCCGCGACCCTCTTGCCTCAATTCGCCGCAAAGGCATCCTAACGCGGTAAGAGATCAGAAAGGGCTGCAGGAATGGAACTTTTTAGTGTGCTCGGAGCCAAGGGCGGCTGGATCCTTGGTTACGTCATTCCATTCCTCTTCGTTCTGACCGTTGTCGTTTTCTTCCATGAACTCGGTCACTTCTGGGTCGCGCGCCGCTGTGGCGTGAAGATCGACGCGTTCTCGGTCGGCTTCGGGCCGGAGTTGTTCGGCTTCAATGACAAGTACGGCACGCGCTGGCGCTTTGCGGCGATCCCGCTCGGGGGGTACGTGCGCTTTCACGGGGACGATTCCGCCGCAAGCACGCCGGACCTGCAGAAGCTCGAAACGATGAGCGACGCGGAGAAGCGAGTCTCGTTCTTCCATCAACCGGTACGCAATCGCGCGGCGATCGTCGCGGCTGGACCTATCGCAAACTTCATCCTCGCGGTCGTCATCTTCGCGGGCGTGCTCTACGGCGTCGGCCGCAATGTCACGACGCCGGTGTTCGAAGTTGTCCGCGCGAACGGTCCCGCGCAGGCGGCCGGACTGCAGCCCGGTGACCGTGTCATCAGCATCAACGGCAAGGATATCGACGGCTACGAGGACGTACTGCGCGTCGTGACGCTTTCGGCGGGCGAAAAGCTTAATTTCGTGGTCGAGCGCAAGGGCAAGGAAGTCGCCACAACGGTGACGCCCACGCTGCGCGAGATCAAAGACAATTTCGGCAGCACGCATCGCGTCGGCGATATCGGCGTTTCCCGTTGGCCTGCGCGCGCGAGCGCCGTGCGGCCGGGAAGTGCGGCGATGGAAGCCGGCATGCGGCCCGGAGACGTGATCCTTTCCATCGACGGCAAGCCAGTTGAGGCATTCGAGGATCTGCCGCGCATCGTCTCGGTTGCGCTTGGCAGGAAGCTCGAACTCGTCGTGCAGCGTGGCAGCGAGCGTCTGACCCTGCACGCGACGCCGAAGCCGCACCCGAACAACGTCAAGCTCGGCGTACTTGGGATCGAGAATCCTTCGACCCCGGAGGATTCGTTCCGCAAGCGCTTCGGTGTCTTCGAGGCGATCGGGATGGGCTTTTCCGAGACCTGGTTCGTGGTTGAACGGACCATGGCCTATATCGGCGGCATCATCGTCGGGAAGGAATCGATTGATCAACTCGGCGGCCCAATCCGGATCGGGCAGGTCGCGGGCGAGGTGGCGTCGCAGAGCTTCTACGATTTGTTGCGCCTCACCGCGGTTCTCTCGGTCAGCATCGGCCTTCTGAACCTCTTCCCGGTACCGCTTCTGGATGGCGGCCACCTTTTGTTCTACGCGATCGAAGCGGTCCGTGGCCGCCCCTTGAGCGAACGGGCGCAGGAATACGGCTTCCGGATCGGACTCGCCTTTGTGATGTTGCTGATGATCGTGGCGACCTGGAACGATATTTTCCAACTTTTCCTGCGCGCACAGTCATCCTGATACCGCCGGGAACTCGGGCGGTAAGCTGACGGTAACGCCGGTTGGCCATATTTAGGGTCGGTTGGTGCGTTCTCCTGCGCGCAAGTGCGGGAGGTGATTCAGTGGTATTGGAGTATGGGTATGAGGGGCGCAACGTCGCGTGGCGTAATGGCAACGCTGGCACGAAAAGCCCGGCAAATTCTGCCCGCTTCGTTTGCAAGCCACTGGAAAATCTGTAAAACCGGACGCGATTAAGAAACGAATCCGCTTGGGTTCCCAAGCGGATGGGGGAGCGGCCTGTCTGGCCGTTCGTGTCGATTAGCGGCGGAATTAGTGGCCTATGAATTTTAGTGGGGTGAGGGTCATTCGGAAGCTGGGCGCGGCAATCGCGCTCGCCATGACCTTGATTTGCGGCACTGCAGCAGTTTCGCTCGTGACCTCGACGGTCGCCGAGGCGCAGGTGGTCACGTCGGTCGATGTGGTCGGCAATCAGCGTCTCGATGCGGAAACGATCCGCAGCTACGTCAAGATTCGCCGTGGCGAACGCGCCGATCCAGCGCGGATCGACGAAGCGCTGCGCACACTCTATGCGATCGGCCTGTTCGAAGACGTGAACATCCGCATGGTCGGCTCGCGCCTTGTCGTGAGCGTGAAGGAAGCGCAGATCATCAATCGTGTCGTCTTTGAGGGCAACCGCAAGGTCAAAGACGAATCTCTTCTCAACGAAGTGCAGTCGAAGCCACGTGGAGCGCTTTCGCGTGCGACCGTGCAGTCAGACGTGCAGCGTATTGTCGAAGTCTATCGCCGTGGCGGCCGTTATGACGTTACCGTCGAGCCGCAGATCATCGACCGGCCGAACAATCGCGTCGATCTCGTTTTCCTCGTCAAGGAAGGCGACCGCACCACAATCCGTTCCATCAATTTCACCGGCAACAACGTCTATTCAGGCGCGCGCCTGCGTGACGTCATCAACACGACGCAGTCGAACTGGCTCAGCTGGCTGCGCAACAGCGACGTTTACGATCCGGATCGCGTCAACGCGGATCAGGAATTGCTGCGCCGTTTCTATCTGAAGAATGGTTACGCCGATTTCCGCATTCTGTCGGCAACGGTCGATCTCGACCGGAAGAATAACGGCTTCGTGCTGAACTTCGTGCTCGATGAAGGTCCGCAGTACCGTTTCGGTAACGTGGACGTGCTGTCGAATGTTCGCGACCTGGATCCGTCCGTCGTTCGCGGCCTGATCCGCGGTACGCGCGGCGAAGTCTATAATGCCGAGAACGTCGAAAAGACGGTCGAGCTGATCACCATCGAGCTTGCCAATCGCGGCTATGCTTTCGCGCAGGTGCGCCCGCGCGGCGATCGCGACTTCCAGGGCCGTCTCATCAACGTCACTTATGTGATCGACGAAGGTTCGCGCGTTTATGTCGAGCGGATCAATGTCCGCTCCAACACGCGTACCCGCGACTACGTGATCCGCCGCGAATTCGATATTCTCGAAGGCGATCCCTATAACCGCGTGCTCGTCAATCGGGCCGAACGCCGGTTGAAGAACCTCGGTTACTTCAAGAACGTGCGCATCACGACCGAACCAGGGTCCGCTCCGGACCGCGTCGTCCTCAATGTCGATGTTGAAGAGCAGCTGACGGGCGAGTTCTCGATCGCCGCCGGTTATTCGACGCAGGACGGCATCCTTGGTGAGCTCACAATCGGCGAGCGCAATTTCCTCGGCCGTGGCCAGTATGTACGCACGGCCTTGCAATACGGCGAGCGCGTGAAGGGCATCGAGTTTTCGTTCACCGAGCCCTATTTCATGGATTACCGGCTCGCGGCGGGCTTTGACGTCTTCTACAAGAAGACGTCGCCGTCGCAGCTCGTGCAGTACGGGATCAACACCATCGGCGGTACGCTGCGCGCAGCAGCGCGCCTGAACGAAGAAATCACGCTTCAGGTTCGCTACAGCATTTATCAGCGCGAGATTACCGCCGATCCGGGTTACCTGGATGGTTGCGGTATCGTTGCCGGTCTCGGCGTCGGCACCTGCGCCGGCCTGAACCAGACTCAGATCACGGCGGGCGGCTTCAACAGCTACGAAGTCTCGAACGCGATCCGCCAGATGCTCGGTCAGCAGCCGATTACTTCGGCGATCGGTTACACGCTGACCTATAACTCGCTCGACAACCTCAAGGATCCGACCAGCGGCTTCTACGCGACCTTCGCGCAGGATCTGGCGGGTGTCGGTGGTGACGTGAAGTTCGTGAGAACGACGGCGGAAGCCCGCTACTACCGGCCGATCACCGGCGACTTCGTCGGCATGGTCAAGGTTTCAGGCGGTCACGTGTTCTCCTGGGGTGGCGAGGAGCTTCGGTTCATCGACCACTTCAACAATGCGCATACGCTGGTTCGCGGTTTTGCGACGCAGGGCTTCGGCCCGCGCGACGTGAACCAAAACCTCAGCTTCTATGACTCGCTCGGCGGCACGACCTATTGGGCCGCCACTGCTGAGGTGCAGTTCCCGCTTTGGTTCCTGCCAAAGGAAGTCGGAATCAAGTCGGCGCTCTTCGTCGATGCAGGCTCGTTGTTCAACTACAACGGAAACACGAACATCACGGGTCCGGGCATTCCAATTCCCGGAAGCTGCCCGCCGGGATCGTCTGGCTCGAACATCTGCGTGTTCGACGACAGTTCGATCCGTGCTTCGGCGGGTGTCAGCTTGATCTGGTCGTCGCCGTTCGGTCCGCTGCGGTTCGATTTCGCGCTTCCGCTGGCGAAGGGCCCTTACGACAAAACCCAGTTCTTCCGCTTTGGCGGCGGTGCGAAATTCTAATCTCCTGATTTCGCGCCGTCCGCACAGTCTATCGACGGCTTTGGGATGACCGATCCGGAATTTTTCAACGCGCGCGGTCCGCTTGCGCTTGCCGCTATCGGCGAAATGACAGGTGCTGTGCCGCCGGCCGGTAGCGAAGCGCTTGTCGTGCGCGGCGCAAAGCCGCTCGATATCGCTGGCCCGGAAGACATCGCGTTCTATGAGGATGAGGCCTATGCGGAGGCGCTTGCGTCCTGCGATGCGGCTGCCTGCTTTGTACCGGCGAAACTTGCGGGCGCTGTGCCTTCGCACATCGCTGCGCTGGTGACGCCGAAGCCCTACGCGGCCTTTGTGCAGGTGGCGCGGGCGCTGTTCCCCGACGACTTGCGGCCGCTTTCGATTGTCGGCACGCGCGGCGTGGATCCTGAAGCTTCGGTGCACGAGGATGCCAGGCTAGAGGATGGCGTTGTCGTTGATCCGGGGGCCGTGATCGGACCTGACGCGGAGATCGGCGCCGGCACGATCGTCTGCGCCAACGTTGTAATCGGCCCGAACGTGCGTATCGGACGCGACTGCAGCATCGGTCCAGGCGCCAGCATCACACATGCACTGATCGGTGATCGCGTCATCATTCATGCGGGCGCGCGGATCGGGCAGGATGGTTTCGGCTACATTCCCGGAAGGCGGCATCTGAAAGTGCCGCAGTTGGGCCGGGTCGTGATTCAGGATGACGTGGAGATCGGGGCCGGAACCACTGTGGACCGCGGCGGCGGCCGCGATACCGTGATTGGTGAAGATACCAAGATCGATAACCTCGTGCAGATCGCCCACAATGTATCTATCGGGCGTCATTGCATCATCGCGGGCCATGTCGGGCTATCGGGCAGCGTTACGCTGGGCGACGGCGTGATGCTGGGGGGCAAAGTCGGCATTGCCGATCATCGCAGTATCGGCGACCGCGCGCAGTTGATCGCGCTTTCGGGCGTCATGCATGATGTGCCGGCGGGCGAGCGCTGGGGCGGAGCGCCGGCAAAACCGTTACGTGAATTTTTCCGCGAACAGGTTGCGCTTCAGCGGATGTCGGGAAAGCCGGGCAAGAACACGGACGCAAAGAGCGGCAGCTGACTATATCGGAAGCAGAGCATATGGACGCTGAAGCGAATACCAGTATCATCGAGCCGGCTGAATTGCTGCGACTTCTGCCGCATCGCTATCCATTTTTGCTTGTGGACCGGATCATCGACGTCGATGCGGATTTGTCGTGTATCGGGATCAAGAACGTCACGTTCAACGAACCGTTCTTTCAGGGGCACTTTCCTGGCCGTCCGGTGATGCCGGGGGTTTTGATGATCGAGGGAATGGCGCAGACCGCTGGCGCCATCTGCTCGAAAAGCACTGGAATGGGCTCTACGCCGAACGTGTTTTTTCTCACCGTGGACAAAGCGAAGTTTCGCAAGCCCGTTATTCCCGGCGATACGATCGAGTATCACATGACGCAGATTAGGAAGCGCCGGACGATGTGGTGGTTCAAGGGTGAAGCCAAGGTGCGCGGCGAGCTTGTCTGCGAGGCCGAGGTTGGCGCCATGATCGTGGACGACTGAGCGTGGCGAAGATTTCTCCCAGCGCAAGCGTCGCGGACGGCGCGAAACTCGGGGCCGACGTCGTGATCGGGCCTTATTGCGTGATCGGTCCGGAGGTCACCATCGGGGCGGGTTCGCAGCTTATTTCGCATGTTTCCGTGCAGGGCATTACCGAGATCGGCGAGGGTGCGAAGATTCAGCCGTTCTCTTCAATCGGGAGTCCGCCGCAGTCGGTGCATTACAAAGGTGAGGCATCGCGATTGTTCGTCGGCAGGAATGCAGACATTCGCGAAGGCGTGACCATGAACACCGGTACGGCGGGCGGCCGGATGGAAACGCGGATCGGCGACAATTGCATGTTCATGGTTGGCGCGCATGTTGGTCACGATTGCATCGTCGGCAACAACGTCATCTTCGCGAACAATGCGACGCTCGGCGGGCATGCAGAGATCGGTGATTTCACATTCATCGGCGGGCTAGGCGCGGTGCATCAGAATACGCGCGTCGGCGAGCAGGCGATCCTCGGCGGCTGCGCCGGTATTCGTCACGACGTGATTCCATTCGGTGCTACCGACGCGCAGGGAGATCTCGGCGGCCTGAATTTGATCGGGCTGAAGCGTCGCGGTTTCAGCCGTGACACGATTCACAAGCTTCGGGCGGCCTATCGCGAAATCTTTTTCGGAAGCGGTGCTTTATCCGAGCGCGTCGACGCCGTTGCTAAGGCATATGCAGGCGACCCGGCTGTCGAAAAAGTCGTCGCCTTCATACGAGACGCCGGCAAGCGGCGGTTGAATACGCCAGTCTCGCGGCACGAGGGAGAATAGGTTGCCCGCAGCCGGCGCATATGGCGAAGCGCCGCGAACGAGCGAGCACCAAAAGCCTCTCGCGATCGTTTGCGGAGGAGGCGGATTTCCGGCTGCGGTCGTAGAGGCGGTTCGCAAGCAGGGGCGCGAATTTCACCTATTCCTGCTTCGCGGTTTCGCCGATCCTGCGCTCGAACGCTTCCCGCATGACTGGGTGAAGCTCGGTTCGCTTGCGCAATTCGTCTCTGCAACGCGCAAACGCGACATCACCGAAATCGTTTTCATCGGGAGCGTCGTGCGCCCGCGGTTTTCGCAGATCGGGTTCGACTGGCGGTCCTTACTGCTGGTGCCGCGGCTGGCCGGGCTGTTTCTCGGCGGGGACAATCAACTGCTCTCCGGCATGACTAAGATTTTGAACGAACACGGGTACGTGCTGCGGGGGGCGCATGAAGTGGCGCCGGAAATACTCATTCCGGAAGGCATGGCGACCAACGCGGCGCCGGACGAGAGCGAACGCGGTGATATCTCGTTTGGCGTGGATCTGCTGCGAAGCGTCGATCGTTTCGATATCGGACAGGCGGCCGTGATTGCGGGGCGGCGCGTGCTTGCGATCGAGGGGCCGGAAGGTACGGCCTTGATGCTCCAGCGGATCGCGGACATGCGCCGCAACGGGCGGCTGCGATTGAAGGAGCGCGAGGGCGTGCTCGTGAAAATGCCCAAGCCTTCGCAGGAGCGCAGGATCGATTTGCCGGCGATCGGCACCGACACACTGGATCAGGCCAAAGCGGCGGGGCTTGCGGGGATCGCGATCGAAGCGCTCGGGACGATCGTGACCGATGCGCAGCAATTCGTGCAGACCGCAGAGGCAGCAGGGCTGTTCGTGATGGCATTCCCGCCGTCGAAGCGAGACAACGCGTGAGCGAGATATTTCTGGTTGCGGCCGAAGCATCTGGAGACCGGCTTGGCGCAAGCCTGATGGCCGCGCTGAAGCGCAAAGACCCATCGCTGTTGTTTCGCGGAGTGGGTGGCGATGCGATGGCCGGCGAAGGGCTCGCGAGCCTTTATCCTATGACGGACCTGTCGGTTTTTGGCTTTGCCGATGTCATCAAGAGTGTTTCGAGATTGCGCGCGCGCATTAGGGAAACCGTCGAGGCCGTTGTCGCACGTCCGCCGGCGGCGTTGATTCTGATCGACAGTTTCGGATTGAGCTTCCGCATCGCGAAGCGCGTTCGTAAGCGGCTGCCGCAGTTGCCGATCATCAAGTATGTCGCGCCACAGGTTTGGGTCTGGCGGCAGTATCGGGCCGCGGCGATGAAGCCCTATTTCGACCATACGCTGGCGCTTTTTCCCTTTGAGCCCGAAGTCCACCGCAAGCTGGGTGGGCCGCCATGCACCTATATCGGTCATCCCATTCTCGAAGAACTGCCGCACCTTCGCCCGGATAAGGATGAGGCCGGGCGCCGCAACCAGCAACCGCCCATCGTCGTCGTGATGCCGGGAAGCAGGCGTTCGGAGTTGCGCGATCTGATGACCACGTTTGGCGATGTCATTGCGCGTATTCAAGCGCAGCTGGGCGGGATCGAGGTGAGGCTGCCGACCTTGCCGCACTTGAAACTCCTCGTGGAGGAGGCGGCCGCCGGCTGGAGCATTAAGCCAGAGATTCTGTCCAGCGAGGCCGAGAAGTTTGCGGCGATGCGGGTGGCGCACGTGGCTATTGCGGCATCCGGGACGGCAACGCTCGAGCTTGGGCTGGCGGGAGTTCCTCACGTCGGCGCCTACCGGATCCGCTGGTGGGAAGCCGCGATCGCGCGCAGGCTCGTGCAGGTGAAAATGGCGCTTCTGCCCAATATTCTGCTGAACGAGCGGGTGGTTCCGGAGTTGCTGCAGGAAGACTGTACCGCCCCGAAGATCACGGATGCCGTGCTGCCCTTGTTTGGAGCAGGGCCAGAAAGGCAGCGCCAGATCGATGCGTTCTCCCGGATCGACGGCATTCTGGCGACGCCGGAGCCGCCGAGCGACCGGGCAGCCGCGGTCGTGCTGCAAATCATGGCGGATAGCGATGCAAAGATGCGCTAGCTTTACGGCAATAGCCAGTTAACGATGGACGGACTACCATGCCGGCAGGATTCGAAGAGGCCTATCGGCCGATCCAGTGAGGTCTGACATTCCGATGAAGCCTGCCCGCGCCGCGATCGCCGGCGTTTGCGGATACGTTCCGCCCGACGTGCTGACCAACGCGGAACTCGCGAAAATGGTCGATACGACGGATGACTGGATCACCGAGCGGACCGGAATTAAGGAGCGTCATATCCTGAAGGGCGAAGGCCTCGGTACTTCGCACATGGCGGCGAAAGCCGTGGCAGGCTTGCTGGAAAAGACGCAGACGAGTGCGCAGGATGTCGACCTCCTGATCTGCGCCACGACGACGCCCGATATGGTGTTCCCCTCCACGGCGAATCTCGTTTGTGACATGGTCGGCATTCGAAATATTGCGAGCTTCGACGTGCAGGCAGCATGTTCCGGATTCATCTACGCGCTGACGATTGCGAAGCAATTCGTAGAGAATGGCACGGCGCGGAAGGCCGTTGTCGTCGGCGCAGATAAGATGTCTTCCATTATCGACTACACCAATCGCGCTACCTGTGTGCTGTTCGGCGACGGGGCCGGCGCTGTGCTGCTGCAGCGTTCAGACGACGACAATGGCATCATCGATGCCAAACTGGGCTCTGACGGCTCAGGTTGGGTTCATCTGCATCAAAAGGCCGGTGGCAGCCGCATGCCGCCGACGATGGAGACTGTCGAAAAGCGTCTTCACTATGTGCATCAGGAAGGCGCGCAGGTTTACAAGTTCGCGGTCCATAACATGGCGGAGGTCGTGCGCGATCTAATGGACCGCAATTCGCTTACAGGCGCCGACATTGACTGGCTGGTGCCGCACCAGGCGAACCGGCGCATCATCGAAGCGACGGCGGAGCGGATGCAGTTGCCCATGGAGCGCGTCATGATGACGATCCATAAATACGGCAATACCACTGCTGCGACGATCCCGCTGTCACTTTGGGATTACGAGAGCCGCCTGAAAGCAGGCGACCGGCTGATGTTCGCCGCCTTTGGTGGCGGTTTCACCTGGGCCGGAGCTTACGTGAAATGGGCTTACGACGGGGCAACAAAAAAGGCGGCTTGAAGAGCCGCCTTTTTTCTATCGGGTTTGATCTTGCGCGACGTTACCGGCGGCGAGAAATCGGCAGATAATCGCGGCGCGTTGCGCCGGTATAAAGCTGCCGCGGGCGGCCGATCTTCTGGCCCGGATCCTCGATCATTTCCTTCCATTGCGCGATCCAGCCAACCGTGCGCGCGAGCGCGGACAGCACGGTG
>DAORMJ010000022.1:32646-50207 GCA_035440445.1 Xanthobacteraceae bacterium
TACCGGAATAGAAATCGATGTTCGGATAGAGCTTCTTCTCGACGAAGTATTCGTCCTTGAGCGCGACTTTCTCGAGCTCCATCGCGACGTCGAGCAGTGGATCGTCCTTGATGCCGAGCTCGCTCAGGACTTCATGGCAGGTCTTCTGCATGATCTTCGCGCGCGGATCGTAATTCTTGTAAACGCGATGACCGAAGCCCATCAGGCGGAACGGGTCGTTCTTGTCCTTGGCGCGGCGGACATATTCGGGGATCTTGTCCACCGAACCGATTTCGCTGAGCATCTTGAGTGCGGCTTCGTTGGCGCCACCGTGCGCAGGGCCCCAGAGACAGGCAATGCCGGCGGCAATGCAGGCGAAGGGGTTTGCGCCCGACGATCCGGCCAGACGGACGGTCGAGGTCGAAGCGTTCTGTTCGTGATCCGCATGCAGGATGAAGATCCGGTCCATCGCGCGCGAAAGCACCGGATTGACCTTGTATTCCTCTGCCGGCACGGCAAAGCACATGCGCAGGAAGTTCGAGGAGATGTCGAGGTCGTTCTTCGGATATACGAAGGGCTGGCCGATCGAATATTTGTAGGCCATCGCCGCGATCGTCGGCATCTTCGCGATCATGCGGATCGAAGCGATCATGCGCTGCTGCGGATCCGAGATGTCGGTCGAGTCGTGATAAAAGGCCGAGAGCGCTCCGACCGAACCGACCATGACGGCCATCGGGTGCGCATCGCGGCGGAAGCCCTGGAAGAAGCGGGTCATCTGCTCATGCACCATGGTGTGGCGCGTGACGCGGAAGTCGAAATCAGCCTTCTGCGCAGCCGTAGGCAATTCGCCGTAGAGCAGGAGATAGCAGGTCTCGAGGAAATCGCCGTGCTCCGCGATCTGCTCGATCGGGTATCCGCGATAGAGGAGGACGCCTTCATCGCCGTCGATATAGGTGATCTTGCTTTCGCAGCTCGCGGTCGAGGTGAAGCCGGGGTCGTAAGTAAACATCCCGGTCTGGCCGTAGAGCTTGCCGATATCGACAACCGACGGTCCGATGGTGCCTTCTTTTACGGGTAGTTCGAGCTTCGCATCGCCGAAGGCAAGCGCAGCGGATTTGGCCGTGTTTTTGGCGTCCATCCGTATCTCCTGTTTTTATTGCGGGCGGGCTTTTAGCCTTGCAGGCCGGAAGCCATACCGGAGAAGTGGGTGCCGGGTCGCAAGCCCGGCAGGTGGCGCGAAACTACCTGCTCCGCTGCGCCGCGACAAGCGGACGCCGGGTCGAGGAACGCGGTGTTTTCTTCGATTTTACGAGGGTTTTTGCGTCTGATCGCGCAGCCGGGCCAGGCTTTCTTCTTTTCCAAGCACGCTCAGCACGTCAAAGATTCCCGGAGAGGTAGATTTTCCGGTCAGCGCGGCCCGCAAAGGTTGCGCGACGGCCCCGAGTTTCATGCCGAGATCGATTGCAAGCTGCCGAATGGCGGCTTCCGTGCTTTGTGCGGTCCAGGGCTCTGCCAGTTCCAGCGCCGGCACGGCTTTCTTGATCGTCTCCCGCGCTTCCGGCGAGAGTAGCGTTGATGCCTTCTCGTCCATGGGTAGTGGCCGCTCCGCGAACAGGAAGCTCGCGCTTTCGATCAACTCGATGAGCGTTTTTGCGCGCTCCTTGAGGCCGGGCATGGCTGCGACCAGTTGCGCTCGGCGCGACTTCAGCAAAGCGGCGAGGCGGCCGCCGCCGGGAAGATCGGGCAGCAGCGCTTCGATCTGCCGGACGATCTCCTCGTCATCCATGGTGCGAAGATATTGGCCGTTGACGTTTTCGAGCTTCACGAAGTCAAAACGTGCCGCGCCTCGGCCGACCCGGGATATATCGAAAAGCTCGATCATCTCCTTGGTCGAGAACAACTCCTGATCGCCATGGCTCCAGCCGAGACGCACGAGGTAATTGCGTAGTGCTTCGGGGACATAGCCCATGGCACGATACGCTTCGACCCCAAGCGCGCCGTGACGCTTCGAAAGTTTTGCGCCATCCGGTCCATGGATCAGCGGAATGTGACCCATGCGCGGCACTTTCCAGCCCAGCGCCTCATAGATTTGGGTTTGGCGCGCAGCGTTGGTGAGATGATCGTCACCACGAATAATGTGCGTGATGTTCATGTCGTGGTCGTCGACCACGACAGACAGCATATAGGTCGGCGTGCCGTCCGAGCGCAGCAGCACCAGATCGTCGAGATCCTTGTTCGGCCAGGTGACTTTGCCCTGCACGAGGTCCTCCACCGTGGTCTCGCCTTCCTGCGGTGCCTTGAGGCGGATTACAGGCTGGACGCCGGCAGGCGCTTCGGAGGGGTCGCGATCGCGCCAGCGTCCGTCGTAACGGGGAGGCCGTCCTTCGGCGCGGGCCTTCTCCCGCATTTGTTCCAATTCCTGCGGGCTGGCGTAACATTTGTACGCCCGGCCGAGTGTCAGTAATGCTTCCGCGGCCTCGCGGTGCCGCGCGGCCCGAGCAAACTGATAGACGATGTCGCCATCCCAATTCAGGCCGAGCCACTGCATGCCGGCGATAATGGCGTCGATGGCTTCCTGCGTGGAGCGCTGACGGTCCGTGTCCTCGATCCGCAGCAGCATTTTGCCGCCGTGATGGCGCGCGAACAGCCAGTTGAACAGCGCCGTGCGCGCTCCGCCGATGTGGAGAAAACCGGTGGGAGAGGGTGCGAAGCGGGTGACAACGGAATCGGACATTGGACTCGTGCAAAACGTGGATCAAAACGGCGGTCCGTGTAGCATAGCGGGAAGGCTGCGAGTAGGGCGGGGAAACCTATGGACGGGCCGGAGCGCAGGCGGCCTCGCGCCGCACGCGGCATAACGGCAATTGCAGGAGCCGGACCTTTGCAGGGTTCCGGCATGTCCGGATTCTTGCGCGCGGTTTCGCTACGGCTTCGCGTGGCAGCGACAGAGGAGTCCGAAAAGGGACGGCTCGCGCCGTGGCTTGCTGCCGGGTTCTGCGGCGGCGTGCTGCTGTATTTCCTCGTGCCGCGAGAACCCTCGTGGATCGCCGCGCTCGCGCTCGTCGTCGCTACGGGCTGGGCGGCGTACTATCTCAGAGAGCGCATCGTCGCCGGGCCAATGCTTCTGCTGCTCGCCGCGATTGCCGCAGGGTTTGCGACCGGCTCGCTGCGGGGCGCCATGATCGCGCATCCTGTGCTGACCAGCCAGACTTCGACCGTGACGCTGCAGGGTTTCGTCGAAGCGAAGGATGCGAGTGCTCGTTCGGACCGGATAGTGCTGCGCGTCACAAAAACAGACGCGAAGTCCAAGCAGGCGATCCCGGAGCGCGTGCGGGTCGCATTCAGAAGAGGTGCCGCGCCTGCCGTCGGCGAACATGTCGAATTACGCGCGCGGTTGCGTCCGCTGGTCGGGCCGATCCGTCCCGGCGGCTACGATTTTGCGATCGGCGCGTATTTCTCCGGTCTCGGAGCGACCGGGTTTGCGCTAGGCAAGAGCAAGAGCGTGCCAAGGGAAACCGCCGCGCCGCTTACCGTTCGCCTGAATGCGCAGATCGACCGCCTGCGGCGCTCGCTTGCGGAGCGCATTCAGCTCTCGCTGACGGGAGATGCCGGGGCGATTGCGGTCGCGCTCGTCACCGGCATCCGCGATCACATTTCGCATGAGGCCAACGAGGCCATGCGTATTTCCGGGCTCTATCACGTCATTTCAATCTCCGGCCTGCACATGGCGCTGGTCGCGGGCGTGCTGTTCGCGTTTGCGCGCGGTGGTCTGGCGTTCATTCCGGGCCTCGCCTTGCGTCGGCCGATCAAGAAATACGCCGCCGTCCTCGCGCTCTTCGGCGTCACGGTCTATCTGCTCCTTTCCGGAGCGGAGGTTGCCACGCAGCGCTCCTACATCATGATCGCAATCGTGCTGGCGGGCGTGCTGATCGACCGGCCGGCGCTGACGTTGCGCACGCTCGGTGCTGCCGTCGTGGTGACGCTTCTCATCTCACCGGAAGCCGTATTGAATCCCGGCTTTCAGATGTCTTTCGCCGCGACGCTAGCGCTCATCAGTTTCTACGAGCGCTGGGTGCCATTCGTTTCCGCTCCGCCGGAAAAAGGCGCTTCGGCGATTGGCGCATGGGCCTCGCGCACGGGCCGCTGGTTCGCGCTTGGGGCCGCGACATCGTTGATCGCGGGAATTGCCACCGCGATCTACGCCGCATTCCATTTCTATCGCTTCGCGCCTTATGGCGTGCTGGCCAATGTCGTTTCCATGCCCTTGATCGGCCTCGTGATCATGCCCGGCGCGCTTATTGGCGTGCTTTTGATGCCCTTCGGTTTCGACTTCATCGGCTGGCATATGATGGGCTTTGGCATCGATGGTATGATCGCGATTGCGAACTATGTCAGTGCGATCGATGGCGCGGAGGGAAGGATCGCTTCTTTCAGTGGCGTGACGCTTCTGATCGGGACACTCGCTCTTCTGATCCTCACGCTGCCGGTGACGCGGCTCTGTTTCATCGGCGTGCCGATTGCGGTCCTTGCGATGTTCCTGATGTGGAACGGACCTCGCTACGATATACTGATCGATAGCGAAGCAGGCGTTGTCGCGCTCCGGACGGCGGACGGAAAACTTGCCTTTCACACTGCGAAGAGCAATCGCTTCACTGTCGAGAACTGGCTTGCTTCCGAAGGCTTGCCGCCTGATGCGGCTGCTTCTTCTCAGCCGTTCACCTGCGATCAGAGCGGATGCGTAGGAAAGCTCGCGGATGGCGCGCTGATTGCCATTCCGAAAACTTCCGATGCGCTTCTCGAGGATTGCGGACGTGCGGCACTTATCATCGCCAATCGCACGATCCCGGAGGCCTGCACGTCTGCAGTAATCGATCGCAGAACGCTTGCCACCACCGGCGCCATCGCGTTGCGCAGAACGGTAGTGGGATGGGCGCCCGTGCCGTCGCGTTCTCCCGGCGCAGACAGGCCGTGGTTCGGAAGGGCAAAAGCCGGACGCGGATGCCCTGGCGCGGCTCAATCCCGTTCCGAAACGCAAGGCCGTACCGCTTGCACCCAGCGCCGAACCGGAGATCGCCGAAGAGGCCGATCAGTAGCGGCGGTAAATGCCGACGAGCTTGCCCTGAATTTCCACCCGGTCTGGGCCGAAGATGCGCGTTTCATAAGCCGGGTTCGCGGCCTCAAGCGCGATCGACGCGCCTTTCTTGCGCAGCCGCTTGAGCGTCGCTTCTTCGGCGTCGACGAGCGCCACGACGATATCGCCGGTTTCCGCCACGTCGGCTTTCTTGATCAGGGCCAGATCGCCTTCCAGAATCCCGGCCTCGATCATCGAGTCGCCCTTTACTTCGAGGGCGTAGTGCTCGCCCGCCGAAAGCATCTCCGGCGGCACATGGACGGTATGGCTGCGGCTCTGGATAGCTTCGATGGGTGTACCGGCCGCGATCCGGCCCATGACCGGAATGGCGATGGGGCGGGTGCCGCCGTCTTCCTTTTCCGCCGGCAGCTTGGCGACTTTACCCAGCGAGCCTTCGATGACATTCGGAGAGAAGCCGCCGCGGCCGCGTGGGCTACCCATGGCGGGGGCAACGGTTTCGGGGAGGCGGATCACTTCGAGCGCGCGGGCGCGGTTCGGCAGACGGCGGATGAACCCGCGCTCCTCGAGCGCCGTGATCAGGCGGTGAATACCGGACTTCGAACGCAGATCGAGCGCATCCTTCATCTCGTCGAAGGAGGGCGGGACCCCGGCTTCCTTCAGGCGCTCATGGATGAAACGGAGCAGCTCGTACTGTTTTCGGGTCAGCATCTTGGACTTCCTTGCCGGCAGGCCCACTTTTCTGGCGCCTGCGAGTCGGTACAAATCAAGAACAGCTCTATCTGTTCTAGTTGTGTTCCGCAAGGATTAAGATCGCGTGAAAAATAACTAAGGAAGGCCAAAGCCGCACCGGCAGGTTCGAGGGTTGCGCCCGAAAGCACCTTCTCTCCCGGGAAAGGGATAAGCCGCTAGGATCGGTCGTCTGGCGCGGCGCGCAACAGGGGAATGTCATGCGATTTTGTCTGGTTGCTTTCCTCGGCTTCCTGCTGGCCAGTAGCGTCGCTAACGCACAGACGATCGAGCGGATCGAGATCACGAATCCCGGCCTTTACCGCATCGAGCGCGGCGGGGTCGAAGACGCGCCGACCACGGCGCTCGGCCGTTTCAATGTCATCAAGGGCCAGACGCTCGTGGAGCGCACCACGCGTATTCGAGGGCTGCTCGACGTGAACATGGGTATGAACTTCCGGATCATCGGCAAGCCGGAGGGAGAGCCGGTCGCGATCCGCTATGTCACGCGGTTCCCGCCGCGGGGACTGCGCGATCCAGCCGGGAAAGTTCACTACACGAGCGAAGTCGAGCGTAAGCACATCATCGGCGAGGTTCTGTTCCGTAGCTACAGCTTCGACGAGCCGTGGGAGATCGTGGAAGGCATCTGGACGCTCGAATTCTGGTATCGCGGCAGAATGCTTGCCTCGCAAAAGTTCGAAGTCGTCAAAGACGAAATTTCCGCCGATCGCGAAACCGGAACGGCCGCGGATACGCCTTCGCGGTGAGGCGGCGTTGCCGCCGCTCAGGCGGCGAGTGTGTTTTTGTGAATCCGGCCGTCTTTCATGATGAGCTTCATCGTGTTTTCCGGATCGCCAATCAGCTCGATCTTTTCGAGCGGGTTGCCGTCGATCAGCAGAATGTCGGCAAATGCGCCCGCTTCGATGCGGCCTAGTTTGCCGCGATAGGGATTGCGCTTACCGGAAAGCGCGCAGAGATCGGCATTGCCGCTTGTGAGCAACTGAAGTACTCCGGCGTTGCCGAGCCAGCGTGCGAATTTGGCGAGCTGCCTGCCTTGTGATGCGGTGCCTTTGGGACTGAAAAGGATGTCGGTACCGAGCGCCAGGTTGACCTTGTGCTTGCGGCCCAGCTCGATCGCGCGGACGGTGCCTTCGGCTATCATTTTCTGATCAGCGATTTGCTGCGGCGACGTGTAGGTGTTGGCGTCTTCGTCGGCGAGAAACGGCTGGATACTCCACCACGCACCGGCATCGGCGATCCGCTTCACCGCGTCTTCGTCCGCCAGCTGGCCATGCTCGATAGACTTCACGCCCGCGGCTATCGCGCGCTTGATGCCGTCGGCGGTATAGGTGTGGACACAAACATAGGTGCCCCAGTCGGTTGTCGCTGCCACAGCGGCCTTCATTTCGGCTTCGGTGTATTGCAGCGCATCGACCGGATCGTAAGCGGAGGCGACGCCGCCGCCGCCATGAATCTTGATCTGGCTTGCGCCGAGCATCAGCTGCTCGCGCACGCGACGCAGCACTTCGGCTTCGCCGTCGGCAATCGCATTGATGCCCGCGACCTCCGCCTGACTGAGCACGCGCTGCGGCTGACTCGGAATATCGGAGCGCAGGCGAAAATCGCCATGGCCGGAGGTCTGCGAAATCATTGCGCCGGACGGATAAATCCGGGGGCCGGGGATCCGTCCTTCGTCGATCGCTCGCTTAATGGAAAAGGAGGGTCCGCCTACGTCCCGCACCGTGGTGAAGCCACGCAACACGGTGCGTTCGGCTTCCTGTGCCGCAACAAGATGGACGTAGGGAACGTCCGCGGTAATGGCCAGCAACTGCGGAATTCCGGCGAGGATTGCGTGCCAGTGGGCGTCAATCATGCCCGGCATCAAGGTGCGCCCGCCGCAATTGATCTCCCGGGCGTTTTCGACCTTACTCTTCGCAGCGACGAGGCTCTTGATAAAGCGGCCTTCGATCAGCACGTCCTGGCCTTGCAATAGTTTCCCGCTCACCCCGTCAAAGATGTTGACGTTGCGGAGCACGATCGGCTGCGGCGAGCCTTGCGCGAAGGCCGGGTGCGCGAGACCGAGCGCGGGAGCCGCAAGACTTGCAGCGACACCCTTGAGGATGGAGCGACGGGAAAGACCGCTTTCGATCCGAGCAAACAGGTTTTGCGCTGCGGGACTTGGCACGGGCAATTCATGCCATGTGTCAGATGCTGGTACTTCCCGCCAAAACGGTTTCGCATCGCCTTCTCCCTGTCTGTCGTTGTGTACGATAGGCGAATTAGGGATGGATGCAAAAGGCCGATCGGCCGAAAGGATGAACAGGTCGTATGCGGGGCTGGAAAAAGGTATCCGCTAGTCCAGCGGAATGATCTCGCAGATCTCTCCGGCCTTCGCAGCCGCCGCATTGGGTTCGCGGATCAGCAGACAGTCGGCTCTCGCCAGCACGGACACGTAAGAGCTGTCCTGCGACTTCTTCAGGAAAGGCATGACCACGCGACGGCCCTGATCGTCGATGTGCGAGGCGGAGCGGACATAATCCGCGCGGTGGTCGTTCTCCCAGACATCCGCGCCGAGAACGGCCCGCTGCGGCTTTGGGATCGGAACGTTCATCCCTTGCAGCGCGCGCAGGAGCGGCAGAAGAAAGATGACGCCACAGACATAGGTCGAGACCGGGTTGCCGGGCAGGCCGAGCAAACGCGCCTTGCCGAGGCCACCCGACATCGTAGGTTTACCGGGCCTGAGCGCGATCTTGTGAAAGTCGATCACGGCGCCGGCCTTGTCGAGCGCGGGACGGATCAGATCATGGTCGCCGACCGACGCGCCGCCAAGCGTCACGACGACGTCGGCATGGTTCGACGCGCCCTGAATGGCTTCGAAAATCAGTTCGAGGCGGTCTTTCAGGATACGCGTATCGATGACTTCGGCGCCTTCGCGTGCGCAGAGGGCCGCAATCGAATACTGGTTCGAGGCGACGATGCGCTCGGGCGCCCCGCCTGCGCTGGGAGGAACGAGTTCGTCGCCGGTCGAGAAGATCGCAACGCGTGGACGCCGCGCACAAAGCACGGACGCATGATCCATCGACGCGGCGAGGCTCAGCGCGCGGGGCGTGAGCCGCTCGCCTTTCTTCAGGATGACATCGCCTTCGCGGAAATCGACCCCCGCAGCGCGAATGTTCTTTCCGGCTTCATAAGAAGCAAGCGTCACGAGGTCGCCGTCGCGCGTGGCCGACTCCTGCTCGACGACAACGTTCGCGCCATCCGGCACGACCGCGCCCGTGAAGATGCGGGCGGCTTCGCCGGCTTGCAGCTTATGTTCGAGCTTGTGGCCGGCGGCGGATTCGCCGACGAGTTTCAGTGCTTTGTTGGCGGCAAGGTCTTCCGCGCGCGCGGCATAGCCATCCATCGCGGATACATCGAAAGGCGGCTGCGAACGGAGCGATTTGACGTCCTGCGCAAGTACGCGGCCATCGGCCTGTTCGATGGCCACGGCTTCGTGCGGGAGTGGCGTTGCGCCCCTGACCACTTTGTCCAGCGCTTCGGCGGCAGGCACGAGCGCCTGTTTACCCGGCACGATAGTCACCAGACTTGCCGCCCGATTTTTCCAGAAGGCGGATGCCTTCGATGCGCATGCCTTTCTCGACGGCCTTGACCATGTCGTAGATGGTGAGGCACGCGACCGACACGGCGGTCAGCGCTTCCATCTCGACGCCTGTCTGACCATTGATCTTGACGGTCGCTCGCACCAGCAAACCGGGCAGGACGTGATCGGGAGAAATATCCACTTCGACTTTGGACAGAAGCAGCGGATGGCAGAGCGGAATCAACTCGCTGGTTTTCTTCGCGGCCATGATGCCCGCGATCCGCGCGGCCCCGAGCACGTCGCCCTTCTTGGCGTTGCCGGACAAGACGAGGTCGAGCGTTTCCTTCTGCATCACCACGCGGCCTTCGGCGGTGGCGATGCGGGTCGTCGCGTCCTTGCCGGAGACGTCGACCATGCGGGCCTCGCCGTCAGCGCCGATATGGGTGAGCTTGCTCATCACGCGCTCGCTCGCGCAGGCGATTTCGAAAGCAGCGCGCGGGTCGCGGCTTCGACGTTCGCCTGCCGCATCAGGCTTTCGCCGATCAGGAAAGTGTTGACGTTGATGCGTGCGAGCCGCGCGAGATCGTCCGGCGTAAACAGGCCGCTTTCGCCGACGACAATGCGGTCGCGCGGAATTTTCGGCGCGAGTTCTTCCGTTGTTTCGAGCTTCGTCTCGAAGGTGCGGAGGTTACGATTGTTGATGCCGACGAGTTTGCCGTCGAGCTTCAAGGCGCGGTCGAGTTCCTGTGCATCGTGGACCTCGATCAGCGCGTCCATACCGTAGTGATGCGTGGCGGCGAGGAGATCGGCGGCGGTTGCGTCGTCCACCGCGGCCATGATGATCAGAATGCAGTCGGCTTCAAGCGCGCGGGCTTCCGCGACCTGATAGGTGTCGTAGAAAAAGTCCTTGCGGATGGCGGGAAGGCGCGTGGCGTTGCGGGCCGCGGTGAGGAATTCCGGCGCGCCCTGAAAGCTGGGGCTGTCGGTCAGCACCGAAAGACAGGCCGCGCCGCCTGCCTCATAGGCCTTGGCAAGCGATGGCGGATCGAAGTCCGCGCGAATGAGACCCTTGGACGGGCTCGCCTTCTTGATCTCCGAGATGAGCGCATAATCGCCGTGCGCAAGTTTTGCCTCGATTGCCTTGATGAAACCGCGTGGCGCGGATTTCGACTTCGCGTCGGCTTCGACGGCAGCAAGCGGACGCTCGCGTTTGGCCTTCGCGATTTCCTCGCGCTTGTACGCGCCGATCTTTTCGAGAATGTCGCTCATAGCTTCTTCGAAACCGCGACGAGTTTCTCGAGCCGCGCTTTCGCCGCGCCGCTCTCGATGGATTTTGCCGCAAGTGCCGCGGCCGCCTTCAGATCATCGGCTTTACCGGCAACGAGGAGTGCGGCGGCCGCGTTAAAGACCGCGACTTCCCGGAACGGGCCCATCTGGCCATCGAGCACCGCGCGAAGCGCCTCAGCGTTATAGATCGCTTCGCCGCCCTTGAGCTCGCCGGGCTTGCTCGATTTCAATCCCGCATCGTCCGGAGAAATGTCGAACATCCTGACCTTGCCGCCGGAAAGCTCGGCGACGTGCGTCACGCCGTTGGTGGTGATCTCGTCGAGTCCGTCCGAGCCGTGCACGACCCACGCCTTTTCCGAGCCGAGCGCACCGAGCACCTTGGCAAGCGGTTCGATCCAGTGGCGCGCGAACACCCCGACCATCTGCCGCTTCACGCCTGCGGGATTGGAGAGGGGGCCGAGCAGATTGAAGATCGTGCGCGTCGCAAGCTCGACCCGCGTCGGGCCGACATGCTTCATCGCAGGGTGGTGCGAGGGCGCGAACATGAAGCCGATGCCGGCTTCCTTGATGCACTTCGCAATGCCTTCGGGCTTCAGTTCGATGTTAACGCCGAGCGCAGAGAGCACGTCCGCCGCACCGGACTTGGAAGACAGTGCGCGGTTGCCGTGTTTCGCAACCGGGAGACCGGCGCCTGCCACGATGAAGGCGGCACAGGTGGAAATGTTGTAGCTGCCGGCAGCGTCGCCGCCGGTGCCGACCACATCGATCGCGCCGGCGGGCGCATCGACGGGCAGCATCTTCGAGCGCATGGTCGAGACCGCGCCTGCGATTTCATCGACGGTTTCGCCGCGCACGCGGAGCGCCATGACGAAGGCGCCCATCTGGGAAGGCGTGGCCTCACCCGACATCATCTTGTCGAAGGCGTGTGCCGACTCTTCTTGTGTGAGCGAGGCGCCGGTCGCGACCTTGCCGATCAATGCGCGAAACTTTTCCATTTCGATTCCTTACGCACGCTTGGCCGCATTCCATGCGGCGGCAAGATCGAGAAAGTTTTTCAGAATGACTCGGCCGTGCTCCGACGCAATGCTTTCGGGATGAAACTGCACGCCGTGTACGGGATGCTCTTTGTGCGAGAGCGACATCACCAGACCGTCGTCGGTTTGCGCCGTGACTTTCAGGTCCGCGGGCATGGTGTCGCGATCGACCACAAGCGAATGATAGCGCGTCGCCTGAAACGGGCCGTTGATGCCGCGCATGACGCCTTCCCCGGAGTGCTTCACGAGCGAGAGCTTGCCATGGACGGGCGAGGGCGCACGCACGACGTTACCGCCGTAAGCCTGCCCGATGGACTGCTGGCCAAGGCAGACGCCGAAGATCGGCGTCTCGCTGCCGAGCTTTTCGATCAATTCGAGACAAATCCCGGCTTCGTTCGGCGTGCAGGGGCCGGGGGAGAGCACGATCGCATCCGGGGCTTTCGCCTTGAGTTCGTCGACCGAAATCGCATCGTTGCGATAGACATCGACATCCGCGCCCAGCTCGCCGAGATAATGGACGAGATTCCAGGTGAAGCTGTCGTAATTGTCGATCAGGGCGACTTTCATGGGTAATATCTAAACTCTATCGCGCCGGGCATCCAGCGGTCACGCTGCACGGCTATTGTCCTCGTTTGGCGGCGGAAGCGAAACGCCGCGCCTCCTCGGCGGCGCGGAACAGGGCTTTGGCCTTGTTCTCGCACTCGAGCTGTTCGGATTTGGGATCGGAATCCGCGACGATCCCGGCACCCGCCTGCACATACATCTTGCCGTCTTTTACGAGCGCGGTGCGGAGCACGATGCAGGTGTCCATCGAGCCGTCGGCGGCGAAATAGCCGACCGAGCCCGCATAGACGCCGCGCTTTTCCTTCTCGAGTTCATCGATGATCTGCATGGCGCGGACCTTCGGCGCACCGGAAACGGTGCCGGCCGGAAAGCCCGCGACGAGCGCCGAGAGCGCATCGTGCTTATCGCTCAATTCGCCTTCGACGTTTGAGACGATATGCATGACGTGGCTATAGCGCTCGATCAGAAATTGGTCGGTGACCTTCACGGTCCCGATCTTGGAAACGCGGCCGACGTCATTGCGGCCGAGGTCGAGCAGCATTAGGTGCTCGGCGCGTTCCTTCGGATCGGCGAGCAATTCGACTTCAAAGTCCTTGTCCGCGTGCGGGGTCGTGCCGCGCGGGCGCGTACCTGCGATCGGGCGGATCGTCACTTTGCCGTCGCGGGTACGGACCAGAATTTCCGGGCTTGAACCCGCGATGGCGTATTCGCCGAAGTTGAGGAAGTAGAGAAACGGCGCCGGATTTACGCGGCGCAGCGCACGATAGAGCGCGAAAGGCGGCAGCGTGAAGGAAGATTCGAAGCGCTGCGAAAGCACGACCTGAAAGATGTCGCCGGCAAGGATGTATTCCTTCGCGCGCGCTACCATGGCTTCGTATTCGGCGGGCGTGGTATTCGAAACCGCGTTCGCGCCGATCGGCTCGTCTATCGTGGCGGCGGCTTCCTTGTTGAGCGGCATATCGAGCGCCTCGACGACCGTCGTGAGCCGTTCGACCGCCTGCGCGTAAGCTGCTTTTGCACCGACGCCGGGTTGCGCACGCACGGGCGTCACGGCCGTCATGGTGTCCTTCACCGCGTCGAACACGACAACGATGGTCGGACGCACAAGCACGGCGTCGGGCGTGCCGATGGGATCGGGGTTTGAGGCCGCCAGCTTTTCCATCTGCCGGACCATGTCGTAGCCGAGATAGCCGAAGATGCCGGCCGCCATCGGCGGCAGGCCGACCGGAACCTCGACCTTACTCTCGGCGATCAAGCTTCGGAGCGCTTCGAGCGGCGCTTGCTCCGCGCTTTCGAAAGCATTGGCGTCGCGGCTGGCTTGCCGGTTGATCGCGGCCTTGTCACCGCGCACGCGGAAGATGAGATCGGGATCGAGGCCGATGATCGAATAGCGCCCGCGCACTGCACCGCCTTCGACTGACTCGAACAGAAACGACGGAAAGCGTTCGCGCGCGAGTTTCAGATAAGCCGACACCGGCGTTTCGAGGTCGGCGACCAGCGTCGTCCACACGAGTTGCGGTTTGCCATTGGCATAAGACGCGCCGAATGCGCTTTCGTCCGGCAAGACCTCCATAGCGCTGTCTCTATCTCTGCTCGCCCGCGCCGGTTACCTGACGCATCGCGGCTTCGTTGATCCGCAGGCCGAGGTCGGTCTGCAGGCGCGTGACGTACTGAACCTGCAGGTCTTCCTGCATCGACTGAGTGATCTGGGTGAGCAACTGCGCAGGCGGCGCGGTCGCCGGAATGTCGATTGAGGTGACCCGGAAAATAATCCGGTCGTTGCTCTTCTCGGGCGTGCCGAGACCGGTCTTGTTGAGCGGAGTGAGGAAGATGCGCGCGACGGTATTGGCGTCGAAACCGGGAACGGTTGCGGCGCGGTTCAGCTTCTCGGCTTTCTCGATCTTTTCGCCGGGTGCCGCGGCTTCGAACGTCGCGCCGTCGTCGAGCTTCTTCTGGATCGCGGCAGCTAGTTCATTCAGCTTCTTCCCGGTCTGCTCTTCTTTCCAGCGTGCTTCCACGCTGGCGCGTGCCTCTTCAAAGGTGCGCTCGCGCGAGGGCTTGATGTCGGTGACTTCATACCAGATCGTGCTGCGGCTCTCGCGCAGTTCGATCGCGTCGGTCTCGACGTTTTTCTGCGCGGCGAATGCGCCGTTCAGCAGCGCTTCCTGCGAGGGCAGGTTTGGCACCTGCGAACCATCGGGCTGACGGCCGCTGCGATCCACGGCGGCGATCGACATAACTGTGAGGTTCAGCTTCTTGCCGATTTCTTCGATCGTGAGGCCCGCGCCGCGCTCGTCTTCCACCTTGTCGTGGAGTTCCTGCACCCGCGTCACCGCCTCGCGCAGCGCGATGTCATCGCGGATCGATTTGGCGACTTCTTCGAAAGCCGGAACGCGTTCGGGCTCAATCTTGGTCACGCGGATGAGCACAGGACCGAAGCGGCCGGCGACGGGCTGGCTTACTGCGTTTGCTTCGAGCGCGAATGCGGCGCTGGTAATGGCGGGGGCGAGGATATCGACCTTGCCGAGCGTCCCAAGCGACACGACCTGCAGGTTGAGCGCTTTGGCGACCTCTTCGAATTTTTCCCCCGCAGCAATTCGGTCCGAAGCAGCCTTGGCAGCATCGGCGTTCGGAAAGGAAACCTGCTCGAGCTGACGACGCTCGGGAATCGTAAGCCGCGCCTTCAGGCTCTCATAGGCCTTCTTTACCTGCTCGTCCGTCACATTGATCGTGCTGAGGATCGATGCCGGCGTCAGATGCAGAACGCGAAGCGCGCGAAATTCCGGCGCGCGGAAAGCGGCCTTGTTTGCTTCGAAGTATTTCTTAAGGTCTTCCTCGCTCGGCGCGGGGATGGCTCCTGCCTGTTCCGGCGTGAGACGAATGTATTCGATGCTGCGCGTCTCGCTCTGCAAGCGCCAGAAGGCGTCGGTGAGCACCTTCGGCGGCACAAGGTCGGCGGCGAGTGCCGTCAGCAGCTGTCTGCGGATCGCAAGCTGCTTCTCGTTGGCGAGAAACGATGCTTCGGAAAGGTTGTTGTTCCGAAGCACCAGTTGATACTGCGCGGGGCTGAAGTTGCCGTCAGGGCCTTTGAAATCGGCGAGGCTCATTACGCGGTCGCGGACAACCTGATCGGTCGCGGCAAGCCCGAGCTTCCGCGTCTTCTCGTTCAGCGCGGCTTCCGCGATCAGCTCCGAAAGCACCTGACGGTCAACGCCGAGCGCGCGGGCCTGGTCCGGTGTAAAGGGCCGGTTGATCTGGCGGCCAATCGCCTGCAGCCGGTCGTTGAAGGCGCGGCGATAGTCGTCAATGCGGATTTCGCTCGAGCCGACTTTCGCGACCGTCTGGGCACCGAAACCCCGGAACACGTCGCCGATGCCCCAGAAGGCGAAGCTGATGATCAGCAGGCCCATCAGGAGGAAGAGCACGATCTGGGTCAGGATGGTGCGAGAGCCGGCGCGGAAGCCTTGAAGCATCTTGTATTCCAAAGGGTTAGGGAATGCGGCCGATCATAAAGACCGCTTCCCGGTGCTGCAACGGGAGCCGTTGCCGCAATTTGCCGAGGGTTGGCCGCTCTGCTACGCGGCTGATCGCCCCGAAACAAGGAATTTCGCGATGTCCCGCCGTCCGCTTGTCGCCGGAAACTGGAAGATGAATGGTCTGCGCGCGAGCCTGACTGAGCTCGACGGCATCGCCGCCGGCTATTCCGGTGCGCTGAAGCAAAGCGTGGATTTTCTGATCTGCCCGCCCGCCACGCTGATTGCGGAGGCCGCGGCACGGACGGCCGCCAGCGGCGTCGCGATCGGAGGCGAGGACTGCCATGCCAATGCCGCGGGTGCCCATACCGGAGATATTTCGGCGGAGATGCTCAAGGACGCGGGCGCGAGCTATGTGATCGTCGGCCATTCGGAACGGCGGACCGATCATGGCGAATCGGATGCGGTGGTCCGCGCCAAGGCCGAGGCGGGCCTGCGGGCCGGGCTCACCGTCATCGTCTGCGTCGGCGAACAGAAGGTCCAGCGCGAAGCCGGGAAGGCGATTTCGGTGGTGCACGCGCAACTCGCGGGGTCGGTCCCGGCTGGAGCGACGGCTGCGCGGGTGGTGGTCGCCTATGAGCCGGTCTGGGCTATCGGAACGGGGCTTACGCCCACGGCCGAGGACGTGGCGCAGATGCATGCCGCGATCCGGGAAACGATGACCGGCCGGTTCGGCGAGGAAGGCAAGAACATGCGGCTCCTCTACGGCGGATCGGTGAAGCCTGAGAACGCAAAGACGCTTATAATTCAGGCGAACGTTGACGGCGCGCTTGTCGGTGGCGCTTCCATGAAAGCGAAGGATTTTCTAGGAATTGCAGCGGCTTATGCTTAATAGATAACCTTATCAGAGCCGCTCAACTCATTAAACCGCTTTATTAAATATCGGCGCTAGTCAATTTCCGGCATGAGCCCGATTGGATGGATTGGCGTTTCCCTTGGCTTTTCCGGGTTCGCCATGTATGGCTTCGCCCGATTTTCGGAGCCGCCATTTGCGCGGCCCGTCACGGAATTTCTGACATGCACACGACCATCATAGTAGTTCATCTCCTGATCGTGCTCGCGCTGATCGGCGTGGTGCTTTTGCAGCGCTCCGAAGGTGGTGCGCTTGGCATCGGCGGCGGCGGTGGCGGTGGTTTCATGAACAGCCGCGGAACGGCAAACGTGCTGACGCGCGTGACGGCGGTGCTGGCCGCCTGCTTCTTCATCACAAGCCTGATGCTGTCCGTGCTTGCGGGCTGGCGTCCGGCGGGTCCGACGCTGATCAACCCGAACCAGACGCCGGTGGTGACGCCGCAGGGGCCGTCGATCCTCGATCAGCTGCAGAAGCAGCAGCCGCAAGCGCCACAGGCACCGCAGGTTCCGCAGTCCAAGTAAGTTCTGAGGGCCGGGAAACCGGCCCTTCCTCTTTCTGGCTTTTGTGGAGCCAGTGGATTTTTCAGTGCAGGGGTGACCTTTTGGCCCTCGCAGAATCGTATCGAGGCGAGTAAGGCTTGAATCCCATGGCGCGGTACATTTTCATCACCGGCGGCGTGGTTTCCTCCCTCGGCAAGGGTCTCGCTTCAGCGGCGCTCGGCGCGTTGCTGCAGGCGCGGGGATACTCCGTTCGCCTTCGCAAGCTCGACCCCTATCTCAACGTCGATCCGGGCACGATGAGCCCCTATCAGCACGGCGAGGTCTTCGTGACCGACGACGGGGCGGAAACTGACCTCGACCTCGGCCATTACGAACGCTTTACCGGCGTCGATGCACGCCAGAGCGACAACATC
>DAORMJ010000023.1:0-37598 GCA_035440445.1 Xanthobacteraceae bacterium
CGAACAGCACCAGCGCGCCGAGGCCCGCCGAACCGATCGCATAGCCCTTGGTGATCGCCTTGGTGGTGTTACCCACCGCGTCGAGCGCGTCGGTTGCCTTGCGGACATCCTTCGGCAGACCCGCCATTTCGGCAATGCCGCCGGCGTTGTCGGTCACAGGACCGAAAGCGTCGAGCGCCACGACCATGCCTGCGAGTGCGAGCATCGCCGTTACCGCGATCGCGATGCCGAACAGGCCCGCGAGCCAGTACGTCACCAGGATGCCGCCGATGATGATGATCGCCGGCAGCGCCGTCGCTTCCATCGAGACCGCAAGGCCCTGGATGATGTTGGTGCCGTGACCGGTTACCGACGCCTGCGCAATCGACTTCACCGGACGATAGTCGGTACCGGTGTAGTACTCGGTGACCCACACGATCAGGCCGGTAACGACCAGACCCGCAACACCGCACCAGAACAGCGAGGTGCCGGTGAAGGTGACGCCCTGCGCCGTGATCGGCGTGTTCCAGCCGAGCAGGTAGTGCGTGACCAGCGCGAGCGCCGGAATCGAGAGCACCGCCGAGGCGATGAAGCCGCGATAGAGCGCACCCATGATCGACTGGTTCGCCGGCAGCTTCACGAAGAAGGTGCCGATTATCGAGGTGATGATGCAGATCGCACAGACCGCGAGCGGATAGATCAGAAGGCTCGTGAAGAGCGGCGAGCCCGCAAAGAAGATCGCGGCGAGAACCATGGTGGCGACAACCGTCACCGCATAGGTTTCGAACAGATCGGCTGCCATGCCGGCGCAGTCACCGACGTTGTCGCCGACGTTATCTGCGATCGTGGCAGGGTTACGCGGATCATCCTCGGGAATGCCGGCTTCGACTTTACCGACGAGGTCACCGCCGACGTCCGCACCCTTGGTGAAGATGCCGCCGCCAAGACGGGCGAAGATCGAGATCAGCGAGGCGCCGAAGCCTAGCGCCACGAGCGCGTCGATCACCGTGCGGCTTTCGGCCTTGAGGCCCATGCCGAAGGTGAGGAATGCGTAGTAGCCCGCAACGCCGAGAAGCGCGAGGCCGGCCACGAGCATGCCCGTGATCGCACCCGACTTGAAAGCGAGGTCGAGGCCCTGGCCAAGCGACTTCGTGGCAGCCTGCGCGGTGCGAACGTTCGCGCGCACCGAGATGTTCATGCCAATGAAGCCGGTCGCGCCGGAGAGGATCGCGCCGATAGCGAAGCCGACCGCGACGAGCGCACCCAGCAGCCACCAGACGAGAGCGAAAATAACGATACCGACGACACCGATCGTCGCGTATTGGCGGCGCAGGTAAGCCTGAGCGCCTTCGCGGATCGCAGCCGCGATTTCCTGCATCCGCTGGTTACCAGCGTCCGCGGATAGAACGGAATTCGTCGCCCAGACGCCGTACACAATCGCGAGTACGCCGCAGGCGAGAATCAGCCATATAGCAAGCATTGATTTGCCCCTAGTCTTCTGTCGGAAATTGCTTGCGCGTCGCAGACTGTTAGCCCGGCGCGAGAGCCTTCAGGGCACCCCCCAAAGCGGGCCACCTTTGCCAAAAATGCCCTCGCGGCGCAACACGGGCAGGCCGGGATTCAGCAGGATTCCGCGACTGAAAGTGCTTCCTTTCGGCCTAGAAATGGCTGTAGGCGCTCTTTGCGAAAGAAAGTTCCTCGCCCCGGAGCCCGATCACCCGAATCCCCTCGCCGGAAGAGAATCGGCCAATGGCCGTGACCGGCACCCCCACCCGCCCGGCCGCTTCGGCAAATGCCGGAAAACGGGCGTCAGGAATCGCGGCCAGCACTTCGTAGTCGTCGCCGCCGGTCAGAACGCGCTCAAGGAGCGCGGGCATGGCCTCGATCGCATCATGCGCGGGATTGGAGAGCGGCAGTTTCGAAACCTCGACCGAAGCCGCAACGTCCGAGTTGGCTGCGAGTTTTGCAAGATCGCCAACGAGCCCATCGGATACGTCCATCGCTGCGGTCGCGTATTCGCGAAGCAAGGGCGCAAGCGCGAGCCTCGGCTCGGGGACACGATAGCGACGGATCAGTTCGTCCCGCTGCTCACCGGAAAGTCCGGATAGCGATGGATCATTCCTGCTCGCGAACAGCCCCAGCGCGCCGTCGCCGATCGTGCCGGAAATCGTTATAAGATCGCCGGGCTTCGCGCCTGCCCGCCGCACCATCGCCCCCGTCGGCACCTTGCCGATGGCGGTAATCGAGATCGTCAACGGCCCCGGCGTCTTCGTGGTGTCGCCGCCAAGGAGCGGACACCCAAAGGCAGCGCAATCCTCGCCCAACCCTCGCGCGAATTGTTCGATCCAGAATTCGTCGGTGCGACCCGGCAACGAGATCGTCATCAGCGCGCCGACCGGCTCGGCACCTTTGGCGGCAAGATCAGAGAGGTTTACGCGCAGCGCCTTCTTGCCGATCGTCTCCGGCGGGTCGTCCGGAAAGAAGTGAACACCTGCAACCGTCATATCCGCGGTCAGCACGAGATCGTGGCCCGCTGGCGGCGTGAGAAAAGCGGCGTCGTCGGAGAGCGCGAGCGCGCCGGGATGGCTCGCGAGCGGTTTGAAGAAGCGCTCGATCAGCTTGTCCTCGCCGCTCGGTTCGCGCTTTGCCATGGCCTAGTTCGCAAAATCCTTCGGCCGCGCCACCCTTGCGAGCTTGTCGAGCACCGCGTTCACCATGCCGACGTCGTCCTTGTCGAGGAAGGCCGCGGCGACATCGACGTATTCGCTGACGATCGCGCGCACCGGAATGTCGTGGCGGTGATTGAGCTCATAGGCTCCCGCCCGCAAGGTCGCGCGCAGCACGCTTTCGACCCGCTTGAGCGGCCAGCCTTCGTTCAGGGTCTTGTCGATCAGCGGATCGAGTGTCAGTTGTTCGCTGACAACCCCTTCGACCACGTTGCGGAAGTGCTTCTCCTCCGCCTCTTCATAACGCTCGCCCTCGATTTCGCGGCCGATCCAGTGCCGCTCGAATTCGGTCAGCACGTTCTGCAAAGGACTCGAAGCGATATCCATCTGGTAGAGCGCCTGCACCGCCGCGAGCCGCGCCGCACTTCTTTCTTTGAGAGAGGTTTTTGCCATTGCTAACGCTTAGCGGCCGATCTGCGCGCGCGAGATACGGATCAGCGCAAGCGCCGCGGAAGCCGCACTGCCGCCGACATTGCCTTCTTCGCGTCGCGCACGTTTCCACGCCTGCTCTTCGTTCTCGACCGTGAGAATGCCGTTCGCGACCGCGATGCGCTTTTCCACGCCGAGGCGCATAAGCGCATGCGCGGATTCGTAAGCGACGATGCCGAAATGCTCGGTCTCGCCCCGAATGACGCAGCCAAGCCCGACCACGCCTTCATAGCGGCCCGAACCAATCGCGATGGAGGCCGCGATCGGAATTTCGAGCGCGCCCGGAACGCTGATGCGGTCCGCTTTCGCGTTTGCCTGTTCGATGCGCGCCAATGCACCGGCGACGAGTTCATCGGCGATTGCTTCGTGAAAACGCGCGTCGATGACGAGCAATTTTGCGCCTTCGATGGGGGTCTCTGCGACCAGCTTTGCGGGTTTGAATGCCATGACGATGCGATACCGCCCCTATTTGAACTCGGCAAGCCGGGCGACATAGCGCGCGAGCTGATCGACTTCGAGGTTAACCTTATCGCCCGCCTTCAGGCCGTTCCAGTTCGTGACCTGCAACGTGTGCGGAATGAGGTGCACGGAAAAATCGCGGCCCTTCACCTCGTTGACGGTGAGCGAAATGCCGTCGAGCGCCACCGATCCCTTGATCGCGATATAACGCGCAAGTGCCTCAGGAGCGCGCAGCGTGATGCGCGATGACTGATCGAAGTCCTCGCGTGACACGACCTCCGCGATACCATCGACGTGTCCGCTGACCAGATGGCCGCCCAGTTCGTCGCCGAGCTTGAGCGAACGCTCGAGATTCACTTTCTTGTTTGCGCGCCAGTCCGCAGCCGTGGTGATGCGCAGCGTCTCCGGTCCCGCCTCGACCTCGAACCAGTCCTCGTCCCGGCTGACCACCGTGAGGCAGATGCCGTTGACCATGATCGAAGCACCGAGATCGATCGTCTTCGCGTCATAGCGCGTGCCGATCTTGATCTTTTTGATGTTCCCTTTCGAAGCGGGATCGAAATGCCCTGCCTCGGAGCGGATCACGCCTACATCGGTGACGATTCCAGTAAACATCTTCTACTTCCGGAACAGACGGATCATTTGGTCGTTGCCCAAGACACGCTTTTCGATTGTCGCCAGACGCGGTGACGCGAGTAAGGCGTCCAGCGGCAGCCCTTCGATGGCGTCGATGGCGCCGGCGCCGAGCACCACCGGAGCCTGCACGACAACCGCTTCATCGACCAGATCGTTTTGCAGAAGTGAGGCAGACAGCATCGGCCCGCCCTCAACCAGGAGCCGCGTGATGCCGCGCTTGCCAAGTTCCTGCATGGCGTCATCCAGCATCATCTTGCGATGCCGGTCGCGGCGGCACGGCACCCGCACCACCTCGACGCCCCGCTGCATGAGTGTGTTTTCGGCATCTGCCGGCGCATCTTCGCCCGCAATGACGATCAATTTTCGCTGCTGCGCGGTCTCGACCAGACGGCTTTCGAGCGGAATGCGAAGGTTGCCGTCGAGCACGACCCGGATCGGCGACCGCTCTTCCATGCCCGGCAGACGGCAATCCAGCGAGGGATTGTCGGCGAGCACCGTCCCGCTGCCGACGAGAATTGCGTCGCAGGTCGCGCGCAGAATATGGGCTTCAGCGGTCGAGACCGCTCCGGAAATGCGCGCAGGCTTGCGGCCTTCGAGACCGGTCTTGCCATCCGCCGAAACGGCGATCTTCAAAAGAATATGCGGCCGCCCGTCTCGCACGCGACGGAAATGCCCGGCGTGATCGATCTTTGCCTGCGCGGCTCCGATACCGACGATGGCCTCGATCCCGGCATCGCGCAGCATGCGGATGCCGTTGCCCGAAACCAGCGGGTTCGGATCTTCGATTGCGATGACGACGCGGCCGACCTCGGCACGAATGAGCGCGCTCGCGCATGGCGGGGTTTTGGATTGATGCGCGCAAGGCTCGAGCGTCACATAAACGGTCGCACCTTTCGCCGCGTCGCCCGCGATCTTCAGCGCTTCGGTTTCAGCATGCGGCCTGCCGCCCTTCGCGGTAACGCCGCGCGCGATGATGACCGGCTCGCCGTCATTGCGCACGATGATCGCACCGACCGAAGGGTTTGGCGCGGCCATGCCCATGTTGCGGCGGCCATAGTTAAGCGCCGCCGCCATGAAGCGGGCGTCATCGTGGCCCGCCGGGGCCGCGACATTCGGAAATTGCTGCGCACTCATTGCCGAGTTATCCGGCCCCTTTGGGCCGCTCGCCGTCGCTGAGTTCGCCAAGCACGTCCTCGAAATCTTTCGGGTCGCGGAAGTTGCGATAGACCGAAGCGAAGCGGACATAGGCAACATCGTCGAGTTGCTTCAGCCCGTCCATGACGAGTTCGCCGATCATCTCGGACGTGATCTCCTCGTCGCCCTGGCTTTCGAGGCGGCGCACGATGCCCGACACCATCTGGTCGATGCGCTCGGGCGCGACGGGCCGCTTGCGGAGCGCGATCTGGACCGAGCGCAACAGCTTGTCGCGATCGAACGGCGTGCGGCGGCCATTGCGCTTCAGCACGGTCAGCTCGCGCAATTGCACGCGCTCGAAGGTGGTGAAACGCTGTCCGCATTGCGGGCAGACACGGCGGCGGCGGATCGCGGCCGAATCTTCCGTCGGCCGCGAGTCCTTCACCTGCGTATCGGCGTTACCGCAAAACGGGCAGCGCATGGATTATTGCCCTCGCCTAATTCTCATTCACGAATAGATCGGGAAACGATCGAGCAGCTTCGTCACTTTCTCGCGCACCGCCGCTTCGACCATCGAGTCTTCCTCGACGCCCTTCTGCGACAGCACGTTCAGCACTTCGGCGATGTGGTCGCCGACCTGCTGGAATTCCTTCACGCCGAAGCCGCGGGTCGTGCATGCCGGCGAGCCAAGACGAATGCCGGAAGTGATCGCGGGCTTTTCGGGGTCGAACGGAATGCCGTTCTTGTTGCAGGTGATGTGGGCGCGGCCGAGCGCATTCTCGGAAATCTTGCCGGTCAGGCGCTTGGGCCGGAGATCGACCAGCATGACGTGCGTGTCGGTGCCGCCGGAGACGATATCGAAGCCATGCGCGCGCAGGTTTTCCGCCAGCGCCTTGGCATTCTCGACCACGCTCTTTGCGTAGACCTTGTAAGACGGCTGCAGCGCTTCCGCGAAAGCGACCGCTTTGCCGGCGATCACATGCATGAGCGGGCCGCCCTGCAGGCCGGGGAACACGGCGGAGTTGATCTTCTTCGCAAGCGCCTCGTCGTTCGTGAGCACGAGACCGCCGCGCGGACCGCGTAAGGTTTTGTGAGTCGTTGCCGTCACGATATGCGCGTGCGGAAACGGCGAAGGATGCGCACCACCCGCAACGAGACCTGCGAAGTGCGCCATATCGACCATGAAGACTGCGCCGACTTCGTCGGCGATCTTGCGGAAACGCGCGAAGTCGATCTGCCGCGGATAGGCAGAGCCGCCGGCCACGATCATCTTCGGCTGGTTTTCCTTCGCAAGCTGGGCGACCGCATCATAGTCGATGCGATGATCGTCCTCGCGCACGCCATACGGAACTGCCTTGAACCATTTGCCGGACATGTTCACCGGCGATCCGTGCGTCAGATGTCCGCCGGCCGCGAGGTTCAGGCCAAGGAAGGTGTCGCCCGGCTTCATCACGGCCATGAATGCCGCCTGGTTGGCCTGGCTGCCGGAGTTCGGCTGCACGTTCGCGAACGCCGCACCGAACAGCTTCTTGGCCCGCTCGATCGCGAGTGTCTCGACCTGATCGACCCACTCGCAGCCGCCGTAATAGCGCTTGCCGGGATAGCCTTCGGCATATTTGTTGGTCAGGACCGAGCCCTGCGCTTCGAGCACGGCCTTGGAAACGATATTCTCGGAGGCGATCAGTTCGATCTCGTGACGCTGACGACCGAGTTCGCCCTGCACCGCGCCGAAGATTTCAGGATCGCTCTGCTCGAGCGTAGCGTTGAAAAAGCGGTTCGCATCGTTGCGATCCACCATCGGATCGGTCGCAGGCATTGCTGGCCTCCTCGGCCTGATGAGTTATGAACGGGCCCGGCCTAACATAGCCCTTCCCCAAAAAGAAGCGCGCGGAACTCCTACCTGCCCTTATCCGTGGCGAGCCGCCGCCTGAGCTTGGCAATCGCCAATTGCTCAAGTGTCTGCGGGCTTGCGCTGGCAGGCCCCATGACGACCACCTCGATGCCTGTTGCGACATCGACTGCGGCAACGCGTACCACGCTTCCCACGGGCCGCATTTCGACGATCACTTCACCTTCACCCCTGTTGGGCATGGCAGAGAACCCCGCGCGTTGCTCCAGCAAGCTTGCGGGTGCCGCCCGGCCTCGGCAAGGCCCGCCGCCAGGAACGGCCTAAACCATTGGCGTTACGCACAATATATGGGCTTCAACAGAATGGCCCGCGCACGTCTTATCGGAAGGACACAATTCAAGAGATTCGCCGGAGTGAACCGATGCCGAAGCCTGCCGGCATGAAATTGCCAGCCCTTCGCCTCGTGCTTCCGGTGTTCCTCGCATCCGCGTTGACGGGTTACGCGACCTCCTATCTCGGTCTGCTGCCGGGTCTCGGAGCCGCAGCGGTGCTCGCCTTTGCCGGCGCGTGGATCGTCGATCGCAAATACGGCTCCATTACCGAGGCGATTTCACGCATCGCCAAAGGTGACCGCTTCGCCGAATTGCCGTCCGTACCGGATGGGCCGACTTTCGAGAAACTTGCGGTCGCGGCGGAAGCCATGCGGCAGACGATTCTCGATGCCGACGCGCTGGCAGCCGACCAGCGTTCGCGACAGGACGAAAGCCGGCTGCGGCACGCGGGCCGCGTCTTCTTCACGAAGAAATTCCGCGCGGCCATCGATGAGGTGCTGACAACCTTCGCCGCTGCCGGAGAAGAAATTCGTGTGACTGCCAACGAACTCTCCGCCCGCAATGCCCGGATGCGCGTGCAGGTTTCCGATGCCTCCAACACCGCAAGCTCGGCAGCGCAAGAATCCGAAGCCGTAGCGGGCTCCGCAAACCGCCTGCTCCAGATGCTCGATCATTCTGCGCACCAGATCATCGCAGCCGAACAGGCAACGTCAGAGACCATCGCGAGCCTCGACCAGACGGATGTCATCGTGCGCGGGCTGGCCGCCGCGGCACTGCGTATCGATGAAGTCGTCAAATCCATTCAGACCATTGCAGATAAAACATCGCTGCTTGCCTTGAACGCCCACATCGAGGCGTCACGCGCGGGCGAAGCCGGCAAAGGTTTTGCGGTCGTCGCAAGCGAGGTGAAGGCGCTCGCGGCGCAGACGGCGAAAGCGACCGGCAACATCGAGACGCAGATCGGCGGCATTCAGAAGGCGGTCGAGGATACCGTTGCCGCCATCAGTTCGGTTTCGGCGAGTGTCGCTTCGATGAGCGAAACCAGCCGCACCATGACCGCGAGCCTCGACCATCAGGCGAACGAGCTGCGCACGATCAGCGATCGCGCCGTCGAGGTGGCGAGCGGCGTCGGACGCGTGCTGCCGGAAATTTCATCCGCTGTGACGCAAGTAGAAGATGCGGGCGACTCCGTTCTCACGACCGCGAACGACCTGATCGACCGCTCGCAATGGATGCTCGACGCGGTCGAGCGTTATTTCATCAATCTCGACAGCGGTGCGATCAAGGTCGGGATCCTGCATTCCCTCTCCGGCACCATGACCGCAAGCGAGCGCCCGCTGCAATCGCTGCTCGTGATGATGATCGAGCAGTTGAACGAGCGCGGCGGACTGCTGGGCCGCCCGGTCGAAGCCGTCATCATGAACCCGCGCTCGGACTGGAAACTCTATGCCGAGCAGGCGCGCGTCATGCTGACCGAGCATCGCGTCTCGGCCATCTTCGGCTGCTGGACTTCCGCCTCGCGCAAACAGGTCCTGCCGGTCGTGGAATGGGCAAACGGGCTCCTCTTCTATCCGAGCCAGTATGAAGGCGAAGAGCAGTCCCAAAGCATCTTTTACACAGGCGCCACGCCGAGGCAGCAAGCGCTCCCCGCGATCGATTACCTGCGCCGCGCGGGGCGCCGGAAGTTCTTCCTGATCGGCACTGACTACATCTATCCCCGCACGACGAACGCGATCATCCGCAACTATCTCGCCAAGGCGGACATCGTCGGCGAAGACGTGGGCGAAGTCTTCACGCCCTTCGGACACACGAACTGGCACGGCACGATTGCCGAGCTGCGAAAATTTTCCGCGAGCGGCGACGCGGCGGTGATTTCCACCCTCAGCGGCGACTCCAACATTCACTTCTATCGCGAGTTCGCGCGGGCCGGACTCTCTGCCGATACCACGCCAGTCATGTCGCTTTCGATCGGCGAATCCGAACTGCCCGCGTTGCCGCGCGAGCACATGGCCGGCCATTACGTCGCGTGGAACTACCTGCATGAGATGGACTCGACAACGAACCGCGATTTCATCTCTGCCTGGCGCGACTTCTCCGGCGATCCCAAAGCGATTGCAAACGACCCGATGGAAGCGACCTGGCTCGGCTTTCATCTGTGGGCGGCGGCAGTCGAGAAAGCCGGAACGCTGGACGTGAATCGCGTGCGCGAGACCCTGTCAGGTCTGACGCTCAACGCCCCGAGTGGCTTTCAGGTGCAGATGGACCGCGACAACCATCACCTGCACAAGCCCGCCGTCATCGGGCGCATCGATCGCCATGGCGCCATTCAGCCGGTGTGGATTTCCTCCGGCGTGCTGCCGCCCGAGCCATGGAGCCCATGGCTCCGGAAGACGGACAAGACCGCCGCATAAAAAAGCCCCGGCGTTTCCGCCGGGGCCAAAATGCAAACACCTGGATGATCGATCAGAGGCGATAGAGGATCTGGTCGGTCCAGAAGCGCTCGAGACGCTGCAGCGCCTTGTTCAACACCTGCAAATCGCCGGTGCCGATGCCGCCAACCTTCTCCAGCGTGCGAATATGCTTCTGGTAGAGCGTTTCGACGATCTCGTGCACTTCCTTGCCCTGATCGGTGAGGCTGATGCGCACCGAGCGGCGATCGATCCGCGAGCGCTGATGATGGAGATAGCCCATCTCCACGAGCTTCTTCAGATTGTAAGAGACGTTCGAGCCGAGATAATAGCCTCGCGTGCGGAGTTCACCTGCGGTGAGTTCGCTGTCGCCGATGTTGAACAACAGAAGCGCCTGGACGCTGTTGATGTCCGAACGGCCGCGGCGATCGAACTCGTCCTTGATGACGTCGAGCAAGCGGCGGTGCAGACGCTCGACCAGCGTCAACGCCTCGAGATACGGCGTCTTCAGCTCTTCGAATGTCTCCAGCGGTTCTGCGGTCTGCGCAACGCGCGCTACGTTCTTCATTGTACGCCCCGTGTTTTCGTTTTTATTGCCGGCGGAGTTTGCTCCGCTCGTTCGGCCATCTTTGTACACAAGACGCGAAAAGGAAGCCTTAAATTGAATGATAAATGGAACGTCAGGAATCAGCCTTGCCAATTCCTTTAAGAAGCGCAGAGAACCCTTCTAAAATGGGAATTTGTAGCGTTTCAGCACGCAAGGCAAAGTGCAACATGCCTCAATCTGAAACGCCACATGCACGATTTCGAAACGATGTTCGAACGCGGGACTTTTTTACGCGAGCCGTCACGCACCGCGAAGGAAGTTGATGATGCCGGAAAAGTCGCGGCCCGCTTCGCCGCTATCGGCATATTCCTGATAGAGCGACGTTGCGTTCGCCCCGAGCGGCGTGCTCGCACCCGCGGACTTCGCTGCTTCCTGCGAGAGCTTGAGGTCTTTGAGCATCATCGCAGCCGTGAAACCCGCAGCATAATCGCGATTGGCGGGTGACGTCGGCACCGGACCCGGTACCGGACAATAGGTCGTCATCGACCAGCACTGCCCCGAAGACTTCGAGGAAATGTCGAACAGCTTCTGCTTGTCGAGACCGAGCTTCTCGGCGAGCACGAAGGCTTCCGAAACTGCGATCATCGAAATGCCGAGGATCATGTTATTGCAGATCTTCGCCGCCTGCCCCGCGCCCGCGCCGCCGGCATGCACGATGGTCTTGCCCATCTGTTCGAGTACGGGCCTCGCTTTCGCAAAGGCTACATCGGAACCACCGACCATGAAGGTGAGCGTCGCACCTTGTGCGCCGCCGACGCCCCCCGAAACCGGCGCGTCGAGCATCAGGAAACCCTTCTTCTCCGCTTCCGAAATTACGGCACGCGCGCTCTCCACATCGATGGTCGAGCAGTCGATCAACACCGCGCCCGGTTTCGCGCGGGCAAAGATGCCGCCATTGCCGAGATAGACGTCGCGCACATGCTGGCCCGCCGGGAGCATCGTGACGATGAAATCCATGTCGGCGGCCGCATCGCCGACTTCCTTCGCAATCGCCCCGCCCGATTCCGCAAGCTTCGCAGGTGCCGCAGTCGAAACGTCGAAGCCGGTTACCGAATGGCCCGCTTTCAAAAGGTTCTGCGCCATCGGCAAACCCATATTGCCGAGACCAACGAATCCGATTTTCGCCATGACTGCCCTCCCCGGGTGCTTTTTATCGATTGTCTTCTTCGTAAACCTTGAAGCGCACGAGCACGTATCCTGCGACAAGCACCAGCTCGATGATCGTCAAGATAATGAGCACGCCGGCAAGATCGGTGAATACGAGATCGGCCGAGATCTGCATCGCCACGACGATAAGCCACAACGTCCCGCCCCAGGCCGAACTCAGCCAAAGCGCCACGCCCGCGACGACATCGATGACAGCGAAGAAAATCGTCCACGCTTTCGCGTGAATGCGCATCGCGTCGAACGGCGTGCCGAGTTGAAGTCCGCAGATGATGGCCCAGCCTACAAGACCCTTGATCATCATGAAGCCGCCAGCCACGCGCTGATAATAGATCATGCGCTGCCGCCACGGCTTGATCTTCACCGCGTCGCGGCCGATTGCCTGTTCGAGCGGGTCTTCATAGACACTCACAAACGCAACTCCTCGCTATCCGGCAGCGGCGCGAAATAGGACGCAACCCTCTCCGGGCTCACAGCTTCGAGCGTCGCCGGATTCCATTTCGGCGCATTGTCCTTGTCGATCACCACGGCGCGGATGCCTTCATAGAACTCCGGCTCGCGCGCGACCCGGTTGACGATCCGGAACTCGGTTCGCATCGCTTCGGCGAAGTCGAGCGCGCCGCCACGCTGCACCTGCTCGAAGGCAATCTTGAGGCTGAGCGGCGACTTCTGCCGGATCGTGCGCGCGAGCTTAGACGCTTCCTCGCTCATCTCCCCTTCAAGTGCTGCGAGAATTTCCTCGACCGAACCAAGCGCGAAGATGCGGTCGATCAGTGGATGATCGGCTTCCAGCCTCCCCTTCGCACTTTCCCCGGAGAACGTGTTGAGAATTTCCTGCACGCTCTCGTCGGTCGTCAGCGCGCGCTCAAGTTCAGGAAATTGCGCGGAAGCGATCCGGTCCGTCGCAAGCCCGCAGTAAACGCCATCGTCCGCATTGACGCGCAGCCCCGTGAGCGCGATCCACATGCCAATCTTGCCCGGCAGGCGCGGCAATACATGGGTCGCGCCGACATCCGGAAAGAAGCCGATGCCGACCTCCGGATAGGCGAACGAATACCGATCGCCGGCAACGCGATACATGCCGTGCACCGAAAGACCGACGCCGCCGCCCATGACGATGCCGTCGATCAGCGAAAGATACGGCTTCGGATAGTGCTTGATGCGATGATTGAGCGTGTATTCCTCGCGCCAGAAATCGATCGATTTCTGCACCTCGCCGGCTTTGTATTGCTCATATAAGGCGCGAATGTCTCCGCCCGCGCAGAACGCGCGCTCGCCCGTAGCCCGCACCACCACGCGGCTGATCGCACTGTCGTTTTCCCAAACATCAAGCTGCTTCGCGAGCTGCCGGACCATATTGTCCGTCGCCGCGTTCAGCGCATGCGGGCGGTTCAACGTGACAAAGCCCGCGCAACCGCGCCGCTCGAACAGGATTTCCGGCTCGCCATTCATGCTCAATTCGCCAGCATCTCGCGCGCGATGATGACGCGCATGATTTCGTTGGTGCCTTCCAGAATCTGATGTACGCGCACGTCGCGCAGCACGCGCTCGATCGGATGATCGCGCAGATAACCGTAGCCGCCATGCATCTGCAAACAGCCGTTCACGATCTCGAAGCCGACATCGGTTGCGCGGCGCTTTGCCATCGCGGCCATGCGCGTGGCACCTGCCGCCTTGTCGCCCACCTTCTTCGCCGCCGCCCATAGCAGAAGCCGCGCGCTCTCAAGCTCGGTCGCATAATCCGCGATACGAAATTGCAACGCCTGAAAATCCGCGAGGCGCGAACCGAACTGCTTGCGATCGCGCATGTATTCAATGGTGCGGTCGAGACAGAACTGCGCGCCACCGAGCGAACATGCGCCGATATTCAGCCTGCCGCCGTCGAGCCCCGCCATTGCGATCCGGAATCCCTGTCCTTCAGCGCCGATCAGGTTTTCCACCGGCACACGGCAGTCGTTGAAGATCACGGCAGAGGTCGGCTGCGACTTCCAGCCAAGCTTCTGTTCCTGCGCGCCGAAGCTCAAACCCGGCGCGCCCTTTTCTACCACGATGCAGGAGATGCCGCGCGGGCCCGGTTCTCCAGTTCGCACCATGCACACATAAATGTCGGAAGCGCCGCCGCCCGAGATAAACGCCTTCTCGCCGTTCAACACGTAATGATCGCCATCGCGCCGCGCGCTGGTTCTGAGCGAAGCGGCGTCAGACCCCGCGCCGGGTTCGGTCAGGCAATAGCTCGCGAAATGCTCCATGGTGCAAAGCTTCGGCAGGAAGCGTTGCCGCAGTTCCTCGCTACCAAAGGTATCGATCATCCAGGCTGCCATATTGTGGATCGAGATATAGGCAGCCGTCGAGGTGCAGCCCTGCGCGAGCTCCTCGAAGATGATCGCGGCGTCGAGCCGGGTCAGCGCCGAGCCGCCGACGTCTTCCTTCACATAAATACCGCCGAAGCCGAGTGCCGCCGCGGCCCGCAACTGCTCGACCGGGAAGATCGATTTTTCGTCCCACTCGCGCGCATGGGGCATCATCTCGTCGCGGGCGAAGCCCCGCGCTGCGTCGCGAAAAGCCTGCTGTTCTTCTGAAAGTTCAAAATCCATGGTGCGAATATGCGTGGGATTGGCCGCAGGTCAACGCACCGCGTGACATAAGGCGATGGCGCATCTGGTTTGGGACCAGTGGGTCGCCGCCCCAGGGTTTTGCGCAACCGCCGCCGCGGGATAAAAGGCATTCGAAGTGCCGTCCAAAAGGAGCAATGCCAGCCATGCCGCCGATCACGGGCAAAGCCCGCCCTGCTGAAGTCGTGTCCCTTTCCGGCAGCAAGAGCGCCAATCTCGGCCTGACGACGCGCATGCGGCGCAACCGCCAGAGCGACTGGTCGCGACGGCTGGTGCGCGAGAACACGCTGACGACCGACGACCTGATCTGGCCGCTTTTCATCGCGGATGGCACGAACTACCGCGAAGCGGTCGCTTCTATGCCGGGCGTGGAGCGCCTTTCTGTCGATCAGGCCGTACGCGAGGCCGAGCGCGCGGTGAAGCTGAAGATTCCGGCGCTCGCGCTTTTCCCGAACACGCCGAAAGAACTGCGCGACGAGAACGGCTCGGAAGCGCTGAACCCGGACAATCTCGTGGGACGCGCCCTGCGCGCGATCAAGCAGGAATTTCCGGAGATCGGCCTCGTCGCCGATGTCGCGCTCGATCCCTATACGTCGCACGGCCACGACGGCGTGATGAAGGAAGGCGTAATCCTGAACGACGAGTCCGTGGCACTTCTCGCCGAACAGGCGCGCGTGCTGGCTGCCTGCGGTGCTGATGTCGTCGCCCCTTCCGACATGATGGACGGCCGCATAGGCGCGATCCGGGCGGTACTCGACGCCGCCAATTTTCAGGACGTGCAGATCCTCGCTTACGCCGCGAAATACGCGAGCGCCTTTTACGGCCCGTTCCGCGACGCCGTCGGATCGAACGCGACGCTTAAGGGCGACAAGCGCACCTATCAGATGGACCCCGGCAACTCGGATGAGGCGCTGCGCGAAGTCGCGATCGACATCGAGGAAGGCGCGGACATGGTCATGGTGAAGCCCGGCCTGCCTTATCTCGATATCGTCTGGCGCGTGAAGGAAGCCTTCGGCATGCCGACCATGGCCTATCAGGTGTCCGGCGAATACGCGATGATCGAAGGTGCCGCGCGAAACGGCTGGATAGACGGCGACAAGGCGATGATGGAATCGCTACTCGCCTTCAAGCGCGCGGGCGCAGATGCTATGTTGACATACTTCGCGCCGCGCGTGGCGGAGAAGATCAACAAGATCTGACGACCCGCATGGGCTGGCTCTGGAAATCGATCGCGGCCGGCCTTTGTGGCACCGCCGCGCACACGCTTCTGATGATCTTCAAGGCGAAGACCGGACTCCTCCCGGGCTTCGAGCCTTACGAAGCGCTGCAGAAAACGCTTTCCCATCTCACGAGAGCAGACATTCATCCGCTGGTGCCGTGGCTGCTTTCTTTCGCGAACGGCGCCATATTGCTCGGCATTGTCTTCGGCAGGATCTATCCGCGCTTGCCGGGAAACAGCGGCGCGATAAAGGGTGCTGTCTTTGGCGTCGCCGGCTGGCTCGCGATGGGCCTGCTTTTCTTTCCGCTGATCGGCCTCGGCTTTTTCGGCACTGGCACCGGGCTCGGCTTGCAACCGGCTGCCTTCATGCTTGCGATGCTCATGGCCTACAGCATCGTCACCGGCATCGCGTACGACATCTTCCGCCGACTTTGAAATCGCTACAATGTTTTCCACGCATCTAGGCAGCGCGCTGGAACGCAGCTAGAGCACGCGCCGCATTTTGAAATTCAAGATTGAAAGAATTCAAAACTATGGATGCAGCGCTCGAGAAATTACGCACACCGACGGCGAAGAAAACAACTTCGCAGATCACGATCTACGATCTGCTCTTCTCGATCATTTTCTTCGGCGCTGTCGCCTGTCTGACGCTCTTGTTCATCGTCAAAATGGCGTAGCAAGAACGCGCTTAGACGACTACGTGCCGCAACACCGAATGCAAGCCGGACTGGCGATCGTAAAGCGCGACGTGAATGTTGGGAAATTTCTTCTTCAGGGCTTCGCCCGCTGCCTGCGCCGCCTCGAGCTCGTCGTAAGAGCCCTTGGTCTGCCGGTCGATCTGCAGCCAATAGCGGCCAGCTTCGACCACGCGCTTTTGCTTCGCCATCTCGCCCTCAACGCAACCTGTTACGATTCCAAGTGCTAGAAGATTCGGACGGGTGCGAGAAGCATAAACCGTGCGGCTTGTTGACCGCATAAAAAAGCCCCGCCGAAGCGGGGCTTTTTGTTATCGGCAGAATGTCCTGCCTGCCTCATCGACGAAACAGTTCGGACTTGTTACGCGGTCGCCCACGAACGCACCCGAAACAGCGCCGACGGCAAGACCGACCGGTCCGCCAACAATTGCACCAACGACGCCGCCGGTGACAGCGCCGGTTACGGCCCCTCTCGGCTCGGCATTCGCGGGCACTGTAGTCGCAATGGCCGCGAGGGAAATTGCGGCAGCCATGATGGTCTTTCTCATGGTGTCTCTCCTTCTCTCTAGGTTGCTTCGACGGCAATAAAACGCCGATGCCATCCTTTGGTTCCCTCGCTTCAATTTCGCGGCTACTTCACGCTCCATTTGATCTGGAATTCGATTTCCTCTTCGTCTTCCCCGCGTTCGTGCTCGATGCTGAAATTTGCGCGCGCGGGAACATAGATGCGCTCGCCCGCCACCTGAATTTCGAAGCGCTCGCCTGCTTCGATGGCATCGGCAAGCCGGCGCAGCTTCTCGACGAACTGATCGAGCGGATAGTCTTTCTCAATGTCGCGGACAGAATTTGCCATGATCGATCTCACATTTGTGGGACCCGGATATGGTGTTTGCCCGGCCGGTCACCATTCGTAGTTCTTGGGGAGTCGGAAAGCCCTCCTCGAAACTGAAAATGCGCCGCTCTCTTGCGCAAATGGCTCCGGTTCCCCACCTTGACGGTGATTGGAGAGCCCTATGACGCACGCCCGGATCGGCACATCGAACGAGCCTCGCCCGCACGCTTACGACCCGGTAACGCAGCCTGAGCTGTTTCAGGGCGTGCTTGCGCGCAGGTTCGTGGCATTCCTGATCGACGCGACTCTCATCCTGATCCCGCTTGCGGCGGTTTTCGTGTTCATGATGATCTTTACCGTCGCGACGCTTGGCTTCGGCGCGGTCGTGTTCGGATTACTCGGGCCGGTCGCAGCCATTTGGTCGATTCTCTATGTCGGCATCACACTCGGCTCGGAGCGCTCAGCGACCTACGGTATGCGCGCGATGGGGCTGCAGATGCGGACCTGGTACGGCGCACCGATGTATTTCCTCCTCGGCGCCGTCCACGCGATTTTCTTCTGGGCGCTATCCGCGGCGTTGACGCCGTTCATCGTGCTGGTCGCGCTGTTCAATTCACGGCGGCGTACCCTGCACGACTTTCTGGCCGGAACCGTGGTGATCAACGATGACGAACGCGCCGCTTCGCTCCGCCGCTGAACGCCATCAAAAGGCCCTTTGACGGCGGCGCGCGAAAGCGCGATGATTCACACATTGCGCTTCGAGGAAGGGGCAATCCGGACCGGTGACCAAGCATTCGCGCGATACTCCGCAATTCTTTCTGACAAGCCCATCGGCTTGCCCGTACCTGCCCGGAAAGAAAGAGCGGAAAGTCTTTACTCACCTTGTGGGCGAGCGCGCGCCGGAGATTAACGACATCCTCACCCATGGCGGCTTCCGCCGCTCGCAGTCGATCGCATACCGCCCGGCCTGCGAATCTTGCCGCGCCTGCGTTTCGGTGCGCGTGGTCGTGAACGACTTCCAGGCAACCAAGACCTTCCGACGCATCCAGAAGCGAAACCTCGATATCGTCGGCCAGTCCAAGCAGCCGATCCCAACTGGAGAACAGTATTCCCTGTTCCGTCATTATCTCGACTCGCGCCATTCCGATGGCGGCATGGTTGATATGACCGTGCTCGATTATTCGATGATGGTGGAAGACAGTCACGTGCGCTCGCGGCTGATCGAATACCGACCGCGCGGTCCCGACAGTTTTCTTACCGGCCGCGGCGAAGGTCCGCTGCTCGCCGTCGCGCTCACGGATATCCTCAGCGATGGTTTGTCGATGGTCTATTCATTCTACGATCCGGAAATGGCGCGCGATCGTTCGCTTGGCACGTTCCTGATTCTCGATCACATCGAGCGCGCCCGCCGCATGGGCCTGCCCTTCGTCTATCTCGGCTATTGGGTCGATGGCGCGCGCAAGATGGATTACAAGAAGCGCTTCGTGCCGCAGGAGCGCTTGATGCAGGACGGCTGGAAGCGCTTCGACGATTAATTTAGCTCCCCGCGTTGCGCATCGCGCGCCCATTTCGCTGTCTGCGGAAGCCCACCGAACGAATAAATATGCGCGGCGATCTCGCCGAGATTTTCCGACGCTGCCGCTTCCGCAAGATCGCGAACCATCTCCGCAGGGGTCGCCTGCGAGAACATCTTTCCAATCGAGGCGGCATTGCGCGCAAATCCGCGCACGGATGTCCGCACGCCGCAACGCTGCGCAAAGCGCAGCAAGGCAGGAATACCTGCCGGGCCTGCCATGCCGATGCGCACAGGATTGGCGACACCTTCCGCGCGCAACGCGCGCAGCCACGTCACGACGGGCCATGCATCGAAGGAAAACTGTGTGACGATATGCGCCCTCAAGCCTGCGCGCCTTGCCGCGTCGAGCTTCTCTCGCAGCGCCACACGCAAAATATCGTCGGAAAGCGCCGGATGGCCCTGCGGATATCCGGCGACGCCGATTTCCTCTATCCCTGAGCGCTGCAGAATTTCGCTCTCGATCACATCGAGCGCATTCTCGAACGGGCCGGCGCTACGGCCGCGATCTCCGCCGACAAGCATCACCTTTCTCACGCAGGCCGAACTCGCCAGCCGCGACAGCAGCGTTTCAAGGGCGCGCTCAGACGGCACATTCCTCGCAGACACATGCGGCACGGGTTTTAGGCCGCGCATGAACAAGCCTTTCGCAATCTCGAAGAATTTGTCGTCGGACCGGTTTGGCAGATCGGTAAGATAGATCGGCGTACCCGTGGGAAGGACGGACGCGGCCTCATGCTGTTCTGCCGCCGAAGGCATCACGGCTTCGAGCGAAATATCATCGAGCACCGCATTGAAGTCTGGCGCATCCGGAAGAGATTCGAGCTTGTGCGGGTTCAGCATGGCTTCAATCCCTTTTTCTGGAGATCACGTAGGACTCGTCGTTGAACCAGAGGCCGCCGTGCTTCTGCAGCACCTCCCGGGTCGCCTGCAGATAGCGGCCATCGGTCACGACGCTCGACAGGCGGTCGTCCTCGACCTGCGCGACGTAAATCGCCGCGTTCCAGGCCGCGAACAGCGTTGAAGTCCCGATCGACGAACCGCTTTCGGCTGAGATTTCGGTTGGCAGCGTGTGCATGTCGTAGCGGAAGATCGAACGATGATCGGCGTAGGCGTTGAAATTCAGATCGCGGCCCGCCGTGCCGAGTTCGTTCTTGACCGCCTTGAGGATCGCGTGGCGGTCCTGCACGAACGGATTGTCGCCAGGCCACACCTTCTGGATGATCTCCTGCCCCGGATCGTCGCCGCGCGAATGAATGCCGATCATGCGTCCGCCGGCGCCGAGCGCGCGCGCAAGCGGCGCGATCACTTTCTTCGCCTTGAACTCGACGCTGGAGCGCAACCGATAAGGTTGCGAGGCCATGACCAAATCGTAGTTCGCATCGGTCGCGCCGCGGCGCGGAATGATGTTGTCGAGCAGGAACTTGTGATCCTGCCGGTAGATCACGAGCACCACCGGCCGCTCGTAAACCGGATTTCCGCTTTTCGGGCTGACGCGCGCTTTCCAGTTTTCCGCAAGAAACGGCTGCAGCGCGGAAATCTGCGACTCGAACGAGAAGGCCGAGTTTCCGGTCAGCCCGAGTTCGTGCCAGACCATGCTCGATGCCGCCTCGCGCGAATGCGTCGTCAGCCACGGAGCCTCCGCGTAATACATGTTGGTCAGCACCAGCACGGTCGACGGATGCTCGAAGAAGCGATCCGCCATCTTGTCGAGTGCGAGGCGCACGTCTTCGAGGCTGATCTCTTTACCGACGATATAAAACGGAAGCGTAGAGAAGCGCTCGTGCATCGCGCGCATCACCCGCGAGAGCACCGTTGCGTCCCCTACGCCGGCATCGAAAATGCGCAATGCCGGCGGCCGCGGATGGATGTTGCCGAGCTCCATACCGATGCGATTGGCGATCACCGATTTCTCGCCGCAGGTATTCACGAATAAGAGATATTTCTGGCGATTGTCGAAGAAGCGGAAATTGCGCTGCGGGTTTTCCGCTGCGGGAGCCGCCTGTGGCCCTGCGATGGCATTGATCGGACGCGGCGGCATGGGCCGTGCGATGATCGCATCGCGCTCATCCAGTTCGCTGTCGCTCATGAAGGTGCGGATGCGATCGAGCGTGACCGTGGTGATGCGTCCGCCGTCCCGAAGCCGGCTGACGAGCTTGCCGTCGTTCACCGCACGGCGGCCAAAGGTCGATTCGGCGAGCCCTGCCCGCCGGCAATAATCGGAGATTTCCCGGAGTATTTCTTCCGCCTGCATGCGACGATTCCGCCTTGACGTTCCTCGCGCGCGGGCTGTTTTCGCCCGTTCACGCAAATGTCAGCAGACGCCTCGACACCGGGTTTCGTCAACCTCAAACGGCCCCACACAATCGTGGGCAACGTAAGTGGGCAATTGGCCCATCAATTTTTAATAATAAATATAGTGGCTTATCTGAATTCTGATCGGTGAGCGTCTGCCCATCGGAATCGCACCCCACAAAGCCATAGTCCTCGGGGCACTTGCCCACTTGCGCAGGCGCAGAGTCGCAGGCGCTGATCTTTCGCCAAATTATGGTGCTACTGACGTAAGTTACGGATCAAATCAGCGAGCCTGCACCCCCGGAAATGAAGTCTGTACGAGCCCTCTCCGTCGCGATCGCGGCAGCCCTCACCTTGTGCGGGGCTGTCCTGCCGCTGCGCGCCGCGTCGATCGCGGAAACCAAGCATGTCACCGCCCGCCTGATCGCCGACACCAAGGCAGTCGAGCCCGGCAGCACGATCACGGTCGCAGTAAACAAGCGCATCCTCGCGAAATGGCACACCTACTGGCAGAACCCCGGCGACGCGGGAATGGCAACCACCATCGCGTGGAAGCTTCCTGACGGTGCGAGTGCCGGCGAAATCCAGTGGCCCGCGCCGAAGCGCCTCATGGTCGGGCCGGTCGCGAATTATGGCTATGAAGACGAAGTCACGCTTCTCACCCAGATCAAGGTGCCGGACAATATTCGCGCGGGCGACAACTTCCCGATCCAAGCGGTAGTTGACTGGCTGGTCTGCGAAGAGATCTGCATTCCCGAGCAGGTGACGCTTGATCTCAGCCTTCCCGTCGTCGCCAAGGGCATGTCGGCCGGGATCAGCACGCGCGAGATCGAGTCCGCGCGCGCCAAACTGCCAACCGAAAATGCATGGCCGTTTTCCGCGAGCGTCGCGAACAACAAGATTGAACTGGTCGCCGCATCTGGTGAAATCAAATCCGCCGACATCGCCAGCGCACAATTCTTCGCCTCCGAATGGGGCGTTATCAAACACGCAGCCGATCAGCCGTTGCGGATCGAAAACGGCAAGCTCTCGCTCTCGCTGGAGCCTTACGAAGCCAAACTTCCCAAAAGTCTGCGCGGCGTGCTCGTGGTCAGCGAGCGCAACGGCGGCGCAACGGCCTACGCCGTAGAAGCTCCCCTCACCGGCACGCTCAGTGTCGCGCAGACACCTTCAACGCCGATGCGGGCGGTTTCCGATGTCGGCCTGTTGACGGCGCTCCTGTTCGCGTTTCTCGGCGGCATCATACTGAACCTGATGCCCTGCGTGTTTCCGGTGCTGTCGATCAAGGTGCTCTCGCTCGTCAATCATTCGCGCATGGGGTATCGCCAGCGGCATATGCATGGGCTCGCCTATACCGGTGGCGTCCTGGCCTGCTTCGCGATCTTCGCGGCAATTGTGCTTGCGTTCAAAGCCGGAGGCGCGGAACTGGGCTGGGGCTTCCAGTTTCAGTCGCCGCTCTTCGTCATGCTGCTCGCCTACCTGATGTTCGCAGTCGGCCTAAGCCAGTCCGGCGTGATTAGCTTCGGCGGATCGTTGTCGCGGCTCGGCGCTTACGGCGGAAATGACGGCTACGGCATGAGCTTCCTTGCCGGCGGCCTCGCTGCGGTCGTGGCGACACCCTGCACGGCCCCGTTCATGGCGACGGCACTCGGCTTTGCCGTGAGCCAGCCCGCGCCCATCCTGCTTGCGATCTTCGTTGCACTCGGGCTCGGCCTCGCGCTGCCCTATCTCGTGCTTTGCTATTTTCCTGCGCTCCTGCGCTTCCTGCCACGGCCCGGCCCATGGATGGAGCGCCTGAAGCAGGCGCTGGCTTTCCCGATGTACGCCACCGCGATCTGGCTGATTTGGGTATTGGCGCAGCAGGCTGGCGCCGATGCGGTCGCAGCCGCGCTTGCCGGCATGCTCCTGATCGCCTTCGCCGCGTGGTTACTTTCCTCTGCGGGCAAGCGCTGGCGCTTGGCAAACTATGGTGCTGCCGCTGCAACGCTTCTACTTGCGATCGCGCTCGGCTTCATCTTCGTCAAGGATGCCGAAGCGCCGCAGCAGACTGCGTCCAGCAACCCGCGTTATGAAGCCTTCACGCCCACGCGGCTCGACGATCTGCGTGCGCAGAACCGGCCGGTGTTCGTGAACCTCACCGCCGCATGGTGCATCACCTGCCTGGTCAACGAGCGCGTGGCGCTCGAGCGCGCAAACGTCATCTCCGCATTCGAGGCTGCCAACATCGCTTATCTCAAAGGCGACTGGACCCACCGCGATCCGGCCATCACGGCGATGCTCGCGAAATTCGGCCGCAACGGCGTGCCGCTTTATGTGTTCTATCCCGCGGGTGCCTCGTCCGAACCGGTGGTGCTGCCGCAAATCCTGACGCCTGACATCGTATTGCGTGAAATCGGCCAGACGAAATCCGCACGTATCCAGAACTAGAGGGAGACTTCCATGCTCAAGAAAATGATTGCGACGGCTGCGATCTCTGCAGCGCTCGTTCTTCCCGCTTTCGCCTCGCCCGAAGTCGGCAAGGAAGCGCCCGCCTTCACCGCGCGCACCGCAGACGGCAAGACGATCGATCTGAAATCGCTGCGCGGCAAGATCGTGGTGCTGGAATGGACCAACCACGAATGTCCTTATGTCCGCATGCACTACAATGCGAACAACATGCAATCGACCCAGAAGGACGCGACCGGTCAGGGTGTCGTCTGGCTTCAGATCATCTCTTCGCCGCCTGGCAAACAGGGCTTTGTGGAAGGTCTCGAGGCCATCAAGGTCAATACCGACCGCAAGGCTGTGCCGACCCATACCGTTCTCGACCCGGACGGCAAGGTCGGTAGGCTCTACGCCGCGCAGACCACGCCGCATATGTATGTGATCGATGCGAAAGGCACGCTGGTTTACAAAGGCGGCATCGACAGCATTCCCTCGTCGCGCCCGGACTCGCTGCCGAAGGCCGTGAACTATGTCCGCGAGACGCTGGCGGCACTGGCAGCGAACAAGCCCGTTCCGAACCCCTCCACGCGGCCTTACGGCTGCACGATCCATTACGGCTCGTAAGCGCCAACCCTCCCAATTCGAGTACGAGCGCCGGTGGTTTCCACCGGCGCTTTCCTTTGCCCATCAATTGCGAGCGATTCGCAAGAACTTGACTTTAGCGGCAACCGAGCCCATCTTGTTGCGAGTAGTTCGCAATAGCAGGAAGTGCATAAGTGTTACGTATTCTCGCCCTCGGCATCCTCGGCGTGCTGACGCTTGCCTGGCCGACCGGCGCAAAGGCTCAGGAGCGGCCGCTGAAGGTCGTCGCCACGGTTTCGATGCTCGCAGACGCGGTGCGCGCCGTAGGTGGCACGCGCGTGGACGTGACAAGCCTGCTTGGCGAAGGCGTTGACCCTCATACCTACCGCCCCACCCGTGCGGACATCGCCAAACTCAGCGGCGCCGACCTGATCGTCGCCAACGGACTTCATCTGGAGGCGCAACTTGACCAGACGCTGAAGACGTTAGCAGCGTCTAAGCCGGTCCTGTTCGCGGCGGGGAAGATTTCCCCCGACCGGTTGCTGGCGGATGAAGACTACAAGGACCGCAGGGATCCGCACGTATGGATGGATCCCAAGCTCTGGGCCATTGTCGTCGAAGCTGTGCGCGATGCGTTGATCGCGCGCGACCCCGCCGGCAAGGCGGCGTTCGAGGCAGGCGCGAAAAACTACCTCGCCGAAATAAAACGCATCGACGACTATGCGCAGCGTATCCTCGCCACCGTGCCGGAAGGATCGCGCGTCCTCGTCACCGCGCATGACGCCTTCGGCTATTTCGGTCGCGCTTATGGCTTCGACGTGAAAGGCATTCAGGGGCTTTCTACCGAAAGTGAAGCCGGTCTGAAGCGCATTGAAGAACTCGTGTCGCTGCTGGTCGCAAAGAAGATCCGCGCCGTATTCGTCGAAAGCTCAGTGCCGGAACGCAACGTGCGTGCACTCGTGGAAGGTGCGCGCGCCCGCGGGCATCAGGTCATCGTCGGCGGCGAACTTTATTCCGATGCTCTGGGCACGCCCGGCAGCTACGAAGGAACGCTCGTCGGCATGCTCGACCACAACGTCACCACGATCTCGCGGGCACTAGGCGGACAGACGCCCGCACGCGGACTGAACGGAAAACTGAAGGGCGGCTCCTGAAATGCTGGCCCCTTCCCCGTCCGAGCGCGTATCTTCGCGAGCGATGCAGGCGCCTCCGCTCTCCGTCCGAGACCTTACCGTGACCTATGGCGGCCGCGCCGCGCTTTCGCGCGTCAACTGGGCTGCGCCGGAAAGCGGGATCGTCGCGATTGTCGGGCCCAACGGCGCCGGCAAATCGACCTTGCTCAAGGCAGTGCTTGACCTCGTACCGAAAGCCGAAGGCGCCGCAGAAGTATTCGGCAAGCCGGTTTCGCAGCAGCGCGGGCTCATCGCCTATGTCCCGCAACGCGCGAGCGTGGACTGGGATTTTCCCGCCACGGCCGCGGATGTCGTGACAATGGGACTTTATCGCCGGATCGGCTGGCTACGCCCGGTGCGAGCAATGGATCGCGCGAAAGCGCGGGAGTTTCTCGATGCGGTCAAGATGGCTGAGTTCGCAGACCGGCAGATTGGCGCCCTCTCCGGCGGCCAACAGCAGCGCGTGTTTCTGGCACGTGCGCTTGCGCAACAGGCGAAACTGTTTCTGCTCGATGAACCCTTCGCAGGCGTCGACGCCGTTACCGAAGGCGTGATGACCGGAGTCTTCCGCAGGCTGCGCGACGCCGGGTCGCTCGTGGTCTGCGTCCACCACGATCTTTCCAGCGTGCGGGATATCTTCGACCACGTGTTGCTGCTCAACCGCGAGGTGATCGCGGCGGGGCCGGTGGCGGAGGCGTTCACGCCCGAAAACATTTCGCGCACGTATGGCGTGCCGTTGATGCCGGACGCGGCGCAGACCCATGGCTGACTTGCAAGAACTGCTGGCAGTGCTGCTGCTGCAGTCCGGCTACAACACGACCGTTGTTATGCTCGGGGCCGCGGCACTCGGCGCAGCCACGGGAACGGTCGGCGTTTTTGCGATGCTGCGCAGGCGCGCGCTGGTCGCCGATGCGATTGCGCATGCAACGCTCCCGGGCGTCGCACTCGGCTTCCTTGCCGCCGTAGCACTTGGGTTCTCGGGCAAGAGCCTGCCCTTCCTGCTCGCGGGTTCGGCACTGACCGCCATCCTGTCCGCGCTCTGCATCCACTGGATCGTAACCCACACGCGGCTCAACGAAGACACTGCAATTGCCAGCGTGCTTGCGACGTTCTTCGCGCTGGGTGTCGTCTTGCTCACTGTCATCCAGACGCTGAAGACCGGAGGTCAGGCAGGGCTCGACGTTTATCTGCTCGGTGCGACCGCGGGAATGCTGCGAAGCGAGGCGATCACGCTCGCCACGTTCTCGTTCATCGCCGCCGCGGTCGTTGCCGCCTTCTTCAAGGAATTGACGCTCGTTTCGTTCGACACCGAATATACCCGCGCCCACGGCTTCCCGGTACGTCTGCTCGACCTCCTCGTGCTGGCATTGGTTCTGGCGGTCATCGTGATCGGCCTGCGCGTCGTCGGCCTCGTGCTGATCGTGGCGCTGCTCATCATTCCGCCGGCCGCCGCGCGCTTCTGGACCAATCACGCAGGCCGCATGACGCTGATCTCTGCCGTGATGGGTGCGGCTTCCGCCTATGGTGGCGCTGCGCTCTCCGCGGTGAGGCCCGATACGCCGACCGGACCCGTGATCGTACTCATCGCCTTCGCGATCCTGCTCGTCAGCGTTTTCTTCGGTGCGGCACGCGGCCTCCTGATCCGCGCATTGGGCGCGCGCAAACTTTCCGGGCGCGCGTCATGATCTCATTCCTGCAGATCGATCTTCCTGCGCTGCTGGTTGGAACCCTCGCCGCCCTCGTCTGCGCGCTGATCGGAAATTTCCTGATGCTGACCCGGCAGAGCATGCTGGGCGACGCCATGGGCCATGTCGTGCTGCCGGGCATCGTGGTTGCATTCATGATCGCCGCGAGCACAGCGACATGGGTCATGCTTTCGGGCGCGTTCGCCGCTGCGCTGTTCGCCTCGCTGCTGGTTGAATTTCTCCGCCGCACGGCGGGCGTCGATCCGTCTGCCGCACTCGGCGCTGTGTTCACGGCGATGTTCGCGCTCGGCGTCTTGTTGCTAGAACAAAGCGGCATCGCACGCACGAGCTTCGACGTGCATCACATCTTGTTCGGCAATATCGAAACCGCGATCTGGCCGGCAGCAACCGGACTGCGGAGCCTATTTGACTCGAACGCACTCGCAAGCCTCCCGCCGCAACTCGCGAGACTTGCATTCGGTTTGTTAGTCGTCGCACTGACCGTCGCGCTCCTGTTCAAGGAACTGCGCGTCGTCAGCTTCGATCCCGTATTCGCGGGCACGATCGGCATTTCGCCACGGCTGATCGGAGCGATCGTGGTCGCGCTCGCGGCACTGGCGGCGGTCGTTTCGCTCTCCGCAACCGGCGTGATCCTGCTCGTCGCCATGATGGTCTGCCCGCCAGCGACGGCACGGATGCTGACGGATGATCTCAAGACACAGGTCTGGCTCTCGCTCGCATTCGCGCTTTCAGCCGGATTGCTGGGCTACGCCATCGCAGTGCTGCTGCCGCTTGCGCTGGGTTACGAAATTTCACTGGGTGCCGCCGGAACCATTGCGGTCGTCGCAGGCATCTTTCAGTTGATCGCCATGATCGCCGGGCCGAAGCGCGGAAGCCCGCGCAACGCCTAACTTCAATCGCGAGCGTCAGCTGCGAAACTTGTTCGCCTTGGGAAAGCCCTTGGGTGCAAGGCGGCCGGCGTCGGCGCGGTTGCCGCGCCAGTCACGTAGCTCTCCCTTGGTAAGGGAGAACCTGCGGCTCGAACTGTCCGTCCAGCCAAGCCCTTCGTCGAGATTGAAGGCCTTGATGTCTGAGAGCCCGCCGTCCTTGTAACGCTGCAGCTTGACGCCCGATCCCCGGCTCATTTCCGGCAGGTCTTTCGCCGGGAAGATCACCATCTTCCGGTTCTCGCCGATCACGGCGACATGGTCGCCGATGGCAGGCGCAATCGCAACCGCCTTGTCAGGCGCCTTGACGTTCAGCACCTGCTTGCCCTTGCGGGTGGTGCCGAGCATGTCTTCCGCCTTCACGATGAAGCCGCGGCCAGATTCCGACGCCACGAGATACTTCTCGCCTTCCGCGTAAGGGAACACGACGAGAATTTCGTGCCCCGCCTCGATCTCGACCATGAGGCGGATGGGCTCGCCATGCCCGCGCCCGCCAGGCACCTTCCCGGCGTCGAGCGTGTAGAAGCGCCCGTTGGTCGCAAAGACCACGAGCTTCGACGTGGTATCCGCGGGGAACGAAAACTTCAGCGTATCGTCGCCCTTGAACTGCACGTCCGCGACCTGATCGGTATGGCCCTTCAGCGCGCGGATCCAGCCCTTCTCGGAAACAACGACCGTAATCGGCTCGCGCACGATCATCGACTCGACCACCGCCGCCTCGTCGATCTCGACGGCGGCATCGAAGTCGGTACGGCGCTTGCCGATCTGCGTTTTCGGTCCGAACAGTTCGCGCACTTCCTTGATCTGGTCGGAAATCTTCTTCCACTGACCGGCGGGAGATTTCAGAAGCTTTTCGAGCTCGGCCTTTTCTTTCTTCAGGTCGGCATGCTCGCCGCGGATTTCCATTTCCTCGAGCTTGCGCAAGTTGCGCAGCCGCATGTTGAGAATAGCGTCGGCCTGTACGTCGGTGAGTTTGAAGCGCTTCATCAGGACGGGCTTCGGCTCGTCCTGCGTGCGGATGATTTTGATGACCTCGTCGAGATTGAGATAGGCGATCAGATAACCGCCGAGCACTTCGATGCGATGATCGATATTGCCGAGACGATGTTTCGAGCGCCGCAACAGCACCGCGCGGCGATGGTCGAGCCATTCCTGCAGGACTTCCGGCAGGCTGACCACGCGGGGCGTGATGCCGCCCATCAACACATTCATGTTAAGCGGGAAACGGCTCTCAAGCTCGGTGAGCTTGAAAAGCTGCTCCATCATCAGCACGGGATCGACCGATCGGGAACGGGGCTCGAGCACGACCCGGACATCTTCGGTGGACTCGTCGCGAATGTCCGCAAGCAACGGCAGCTTCTTGTCCTGCAGCAGTTCGGCGATCTTCTCGATCAGCCGCGACTTCGGCACCGAATAGGGAATCTCGGTGACGACCACGACCCAGGTGCCGCGGCCCGCGTCTTCCTGTTTCCACTTGGCGCGCACGCGGAAAGAACCGCGGCCGGTATTGTACGCCTCGCGGATCGCTGCCTTGTCATCGACGATGGTGCCGCCAGTCGGAAAATCCGGGCCTTTGACGAATTTCATCAATTCGCGCGTCGTTGCACCCGGCTTCTCGATCAGAAGCAGCGCGGCATCGCAAAGCTCTGCTGCATTGTGCGGAGGGATGGAGGTCGCCATGCCGACCGCGATCCCGGTCGAGCCGTTCGCGAGCAAGTTCGGAAACGCTCCGGGAAGCACGATCGGCTCCTGCTCCTCACCGTCATAGGTGAGACGCATGTCCACCGCGTCTTCGTCGATGCCTTCCAGAAGCAGGCGCGCGACATCAGTCATGCGCGCTTCGGTGTAGCGCATGGCGGCCGCGTTATCGCCGTCCACGTTACCGAAATTGCCCTGCCCGTCCACCAGCGGATAGCGCTGCGCGAAATCCTGCGCGAGGCGCACGAGCGCATCGTACACCGACTGGTCGCCATGCGGATGGAATTTGCCGATCACGTCGCCGACGACACGGGCCGACTTCTTGAACGAAGTGCCCGGATCGAGCCGCAGTTGCCGCATCGCATGCAGGATACGCCGGTGCACGGGCTTCAAGCCATCACGCGCATCAGGCAGCGCGCGGCCCATGATCGTGGAGAGCGCATAGGAAAGATAGCGCTCTTCCAGCGCCTCTTTCAGTTCGACGGGTTCGATATTGCCTCCGCCGCCGCCAGGCGCGGAAGGAGCGATTCGTTTGGTCATGGGTTAGCGGTACTCAGTCAGAAGGGTCTGTTCAACCTCATGCCGCATGGACGCGGCCGGCTGCGGCAACAAAAGCAGCCCTCGCCTCGGGCAACTGCATGCCGCGCGGTTCCAGCACATGGACCGTCAGGAAATGCCCGGTCAGCAGGAAGGCCGCCGCGATTTCGGCAGGGCTCGTGCTGACTTCCACCTCGCGGAGAAAGGACGGCAGCGGCAAGAGCCGCTCGCGCCACGCCTCGCCCGCCTCCCGGCTCACGGCCCGGCCGGATTTCGGAGAAACATAGACGAGATCGTCGGTCACCCCGCTCGCGGCACAGCAGCCGAGATCGAGGCCGAAGCCGAGTTCGGCAAGGAGCTGCAGCTCGAACCGCGCAATCAGCGAGGCGGCCTCGGCAGTTTCCAACCGGTCGAGAATATATTCGCTCATCACGAAAATATCGCCATGCGGATCACGCTCCGGCAGCAGCCGCAGGAGCGATGCCATCGTCTGCAGACCGAAGCTCGCGCCCGCCGAAAGCATCATGCGGTCGGCACGCGACTGCGTGACTTCGAGCGTGAAGTTTCCTAGCTGCTCGTCGAGCCGTGCGCGCCAATGCGCCTGCACGCTATTTCCGGGCTGGAGCATCGGCGAGCGCTTGCGCGAACTCCCGCCATAGACGAGGCCCATGTGACGCCCGTGCTCGGCCGTCATCAACTCAGCGACGGCATGACCTTCGCCAAGGCGGCGCAGGCCGAGAATAATGCCATCGTCGGTCCATTCCATGTCAGCTATCCGCCAGCGCGGCTTTCAGCTTGTCCGCAACCTCGTTGAGCGCCGCCGGTGACGCTTGCGCCAGTGGCCGGAACGTAACTTTCTCTTCCGCGATGTAGCGGCGCGACGTCAAATCGGTCGCCTCCACCAGCGGAATGACGTGCGCATGCGTATGCGCGACGTCGGTGCCGGTGAACATGAAGCCGACACGCGCGACGCCATAAAGTTTTTTCGCCGCGCGTCCCAGTTTCTGGCCGAGCACCATGACCGATGCCGCGAGCTCCGCAGGCATCTGTTCGTAATAGTCATAGTGCTGCTTCGGCATGATCAGCACATGTCCTTCGCGAACCGGGCGAATATCGAGAAAGGCGAGCAGTTTGTCGTCTTCATAAACCCGCGTCGAAGGAATTTCGCCCGACGCGATCCGGCAAAAAATGCACGATCCCTGGCTCGCGCGATCCGCCGTCATCCCTTCGGAAACTCCAGCCCCATGCCCCGGTATCGCTCGGGATCGTCACCCCAGCCCTCACGCACTTTCACATGAAGAAACAGGTGAACCTTCTTCTCGATCTCGGAAGAGATTTCCTTCCGCGCATCCATCGAGATGGACTTCACCATCTTCCCGCCCTGCCCGAGCACGATCTTCTTCTGCCCGTCGCGCTCGACAAAGATCGTCTGCTCGATCCTGACCGAGCCGTCTTTGAGCTCCTGCCACGAATCGGTTTCAACCGTTGATTGATAAGGTAGCTCCTCGTGCAGCCGAAGGAAGAGCTTTTCGCGCGTGATCTCGGCCGCCATGAGCCGCATCGGCACGTCGGAAATCTCGTCTTCCGGATAGAGCCACGGACCCTTCGGCATCGCTCCCGCGAAGTAGTCGCGAATATCGCCGACCCCATCGCCCTTGGTCGCGGAGACCATGAACGTCCGCTCGAAGCGGACGAGTTCGTTCATCGCAGCGGTCAGCGCGAGCAAGCCGTCGCGCGGCACGAGATCGATCTTGTTCAGGATCAGGACCTTCGGCTGCGGCACTTCCTTGAGTTTCTCGATAATGCCGCGGTTCTCGTCATCGAGCCCGCGCTGGGCATCGATCAGGAGCGCCACCAGATCGGCGTCGGTCGCTCCCTGCCATGCGGAGCCGACCATGGCGCGATCGAGCCGCCGTTTCGGCGCGAAGATACCCGGCGTATCGACGAAAATGATCTGCGACTGGCCTGCCATCGCGATGCCCCGCACCGGGACCCGCGTGGTCTGTACCTTGTGGGTGACGATCGAGACCTTCGCTCCCACGAGCGAGTTCAGGAGTGTCGATTTGCCGGCATTCGGTGCGCCGATCAGCGCCACAAATCCGGCGCGGGTTTCTTCAGTCATTCGTATTCACCAGAATTCCTTCGCGCGCGAGCATCGAAGATGCCGCCGCTCGCTCTGCCTCGCGCTTCGAGGGGCCAATGCCTTCTGCCGGCTCGATGCCGGGCAGTTCTATCGAAACCCGAAACTCGGGTTTATGATCCGGCCCGCTTCGCCCGACTTCGCGATAGCTGGGAACCGGCAGACCGCGGCCGAGCGCCCACTCCTGCAACAGTGCCTTCGCGTCGCGCGGGGCCTGCGCGGTTGCCGTCATCAGCGGCCGCCAGTAGCGTTCGATCATCTGCCGCGCGGTTTCATAGCCGCCGTCGAGGAACATCGCCCCCATCACCGCTTCGCAAGCGTCGCCAAGAATGGAGGGGTTCCGCTCGCCGCCTGCGTTACGCTCGCCCGGCGCGAGCCGAAGGTGCGGCCCAAGCTCCAGCAATTGCGCGACCTCGACGCAGGTTTCGTTGCGGACCAGCGCGGTATGGCGCTGCGAAAGTTCGCCCTCGAGATTGCCGGGGAAAGACGCGTACAGCATCTCGGCAATCGCGAGCCCGAGAACACGGTCGCCGAGAAACTCAAGCCGCTGGTTGCTCGCGTGTTTTCGACCGGTGACGAAACTCTTGTGCGTCAGCGCCTGATCGAGAAGCGCGCGATCCTTGAAGCGGTAGCCGAGCCGCTCTTCAAGTGCAGAAAGATCGCTCCTCTTCCGCGTCATCGCACGAAGGAGAAAATCCGGCCCCAACGCACGTCGAATGGCCAGCGCCAGAGTTCGTAGATCGCGGCGCCCTCGGATAGCGAGAAGAAGATGATCTCGGCGCGGCCGATGAAATTCTCGAGCGGCACATAGCCAACGGCAGAAAGCACCCGGCTGTCCGTCGAGTTGTCGCGGTTGTCGCCCATCATGAAGTAATGACCGGCCGGCACCACATATTCGGGCGTATTGTCGTAATAGCTTTCGCCGAGATCGAGGATCTCGTAGGTCACGCCATTCGGCAGCGTTTCACGAAAACGCTTGACGCGCTTGCCACTCTCGCGCGGATCGTCGGAGATCCAGTCCGCCACCTGCTCGCGCTTGATCGCCTGCCCGTTGATATGCAGTTCGCCATTGACCATCTGGATGCGGTCGCCGGGCAACCCGATCACGCGCTTGATGTAATCGGTCGAGTCTTCTTTCGGGTTGCGGAACACCGCGACATCGCCGCGCTTCGGCTCTGCCGACCAGATACGTCCCTGAAACGGGATCAGCGCGAACGGCACTGAGAATCTCGTATAGCCGTAGGAATATTTCGAAACGAAGATGTAGTCGCCGACCAGGAGCGTCGCCTTCATCGAACCCGAAGGAATATTGAACGGCTGAAACAGGAGCGTCCGGATCACCAGCGCGATGACGAGCGCCTGAAAGCCGATGCTGACGAGTTCGCCGAACCCGCCTTCTTTCTTTTCGGTGGTCACGCTCATGGTGGGAATAATCTCCGGGAATTCGCGGCGCCGCCCGTATAGACGGGCGGTTTCGCAGAGGCAATGCGGCTAACGCGGCGCTTTTGGGACCGCCGAGATGATGACAAAAGCCTGCGCCAGAGGACCTTCGTCGGTCATGGTCAGGTCGATTTGCGGGTCGAAACCTGACGGAATCAGGGTCTTGAGCCGCTCCAGCGCGCCGCCCGTAAGCCGCATCGTCGGCTTGCCCGAAGGCAGGTTCACGACGCCCAGATCGCGGAAGAATACCCCGCTCCGGAAGCCCGTGCCCAAGGCCTTTGCGCAGGCCTCCTTGGCCGCGAAGCGCTTCGCGTAGGATTCGGCGCGAAGTTTTTTACGCTCCGAGCGTTCGCGTTCTTTTTCCGTAAAGACCCGGTCGAGGAAGCGGTCACCAAAGCGCTCAATCGATTTCTGGATGCGGCGCGCATCACAAAGATCCGAACCGATCCCGATGATCATGCGGGACCTCCCAAATGCGAACGCCCCCGCGCCATCGCCGCCAGCATGTTCCTGATCGCAGCTTCCAGCCCGCAGAATACCGCCTCGCCCATGAGGTAATGGCCGATGTTCAGTTCAGCGATTTCAGGCAAGCCTGAAATCAGTTCCGCCGTCCGGTAGTCGAGGCCATGACCAGCATGCACTTCCAGACCAAGCGACGCGGCATAGCGCGCGGCTTCCGCGAGCCGCCTGAACTCAGCTACCGACTGTTCATCGTCGGCCGCCGACACTGCCTCGCACCAGGTGCCGGTATGCAATTCGATCACCGCCGCACCGCTCTTGGCCGCCGCTTCTATTTGCGCCGGATCGGCCGCGATAAACAGCGAGACGCGGCTATGTCTGGAAAGCAGGTCGATCGCGCTCTGCAGCACCTTACCACCGCCGATGACATCGAGCCCGCCTTCCGTCGTGCGCTCTTCGCGCTTCTCGGGGACCAGGCAAACGGCATGCGGCTTGAGCCGCCCGGCGATGGCGGTCATTTCCTCGGTCGCGGCCATTTCCAGGTTGAGCGGCGCTTCGATATCCTTCATCAGCCGCTCGACGTCGATATCGATGATGTGCCTGCGGTCTTCCCGCAGATGAGCCGTGATGCCATGTGCGCCGGCTGCGATCGCCGCGCGCGCGGCACGGATCGGATCCGGATGATACCCGCCGCGCGCGTTGCGTACGGTCGCAACATGATCGACGTTCACGCCTAATCTGATTGGCTTTGCTCTATCCATTGACCCGCTCTGCCGCCGACACGACCTTTTTTGCACGCAACTGGGTGAGGATCGCATTGAGATGCTTCAGATCGAACACCTCGACATCGATCACCATGCGGCTGAAGTCTGGCGACTTCCCGCTCATGCGAATGTTGTCGATATTGCCGCCGTGTTCGCCGATCACGGTAGCGACCTGCGCAAGCGACCCCGGCGTATTCGCAGCCGTCACCACGATCTGGGCCGGGAAACGCTGCGGCTCGCTTTCCTCCATGTCCCAGCGCACATCGAGCCAGCGCTCGGGATGATCGTCGAACTCCTTGAGTGCCGGCGAATGGATCGGATAGATCGTGATGCCTTCGCCGGGCTCGAGAATTCCTACGATGCGATCACCGGGCACCGCGCCGCCGTTCGGCGCGAAACGCACCGGCAACTCGCCGTTGATGCCGCGGATCGGAATCGCGGAAGATTTTTCCTCGGCCTTTTTCTCGGGGATACGAAACTTGAGTGCGCTAGCGCGGCGTAGCCCGAACCAGCCGCCTTCCGTCTTCGGCGCCTTGGCGCCGGCCACGCGCTCGCCCCGCCACTCAGGATCGACTGCTTTCAGAACGTCTTCGGGCTTGATCTCGCCTCGCCCCACCGACGAATAAAGATCCTCGAGTGTATGGCGCGCGAGCCGCGGCAACACCGCCTGCAACTTCTCATCCGAGAACGGCACCGATGCCTTGGCAAAGGTGCGCTCCGTCATGCGCCTGCCGAGCCCGGTAAATTGCGCGCGTACCGCCGAACGCGTGGCACGGCGGATCGCTGCGCGTGCTTTGCCGGTGATGACGATGGCGTCCCATGCCGCCGGCGGAGACACTGCGTCGCCGCGGATGATCTCCACTTCGTCACCGGTTTGCAGCTCCGACACCAGCGGCGCTACCTGTCCGTTGATCTTGCAGCCGATCGCGCTGTTGCCGACGTCGGTATGAACCGCATAGGCAAAATCGATCGGCGTCGCCTTGCGCGGAAGCGAAATCAGCCGCCCTTTTGGCGTGAAGCAGAACACCTGATCGTGGAAAAGCTCGAGCTTGGTATGCTCCAGAAATTCTTCCGGACTCGATCCCTCGGCCAGCATCTCGATGGTACGCCGCAGCCACGCATAAGCGTTGGAGTCCTGCGAGAGCATTTCGCCCGGCGTCTTGTCGCTGTCTTTATAAAGCGCATGCGCCGCGATACCGTATTCGGCGACCTGATCCATATCCTGCGTGCGAATTTGCAGTTCGACGCGCTGACGCCCAGGCCCCACGACCGTCGTGTGCAACGAGCGATAGTCGTTCTGCTTCGGCGTCGAGATATAGTCTTTGAAACGTCCAGGCACGAAGGGCCATTTCGTGTGAACGATGCCGACCGCCGCATAGCAGTCGGCGATACTGTCGACGACGACGCGAAACCCATAGAGATCGGACAACTGCTCGAAGCCGACCGCCTTTCGCTCCATTTTCTTCCAGATGGAGTAAGGCCGCTTCTCGCGTCCGCGCACCTTGGCGCGAATTCCCTTGCGCGAGAGTTCTCCGGTCAGTTCTGCTTCAATGCCTTTGATGAGTCCCGCGTTGCGCTCACGCAAAGCGGAAAGCCTGCTTTCGATCGAACGATAAACGTCAGGCTGCAACTGGCGGAAGGATAAGTCCTCCAGCTCCTCGCGCATGTCGTGCATGCCCATGCGGCCCGCGAGCGGCGCATAGATATCGAGAGTCTCCTCGGCGACGCGATTGCGCTTTTCTTCCGGCACGAATTTCAGCGTGCGCATGTTGTGCAACCGGTCGGCGAGCTTCACGAGCAGCACGCGCACGTCGTTCGCGATCGCAAGCAAAAGTTTGCGCAGATTTTCTGCCTGCGCCGCGCGCTTGGAGACCAGATCGAGCTTCTTGATCTTGGTCAGCCCCTCGACGAGGGTTGCGATGTCCTTGCCGAACTTTTTGCTGATCTCGCCCCGCGTCGCCTTGGTGTCTTCGATGGTGTCGTGCAGGAGCGCCGCGACGATCGTGGCGTCGTCGAGCTTCAGGTCGGTCAGGATCGCGGCGACTTCGAGGGGGTGGGAGAAGTAGGGGTCGCCTGACGCGCGCGTCTGGGTTCCATGCGCCTTCATCGCATAGACATAGGCGCTGTCGAGCAGCGCCTCATCGGTCGCAGGATTGTAGCGACGAACCCGGTCCACGAGTTCGTACTGGCGCATCATCGGGAAAAGGCTCCTGACCCACGAGTCGAGGTGGGGATTCAGCCCTAAAATAGCACCGGTGACGCCGTCCGGCGACTGTTCCGGACGAAAATAGGTAACTAGGCTAAGCGTTTAGCCTTCGTCTTCCTCGGTCTGCTCCGGCGGCACGAGGCCCTGAAGACCCGCCAGAAGCTCTTCTTCGCTCATGCGGTCCATCACGACGTTGTCGTCCGAGCTGCCGGCGCCGGGGATCATCGGCACGGCCTCGGGTTCCGGCTCGTCCACCTCGGTGTACTTCTGGAGCGAATGGATCAGATCTTCCTTCAAATCGCCCGGAGAAACGGTCTCTTCCGCCACTTCCCGGAGCGCCACGACCGGGTTTTTATCGTTGTCGCGGTCGACCGTGATGCTGGAGCCCGACGAGATCATCCGCGCGCGGTGGCTGGCGAGCAGCACGAGATCGAAGCGGTTTTCGACCTTGTCGATGCAATCTTCAACGGTGACGCGCGCCATGGGCGGGGCTCCAATCGGGGCTATGTGCGGAATCGGCACCCTATAGCCCGGGACGCCTGACCGGTGCAAGAGGCCCCCGTTTTTAGGCTCTCCGGCCTCCCAGCTCTACCGG
>DAORMJ010000023.1:37624-45889 GCA_035440445.1 Xanthobacteraceae bacterium
CCGGCGCGCCCGCCCGCAACACTGCCGCGGAAAAATTGCGGTTGCAGAACGAAACGCTACGTCATCTGTTCGGCTTGTGCTCCGTCTCGAACGACTGGCCAGAACTGCACAGATACGCTTGTCCGGAATTGTATTACTGCCATCCTACGAATTGTATCATCCAGCATCATTGATCTGGCATTCCAGCGCGTAACTATTGAGTTATCATGCAAACTCGAATGTTACTTCCACCAAACATGAACTAGAATTAGCTTGCGCACTGACAATTGCGAGCGCAGAACGCACCCGTCTCTTCAAGGAAATTTCAAATGCAGCATATCGCCGAGAAAACGGCGCTTTTTATTGACGGCGCGAATTTATACGCAACCACGAAAAGCCTTGGCATCGACATCGACTACAAGCTCCTGCTCAAGGAATTTCAGAGCCGCGGTAACTTGCTGCGCGCCTTTTACTACACAGCGCTCGTCGAAGATCAGGAATACTCGTCGATCCGCCCGCTGCTCGATTGGCTCGACTACAACGGCTACACGGTCGTCACGAAACCGGCGAAAGAATTCACGGACGCGATGGGCCGGCGGAAAATCAAGGGCAATATGGACCTTGAGCTTGCCGTCGACATGATGGAACTTTCCGATCACATTGATCACATCGTTCTTTTCTCAGGTGACGGCGATTTCCGGCCGCTTCTTGAATCGGTGCAAAGAAAAGGTGTGCGGGTCACCGTCGTTTCGACGATCACAACCCAGCCGCCGATGATCGCCGACGAGCTGCGTAGGCAGGCGGACGTATTCATCGATCTTTCCGAACTTGCGGCGAAAATCGGCCGCGTGCCGCATGATCGCGCAGGACGGATGCAAGGCGCGAATACGCCGAACTTCCTGCAGCGCCCCGCCAGTTCAGAGACCGAGAACGCTTGAGCGTAGCGGCGGCGCAACTCGCGGAGCCAGGCCGGGACTGCCCGCTCTGCCCCCGCCTCGTTGCATTCCGGAAAGCCAACCGGAAGCAATACCCCGGCTACTTCAATGCGCCGGTACCTTCCTTCGGACCCGCCGATGCGCGTTTGCTGATTGTCGGGCTGGCGCCCGGACTGCATGGCGCAAACCAGACCGGACGCCCTTTCACCGGCGATTACGCCGGCAACCTGCTGTACGCGACGCTGAAAGAATTCGGTTTCGCAAAAGGCAATTACGAACAGCGCCCGGACGACACGCTCGAATTGATCGATACGCGTATTTCCAATGCCGTCCGTTGCGTGCCGCCGGAGAACAAGCCTACCGGCGATGAAATCAGGACCTGCCGCGCATTCCTGACAACGGCATTGAACGAAATGCCCAATCTGAAGCGGGTCGTCGCGTTAGGCAAAATCGCACACGACAGCGTGGTAGTCGCGCTGGGATCGAAAATGTCGCGCCATAAATTCGGTCACGGCATGATCCACGACTTCGAACGAGTGCGTCTGTTCGATAGCTATCATTGCTCACGCTACAATACGAACACCGGCGTACTGACACCGGATATGTTCCGCGAAGTATTCGCGAACGTCCGCGCCAGCTTCGGCGCAATCGCATAGAAGCGGCTAACCCTTATCGCGCAGCACCCGTCCGCGCTCGCGCTGCCAGTCGCGTTTCTTTTCGGTATCGCGCTTGTCGTGCAGTTTCTTGCCCTTGGCCAAGGCGATCTCGGCTTTGGCGCGCCCGCGCTCGTTGAAATAGATCTTGAGCGGCACGATGGTCATGCCTTCTTTCTCGACCGCACCGACGAGTTTGTTGATCTGGCGCTTGTGCAGCAACAGTTTCCGGGGCCGTTTCGGCGCGTGATTGTTGCGGTTGGCCTGCAGGTATTCCGGGATGTTGGAATTGACGAGCCAGATCTCGCCGTCCTTGGCGTCGGCATACGACTCCGCGATCGTCGCCTTGCCGTTGCGAAGCGACTTGATCTCGGTGCCGGTCAGCACGATGCCCGCTTCAAACGTCTCGCCAATGGCGTAGTTGAAGCGGGCCTTTCGGTTATCGGCGGCTATCTTGAGCTTCGGCTCGGCCTTCTTGGCCATCTTCAAACCTAGTTTAGCAATCCGGCATGCATCATCGCGCTGCGGATCGCATCTTTGGTCTGGGCGGTCGCGGTCACCAGCGGCAAGCGAACGATCTCTTCGCAACGCCCCAGCATCGCAAGACCCGCCTTCGCACCGGCAACTCCCGGCTCGAAGAAGATCGCATCATGAAGCGGGATCAGCCGGTCCTGAATCTGTAAAGCCTTGGCGTAATCTCCCGAAAGCGACGCATTCTGCAATTCGGCGCAAAGCTTCGGCGCAACATTGGCCGTGACGGAAATGCAGCCGTGGCCGCCCGCCGCGTTATAGGCGAGCGCCGTCATGTCCTCGCCCGATAGCTGGATGAAGTCGGGGCCGAGCGCGTGACGCTGCTGCGAAACGCGTCCGATATTCGCGGTTGCGTCCTTGACGCCGGCGATGTTCTTCAACTCGTAGAGCCGCTTCATGGTATCGACCGACATGTCCACCACCGAACGCGGCGGGATGTTGTAGATGATGATCGGAATACCGATCGCATCGTTCACCGCCTTGAAGTGCTGATACATGCCCTCTTGCGTCGGCTTGTTGTAATAGGGCGTGACGACGAGCACGGCCGCGGCACCTGCCTTCTCGGCGTGTCGCGCGAGCGAAACCGCTTCGGTCGTATTGTTCGAACCGGCACCGGCGATCACGGGAACACGGCCCCGTGCCTGATCGATGCACCACTCGACCACCTTGTGATGTTCGTCATGGGAGAGGGTCGGGCTTTCGCCCGTCGTGCCCACCGGCACAAGTCCCTGCGTTCCCTCGGCGATTTGCCATTCCACGAGATCGCGGAACGCTTTCTCGTCCAGACCGCCATTCTTGAACAGCGTGACCAGAGCGGTAAACGATCCACGGAACTTCACGGCAAGTCTCCCAAAATTTGCACCCTGCTTCGGGCGAAGGTGCTGAAATAGCGCGGAATATGGTCGCAAGAAAGGAAAAATGGGCTTTTTCCGGTGCCCTGAGCACTCCATATCGATAAAAGTAACCAGCGATTCACATTAAGAGGTTCTTTTCGGGGGTCAGGGACCAGAGGGAGACCGGATGCGACCGCGTCTTGGCCGCGTCACAGCAGCCATCTTTGCCGCCGTTATTTTGTTTGCGCCTGCTTCGCGCGCACAAGACGGCGATGCCGCCGCCGTGAAGCAGGCACTCGCCCACCTGAAAGAGGGCGATTTCAATCAGGCCATGGCGCTGGGCGCGAGAACGCGCGATCCGGCAGCAGCAACGCTGATTACCTGGCTCGCGATCCGCTACACCCCGAAGGATATCGGGTTCGAGCGCACCGCGGATTTCATCCGGAAGCACCCGCACTGGCCGAGCACGCCGCTTATTCGCCGCCGCGCGGAGAGCCTGCTCCTTTCGGAAAAGCGCCCTGCCCGCGATGTCCTGAATTTCTTCGGTCATGCCCAGCCGATCTCCGGGGAAGGCATGGTGGCGCTGGCCCGCGCACTCTTCGCCTCCGGCAATCAGGCGCACGCGGTGCCGTGGCTGCGCCGCGCCTGGCGCGAAGAAGAACTGACCATGACGCTCGAGCAGGAAATTCTCGGCGAACAAGGCAAACTCCTCACCACCGCCGACCACAAAGCCCGCTCGGACCGGCTCTTTTATCTCGAGAAATGGGAAGCCGCCCAGCGCAACGCCGACCGCGCCGGCAAGGACATCTCTGCGCTGAGCCGGTTCCGCAACGCCGCCTTGCAGCGGTCGAACAGTGCTGCAGGGTTGATGAAGTCGGTTCCCGCGTCGCTGCACAAGGATTCGAGCTATCTTTACGCCCGCGCCTATCTCCGCCGCCGTGCGGACGACCCCAAAGGTGCGGCGGAACTGATGCTGCAGGCGCCCCGGGTTGCCGCCAATACGCCCGACGCCGACGACTGGTGGCGCGAACGCCGGTTCGTGGTCCGTAACCTGCTCGACGAAAAGCAGTACCAACTGGCCTATCGGGTCGCGGCGGCAGCCGTTCTGCCCGAGAACGACATCCTCAAGGCGGACATCCATTTCACCGCCGGCTGGATCGCGCTGCGCTACCTCAAGGATCCCGCGACTGCGAAGAAGCATTTCGTGCAGGACGTCGGCACGCCGCAGCCGTTCTACATTGCCCGTGCCCTATACTGGCAGGGCCGCGCTGCCGAAGCCCTGGGCGACCCCATCGGAGCGAAATCGGCTTATTCCCTCGCTTCCAAGCATCACCTCGTCTTCTATGGGCAACTGGCGCGCGCGAAACTGAACATGCGTGAACTGCCGTTCCGTTCGATCCCGCAGATTTCGCAGGCCGACCGCAACGCCTTCAACAACAACCCCGTATCGCGCGCGTTGAAGCTGCTTTACGAGGCGGACGCTGACGACCTCGTTATCCCCGTCCATATCGACCTGCTTGAACGCACACCTACCGGCGCAACCGCCGCGCTCCTCGCGGAGATAGCGACCGCCCACAAGGACACGCGCGCACTGGTCATTGTCGGCAAACGCGGTCTTGATCGCGCCCTTCCAGTCGATGCCATCGCATTTCCAACCACCGGCATCCCCAACTACAATCACATGGGGCCGCCGATCGAGAAGGCGTTGGTTTATGCAATCTCGCGGCAGGAAAGCGAATTCCAGCCTTATGTCGTCTCCCACGCGAATGCATACGGCTTGATGCAGGTGATCCGCCCTACCGGCGTCGGCATCGCGAAACGCATTGGCATCAACTTCGACTTCAACCGCCTGCGCAACGACCCCGTCTACAACGTGACGCTCGGCGCTGCCGAGCTCGGGCATCTGGTCAGGAACTTCAATGGCTCCTACGTGCTCACATTCATCGGCTATAACGCAGGCCCTGGTCGCTCGCGGCAGTGGATGAACCAGCGCGGCGACCCTCGCGGGTGGCAGACGGACGCGATCGTGGATTGGATCGAGCGAATCCCGATTACCGAGACGCGCCTCTACATCCTTCGTGTTCTTGAAAACCTGCAAGTCTATCGGACGCTGCTGACCAACAAGCGCACGATCGAGATCGAAGCCGACCTCGCGCGAGGCGATGGCTCCGGATAGACTTCCGGTCAGACCAACTGACGGCCGGATTAAATGAACAATATCAAAGATTTATACTACGATACGCAGGACGGCCTGCGGCTGCACGCGCTTGTGGCAGGCTCGCGCAGCGGGCCCGCACTGCCAGTCATTTGCCTCCCCGGCTTGACGAGAACTGCCGAGGACTTTCGCGACTTGGTGGAAGCGCTCGCTTTCGACGCGTCCGCGCCGCGCTACGTGATTGCGCTTTCATCCCGAGGTAGAGGGCTGTCTGATCGCGATCCAAAGCCCGAGAATTATTCGGTCCCGGTCGAACTCAACGACCTGCTCCGAGTGATCGATCAGGAGAAGATCACGCGGGCGATTTTTGTGGGTACCTCGCGTGGCGGAATTCTGACCATGGCGCTCACTGTAGCAAGGCCGCAAGTGATCGGAGGCGTGGTGTTGAACGACATTGGCCCCGTGCTCGAAATGCAAGGGCTGCTACGGATCCAGTCGTATGTCGGCAAGCTCCCGATGGCGAAGGACTGGAGCGACGCCGTTCGCCTGCAGAAGTCAATCATGCTGCATGAATTTCCGGGTTTCAGCGAAGAAGACTGGCTGCGTTATGCAAAACTCAGCTGGCGCGAAACCAAAGACCGCATCGGCGGAACATCGGATGCTTCTATTGCATTCAATTTGCGGGAGATTGATGCAAGCAAGCCGGTGCCAGCGGCGTGGCCTCTATTCGACGGCCTGAAAAATGTGCCCCTGCTTGTCCTGCGTGGCGAGCATTCCGATCTGCTATCGCGAGAAACTGTTCGGGAAATGCAATCGCGGCACCCTGACATTACCGCCATCGAAGTTGCGGGCGTCGGGCATCCACCGGTCTTCTGGGACGAGAGTACGATCGGACCGGTGCGGCAGCTCGCGGCCAGATGCGACGCGCGGATGGCCACCTAGTCACCTTCGTACGCACCTCGGCAGGATTTATCACCGTGACCGACCATCCGTAAAAGAATACGGCACGTCGAACACTATCCGGCACGATTCAGACGAACGATGCACCCCAGCGTGGATCACCGGCTCAGGCTCGGCGATAGTTCGCTCCTCCCGACACCCGCGTTCAAAAACAAAAACCCCGGCAGTTTCCTGCCGGGGTTTTCGCCAATCAGACTTACGTCAGATTAGAACGTGCGGGTGACGCGGAACCAGGTAGCAACCTTGTCGGTCGCAACGCTGTTGACCTGCGTTTCCGTGTAGAGGACGTCGAGCGAGAGCGTGAGGTCCTTAACCGGAGCCCACTTCAGGCTGTGGCCGTACTGGGTGACCTGCGCGTAACCGAAGCCGCCGAGGCCCAGGTTCTCAACGTGGTTATAGCCAGCGTGGAACGCCGACTGAACGGTCGGGGTCCAGAAGTGGCGGTACTGCACCATGATCGACGATGCATCCGTACCGGTCGTGCCAGCCGGGTTGTAGTCGGTCACAGTGGTGAAAGCGCCGAGCTCGTAGCCCAGGCCAACGCCAGTGACACCGCCGTAGGGCGAACCCGAAAGACCGGTGAATTCCACCGCGCCTTCGGAGATCACGCCAACGATCTTGAGGCTGTCGCCAGCGCCAAGCATCGGCAGCTTGATTTCAACGCCAGCACCGATCGCATAGCCCCAATCGGTGTGGTTACCCGGGTTGTTGTTGATGTTGAAGCGAGCCTGCTGAGCGGCAGCCATGATCTGCGCCGAACCCCAAGCCTGGTCGAGGCGGATGTTGGCGACAACGTTCGGAGCCTGCTGCTGAGCAGTGACGCCGAGACGGGTCGTGGTGGACTCTTCGAGCGAGATCGTCGCCGAGAGGCCGTTGCCGAGGTTCGCAGTGTAAGCGAAGAGGTTAACCCAGTTCCACGGGTTCGAAGCAACCGACAGGGTCAGGTAGTTCGAGCCGAAGTCGAAGAACGAGTTCGCAGTACCAGCGGTGAAGCCGGCGAACTGGATGAACGCGTACTGGATGAACGCAGCGCCAGCCGCGTTGATGCCGAACTGGCCAGCGTTGTCACGCTGTTCGAAGCCACCGAGGATGTACGAGCGGAGCGTGCCGTAGGCAGTCGCCGTGCGTGCATCGAGGGAGACGTAACCGCGCGTACGCCACTGCAGAGCAACGTCGCCGCGATCCCAGCCGTTAGCACCGTTGTTGAGCGTGGTGATTGCGCCGGAAGCGTAGTAGCCAGCTTCAGCGAACACCAGGCCGCCGACCTTCAAGCAGATGTCGGTGCCAGGAATGTAGTAGAAGCCCGGGCCGTACTGCGGGCAGATCTTCACGTAAGAGACCGGCTTGGCCTTTACGGGAAGGTCCGCTGCCTGCGCCCCTGCCGTAGCCGCAAAAGCGACTGCGGAGCCGAGGACAAGGCTCTTCATCATTTTCATCGTGACCTCCAAAGAGTCATTCTCTCTCAAAATTGCCTGAGGAGCGGGTCCTACTCCGGAGGGCTGATGCCCCTTGGAAAGTGCCCAAATTCCCCGCGAAACCACCCGGACCAACTTTGCGACCGCCCCTCGAACTTGTTTTCGTTCGTACTCGAAACTGGCAATCGGCCGTCAAAACCGGACGGGTGCGACGCAAGGTTCCCCCACAAGGAGCTCCCCCTCTGTCGCGAGAAGCACCCTAGCGAAAGGCCCTTTCCGTTCAATTAGAATGACGCTGAAGAGGACTTCCGGAACTCGCTTTCCGCAATTGTGTTGCAGAAACGCCACGCTTGTGATTCCGGAACGTCAATGTTTTCAAATACTTAGTAACGGGGTCTTCTGGGAGTGTGGCGACCATGTTACCGGGCGGTCATTGGAGATTATCCCCGAAATCGCACCAATTCAGACCGTTGTTTAGAGCCGTGATTCTTCCTGATCTAAGCCTTTCGTCGCGGCTGGCCGAACGTCCGAGCGAGGCCCGGAAGCCGAGCCAAGGCTTTTGACGAAGCCAAATTTTGAGCACTGCTTTCGCTAAAGCTGTTCGAGCCGCTGCAGAAAGGTTTCGGTCGGGTGTCCGTCCGGGCGCAGCCCGAACTTCACCTGCAGAATTCGAATCTGGTCTCTGAGGTCGAGCCTTATCTCATCCATGGTTTTGCCATAGGCACGCTCAAGCTCTTCTGGCGAATTACCAGAGCTCTGCAAAATCATCTGCATCCTTCTGGTTGTATTTTGATCTACATCATT
>DAORMJ010000023.1:46119-46388 GCA_035440445.1 Xanthobacteraceae bacterium
TTAAAGCCACAAACAGGCCTTTACTAACGGTATATTTCAAAATCCTTGTTTTCAGCTGCCTTTTCATACACTTCGTCTTCCAATTTTCGCGCAAGTTCTACTTTTCTTTTGTTAATAATAATATTTTTTATGTCCTCTTTAACGAATTCAAGTGGGGATACATTATCTGAAATTTTATAGGCATCTATCTTCAGGTAGTACAAATACCCCGCATCACTGGTTTCGTAGTAGGGGTAGCTTTTCAAAAATTGAATTTTATTAGGAATCTC
>DAORMJ010000023.1:46502-46715 GCA_035440445.1 Xanthobacteraceae bacterium
CCTTTGTCCTTCTCTTTATTTGAAAAGATCAGATCTTTTATTCTGTTGGTTCGAGGGGCTCCCTGTGGTACTTTAATAAAAGTGCCTCTGATAATATTCTGTTTAAGAATGAAGTTGTCAAGATTTGCATTATAGTATTCCTGAATCTCCGCATCCGAAACTTCCTTGCTCATGTTTTGCTGAATGTATAATTTCTGAAATTGATACCCTATC
>DAORMJ010000024.1:0-46326 GCA_035440445.1 Xanthobacteraceae bacterium
CCCCTCATGGTGAGGAGCGATGCGCAGCATCGCGTCTCGAACCATGAGGCCTCATATTCCTGAGGCCTTCCCGGCGCGACTTCAGCGCCCCTTGCCAGCGCCGGCGCGGTCGGGGACGACGGGACGGAATCCCTCGTGGCATATTGCGCAAAATCGATTCGGGAAGACGGAAGTAGAATGGCAAAGGCAGCCAAGAAGGCGAAAGCATCTGGACGCGGCAAATCCCGCGAGGACACCGATCTCTTTGCCGGTGCCAAGAACGGCGGCCGCGGGCGCGCGGGACGCGAAGCGGCGCGCAGCAGCGGCGGCAAGAGCTATGACGCGCACTCGATCGAAGTGCTCGAGGGTCTCGAGCCGGTCCGCCGCCGCCCCGGCATGTATGTCGGCGGCACCGATGCCAAGGCGCTGCACCACATCTTCGCCGAAGTCATCGACAACGCCATGGACGAAGCGGTCGCGGGCCACGCGAGCTTCATCGAAGTCGAGATGACCGCCGACGGCTTCATCAGCGTGCACGACAACGGGCGCGGCATTCCGGTCGATCCGCACCCGAAGTTCAAGAACAAGTCCGCGCTGGAAGTCATCCTTACGACGCTGCACGCGGGCGGCAAGTTCTCGGGCGAGTCCTACGAAACCTCCGGCGGCCTGCATGGCGTCGGCGTCTCGGTGACGAACGCGCTGTCCGAAACGCTGGAAGCCGAGGTCGCGCGCGGCGGCGTGCTCTATCGCCAGGTTTATAAGCGCGGGGTGCCGCAGGGACCGCTGAAGGCGATCCAGAAAGGCGTGAAGAAGCGCGGCACCACGATCCGCTTCCGGCCCGACGAGCAGATCTTCGGCAAGGACGCGCAATTCGAGCCCGCGCGCGTCTTCCGCATGACCAAGGCGAAGGCCTATCTATTCGGCGGCGTCGAAATCCGCTGGTCCTGCGACAAGTCACTGATCGAGGGCACCGACGTTCCCGAGAAGGACAGCTTCCACTTCGAAGCGGGGCTGCGCGACTATCTCGCCTCGAACATCGACAAGCGCACGCGCGTGCACAAGGACATTTTCGCGGGCAAGAGCGAGAAGAAGTCGGGCCATGGCGCGGTCGAATGGGCGGTGGCCTGGATCGCCGACGAAGACGGCTTCGTCAATTCCTACTGCAACACCATCCCTACTCCCGATGGCGGCACGCATGAAACCGGCCTGCGCACCGCGCTCCTGAAGAGCCTCAAGGATTACGCCGACCGCACCGGCAACAAGCGCGCGAACGCGATCACCGCCGACGACGTGATGGATGGCGCCACCGCCATCGTCTCCGTCTTCATTCGCGACCCGGAATTTCAGGGCCAGACCAAGGATCGTCTGGCGAACCCGGAAGCGGCGAAACTCGTCGAAAACACGCTGCGGGACGCCTTCGACAATTTCCTCGCCGGCAATACGCTGGAAGCCAACAAGCTCCTCGACTGGGCGGTGGAACGCGCGGAAGAACGCGCGCGGCGGCGCACCGAAAAGGAAATCTCGCGCAAGTCCGCGGTGCGCAAGCTCCGGCTTCCCGGCAAGCTCGCCGACTGCTCGAACGCCTCGGCGGAGAACTCCGAAATCTTCATCGTCGAAGGCGACTCCGCAGGCGGCTCCGCCAAGCAGGCGCGCGACCGCCGCACGCAAGCCGTGCTGCCACTACGCGGCAAGATCCTGAACGTGGTCAGCGCCGGGCGCGGCAAGCTCGCTGCGAACCAGCAATTGTCGGACCTGATGCAGGCGCTCGGCTGCGGTGCCGGCGCGCATTACAACGATGCGTCGCTGCGCTACGACCGCGTCATCATCATGTGCGACGCCGACGTGGACGGCGCGCATATCGCTTCGCTTCTCATCACCTTCTTCTATCAGGAGATGCCGAAGCTGATCGAAGAGGGGCATCTGTTCCTCGCCGTGCCCCCGCTCTATCGCCTCACCTATGGCGGCCAGACGGTTTATGCGCGCGACGACAAGCACCGGGAGCAGCTCATGAACACGGTGTTCAAGGGCAAGAAGAACATCGAAGTCGGCCGCTTCAAAGGTCTCGGTGAGATGCTGCCCTCGCAGCTCAAGGACTCGATGAACCCGGCGACCCGCTCGCTCCTGCGCGTCACCATCGACGACGCCAAGCGCGCGGCAACAAAGAAGACCATCGAACGGCTGATGGGCAACAAGCCCGAAGAGCGCTTCACCTTCATTTCTGAGAACGCAAAGTTCGCGTCGGAAGCGCTGGATATTTAGTTATTTGTTCTTAGGTGCTTCTCAAGATATTCTTTCAGTAGTGACTCAGGATCTTCTGTTATCTGTTTGCACCTTTGAGCATGTCGCGCAAATAGCGAGTCGAAATTCGTACAAGAGCCACTCATGAGCGAACGCTGCTCTTCCAGTTTTATTTTCAAGCGAGACAGCATCGCATCTTCAGTCATTCCTAATTTTGAACCTAACTCAAATGCCCTACTTGTAAGAACAGTGATTGTGGTTTCATGATCTTTTTTGCGATCAGCCGGGAGGCGGGCGAAGAAGCACTGTTTTCCGTGGTAATAGTAAGCAAGGCATGCGGTTGTTTCGAACTGCGTATCGTCAACTGCCGCGAGAAATGCTGAATGCTTGCTTGTACCTTGTGAAAAGGCAGGAAAAGAAATAATTGCAACAATACTCACTGAAAAAAATACCCTAAACAAAAATTCATCTCCTCAAATACTGATCCAGTATCGACTGCGGATTGTCGGACAGCTGCTTGCAGCGGTTGCCATAGGCCTCCTCGAGCTTGCCGATATTGGCGCAGTTGCCCTCCAGAAGCTTCTGCTGCTGCTCGATCGCGATCTTCTGGCGCTTGATCATGCTCTCGTTATCCATCCGGATGCTCTGCCCGGCCTGAAAGGCATATTTGCGCAATTTGTCGGCATTCGTATTGGCGACCGTCGCGGTATTGATATCGGACGTCTCGATCGCGCAGCCGCGCACGAAGGAATAATAGACCACGCAGATGGAGAGTTCCGCCTGCACCACGTCGATGGCGGTCTGTTTGGCCTGTTGCGCCGCTGCCAGTGACGGCAGGCAAGCCAGGAAAAGCACGGTCCGGAAGAGCTTCATTGTCATATCGATCCTCTGGCCCATGCTAACACCATTTTTACAGCAGCAAGGCCTAGTAAAAACTCTGGATAGCCTGGGCCGTGCCAATCCCTGTGGCTGGAAAAACATCGCCAGCCGCATTAGTGAACACTGCAATGTCAAAGACCAATCCTAAACCTTCCGTTCGCGTAGGCCGTTCCCGCACCGGGCTTGGCCTTTTTGCCACCGACCTCATCAAAAAAGGCAGCCGGGTCATGGAGTACCGCGGCCGCAAGATCACGACCAAACAGGCGATCTGGATCGAAGACAATACCGAGAACCGCTACGTCTTCGAGATCAACGACAAATGGTCGATCGACGGCTCCCCGCGCTGGAATTTGGCGCGCTACGTGAACCACTCCTGCCGGCCGAACGTGGAGGCCTACCAATACGCCGAGCGGATATTCTACCGCGCGAAATGGAACATCCAGCCCGGCTCCGAGATCACGGTCAGCTATGGCCGCGACTATTTTTCGACCTTCATCAAACCGATCGGGTGCAAATGCGACACCTGCACGGCCCGCAGAAAGCGCGAGCGCGCGGAAGCGCGGAAAAAGACCGCGCGCAAGGCAAAAGCCAAAAAGAAGAAGGCGCAATCATAACGCCCAAGAAAAAAGCCCGCTCTTTCGAGCGGGCTCTTCTGCTTTCAGATGCCGCTGACGAGAGCAGCATTCGTAAAGCGGCTTACGCCTGAAGGTTCTCGGCCGCGGCCTTGCCGCTGCGCTTGTCCTGCACGATGTCGAAGGAGATCTTCTGACCTTCGTTCAGCGACTGCATGCCCGAACGCTGCAGGGCGGAGATGTGAACGAACACATCCTTGCCACCATCGTCCGGCGCAATGAAGCCATAACCTTTTTGCGTGTTGAACCACTTCACGGTTCCAGTGCTCATCGTAGTTTTTCCGTTCGTAGATAGAGTCGAAATAAATCCGCGCCCGAAGACGCAGGATCAGCTAGCATCGATTTTCAAGTGAAGTTCGAAAGCGTGAGGCAGTCTTCCCGCCAAGGCGACGTCGTTCGGCCGAAATTCGATGGCGCGCATATACGTGCGCCGCATGACGCTGGCAAGACGAGTGTCGGCAATTATTTTTCGGTTGTTTGCAGTAACCGGAAGCCGCTGCCTGCCGCCACGGCATAGCCCGGATCGAAGTGCCCGCCGAAGATTTTCGTTTGCGTCCCCGCAAATCTACGGAACACCCTCGCCCGCGTTTCTGCAGATGCGCGCGGGTCGAAGTCGAAGCTCGACGACCAGTCGAGATGTTCGAACTGGCAAGGGTGATGCGCGACGTCGCCAAGGAGCACCGCCTCCTCGCCCTTGGACCAGACGAGGATGCTCAGGTGACCTGGACTATGCCCCGGCGTCGCGAATGTGCTGACGCTTTCGCTGATCTGATGCTCGTCCGCGATCAATTCGGATTGGCCCGCCTCGACCACGGGCTTCACTGAATCCGCAAATACCGCGCGCTGCTCCTCGCCGACGCCGGGCTTGGACCAATAGTCGTACTCGGTCCTGCCGAAGAGATAGCGCGCCTTCGGAAAAGTCGGGATCCAGTCGTCGCCGGCAAGCCGCGTATTCCAGCCAACATGGTCGACATGCAGATGGGTGCAGACCACCGTATCGATGGCTTCGGGCGCGAAGCCGGCATCGCTGAGCTTGAATAGATACGGCGTGTCCAGATTATTCCAGACCGGGATATGCCGGCCGCGCTTGTCGTTGCCGAGCCCGGTATCGACCAGAATACGGCGGCCATCCGCTTCCACCACGTAAGAATGAATGCTCATCCGCAGCTTGCCCTGCTCGTTGGCATAACGCGGGATCAGCCAGTCCATCTCGCGGATCACGTCCGGCGTCGCCTGCGGCAGGATGAACCTCGTGCCGCCGGTACTCTCAAGCTCCACGATCTTGGTGATCGTGACGGCGCCCACCTTCCATTTCATGCTTTCCACCCTGCCCGCCGCACGGCCACAATCCGCGCCAGATTTCTGTTCTATCGCGCAAGAGTGACACGGCGCTCGGCAAGGTGCATAGCCCGCGGACATGGGGAGAAGATCATGAGTTTTCTGGAAGGAATGCTGGGCGAGGTTTTGAAGAACGTCCTCAACGGCAACGTATCGCAACAGCAGCAGTCGCAGCTGCCTGACGTATTCGGTCAGATCTTGAAGAACACCGATCTCGGGTCCATCGGCGGGCTTCTGAAGCAGCTGCAGGAAGGCGGCCTCGGCAAGCAGATCGAGACCTGGCTCGGAAACGACCAGAACGCCAATGTCTCGCCGGGCGAGATTCGCGATGCGGTGGGCAACGACAAGCTCAAGCAGATCGCCGAGCAGTTGGGCCTGCCGATGAATGAAGTGCTCGACAAGCTCAGCAAATATCTACCCGAAGCCGTCAATCAGGCGAGCCCGGACGGACAACTCGCGCCCGAACACGCTGCCCAGGGACGCAGCGGCCGCTAGCGAGCCCGGGAAAGGATCAGCCGTTACCCGCGCTGATCCCATTCCCCTGCCCGGAATTGCGCTAGGTTGGCCTCAAAAGAAGAATATCTTCTGAGGAGACCCATGCGCACCAAAGTTGGAATCATCGGCGCCGGCCCTGCGGGTCTGACGCTGTCGCTGCTGCTCCACCGGCTCGGCATCGAATCCATTCTCATCGAGAACCGCTCGCGCCAGTATGTCGAGGCGCGCATTCGTGCCGGCGTTCTCGAACACTGGGCTGCAGCGCTCTACGATGAACTCGGCGTCGGCGCCCGCATGCGCAAGGAAGGTCTGGTCCACGAGGGGATTGAAATCGGAATCAATGGAGAGCGCAGGCGGATCGACTTCAAGTCGCTCGTGAACAAGGACATCGTCGTTTACGGGCAACATGAAGTCGTTAAAGACTTGATTCAAGCGCGGGTCGCGCAAGGCGCTGCCATCGAATTCGAGGTTTCGGACACGTCCGTGCACGGCCTCGACAGCGACAAGCCGACAATCCGATTCAACAAGAATTGCGAACCCCATGAAATCACTTGCGATTTCATTGCGGGCTGTGACGGCTTCCACGGCATCTGCCGCCCCAGCATTCCGGCCGGCGTGCTGACGGAATATGAGCGGGTCTATCCCTTCGGCTGGCTCGGCGTGCTGTCGCGGACCAAGGCTGGCTCGGAATCCTGTCGGAGTCCCCCTCGCCATCGCATGAACTGATCTACTCGCATCACGAACGCGGCTTCGCGCTCTACTCCATGCGCTCGCCTACGATTACCCGCGCCTACCTGCAGTGCGATCCGGCAGAGGACGCGAGCAACTGGTCGGACGAGGAAATCTGGGCGGAACTGAAACGCCGCCTCGGGCCCGATGGCGACAAGATTCTCAAGACCGGCCGCGTCTTCGAAAAGGGCGTGACGGCAATGCGCAGCTTCGTCACCGAACCCATGCAATATGGCCGCCTGTTCCTTGCCGGCGATGCCGCTCACATCGTGCCGCCGACCGGCGCCAAAGGCATGAACCTCGCGACCGCCGACGTGCTGTTCCTCTCTCAAGCACTTGAAGCCTTCTACAAGAAAGGCAGCAAGGATGAGATCGAGGGTTACACGAAGCGCTGCCTGTCGCGCATCTGGAAGGCACAGCGCTTCTCGTACTTCATGACGACGATGCTGCACCTGGACCCGGCCGCAAGCGACTTCGACCGCAAGCGGCAGATCGCCGAACTCGACTACTACACCTCGTCGGAAGCCGCCGCGCGATCGCTTGCCGAAAACTACGTCGGCCTGCCGGTGGACTAGATTCCAAAGGCGTAACGCGGGACCCTTCTCATGTAGTCGGCATAAGGCGGACCGAAGCGAGCGAGGAGATAGGCCTCCTCGCGCCGGATCACGCCGAAATGCATCACGACGACATAGGGAACGAGCAGCACGAGAAGCCATGCGGACGAGAAGATGAGCGCAAACGCAATCATCAGCAGAATGAACGACAGATAGATCGGATTGCGCGACCGGGCGAAGACGCCATCGATTGCAAGCGCGAGCGTAGGCTCCCAAGTGGGAATGTTGGTCCCTGCTCTTCGCAACTCGTTTGCGGCCGCACCCAGAAGGACAATGCCGGACACGAGAGCGCATCCCGCCGCCAGATAGCGCAACCCCGTCGACATCTGCGCGATATGGGCGGCCGGATACATCCGGTCGAGCACCAGTCCGGCGATCAGGGTGAGAAACAGGATCAGCGGCGGACGGGCGATGACGTCCGGGACATCATGCTCTCCCGTACTCATTCTGCCAGCCATTCGACAAGCAGCTTGGTGACGCGGTCCGGACGCTCCAGCAACGACATGTGACCGCAATTCGGGATGACATCGAGCTTCGATCCGGCGACCAGCTCATGCATCTCCTTGGCCGCAGCCGGTGGCGTGAGCTGATCGCTATCGCCCACCACAATCAGGGTCTTCATCCGGAGCTCCGCGAGCAGCGGACGCGAATCCACCCGGTTCATGATCGCGGTCTGCTGGTTGATATAGGCTTCGGTCCCGGTCTCCTGATGCATGGCTTTCACGACCGAACGAAGCGCGTCGTCGTTGATGCGGCTTTCGTGGACCAAGAGCGGCCAGAGCGCCTCTTCCCGCTCCGCCGCCTTGCCTTCCTGCGTCAGCGCGATGGCCTTGCGGCGCTTCTCGGTCTGCTCGGGCCGGTCGGCTGCTGCCGCCGTATCGATCAAGGCAAGCCGCAGCACGCGTTCCCGCGCCTGCCGCAGAATTTCCAGGGCGATGTATCCGCCCATGGAAAAGCCGGCGAGCGCGAAACGCGGCGGCGCATGATCAAGGATCGTTTTCGCAATCGCCGCCATGGAATCCCCTTGGCGATGGTTGGCGATCTGCACAGGGCCGAACTGCCAGAGCGCCGGCAATTGCGGCGCATAGACCCTCGCCGAACAGTTCAGTCCCGGCACCAATACCGCCGGAATTCCGCCTTCCATGCTCACCCCGTCTTCACCCTGATTGCTTCGCATAGCCGATTAGCAGCATTTTTCATTGACTTCCGCCGTTTTCTTCCTATGTTGCAATGCATCGAAGGGCTGTTTTTGGATTCGCCCCCGTTCTGCCCGTCGATCCGGCGCTCCTTGCGCGAAGATGTTTCGCGCGAAGTTCCAAATAGGCATCCGGCCTGGAACCCATGAGGAAGCTGCCCATCGGGCGACATGGAACCAAAGACTACATGAACTTTTCCGAACTCGGCTTGAGCCAGAAAGTGCTCTCAGCCGTCGAGGCCGCGGGGTATACGACCCCGACGCCGATCCAAGCTCAGGCTATCCCCCAAGTACTGAACCGCCGCGACGTTCTCGGTATCGCGCAAACGGGCACCGGCAAGACCGCCGCCTTCACTCTCCCGATGATCACGATGCTCGAGCAAGGCCGCGCCCGCGCGCGCATGCCGCGCACGCTGATCCTGGAGCCCACGCGCGAACTCGCAGCACAGGTCGAAGAAAGCTTCGTCAAGTACGGCAAGAACAACAAGCTTTCGATGGCGCTCCTCATTGGCGGCGTCTCGTTCGACGATCAGGACGCGAAGCTGATGCGCGGCGTGGACGTGCTCATCGCGACCCCGGGCCGTCTGCTCGATCACTTTGAGCGCGGACGCCTGCTGCTTACGGGCGTCGAACTGCTCGTGATCGACGAAGCCGACCGCATGCTCGACATGGGCTTCATTCCCGACATCGAGCGCATCTGCAAACTCGTTCCGTTTACGCGGCAGACGCTGTTCTTCTCCGCGACCATGCCGCCGGAAATTCAGCGGCTCACCGATACCTTCCTCTCGAGCCCCGCGCGCATCGAAGTCGCAAAACCGGCGACCGCCGCTGCAAGCGTGACACAGAGGCTCGTGAAGACGAGTTCGAAGGATTACGACAAGCGCGACGTCTTGCGCCGGCTGATCCGCGGTGCCGAAGCGACGCTCAAGAACGGCATCATCTTCTGCAACCGCAAGCGCGATGTCGCGACGCTGCACAAGTCGCTGGTGAAGCACGGCTTCAATGCCGCGGCGCTGCATGGAGACATGGACCAGCGCTCGCGCATGGCGGCACTCGACGCCTTCCGCAAGGGCGAGACGACCCTGCTTGTCGCGAGCGACGTCGCGGCGCGTGGTCTCGACATTCCGGAAGTCAGCCACGTGTTCAATTTCGACGTTCCCTTCCACGCCGAGGATTACGTCCACCGCATCGGCCGCACGGGCCGCGCCGGAAGAACGGGCGAAGCCTTTACGCTCGTCGCCTCCATGGACAAGAAATCGCTCGACGCCATTGAAAAGCTGATTGGTCAGAAGATCGAATGGCAGGGCGGCGATCTCCCCGCCGCCGAAGTAGAGGCTGCGGACGCGGACGAGCCTCGTAATGCCGAAAGGCGCGACGACAAGCGTCGCGGCCGCAGAGGCGGCAGAGGACGCCGCCCAGAGAAGCAGGCCGCTGCCCCGGCAGCCGAAACAGCAGAGCCGCAGTCACAACCGGTCGCTGCCCCGAAACCCTCCCGTCCCGCTCCCAAGGAGCGTCCGAAGCGCGAAGGCGGTATCTCGGACGACGCCGCGCAGTTGCCCGCATTTCTCCTGCGGCCGGTCGCGCTCAAACGCCGGGAAACCGCGAGCTAGCTTCAGCACCAACGAGTTCCATCGGTGGCACGGTTTACCTGCCGTTCACCAATGGAACTTAAGGTACCGCCATACGGTCGCAAGGACTGCGGCCGCAGGGCGCGCTGCCGCATGCCGGAGCGCGAAAGGCGTATGAAGAACGATCCGGACTTCGAACGGACGACCGGCCTTGCCGATTCCGCATTAGAGCGCATTAAGGCTCTTGGCGTTTGCGCCTCCCCCCACAATTTCGAAATCTGGTACACCTACGGCTCCGGCCAGAACGCTGCGCTCAATACCGCGATCAACAACATGTTGAATCAGCAGGGCACGCTTACCCAGACGCAGCACGAAGAAATCTATCTCAAGTATTTCTCGGCAGCCGAGATCGGCGAGCGGATCGACAAGGTCGGCACCCAGATGGCCGGCGAGATCGAGCAGGTCATGGCCATGATCAGCGCAGCCATCGGCAGCGCGGACGATTATTCCCGGTCGCTGGCAGGTGCGAGCGCCGGCATGACCCAAGACGCCGACCGCGAGCATGTCCGCATCATCGTGGAATCGTTGATCTTGGCGACCCGCGAAGTTGAAAACAAGAATCACGAGATGCAGCAGCGGCTCACGGACTCCCGGCAGGAGATCCGTCAGCTTCAGGAAAATCTCGAGGTCGTCCGGACCGAATCCCTCACCGATCCTCTGACGACGCTGGCGAACCGCAAGTTCTTCGACAACGCGATCGAGCGGCTGATGCGCGAAGCGAGCGCCACGCACGAGCCGCTCGCCGTCATCCTCACCGATATCGATCACTTCAAGAAATTCAACGACACCTACGGCCATCTTACCGGCGACCAGGTGCTGCGCCTCGTGGCGCAGTCCATGAAGCACAACGTGAAGGGCCAGGACGTCGCGGCGCGTTACGGCGGCGAGGAATTCGCGGTCGTGCTGCCAAAGACCACGCTTGCTTCCGCCGTGACGTTCGCCGACCACATTCGCCGCGCGGTGCAGAGCAAAGAGCTGATGCGCCGCTCGACCGGTGAAACGCTCGGCCGCGTCACGATCTCCCTTGGCGTCTCCACCTGGCGGCCGGGCGACGACGTCGGCTCGCTGATCGGGCGCGCGGATTCCTGCCTCTATGCAGCGAAGGCTGCGGGGCGCAATTGCGTGATTGCAGAGACCGCGCTCGAAACCCGTAGCAAGGTCGCCTAGCGCGGCGTTGTCTTGCTCACGCGGACGTTTCGAGGCCCCTTTTTCGGGGCCTTTTTCGTGCCCGCCTTCCCGGCAGCCGAAGACTTCGGCTTCTTGTTGCCAGCTGCGCGTATCGCTGCGCCATAGGCGTCGCGGGCAAAGGCCGCAAACTCGTCCGCCTCGTCGTAGAGGCGTTCGGGAAGCTTCCAATAAGACAAGGCGATTTCCCGGCCCCGCGCGCGATACAGGAACGGCTCGGAGTTTTCGGCGGCTAACTTCGGGATCGTAAGATCGTCCGCTTTCAGGAACAGTTCTCCATCCTGCTCGAGCGCGAACATCATGCCGTCGGCAAACACGCCATGGCCGCCGAACATGCGGCGGACGCTTACAACACCAAATTGGGAGAAGAGTTCGCGAATGGCTTCGGGATCGTCGAAGGCCACGCGCAGCGCGGCCCTAGTTCACGGCTTCGGGTTTGGCCGGCGTGATCGAAACGGATTCGCCGCAACCGCAAGCCGAGGTCTCGTTCGGGTTCTTGAACACGAACTTCTGGGACATCTTGTCGACCGAGAAATCCATGGTGGTGCCGAGCAGGAACAGAACGGCCTTCGGGTCGATCAGCACCCGCACGCCCTGCGTATCGATCACCTCATCGCCTCGCGCGATCGTATCGGCGAGTTCCATGGTATAGGACATGCCAGCGCAGCCGCCGTTCTTCACGCCGACGCGCACCCCCGCGACCGGCTTGTCCGCGCGCGCGATCAGTTCGCGAACGCGGCTCGCGGCGGCTTCGGTCACGTTCATGACGGCGGGTCTCGGACGCGGTGCGTTCATGGTTCTGCTCTAACACGGTCCTCTTTAGTGAACACTAAGATGGGGTCACCAGAGGTTCAGCGCAACCCGGGCATCCTCGGACATCCGGCTCTGGTCCCACGGCGGATCGAACACGACCTTCACCTTCACCGGCCCCACGCCTTGCACGGAAGAAACGGCATTCTCGACCATTCCGGGCAATTCCACGGCCGCCGGGCAATTCGGCGAGGTCAGCGTCATATCGACGGCAACCTGCCGGTCGTCGGCAATATCGACCTTGTAGATCAGGCCGAGCTCATAAATATCGACCGGAATTTCCGGGTCATAGACAGTCTTCAGGGCGCCGACGATATCGTCGGTCAGACGCGCGAGTTCTTCGGCAGGAATCGCCGACTGGATCGCGGGGGCGTTCGGGGTCGCCTCGGCCGGTTTTGCTTCTTCGCTCATGACTTCTTTCTACACCAAAAGGCGGCGCTTATGCGAACGCCGTTTCAGGCAAACATCTCCTGCGCTTTTAGAAGAGCTTCAGAGAGCGCATCAATCTCGGCGGTCGTATTGTAGAGCGCGAAGGAAGCCCGGCAGGTCGCGGTGCAGCCGAAGCGCTTCAAAAGCGGGATCGCGCAATGCGTCCCCGCGCGGACCGCGACGCCATAGCGATCAATCACGGTCGCCACGTCATGGGGATGGGCATTCGCCATGGCAAAGGAAAGGATGGCGCCCTTCTCTCTGGCTTTGCCGTAAAACTGCAGGCTGTTGATCCGTGACAGCTTTTCCGTCGCATAATCAAGCAGCATCTTTTCGTGTGCGGTGATGTTCGCGTGGCCGAGCGCCTGCACATAGTCGATCGCAGCACCCAGTCCCACGGCCGGGACGATCGCGGGTGTGCCGGCCTCGAACTTGTGCGGCGGCTCGCCGTAGGTGACGGTTTCTTCCGTCACTTCGCGGATCATCTCGCCGCCACCGAGGAACGGCGGCAAACGATCGAGCCACTCCCGCTTGGCGTATAGCGCGCCGATACCCGACGGCCCGTAGAGCTTGTGGCCCGTGAAGACGTAGAAGTCGCAGTCGAGATCCTGCACATCCGGCGTCAGATGAACGGCGCCCTGACTGCCATCGACGAGCACCGGAATGCCGCGCGCATGCGCGATCCGCACGACCTCTTTCACCGGAACGATAGTGCCGAGCGCATTCGACATCTGCGTGATCGCGACGATCTTGGTGCGCTTGGTCAGAAGCTTCTCGAACTCGTCGAGAAGAAAGTTGCCATTCTCATCGACGGGCGCCCACTTGATCACCGCGCCTTTGCGCTCGCGATGATAATGCCAGGGCACAATGTTGGAGTGATGCTCCATGATCGAGAGCACGATCTCGTCGCCCTCGCCGATCTCCGCGAGGCCGAAAGAACTCGCGACAAGGTTCAGCGCTTCGGTCGCGTTCTTCACGAAGATAATTTCGGACGTCGACTTCGCGTTCAGAAATCCGCGCACTTTCTCGCGCGCGCCTTCATAGGCCTCGGTCGCGGCATTCGCGAGAAAATGAAGCCCGCGGTGCACGTTGGCATATTCATGCTCGTAGGCATGACGCATGCGGTCGAGCACCTGGCGCGGCTTCTGCGCGGAAGCCGCGTTGTCGAGATAGACGAGCTTCTTGCCATAGACTTCCTTCGACAGGATCGGGAAGTCCGCGCGCACCTTCTCGATATCGAAGGGAGCGACTTTGGCAGGCGCGTTCACTTTACACTTCTTTCGCCAAGCCACTTGGCCGCGCGCGCCATCACCGATTCCTGAATCTTCTCATTCTGGATCGTCTCGATGGCCTCGCCGAAGAACGACTGGATCAACAGGCTCTCGGCTTCCTTCTTCGGGATGCCGCGGGCACGCAGGTAGAACATGAGATCGTCGTCGAGCGCGCCGGTGGTCGCGCCGTGGGCGCATTGCACGTCGTCCGCGAAAATCTCGAGTTCCGGCTTATTGTCCATCTCTGCGTTCTCGCCGAGCAAGAGCGAGGCCGACATCATACGGCCATCGGTCTTCTGCGCGTCGGGCCGCACGATAATGAGCCCCTGAAAAACGCCGCGGGTTTCATCGTCGAGCACGGTCTTGAACAACTCGCGGCTCTCGCCGCCCGGCAACGCATGATCGACTTCCAGCGTGACGTCGGCATGTTGCTTGCCGCGAAGCAACGTCGCACCCGCGATCAGCGCGCGCGCGTCCTTGCCTGCGTAGGCAAACGGCACGGTGTGCCGGGAGACTGCAGCGCCCGTGGTCAGCGCAAACGAGCGGAAACGGCTCTCCTCGCCGATCGCGCCGATCATCATGGACAGATGGATCGCCTTGTCGCCTTCCGCCTGTACCCGCACGATATCGAGTTCGGCATCGTCGGCGAGCGACAACTGAAGAACGGTATTGGTCTGGTAAGCGACCGCATCCGGGCCGGTGTGCGACTGCACGATGGTCGCCTGCGCCTTTGTACCGACGGTGACGAGCGCGCGGCCGAACACGCTGACCGGCGCCGTCCCGGTTACGACATGGCGAATGTGGATCGGCTTGGCGATCTGCGCGCCGGGCGCAACCTCGATCACGACGCCTTCGTTCAGCGCCGCGGTATTGAGCGCGAAGACTGCGTCATACTTGTTCGGGTTGATCTTCGCGAGGAGTGCCGCCACGTCCGCGCTACGCTTCAACGCATCGCCCAGCGTCCGGATCGAGAGCCCCTTCTCGATCGCCTCGAGATCGGACAGTTCCGCAACGAAAGCACCATTGACGAAGGTGATTTCGCGCGCGCCGATCTTCGCGAGCACGGCTGATTTTTTCGCTTCGGCAATTGCGGCCTTGTCCGCGCCTCGCGCCAGCGGAGGCATCTCGCGGATCAGCGCGCGAAGGTCGGTGTATTTCCATTCTTCGACGCGGCGGTGGGGCAAACCCTTTTCGGTGAAAAGGCGCAAGGCCTTCTCGCGCAATGCGCGAACCGGCTCATTCGCGGGCAGCGCGGACAGCGCATCCGTGTACGCCATTTCGGCGGCCGTTCGCATGATTTTGACTTCAGCGTTCACTTCGAAAATCCTTCAGGCCGCGTTTTCGTAGCCGGCGTAACCCTTGGCTTCGAGTTCATGCGCAAGCTCAGGGCCTCCGGTGCGCACGATGCGGCCCTTTGCCATGACGTGCACGACATCCGGGACGATGTGGTCGAGGAGGCGCTGGTAATGCGTAATGACGAGGAAGCCGCGGTTCTTCGCGCGCAGGCGATTGACGCCATCGGCGACGATCTTGAGCGCGTCGATATCGAGGCCGGAATCGGTCTCGTCGAGCACGCACATTTTCGGCTCGAGCATTGCCATCTGCAGGATTTCGTTGCGCTTCTTCTCGCCGCCGGAGAAGCCGACGTTCACCGGCCGCTTCAGCATGTCCTGATTGATGCTCAGTTCCTTGGCCTTCTCGCGCACGAGGCGTAGAAAATCGGGTGTGGAAAGTTCTTCCTCGCCGCGCTTCTTGCGCACCGCGTTCACCGCCGTGCGCAGGAAGGTCATCGAGGCCACGCCCGGAATCTCGATCGGGTACTGGAACGCGAGGAAAAGCCCCTTGGCCGCGCGCTCGTCGGGCTCAAGCTCAAGCAGGTCTTCGCCTTCCAGCGTCGCCGAGCCACCGGTGACTTCGTAGTCGTCCTTGCCGGCGAGCACATAAGACAGCGTGGATTTGCCGGAACCGTTCGGGCCCATGATCGCGTGGACCTCGCCCGGATTGATGGTGAGGTTCAAGCCGCGAAGGATTTCCTTCTCTTCGACCCGCGCATGGAGATCTTTTACTTCGAGCAACGCCATTTTAGCCCACGCTTCCTTCCAGAGAGATAGCAATCAGTTTCTGCGCTTCGACCGCGAATTCCATCGGCAGATGCTGCAGCACGTCCTTCACGAAGCCGTTGACGACCAGCGCCACCGCTTCTTCCGCGTCGAGACCGCGCTGTCGGCAATAGAACAACATGTCGTCCGAGATCTTCGAGGTGGTCGCCTCGTGTTCGAACACGGCGGACGAATTCTTCGCCTCGATGTAAGGCGTCGTATGCGCACCGCACTTGTCGCCGATCAGCAAAGAGTCGCAGTTCGTAAAGTTGCGCGCGTTGGTCGCCTTGCGATGCGCGGAGACTTGTCCACGATAGGTATTCTGCGAAACACCCGCGGCAATTCCTTTCGAGATGATGCGGCTCGACGTGTTCTTGCCGAGATGGATCATCTTGGTGCCGCTATCGACCTGCTGATAGCCGTTCGAGATCGCGATCGAATAGAACTCGCCCTGCGAGTTGTCGCCGCGCAGGATGCAGCTCGGATATTTCCATGTGATCGCAGAGCCGGTCTCAACCTGCGTCCAGGAAATCTTCGAACCATTGCCCCGGCAGTCGCCGCGCTTGGTCACGAAGTTATAGACGCCGCCCTTGCCTTGCGAGTCGCCCGGATACCAGTTCTGCACGGTCGAATACTTGATCTCGGCATTATCGAGCGCGACCAGTTCGACCACGGCGGCGTGCAACTGATTCTCGTCACGCGAGGGAGCGGTACAGCCTTCGAGATAGCTTACATAAGCGCCTTCGTCGGCGATGATGAGCGTGCGTTCGAACTGGCCGGTCTGCTTCTCGTTGATGCGGAAATAGGTCGAAAGCTCCATCGGGCAGCGCACGCCCTTCGGAATATAAACGAACGAACCGTCCGAAAAAACCGCGGAGTTCAGCGTCGCGAAGAAGTTGTCGGTGACGGGGACGACCGAGCCGAGATATTGCTTCACGAGTTCGGGGTGCTCGCGGATCGCCTCCGAAATGGACATGAAGAGGACGCCGGCCTTCTTCAGTTCTTCCTTGAAGGTCGTAACCACCGACACGGAATCGAACACGGCATCGACCGCGACCTTGGAATAGACGCGGTTCTCCTCGGAGACGCCGGCGAGGATTTCCTGCTCCTGCAGCGGAATGCCGAGCTTCTTATAGGTCTCGAGAATTTCCGGATCGATTTCGTCGAGCGACTTCGGTCCGTCCTGCTTCTTGGGTGCGGCGTAGTAATACAGATCCTGATAGTCGACCTTCTTGTAGTGCACGCGCGCCCATTCAGGCTCCTGCATGGTCTTCCATCGGCGGAAGGCGTCGAGCCGCCATTGCAGCATCCATTCCGGCTCGTTCTTCTTCGCCGAAATAAAGCGCACGGTGCTCTCGTCGAGCCCCTTCGGCGCCTTCTCGACTTCGATCTTGGTTTCGAAGCCGTATTTGTATTGATCGACGTCGATCGACTTGACGCGCTCGACTGTCTCTTTCACCGCAGGCATTCAGCACTCCATTCGCGAAACGCGCGAATTATTATGCGGCTCGCGCGCCGCGCTTGTTGAGGGACGTATAGACCTTTGACCAGACACGAAGAAACTGTTCGATGTCCGCGTCTGTCGTATTCCAGCCGGTGCTTACACGCATGGCACAACGGCCGATCTCGGAATTGATATTCATCGCCTGCAAGGTTGGCGAGGCCGCCGACTTACCGGACGAGCAGGCCGATCCCGCGCTAATCGCAATCCCTTCAAGGTCCAGCATCATCAGCGCCGTTTCCGCGGGAACATCGGGCGCGGCAAAGAAGGTGGTGTTCGGGAGCCGCGCGGCCCGGTCGCCGAAGATCACGGCGTCTTTTGCAATCGTGCGAATGCCTTCTTCTATCTTCGCGCGTAGCGCGCCGAGACGAGAACCTTCCGGCGTCAGCGTCTGCCCGGCTTCGGTTGCTGCCGCGCCAAAGCCGGCGATTGCGGCGACACTTTCGGTGCCCTGCCGGCGGCCACGCTCCTGCCCTCCGCCGCGCATGATCGCAGGAACGCGCGTGTCGCGATGCGCTGTCACCACCGCGCCAATGCCTTGCGGGCCGCCAAGCTTGTGCGAGGTGATTGAAAGGATATCCGCGCCGCTCTCGCGGAGGTCGAACGGGATCTTGCCGATGACCTGCACCGCATCGGAATGGAATACGCCGTCATGCGCGTGCACGAGATCGGCGACAGCGCGCAGCGGCTGCAACACGCCGGTCTCGTTGTTCGCCGCCATGACGGAGACGAACGCACGATGTCCGGCGCTTTTATGTTTCGCGAGCGCTTCTTCGAGTGCTGAAAGCACGATCACGCCATTCGCATCGACAGGCACGTATTCGATCTGCCCGGGCTTGAAGCTGCCGCCCGCGCGAACGGCCGGATGCTCGACGCCCGAAAGCAGAAGCACGTCGAAGCGCGCAGACTTCCCGGCGAGTTCCACGTCGGGATTCAGCGCCGTTGCGTTCGATTCCGTCGCACCGCTGGTAAAGAAGATGGCCTCGGGTTCGGCACCGATCAGCACACCGATCTGGTGCCTCGCATCCTCGACAATGGCGCGCGCCGCACGGCCTTCGGTATGCACCGAGGACGCATTGGCAGGCGCCATCATCGCCGCTGCCACGGCTTCCTTGGCGGCAGCGCGGGGCACACTCGTTGCGTTATAGTCCAGATAGACCCGTGCCATCTCTTACGATCCGGGGGCGCGAAAAACCTTGCTTTTCGAACCCCGTATTGTTTAAGAGAGAAAGCTCGAAGCGAGGGAACGCGTGGCTATCGATGGCTGGCGCCGCCGAGCGGAATCTCTATTTAGAATTATTCTAAACTAGTCCGGCGGTACTCCTGAGTCAACCTGACCCGGAACCCTGCGCACAGATAGATAAGCGCGACAAAGACGGAAAAACACCCCAATGCCTGAAGTCATTTTTACCGGCGAAGAAGGCCGCCTGGAAGGCCGGTTTCATCCCGGCCGCAGCCGCACGAGCCCGATCGCGATCATCCTGCACCCGCACCCGCAGTTCGGCGGCACGATGAACAATCCGGTCGTTTACCAGCTCTATTATGCCTTCGCGAACCGCGGCTTCTCGGTGTTGCGCTTCAACTTCCGCGGCGTCGGCCGCAGCCAAGGCACCTTCGACCATGGCCAGGGTGAGCTTTCCGACGCGGCAGCGGCTCTCGATTGGGTGCAAAGCGCCCATCCCGAGGCCCGCGCCTGCTGGATCGCCGGCTTCTCCTTTGGCGCCTGGATCGGCATGCAGCTCTTGATGCGCCGTCCGGAAGTCGAAGGCTTCCTCTCCATCGCGGCTCCCGCGAGCCTTTATGACTTCTCGTTCCTCGCGCCCTGCCCGTCGTCGGGTCTGTTCGTCCATGGCGACAAGGATGCCGTGGTTCCGGTTTCGTCGGTCGGTACGCTTGTTGAAAAGCTCAAGACCCAAAAGGGCATCGTGATCGAGCAGAACATTCTGAAGGGCGCCAATCATTTCTTCGACGGCAAGGTCGAAGAACTCATGGGCATCGTGAACGAGTATCTCGACCGGCGTCTTCCGAACGAGCGTATCACGACGGCGGCGTAAAACGCTCTAAAGCTCTCGTCATTCCGGATCGCGCTTTCAGCGCGTCCGGAATGACAAATACTACGGCCTCGCCAGTACTCCGCCGGTCATCTGGGCTGGTACGCCGGTCGTCTTCGGAAAGGAAAGCGGCAAGCCTTTCAACGAACGCACGGCGAGAAACGCGAAGGCCTGCGCTTCGATCGCACTCGAACGCCAGCCAACCGCCTCCGCAGTCTGCACGCTTGCAGGCGCCAGTTTCTCGCGAAGCATTTTCACCAGCGTCAGATTCCGTGTGCCACCGCCGGCGATGATCCAGCGCTTGGGCTCCTTTGGGAAATGCCGTCTCGAACCAGCGATCGAAGACGCGATAATCGCGGCGGCGGTCGCAAGCGCATCGGGCAAGGATAACGCATTCAGATCGAAGCGCGCGAAGTCCGCGCGATCGAGCGACTTCGGCGACGGCTGCATGAAGAAGGAATGTTCTAGCGCGGCGGCGACCAGCGCCTCATTCGCGGTTCCTGTTGCCGCCAGCGCACCGCCCTCGTCCATCGGCTTGCCGCTTCGGCTCATCATAAGTTCGTCCATCGGCGCGTTGCCGGGACCGGTATCGAAAGCAATCGGCTCGTCGTCTCCGCCGACGTAAGTGACATTCGCCACACCACCGACATTGATGACAACGGTTGGACCCGCTTCCGCAGCCTCGCGCAACAAAGCGCGATGAAACGCCGGAACGAGGGGCGCGCCCTGCCCTCCGGCGGCAACATCCGCGGCTCGAAAGTCATAAACCACCGGGATATGGAGGCGCTTGGCAAGAAGCGGCCCGTCTCCGATCTGCACGGTCAGCCGCCGCTCCGGGCGATGCAGAACGGTTTGCCCATGAAAGCCAACCACATCGACTTCCTGGTGGTGGATCCCGGCCTGCTGGATCAATGCATCGATTGCCTTCAGATGCGTCTCGGTGACGAGGCGCTCGGCCTCGGCCAGCGCCTGCGGCCGGAGCGTCCGGTCGGCGAGGTCCTGGGCCGCAGTGACGGCATTGCGCAAGATGTGCCGTTCGGCAGCGGTATAGGCGCGAGAAACATCCGCACCAAAGCGGGAAACGGTTTCGCCATCCGTTTCGATCAGCGCGACATCGACCCCGTCCATGGAGGTGCCGCTCATCGTTCCTATGGCTACTGCCAAGAGAATCGCTCCGGTTGAATCCGTGCCGGGACCTGATACACCAGCGCAACCATGACCGCATACAAATCCGATTTTCTGAACGTCCTCGAAGCCCGTGGCTTTATCCACCAGGTCTCGGAGCCAGACGTACTCGACCAGCTCGCGACGCGCGAGCAGATCACCGCCTATATCGGCTATGACTGCACGGCGTCCTCGCTCCACGTCGGCCATCTTTTGCCGACCATGATGCTGCGCTGGATGCAAAAGACCGGACACCGCCCCATCGCGCTGATGGGCGGCGGCACGACGCGCGTCGGCGATCCTTCGGGCAAGGACGAGTCCCGCCGTCTCCTCACCGCGGAGCAGATCGAGGAAAACCTCAAAGGCATCCGGCAGGTTTTCACGCGCTTCCTGAAATTCGGAGACAGCGGCAACGACGCCATCATGGCGAACAACGCCGACTGGCTGAACAACCTCAACTACATCGACTTCCTGCGCGACGTTGGGCGGCACTTTTCCATCAACCGCATGCTCACTTTCGACTCGGTGAAGCTCCGGCTCGAGCGGCAGCACGAACTGTCGTTCCTCGAATTCAACTACATGATCCTGCAAGCCTACGACTTCCTGGAATTGAGCAAGCGCTATGGCTGCCGCTTGCAGATGGGCGGCTCGGATCAGTGGGGCAACATCATCAACGGCATCGACCTCGGCCGCCGGGTCGCGGGCGCCCAACTCTTTGCGCTGACCTCGCCGCTCATCACCACCGCGTCCGGTGCCAAGATGGGCAAGACCGCCGCGGGCGCGGTGTGGCTCGATCCGAATCTCGTCAGCCCCTATGAATACTGGCAGTTCTGGCGCAACACCGAGGACGGCGACGTCGCGCGTTTCCTGAAGCTCTTCACCGAACTTTCGCTCGAAGAAATCGGCAAGCTCGCAGCCTTGCAGGGCTCGGAAATCAACGAGGCCAAAAAGATTCTCGCCACCGAAGCGACCGCCATGGTGCATGGACGCGACGAAGCCGAGAAAGCCGCCGCGACCGCGCGCACGACCTTTGAAGAAGGTGCGGTCGCGCAGAGTCTCCCAAGCATCGAAGTCAAGAAAAGCGAACTGGACTCAGGCATCGGCATTCTCAATGCCAGCGTGCAGGCAGGCTTCGTTTCCTCGACGAGCGAGGCACGCCGTCAGATCAAGGCGGGCGGCATCAAGGTCAACGACGTGACCGTCAGCGACGAGAAGATGACGCTCACGGCAAGAGACATGACGCAGGACGGCGTCATCAAGCTGTCACTCGGCAAAAAGAAGCACGTACTCGTCCGCGCGATCTGACTGCGGCGCGGCGTCATCAACAGCTGAAAATTTTCGTTTTGTCAGCAAGCGGACCTTCGTGCCAAACTGCGCGCAGTTGCACGCGGCAAATTGCGGTTCGTAGTATTGGAGGACGCGCGGGTGAGCAGACCGGCAAAGTGGTGGTGGGGACTAATCCCGCTTTTTCTACTCTGGATCGTTTCCAATTCCTGGCTTGGAAATTCCATCAACGCCGACCTGACCGCGCGCGCGCTGAAATCCGCGACCGCGGGCGTCTATAACCCCGCAGTGTCAGTGGCAGGACGCGACGTCACCCTGAACGGTGTCGTGTTCTCCGATGCGCAAAACGCCGCGCAGCTCGATGCGATTGCCAAGGAATGGGGCGTGCGCAAGGTCGTGAGCGCGCTTGCGCTGCCGCCCGTCGCGAGCCCCTTCAACTGGAAACTCGAACGCCGCGGCAACGACCTCGTCGTCACCGGCGCGGTGCCCAATCCGGATTCGCGCAAGGCGATCCTCGCCACGCTCGAAGCCGCCTTCCCCGGCACGAAAACGCAGGACGCATCGACCTTCGCCCGCGGCGGCGCGTCGAGCTTCGTAGAGGCTGTAAATTTCACCGTGAAGCAGATCGCGTCGCTCGAACGCCCCACGATCACCTTTGCCGACGGTAAAGTGTCGGTCACGGGACGTGCCGCTTCCATCGAAGCGCGAGAGCAGATCCTGAATGCACTCAAGAGTTTCCCGCAAGGCTTTACGCTCGCGAGTGCAGAGATCGAGGCACCCGAGCCTTACGGCTTCTCGGCTCGCAAGACCGACGACACGCTGACGCTTACGGGTAGCGTTCCGGACGAAGCGCTGCGCAAGCAGATTCTCGATGCAGCACGCAGGCTGTTCGGCGGCTATCGGGTTGCCGATCAATTGACGCTCACCCCGAATGCGCCCGCAGGATTTCAGCAGGCCGTGCTCGCGGGCCTCGCAGGTCTGTCGCGGCTCGCCGACGGCGCGCTGACGATCCGCGGAAACAAAGGCGAACTCAGCGGCAACGCATTCTATGCCGAAGCGCTGAATGCGATCCGCGCCAGCCTCGCGCGCAGCCTGCCCGGCGGTTTCACCGTCGACCTGAAAGCAGGTGTCCAGGCAACGGGACCCGCCATCGATGCCGCGGCATGCCAGACCAGCGTAAACACGCTCCTCGGCAAGACCACGATCCTGTTCGAGACCGGCGCGGCGAATATTTCTTCGGACTCCGCCGGCCTCCTCGATCGCATCGCAGGCACCTTCGCTCGCTGTGCGGAGGCGAAGGTCGAGATCGCCGGACACACCGACTCCACTGGCGATGCCTCGGCCAATCTCGCGCTTTCCCAACAGCGGGCGGAAGCCGTGCTGAACTATCTCACGCGCGCAGGGCTTGCCGCCGGCAATTTCGTTGCCAAAGGCTACGGTCAGGAACGGCCGGTCGCGTCGAACGAAACCGAAGACGGCCGGGCGCGCAATCGCCGGACCGAGTTCGTCGTACAGTAGGAGCTGAGCGCCATGACCTATCTTCTCGCCACCTACTGGCTCCCTCTCCTGCTTGCGCTTGTACTTGGCGCAGCCATTGGCTTCTTCACGTTCTCGCATCCCGCAAGAGGCTGGTGGCCGCAGCACTGGCCGAACTGGTGCAAGGCCCTTGGCGCCGCCTTCGTTATCGGCATCATTGTGGCGTGGCTCGCCTTGCTGCCCGGTTATGCCGGCCACTATCTCGAAACCGCGCTGCTGCTTCTCGCCGCCTATTTCCTCGGCTGTCTCGCGGGAAGCTGGATCGCAAGCATCGCAGGCGTCGCGGAGCAGCCGAAACCGGCGACCGTTGCCCCCGCTCCGTCCGTTGCTGCGCCTGCTGCAGTTACGCCCGTCGCAGCAACGCCTGCAGTGATCGTTGAGGACGAAAGCGACGACGATCACTCGACCGAAGCCAATCATCCCGGCGCGCGCCCGGCGGCCGTCACGCAGAGCGGGACGCCGGACGATCTGAAGATCATTTCCGGCATCGGCCCCAAGAACGAAATGCTGCTGCACCGGCTCGGCGTCTTCTACTTCCGCCAGATTGCGGCGTGGAACGATGACAACATCAGCTGGGTCAACAGCTACCTGAAGTTCAAAGGCCGGATCGAGCGGGAAGACTGGGTCGGTCAGGCAAAACGTCTGGCGCGCGGCGAAACGCTGTAAATCTTCGTTTACTGGCGCGGACGGACCGGCGCATACGCGTCGTTCGCGCCCCTGAACTCGAATATTTTCCGGAAGAACCCCGGCGCTGCCATCGACATCGGGTTGATGCGCAGCGTCGGCCCGCTTGCCGGCCCGACAATTTCGAAGGTCAGCGCCAGCAGCCCCTCTTTGGGCCCGCCGAGAAATAGTCCCAGCACCGGAATTTGTCCGAAGAAGTTGTTCAACCCGTAAGCCGGGACATAGGTGCCGCGCAGCGAGACGTAGTTCTGTGCGTAGTCGAGCACGCCATCGACCGTCGCACCGATGGTCGGACCGAAGATCAACGCCTCGCGGATCGTGAAACGTCCGGGCGTGCGTGTGAAATCAATCCGCATGCGAAGGAATTGCACGGGACCTGCGCGCGGCTGCACGCGCTGGGTGCGATCGCCTTCGGTTGGCGCGGTCGATTGCAACCGATCGAGCGCAGGCTCGCCGACGATATTGAAATTGCGAACGCTGACGATGCCTTCCTGTGGCGCATTGTCGGTCGTTGGCGTGTCCAGCACGATCCAGATCTCGCCGCCCTGAATCTTCGCGTAATAGTCGGCGAAGCGAAACAAGGCGCCGGCATCGCCCGCAGTGATATAGGCGACCTGGCGGCCGCCATCGCGCGCGCGAAGCTCGCCGACGATCGAAGAGTCGCGGCCGATCTTGCCGAGCAAGGCAAAGCTGCGAAGCTCGCCGTTCCGGCGCACCGCACGCAGTTCGAGATTGCGGATCACTTCGCCGTTATGCCCAGTGGCCGCACCGACTCTCACGTCGAGGTCGGCGTCGCGCGGTTTATCCTTGCGCTTCGTCGCCGTTGAGGTGTCAGAGAGCGAGCGAATGAGTCCGCGCGCGTCGAGCACGGAGCCGCGCACGGTAACCCGTATCGCGCCTTCGTTGCGCTCGACCGACAGCGTCGCGCGGTCACCTTCGGAGAGCTGAAAGGTGGTGAAGTTCGCCGCGACGATACTGCTGTCGGAGTCGAGTTCGACAGTGCCGCGCAAGTGCACGCCGGATCCCGTGACGTTGATATCCTCCAGCCTCAACGCGCCGTCCCGTTCGATCATGCGATAGGTCGCCTTCGCGGGCCGTCCCGACGCCTTGTTCCAGCCGGGCAAAAGTTCAATGATCGCCGCCTGCGTCAGGTCCGCCTCCACCTGCGCCCGCGTTTCCTTGTCGTTGGTGGTGCCCTGCACGCGAACGGCGACACTGCCCGTCAACCACTGCGACAACTCGATGCCAAAACGATTGCGCGCCGCCTCATCGAGCGTCGCTGCGACGCGGAATTCCGCATCGGGCTTTTCGCGCTGCTTCAAATAATCGAAGGTCGCGTTCGCACCGCCGATCTTGCCCTCGCCTTTCACGGTGAATTGCGCACCGGAATAGGTCAGCTTGCCGTTCGCGCTCTCGATCTTCTGCCCGCGCACGATGTTATCGACCGTCATGTTGGTGAAGTCGGCTTCCGCGGAATAGACGATCTCGGACTTCAGCAATTCGCGTTTCAGCGGCAGCTCCAGCCGCACATTGGAAACGACGTTGCCTCTGGTGGTTTCGGGGCTGATCGAGAAATTCATTTCCTTCTTCAACACATCGCGCGACAGCAGATCGGCAACGGACTCGCCATTGCCTTCGATGCGCATCTGGATCACGCCAACAGGCGGATCGCGAAAATGTTCGGCGACCTCGAAGCTGCCTTCGGGAATGAGCAGCCGGCGCTTGCGGCCGAGATCGACCATTCCGTTGGTCACTTTGATACGCACGTGCTGCCCGGTCACGACAACATGCGCGCGCGCGTCGCTGATCGCAGGCAGCCCGTTCACCGGCGTGAACTTTATGCCTGTGCCGACGAATTCGAGGCTCATGGATTCGTCCGGCAACCTCGTGTGGGCTTTGGCGAGCGCCTCCAGCGGGACGTTCAGGCCGATGACCGCGCGCTCGACGATCCCGCTTTCGACATGCTCGATCACCCAGCTTCGCGTACCGGGCGCAACAGGTGCCGGCCACAAACGCTTGAGCGCAGACACCGTCATGCGATCCGCAGCGAGCCCAAGCTGCAACATTGCGTCATCGCCACCCAGATCGATTGCGCCTGACAGCGCGAGGCCCGCAGTGGTTCCGCGCAACACGCCTTCGTCGATGGTCAGCCGCCGGCCCACCATCGACGCGAACTGGCGCGACATCGCGCCGGCTCGCGGGATTGAACTGCCCGCGGAACAGGATGCGATCGAGCGAAAGATGCGGCTCATTCACACGTCCCGTCGTCAGCGCGATTGCGCCCTGCGGGATGGCGAAAGTCCAGACTTCGGTACCGTCTTTCGGCGGCTGAATCACCGCACCGAGCGCCACGCGATTCTGTCCGCCACTGATGCGGAACGGATCGACCACGAACAAGCGCCGCTTCTCGTCGAAGCGCACGGCGATCTGCGCTTCATCGATTTCGAAGCGGCCGCGATCGTCGAGCGCGTTGCCGACTTCGCCCTTGCCGGCAACAATCCGGAAGCTCGATGAAATCAGCTTGCCGTCGGTGCCGAATTGCGCGCGCCACAGCGCGGAGATAGGCGTGTTTGCGTAGAGATCATGGTCGCCGTAACCGGCGGCATTGATCAGGTCGTTCGGGATCACACGGTCGGCGACGAAATCCACCGCGCGCACGCCTTCGATCGCAGCACCGATCGAAGCATTGATCTCCCATGGGTTCACGCCGCCGCCTGAGCTCAGCCGGAAGGTAACGCCACCCGCAGACGGACGGCGCAGCGAGAAATTGATGTTGTCGAACTTCCAGGAGCGTCCCGGCGTGTCGCTCTCGACGATCAGCGTTCCTCGCTCGAGACCTATTTCCGAAAGCGCAATGCCGTCGATGCCGGTCCGCTCCAGGCGCGCGAGCCATTCGGCGACTTCGGGAAAAGTGAGCGGATCGGTTTGCCCTGCGGGCGCGGGCGCTATCTGCGGCTTTGGCCTCGGCGCCTGCATCGCATTCGCCGGAGAAGGGGTTGGCTTCGGGGTAGAAACCTTGATGTTGCCCTGCTCGTCCAGGCGGATGGTCATGACCGCACCGACGAGGGTGATGCGCCGGGCGCGGTAATTGCCCATCAGGAGGCTGCCTGCCTCAAGCCCGACTTCGGCCGCCGGTGCACGGACGACTTCCTCGCCCTGATCGTTGCGGATCTCGAGCTTTTCGGCAGTCAGGACCGGCGCGCCAGTGCTGTCGTAATCGAGCCTTGTCCGTCCGATGAAAACCTTGTGGCCGGGCGGCAACTTCTCCTCGAGCGCACTAACGATCCACGGCGTCGCCATATCGACGGAAAGCAGCCCGGAGAGGAAAGCGACGTAAACGCCGACCACGCACAAGACGAGGGTCGCGAGAATACCCGCGCTCCAGCGGACAATCCGCCCGAGGCGGCCGCGGAAAACTGCGTTGACCGGTGCGAGGAGGCGGGCAAGCGCATTTGGCTTCGCATTCTCATGCGGCCAATCCTCCTCGTGCCACTGCCCGTCGTGGCGCTGGTTCATGCGCGCGTTTGCCTCAAAATCACTCCCGTTCGCGGCAATATTCGGCGCTACGGCCCCGCCGAAAATGCGCCTCTCCCTGTCCCGGGAATTGCGCTAGAATCGAGTAAAATCAAGCCTCTAAACCCGCCGAAAGGAAGGCGTATGACCGCTTCGCCCACAGAAGGAACCCCGGCCCCGGACTTCTCGCTTCCCTCCGACGGCGGCGCGACCGTGTCGCTGGCCGCGCTCAAGGGTCGGAAGGTCGTGCTCTACTTCTATCCGAAAGCCGATACCCCGGGTTGCACCAAAGAATCGATAGATTTCAGTCGCTTAAAGCCCGAATTCAGCCGCGCCGGCGCGGATGTGATCGGGGTTTCCGCCGACGCGGTCGCCGCGCAGGACAAATTCAAGGCGAAACACGACCTGACCATCCCGCTCGCCTCCGATCCGGACCGGAGCATGATCGAGCGCTACGGCGTGTGGGGCGAGAAGAGCATGTACGGCAAAAAGTTCATGGGCATCGAGCGGACCACTTTCCTGATCGATGGGACGGGTGTCATTCGCAAGGTCTGGCACAAGGTCAAAGTCGAAGGCCACGCGGAGGAAGTGCTGGCCGCCGCCAAGGCGCTCTAGCCCGAAATCCCCGCGAATTAACCGCGCGCTAACCATACCGAGGCTCTTATCCCGGCCTGGTGCCGGCGTTTTCCATCCCCCGGCGAGAGGCTGGGAATGGCCCATTACTCCTCCTACGGTGCAAACCAACCCTATTCGCGCGACGGCTTTGGCCGGCGCTTCGCCGAGCGGGATTTCGCGCCACGCGGTATCTCGAAAGCCGTATTCACCGGAACGCTGGTTGCAGCGGTATTCTTCGCGCTGTGGGCCGGCGCGGCGACTTTCTACCTCGTGTTTCGCGACGACATTCTGCACAAGCTCGCCACCGGTCAGCTCGATGCCGCTTCCGTGCAGGACGCCCAGATCGCAGCGCTCACGACCGAAATCGAACGTCTGCGCTCAACCAAATATGTCGATCAGGAAAAGATCGAGCAGCAGCTCAGCGATCTCTCGCGCGTTCAGCGCATGATTGACGCGCGGCACAACGCGCTCGTCGCACTCTCTCATTCCGTTTCGCGCAATCCCGACATCACCGGGACTATCCCCGCCGCGCCTCCGCGCGCGCTACCCGCGCCGCAGGCGGCACCCGAAAACGCCAAGCCGCGCCCGCTCTCGGATACGTTGCTCGTCGATCCGCCGCTCGAACGCTCCGCGTCCATTCAGTCGCGCGTCGTCGTTCCGCGAACCGCCGCCGCGGCGCCCATCACCAACGACAAGCGCCAGGTTCAGATCGCAAACGTGGAAAGCACCCTCACGCAGCTCGGCGCGCAACAGTCCAATGCACTGAACGCTCTGGAATTACAGCTCGATGAACGCATGACCCGCACGCGTCTTGCAATCCGCGAACTCGGCATCCGCGTGCCGGCTGCGCAGCGCGTGCAGGCGAGCCCCATCGGCGGACCGTTCGTGCCGTTCCAGGGCGTGCCCGAAGACAGCTTCATGCGCCAGGTGTTCCGCGTGCGCGCCGCTGCGGCTGAGCATGAGAAACTCGTGAAACATCTGGATGGCCTGCCGATCCAGCTCCCCCTCGACGGCAGCGTTGAGATCACGAGCGGATTTGGCGCGCGCCTCGATCCATTTCTGCGGCGGCTTGCGATGCATTCCGGCATCGATCTGCGTGGCGAGACCGGCGATGCGGTTCGATCCACCGCGGCAGGAACGGTGGTTTACGCAGCCCGGCACCGCGCTTACGGTCTCATGGTGGAGATCGACCACGGCAACGGGCTCAGCACCCGTTACGCACATCTTTCCGCAATCCACGTAAAAGAGGGCGCGCGGGTTCCCGCGAGCGCCCTCATCGGAAAAATCGGCTCGACCGGCCGTTCGACGGGCCCGCATCTCCACTACGAGATCCGCGTAGATGGTGAAGCGATCGACCCGCGCCGCTATCTGCGCGCAGCCAAAGCGCTCGCCGGCATCAACTGACGGCCAGCATTGACGCTTTATTAGCCGTATTGGCGCGATTTTTACTCAAATGACCAGGATTTGCGGAACGTAGAACCCGGTGGAGTATTTACCGGCTTAGTAGATGCGTGAGTACCGTGGGGAACCCATACCGATCTAGCGTTAGTGGCACGGAACTTCCGGCGGTATCCGGGGGTTATCCATGCGGCTGGTACCTCGCAACGCCGACGGACCTGAGAGCTCCGAATGGCAAACGTGACGAATGAGGACCGAAATGTCAGAGCATGATCCGAACGAACTGAATAATGCCGGTTCCCGGGGCGCGAATGTGCCGCCCGAAGAGCGGAACCCGGACGCCAACCCATCCGACCGGCCCTATGGCGACGCAGGCAATCTCTACGAGATTCCCCGCATCCGCCCGGACGATCCGCCGATGCGGCAGTGGTGGATCGACGACGAGCCGCAACAAAGCGGAACCGGCTCACAAGAAAACAACTGATTACTCGGCAGCGACTGCCACGGCTTCAAAACGAGGCACACGGCGCTCGCTGTCTTCGACCCAGGCATCGCCCGCGAACCACTCGTGATCGCGATCGCAATGCGGACAATAGCTCCGCGCAAAAAACACCGGCGAAGAATAGAATTTCCTGCGCTCGGCGCGCAGACCGGTCGGAACGGCTTCACCCGTGACCGGGCATTCGAACATCACGACTCCCATAGATCCCTCCTCTTTCTTCGATGAGGCGCTTCGTAGTGGCCGCGCGTGAAGGCAGTACGACGGGATCGGCACCATTGCGGGGAAACTTTGCGGCGGGATCGAGTCTGCTCGTTACAAACTGTAACAGTGAAAAAGAAAACCGCCGGAACGAAGCGCTCCGGCGGTTTTTCATTTCGCAGTCGCGAAGAGTTTATCGCGATCTTTATGCGGCCTTTTCCGAAGTACGGCTGTCCATGTCGCGCAGTTCACGGCGCAGGATTTTGCCGACATTCGTCTTCGGCAGGTCGGAGCGGAATTCGATGTATTTCGGCTTCTTGTAGCCAGTGAGATTCTCCGCCGCGAACTTCATTAAATCCTTCTCGGTCAACGCCGGATCCTTCTTCACGACAAAGAGCTTTACCGCCTCGCCCGAGGATGCATCCGGCACGCCGATGACGGCACATTCGAGCACGCCCGGATGCATGGCCATCACGCCTTCGACTTCGTTGGGATAGACGTTGAAGCCCGAGACGTTGACCATGTCCTTCTTGCGATCGACGATATAGACATAACCCTGCTCGTCGATGCGGCCGATGTCGCCGGTGCGGAAGAAGCCATCCGACGTCATGACCTTCGCGGTCTCTTCCGGGCGCTGCCAATAACCGGCCATCACCTGCGGGCCTTTCGCGGTGATTTCGCCGACTTCGCCGATCGCGAGTTCTTTGCCGGCGTCATCGCGGATCGAGATGATCGTTGACGGCACCGGCAGCCCGATCGAGCCGTTGAACGCCGCGTTGGTGCCGGGGTTGCACGTCAGCACCGGTGCGGTTTCCGAAAGGCCATAGCCTTCGAGGATCGGCGCGCCGACGCGTGAGGCCCGATGCGGGCCGCAGCCGAGGATCGGCGCGCCGGTCCGCTGCAGCCACTTGTCGGCAACCGCTTTCTGTACCGCCATGCCGCCGCCGTTGGCGACCTTCAGCATCTTCCAGTCGATCTTGTCGAAGTCCGGATGATTGAGCAGCGCGTTATAAAGCGTGTTCACCGCCGGGAACGTCGTGACCTTGTACTTCTGCAGTTCTTTGATCAGCGCCGGCAGATCGCGCGGATTGGCAATGAGCAGACAGCATGCGCCTGCGCGCGTGCCGAGGAAGAAGCACGCCGTCAGCGCGAAGATGTGATAGAGCGGCAGCGCGGTCAAAATCATCAGCTGCTCGACCTTCGGCTCCTGATCGAGCACCGGCTGCAGCCACGCATCGTTCTGCAAAATGTTCGCAATCACGTTGCGATGGGTCAGCACCGCGCCCTTGGAAACGCCGGTGGTGCCGCCGGTATATTGCAGGAAGGCCACGTCCTGCGCATTGAGCTGAGGCTTCGAAAGCGTCTTGCCCTTGCCGTCGGCGAGCGCTGCCTTGAATTGTACCGCGCCCGGCAGGTCGTAGGCCGGAACCAGCTTCTTCACCTTGCGCACGACGAAGTTCACGATCACGCCCTTGAAGCCGAGCATGTCGCCCATGTTGGCGAGAATGACATGCTTCAGGCCCGGCACCTTCGCGCGCACCTTTTCGAGCGTGCTGGCAAAGTTTTCCAGAATTATGATCGCGGACGCGCCGGAGTCGTTGAGCTGATGCTCGAGTTCACGCGGCGTATAAAGCGGGTTGACGTTCACGACCGTGAGGCCCGCGCGCAACACCGCGGCAATCGCGACCGGATATTGCAATACGTTCGGCATCATGATCGCGACGCGATCGCCCTTCTTCAGACCGAGCGACTGGAAGTAAGCGCCAAGTGCCGCGGAGTGCGTATCGAGATCGGCGTAAGTCAGCGCCTTGTCCATCGAGATGAAGGCGTTGCGCGATGCGTAAGTTTTGAAGCTCTCTTCAAGCACCTGCACCAGCGAGGTGTAGGTGTCGGGGTTGATTTCCGCCGGCACGCCTTGCGGATAATTCTTGAGCCAGATCTTCTCCACGGCTTAACTCCCTCCCGGAACTAGGAAAATGCTTGTTCTTGCTTGCCCAAGGGATACCAAAGGCAGGCGCTAAATAGAAGAGAGCGTTACGGCAGCTTTACGCTGGAGCGCGCCGGCGCGCACGAGCTTAACGCAACGGCATCAAGGCCTTGCTTCCCCGTAGAAATCCGCTGTCACGCTGGAAGTTCTCCAAAGCCGCGGCCTGTTTTTCGCGGCGCGCAGCGGATGAGCCGGCTGTCCTCGACCGCCGCCTGCCGGTGCTTCACCGCTTCGCGATAGACCGGGTCGCGGATCATATCGACGAAAGCCTGCACGCTTGGATATTCGGCGATGAAGCAGTGATCCCAACGCTCGCTCTGCGGGCCGATCAGCATCAGCTCGAATTTTCCCTGCCAGACGATCTTGCCGCCTAAGCGCTCGAACACCGGCCCGCTCTCGCGGCCATAAGCGGCATAAGCCTCCGCACCCGTCGCCTTGCGGCCATCGGCATAGCGCGCCTCTGCACGCAACTGCACGAGGTTCAGCATCTGGATCGGCCCCTCGCGATCGTTTTCGCGAAACAGCGCGAAGATTTCCTTGGTGGGGTCGATGTGACCACTCATCGTTTTGCACTCCCGGATTTCCGCGCAGTCTTCTTCTTTGCAGCGGCTGCGTTACCTTGCGTTTCCTTGTTCTGCCCGGTCTTGAGCCCGCGCCGAAAATTGCGCACGAATTGCCGCGCGACCTCGTCGACCGCGAGCCCGCTGTTCGGCCGGTACCAGACCGGAATCCAGTTCAGCGCGCCAAGCAACTGCAGCCTGAACAGGCGGGCATCGATCTCCTGCGGAAGTTGCAAATCCGCGACCAATACGGTGATCAACCGCTCGTAGGCGTCGCGCTGCGGCACCATGATCTTGCGAAACGGCGCGAGGCTGCCTTCGTAGTACTGCGCCGCAATCGCCGCCCCCGAACTCTCCGTCGAAGCAAAGTTTCGCGAATGCGCGGCAGCCGCCGCCTCCAGCTTTTCCCAGGGGTCCTTGATGCCGGCAATCGCGTCCATGACTTCGCGCTGCACGTTCTCGAGACTGCGGCCATGCACAGCGACAAAAATCTCTTCCTTGCTCGGGAAGTGATAATAAAGCGAGGCCGTCGTCATCCCCACCGCCTGCGCAATATCGCGGATCGAAATGCCTTCGAAGCCGCGACGGGCGAACAGCTTCTGCGCGGCGTTCATGATCTTCTCGCGGCTCGCCTCGGCCTTGGTTTCCCGGGCCCTGCTCAGCGGCGTCAGCGCATTTCTGGGTTTGTCAGTCATTCGGGTTTTCCGGCCGGTTTGACCTTTTACCGATCGATCGATAGAAAATCCAACAGGGAAAGGGAGGATGGTCCGGTGCAGACAGTACAGTCCCGGCTTTACGAAACAAATCCGCAGGCGGACGAAGCGCAGGCCGACCCGCTCCTCCATATGGCTGAAGACGTCGAGAAGCTCCGCGGCGAGATTCTGGCGCTCTATGCTTCCAACCTTCCGCCCGCCGTCGTTCACAAGATTGCGCGCGGCGCACAGGAGCAGGCAGCAATCAGCCGGATGATGCTCGACGACTGCTCGCTGCGGGCGAACAACGGCACGCTGAATCCGAAGCACCTCGCCAATGCCCGCAAATGGAATGCGAGCGTGCGGCGCTGGATCGCGGAGAAGAAGGCGGCTTATGCCAGCGGCTCCCGCCGCAAACTCCAGATCGTCCGCTCTTCGCGGCCCGTTCAGTAACACCGCATCGACGTCACCTGTAGCGTCAGCACGCCGTCATCGGTGACGTGGCCGGAGAGCGTCATGCGCTTTCCGGGAACGCATTCAGCGGGTAGCGCGCCTTTGCCGCGCAGCGTCGTCACGCGGCATGGCCTGTTCGCAAACTTGCCCGGCCAGAACCATTCGCCCGCATCGACGACGGGCGGAATGATGATCTCGCCTTCCAGCGTCGCAGCCTCGCCCGCCTTGCATAAGCCCGTGTCCGCGTGGGCACCTGACGCCGTGATGAGGAGCGCAACCGTCACGAGCAGACCGCGCATTACTTCAGCAGTTTCGGATCGAAACGAAACGCAAGCGGATAGAACGCCGCCCAATCGTTCCAGCGCTGCGAACCGGCTTCAGAGAGCGTCCATAGCGTACCGTCCGGCGCAAAACTGATGCCTTCCGCGCCGCTCGGCATCGCGAAACGCGCGACGACGACACCGGTCCTGCGGTCGAGTTTGACGAGTTCGCCGAGCTTCGAGCCGCTGCGCATCACCCAGAGCGCGCCGTGGCTGTCGATCGCGGCTCCCTGCGCGTAGATCGGCGACGGCAGCACTTCCTCCGCATCGGCTTCGGTCAAGGTCTGCTTCTGCAAAGCGGCCCAGGGAAAGCGAAACATCTTGCCGGCATCGCTTCGCGCATATTCGCCGAGCCAGAAGCTGCGCGCGTCGCTTGCGGCAAACGAGCCCTTCACGCTGCCGCCGAGCCGGATGGCTCGCGTCACGCGGCCAAGCGATTTATCTGCTGCGCCCGCAAGCTCGACCTCGAAGATCACCCGCGTATCCACGACCAGCAGGGTTTTGCCTTCGCCCTTGGCGAGCCCCCCGGCATGACCGCAGGTCTTTGGCAGATCGAGGTGAGCGAGCGTGACGCCGCCGCGCACGTCGAGCGCGTAAAGGCGGCACGGACCGCGGTCCTGTTTGCGGTCGGTGCTCTTGTAGGTGGACACAAAAATCCGCTCTCCGATTAGCAAGATGCCTTGCGGCACGTAGCCGTCGTTCAGACCCGGCAGCCAGATCGAGGCAAGCAAGGCTTGTGCATTCGGCACTTCGGTGAGATTGCGCGTCGCGTATTCCGGCTTGGTGCCGATCGGCGCTTGCGCGGATGCGGGCTGCGAAGCTCCGGCCAACATGGCCGCGATAAACATGCAGAGGACCAGCGATCTGCCGCGCGACGGAGTGACAAAGCTATTCATTTTCCCGACGCCATCCTGCGCTTCACCGGGAGCCGGTGCGCCCGCGCGGCGCCTGCACGAAGCGCTGCAGTGCTTCATCGAGCGGCTCCGCAAAGGCCGCCGCGGCCCTTCGCAAATTCACGATGTTCTCGTGCGTCGGCATCGTCCGGCAGGCCTCGAACGCGGCCGAAAATTCGTTGAACGGCGTGGTCAGCTTGTGACGCCGTAGCACCACCGAACGCACGGCCATGAAGGAGACGAGCGTACGCGCGCCTTCCTCGAAGTTCGCGTGGTTCACGTCATAGATCGAAACATAATCGACCGCGCGATTGAGCGCCTGCAGGTTCCGGTAATCTTCCTCGACCAGTGACTGGCCGATCGTGTGCACGCCGCTCTCGACCGCTGCGACGGCCTGCGGCGCCGGCACGTAATAGACGTAGATGCTCCACAGCAGCGCGGCGACGCCAATGACCAGCGCGCCGAGTTGCAGCCAGCCGATCGCAGTCTCGGAAGAGAAGACGCTTTTCTTCGGAGGCTGTTCGCCGGGAGGCTGCGGGCTTGTGGTGTCGGTCATGCGTCTGGTCGCAACACGTACTTTGCCGAATCCTATCCCGCGTCCCGTCACCCGACAAATGACAGCCGCGTGTGCCTCTGCCTGCCTCACAAGCAAATACCCCGCGGGCAAAGCCGCGGGGTGCGAATTCTTGGTGAAAGAGGCTCCGTTCAGTCGACCGTCGCGCCGGAAGCCTTCACGACCGGTGCCCATTTATTGGTCTCATCGACCATGAACTTGGTGAAAGCCGCGGGCGTCACCTCGAACGGAACGCCGCCGAGATCTTCGATCCGGGCGCGGATCTTCGGGTCCTTCAGCGCCTCGTTCACTGCCTTGTTGAGCTTGTCGATGATCGGCTGCGGCGTGCCCTTGCGCACGGCGACGCCGAACCACGAGCTTGCTTCGAAGCCCTTCACGGTCGCGTCGAGCGTCGGGACATTCGGAAGCGCCTTGGCCTGCTGATCGCTGGTCACCGCAAGCGCACGCAGCTTGCCTGCGCGTACGTGGGAAATCGCCGAAGGCAGGTTGTCGAACATGACATGCACTTGCCCGCTCAACAGATCCACCAGCGCCGGTGCCGAGCCCTTATAGGGCACGTGCGTCATCTGCACGCCGGTCATCGCCTTGAAGAGTTCGCCGGAGAGATGAATCGAGGAGCCGTTACCCGAAGAGGCGAAGTTCACCTTGCCGCTATTCTTCTTGGCCCATTCGATGAACTCGGCCACCGTCTTCGCCGGCACGTCGGGATTGACCACCATCACGTTCGGAACACGCGCGAAACCCGCAACACCGGTCGCCTGCTCGAGAAAGTTGAAGGGCATTTTCTTGAACAAGGTCGCGTTGATCGCATTCGCGGGGCTGACGATCAGGATCGTGTAACCGTCGGCCGGCGCGTTCAGCGCGTCGCCCGTGCCGGTATTGGTGCCCGCGCCCGGACGATTATCGACGATAAACGTATGCTTGAGCGAATTCGTGAGATGCTCGGCAACCAGACGCGCAAGCACATCCGTGGTGCCACCTGCCGGATAAGGCACGACAACGCGCACGTTGCGGGTCGGGTACTCCTGCGCGGAAGCAGGCATCCCGGCGATAGCCGCAAACGCGGCTACCGCGAGCGCAACAGTACGGAACTTCACAATCATTTCTTTCCTCCAGTTTTTCTTTGGCAGAAAAACTAGACGCATCGCGCAGCAAAGCGAAGCGATAATTGCCGTGTTTCGCTATGCGGAAAGATTCGGAATGTTTACCCGCGCTGCGCCTTGTCCTTCTGGTTTTGCGCGACGATGGAATCGCGCGCGGCTTTCCACTCCGCATCGCCCCACTCGCGCAACTCATAGAAGTTGCCGCCGGTCGCGAGCGCCTGCGCGCCGTCCATCGCGATCATTTCGCCGGTCAGCCATTCGCAGCCCGGCGACATCAGGAAGGTCGCGAGGTTCTGCAACTCCTCGAGCGTGCCGGGCCGGCCCATCGGGTTACGTGCGGCCGTGCGCGCGCCGGGTTGCTCGCCCGGGTTCAGGCGCTTGCTCATGCCCTCGGTCGGAATTTCACCGGGTGCGATTGCGTTGAGTCGAATGCCATAACGCCCCCACTCGGACGCAAGCGAGGAGGTCATGGCCGCAACCGCCGCCTTGCTCATGGTCGAAGGCACCACGAAGGGCCCACCGTTTCGTACCCATGTCACGGAAATCGAAAGCACGCTGCCCTTGTGCTTGCCCGCGATCCAGCGTTTGCCGACGGCCTGCGTTACATAAAACGTGCCGCGCATCACGATGTTCGCGACCGCGTCGAAACCGTTCGGAGTCAGATCTTCGGTGCGCGAGATGAAGTTGCCCGCGGCATTGTTCACGAGGCCCGTGAGCGGCGCCTCCTTGAATATTTCGCCGACCATCGCATCAACCGCCGCGGCATCGCGAATATCGACCCCATATGCAGTAACTTTCCCGCCGTGCGCCTTCATCAGCGCGGCTGCCGTCTCGTCGCAAACCTGCTTGCGGCGGCCGCAGATCGCAACCTCGGCACCCAGCGAGAGAAACTTCTCGCTCATCGCGCGGCCGAGCCCCGTACCGCCGCCGGTCACGAGAATTTTCTGGCCCTTCATCAAGCCCGCTTGAAACATTGGCGTCTCCCCTTGCATTTCTGTTTGCAGCAAAGGTCCGACGCCCGCCGGGCAAGGTCAACCGCGCGGGCCGCGACGTAACGGAATCAGCGTGTTGGCAAAAGGCGAAGGAGAACCGCGCTCGCGCTATTCGACGTCTTCGACGCTGTCCGGTCCGCCGCCGAACACCTTCTGCGCGAGCGTGGCGTGCATGAAGTCGTCGAGGTCGCCATCGAGCACGTCCTGCGGGCTTGTCGAAGTCTCGCCCGTGCGGAGGTCTTTCACGAGTTGATAGGGCTGCAGGACGTAAGAGCGGATCTGATGGCCCCAGCCGATATCGGTCTTGGCCGCCTGTTCGGCCGCCGCCTTCTCTTCGCGGCGCTTCAACTCGCGCTCATAGAGTTTCGCGCGCAGCATGTTCCAGGCCTGCTCGCGGTTCTTGTGTTGCGAGCGGTCTCCCTGACTGACCACGGCAATCCCGGTCGGAATGTGCGTGAGGCGCACGGCCGACTCCGTCTTGTTGACGTGCTGACCGCCCGCGCCGCCGGAACGCATGGTGTCGACGCGCACCTGCGACTCGTCGATGTCGATCTTGATGTCGTCGTCGACCACCGGATAGACCGTGACGGACGAGAACGACGTGTGACGCCGCGCATTCGCGTCATAGGGAGAAATGCGCACTAGCCGATGCACGCCGTTTTCGGTCTTCAGCCAGCCATAGGCGTTCTTTCCCTTCACCTCGATGGTGGCGGACTTGATGCCGGCGGTTTCGCCGTCGCTCTGCTCGACCAGCGCGATCTTGAATTTATGCTGCTCGGCCCAGCGCGTGTACATGCGCAGCAACATCGAGGCCCAGTCTTGGCTTTCGGTGCCGCCTGCGCCGGCATGAACTTCAAGATAGGCGTCGTTGCTGTCGGCCTCGCCGGAAAGCAGCGCCTCCATCTGGCGGCGGCCTGTCTCGGCCTTCAAGGCCGCGAGACTCGCTTCAGCGTCCTTGATCGTCGACTCATCGTTCTCGGCTTCGCCAAGCGCGATCAGTTCGACGTTGTCGGCAAGATCGGTTTCGATGCGCTTGATGGAGGAGAGCGCATCTTCCAGCGAAGTGCGCTCCTGCATCAGTTTCGATGCTTTCTGCGGATCGTCCCAGAGCTTGGGATCTTCGGCGACAGCGTTCAGCTCAGCGAGCCGTTTTTCCGATTTCTCGACGTCAAAGAGACCTCCTCAGCAGTTCAACCGACTGCTTGATTTCCTCGACGAGCTTTACCGTTTCCGCGCGCATTCGTTCACCAATATTTGCGCGCCTTATAGCAGCGGAACGCCTTGCTGCAAGTTCGTCCGCCGGGAATAATCCCGGCCGTTCAACGCCGCGAGACCTCCATGAAGAGAACCATTCTGTCCCTTGCCTTTGTCGCCCTCTCCTCCGGCGCGATGGCGCAACAGGGCGGCGTGCCGCCGGGCAACGCCGTCCGGCCGCAGGGAAGCGATGTCGAAAGCCTGATGCGCCAGTTCGGCCTCACCGGCGGGCCCTGGTCGGCGGATTGCTCGCGTCCGGAGTCGCCCAGCAACTGGTACGGCTTTTTCGAAATCCGCGACGGCCGCGTGACGCAGGTCTATTCCAACAGCCGGCAGGAAAACCGCTACGAAATTCAGGAAGCGACCCAGCTTTCCAGCGACCGGCTGCGTGTGCGCGTCCGCTTCAGCAATCCCGACGGTGAAGATCTGCAAACGCTGGAATGGGTCGTGCGCGACGGGCGGCTGCGAACCTTCTCCAATGTTTCGGACCGGCGCGGCACATCCGTGACGGATGGCAAGACCGCGAATGGCGGCGAAACCCCCTGGGTGTCGCGCTGCCGGTAAAAGAAAACGGGCGCCATCACTTTTTCTGGTTGGCGCCCGTTTTTTTCATTACCAGAGACCGCGGCCTCGCGTGAAGAAGCCCTGCTGATCGGTGGTGGTCGTGCGGTTCTGATTGCCGCCGATCGGATTGCCGTCGGCGTCGTTGAAGCCGACGATCGACAGTGAATCCGGCGGTGCCGTGCCCGGACGGAAGGCTTCGAGAATAACCTTGTTGTCGCCCTGCTGCGCGCGAAGCCCGGTCGTGAGATCCACGCGGATCAGCTTCAATCCGGGCGGTACGCGGAAGGGCTGCGGCGGACGATCGGCGAGCGCCTCTTTCAGGAAGTCGCGGACGATGGGAGCCGCATACTGGCCGCCGGTAACGCCGCGGCCTAGCGGACGCGGGCGGTCGTAGCCGAGATAGACGCCCACCACCATGTCCGGGGTGAAGCCCATGAACCAGACGTCTTTCTCATCGTTCGTGGTGCCGGTCTTGCCGGCCACGGGACGATTGAGCGCGCGCAGCGTGGTGCCCGTGCCGCGCAGCACGACGCCTTCCATCATCGAGGTGATCTGGTAGGCGCTCATCGGATCGATGACGAGTTCGCGGCGATCGATCAGCGTCGGCTCTTCCTGATTATTCCATGCCTGCGCTTCGCAACCCTGACACTGACGGTCGTCGTGCTTGAAGATCGTCTTGCCGTAGCGATCCTGCACGCGATCGACCAGCGTCGCCTTGATCTTGCGGCCGCCGTTCGCAAACATCGAGTAGCCTGCCGCCATGCGCAAGAGCGTGGTCTCGCCCGCGCCGAGCGCGAAGGAAAGGTACGGCGGCATGTTGTCGTAAATGCCGAAGCGGCGCGAATATTCCTGGATGAGCGGCATGCCGACATCCTGCGCGAGCCGCACCGTCATCACGTTGCGCGAATGCTCGATGCCGAAGCGCAACGTCTGCGGCCCGTAATACTTGCCGGAATAGTTCTGCGGATTCCACGCCTGCTGGCCCGGCCCCTGCTCCAGTTCGAACGGCGCGTCCATGACGATCGAAGACGGCGTATAGCCGTTGTCGAGCGCGGCGGCGTAAACGAACGGCTTGAACGACGAACCCGGCTGACGATAGGCCTGCGTCACGCGGTTGAACTGGCTCTCCTCAAACGAGAATCCGCCGACCAGCGCAAGTACGCGGCCCGTCCACGGATCCATCACGACGAGGCCGCCGGAAACTTCCGGCACCTGTTGCAGACGCCACTGGTTCTCCTTGCCGTCGAGCTTGGAGACATAAACAATATCGCCGGGCGCAAGGGCCTTGCGCATCGGCTGCTTGGTCCATTTCACGCCATCGGCCGGCATCACGCCGGTTTCGCGCTCCTGCGAGAGCGCGCCGCCGCGATCGCGCTGCGGCTGGAAGCCGATAGTCGCGGACTGGTCTGTGACCTGCAGCACGACCGCGAGCCGCCAGCCGGTGTCGTTCAGCGTGCGGATTTCGGCGAGCTTCGCGCCCCAGTCGATACCGGGCACCGGATCCATCTTCTGCTGCGCACCGCGCCAGCCGCGGTTCTCGTCGAAGCGGATCAGACCTTGCGTGAAGACGCGCCGCGCAATCACCTGCAGTTTCGGATTCAGCGTGGTGCGGACCGAAAGGCCGCCCTCATAGAGCTTCTTCTCGCCATAGCGCTCGAAAATCTCGCGGCGCACTTCTTCGGCGAAATATTCGGCGTTGAACTGGTTCGGCCCCTGCGCACGCATCGCGATGTTCAAGGGCTTCTTCTTCGCCTCGTTCGCATCCGCCTGCTTGATCGCGCCGGTGATGACCATCTGGTCGATCACCCAGTTGCGGCGCGCGGTAGCCGCGGCCTGCTGGCGGAACGGGTGATAGTTGTTCGGGCCCTTCGGGAGTGCCGCGAGATAAGCGACTTCCTCGATCGCAAGCTGATGAACCGACTTGTCGAAATAGAGGAGCGATGCGGCCGCGATGCCGTAGGCGCCGAGGCCGAGATAAATGTCGTTGAGATAAAGCTCGAGGATCTTTTCCTTCGAGTATGCGCGCTCGATGCGCAGCGCCAGCAGCGCTTCCTTGATCTTGCGGTTGATCGAAGTCTCGTTGCCGACGAGGAAGTTCTTCGCGACCTGCTGCGTGATGGTGCTTGCCCCCTGCGGACGGCGGCCGGTGCCCCACTGCTCGATATTGTTCACGACCGCGCGGGCGATGCCGAAGAGGTCGATGCCGCCGTGCTCCCAGAAGTTCTTGTCTTCGGCAGCGGTGAAGGCGTCGAACACGCGCTTCGGGATCGCCTGAATGGGAAGATACAAACGGCGCTCGCGCGCATATTCGGCGACCAGCGAGCCGTCCGCCGCATGCACGCGCGTCATCACCGGCGGTTCGTAATCCTGCAGCTGCGAGAAGTCCGGCAGGTCCTTCGAATAGTGCCAGACCGCCCAGGTCGCACCCACCGCGCCGACCACGAACATGATCGCGCCGGCGGCGAACAGGAAGCCAAGGAATCGTACGAAAAACCGCATTCTAAATTGACCTGCCCTGCCGCGATTCAGCCTGTGTGCCGGGTAATACCCCAATCGGCCCTAATTCGGCGCTCGCGTCCAGCCCTTGCAACGCAAAATCGCGTTATCCGGTTACCTTGTGTCCTAACCGGCACGGAAGGCCAAATTTAGGCCCGTGCGCCAAAGACATAAGCCGGATATGGGCAGCGAAGTTCCGGGTTCAACCCGCGGAATTGGGGGCGGCGACCATGGCATTGCCGCGCCACTGGAAATTGCGGCCGCGCCAGCCCTCGAGCCACAGCGCCGGCAGGATCAGATCGCGGAACGCACAGAGCAAAGGCGAGCGCCAGTTCCAGTGCCAGCCAAGGGCGCGCGCGAGCATGGCTTCCGCGCCATACCAAAGCGCTGCAAAGCCAAGCCCGAGAAGCCAGGGCAAACCGGCCAGATGCGCGGCGACGCCTGCGACAATCGACGGCCAGATTCCGCCCGAGAATATCTCCAGCGCGAAACAGAACGGAAAGCTCACTCGCCGGAGCCGCGCCCAGCGCACCTGCCGCGCCCACACTTCGCGCACGCTGCGCCGGCCGAGCGGCTGCACGAAATACGAATCGGCGAGCCGGACCATGAGCCCAGCCTCCCGCACGATTTTGGTGGAGGCGGCGTCTTCCGCGGTTTCCGCGCCGAGGGCTGCGATCCCGCCATTGGTTTCCAGAAGATCGCGACGCCAGAGCATTGACTTGCCTTGCGCGAATCCCGCGCCGATCTGGTCCGCGAAATACTGCCAGCGCGCCTGATACTCATTGAGGAACACGCATTCGAACTCGGCGGGAATGCTTTGCGGAGCGCCTCCGACCGGCGGTGCGCAGACGAGGCCGGTATCCTCGCCCCACACCTCGAACAAACGCTGCAGGTAGTCCGGCGGCAGGATCACGTTCGAATCCGAAAGTACGATCCAGTCATGCGCGGCAGCGCGCCAGCCTTTGACGCAATTGTTCAGCTTCGGATTTTCGCTGACGGGGTCGTCGCCGGTCAGCAGTTGCGCCCTCACCCCGGAATATTCCGCGATCAGCTTCCGGATCAGCGGGACGACCGGATCGTTTGGGGAAGCGACGCAAAAAATAACTTCGTAGCCGGGATAGTCGAGATGGAACGTCGAGCGCAGTGTGGTTTCAGCGTCCGCGTCGAGCCCGCAAACCGGCCGCACGACACTCACCGGCGGCGTTCCGTGCGAAGACCCCTTCACCGGTTTCACCCGCAGCTTGAACGTCGTGAGCACAATGCTCGTCAGATGAATGATCGCCGCGATGGCGCTGGTGCCGGCGAGAAACCAAATCAGCGAGTTCATGCGCTGCGTGATGCAACGCGGGCCATGTCAGGCGTATGACACCTAGCGCCGGGCGCTGCAGGATAAGGGCTGCGGCTGGCAGGCAATGCCGGTGTTGTTGATCGCGTCGAACTTGCCGTCGTCCGCGCGCTTGAAACGCTGGCAGCCGTTCCATGCCTCGATGCAATCGCTTCCCAGCCGGTCGAACTCGTTCGGCTCCGGTGCGGGTAAGATGCGCTGCGGCTGAGCGTTCGGGATGGGCTTCGGCGGCGGCAACGGCAGATCGGCAGCCGAGGCCGCGCCTGCACAGAGCAGCGCGATTGCGAAAGCGACGATGCCGAACCTTTTCATGTCCGCGAGACTAGGCCCGTTTTTCTTTTCCCGCCAGCCGCTCCGTTGCGCGGTTCCGCATGTCCTCGCATGATCGGCGGCAAGAAGAATTGCAGGAGGACGAAAGCCATGACCGACCCGATCCTGATCGAACGCGTGAACAGAATCGCCATCATCACCGTCAATCGCCCCGAACGTCGCAACGCTTTCGATCTCGCCACCGCCGAAGCGATCTATAAAGCCTTCAAACAGTTCGACGCCGACGACACGCTCGACGTCGCCGTGCTGACCGGCGCGGGCGGCAACTTCTGTGCGGGCGCGGATTTGCACGCTTTCGCGCAAGGTGAGCCCCGGCCGTTCCTCGCCGAGGGCGACTTCGCGCCGATGGGCTGCACGCGGCTGAAACTTTCCAAGCCGGTGATCGCGGCCGTCGAAGGCTATGCGGTTGCGGGCGGCATCGAAGTGGCCTCTTGGTGCGACCTGCGGGTCGCCGGAAAGTCCGCGACCTTCGGCGTGTTCTGCCGCCGCTTCGGCGTGCCGCTGGTTGATCTCGGCACCATCCGCCTGCCCCGGCTGATCGGCCACAGCCGGGCGATGGACCTGATCCTCACCGGCCGCGCGGTCAAAGCCGACGAAGCGCTGGCGATGGGACTGGCGAACCGCGTGGTCGAGGATGGCAAGGCGCTCGCGACCGCAATCGAAATCGCGGAACAGCTTTCCGCCTTCCCGCAGGTCTGCATGCGCGCGGACCGGCTATCGGCAATCGATCAATGGAGTTCGGATTGGGACGAAGCGACGAAGAAAGAAATGGAAGGCGGCATGCGCGCGCTGAAAGAAGAAGCGTTTGCCGGGGCCAGCCGCTTCTCCAGCGGCACCGGCAGGCACGGAAAATTCTAGTCTCCGCGCACCCTAATCAGCTCGCCTTCGCCAGCCGGATAGTTTGCACCGCACGTTCTGCTTCGCTCCGCTCGCTCGCCGCACGGCGTTCGGCTTTGTCGGCCATCTCTGCCCACATCTCGGCGAGCTGCTGATAATTTTTGCGGTGAAACTCATCCCGCGCATCCTGTGCGCGGCGCGCGCAATCTTCCGCGCGCATGCGATACACGTTTACCTGAAACATGACGCAACCCCCACAAACCAATCGCCGGAAAACAAACTCGTCAGGCCGTGAAATACGCGGCCGCCAGCGCTGGTAACTTGGTAATGCTGAAGCAGGTTCCTCCCGAAAGCAAAAGTTTTATGACGGGACTCGGCGTAGCAAGCCGGAATCATCCACAGCTATTCCAAACTTCACCCTATCGGGTGACGCCCATGCGCTCGAATTCTTCCTGCACCGAGGCGCGCAGCCGTTTCGCAGCTGCAATATCGGCGTCGCCGCCTTTCGCGTCGCCACTTCCAAGTTTGATCAGCCCGCGCAGATAAAGCGCCTGCGGCCGTTTCGGATTCGCTTTCAGCGTGAGTTCGAGGTCGGCGAGCGCCTCGCCGAAATTCCCCGCGCGAAAGTGCGCGAAGCCTCGGTTGTGATGGGCGATGTCGAAGCCCGGCCGCACGCGCAGCGACACGTTGCAATCATCGAGCGCTTCCTTGACGCGGCCGATTGCAGCCAGCGCCCAGCAGCGATTGTTGAGCGCAGCGACATAATGCGGCGCAAGCAGCAGTGCCTCGTCGTAATCCGCAATCGCGCGCGCGAAATCGAAACGAAGACGCCATTCCGCGCCGCGGCTGTTGTACAGTTCGGCGAGCCGGTCGCCCTTATGTTGCCCGGAAGAGATCGCCGCCGAGCAGGCATGGATCGCGGCCTCGCCCTTCTGCTTCACGCAGGCGTCGAAGTCGTTGGCGCGCGCCGGGGCGAAACAGAAACCGAAAACTGCGAGAGTGAGCGGCAGCGTGCGAAGTATCATGGCTTACTTTACGCCGTAGCGTTCGAATTCCTGCGCGATATTCGGCGCGGCTGCAGTTGCCGTGGAAATATCCGCCTGCCCGCGGCGGTCGCCTTTCTTGAGTTTTGCAAAGCCGCGCCCATAGAGCGCGCTGACCGTGTTCGGCGCGGCCTTCAACACCGCGTCATAGTCCGCAATCGCCGCGTCCCACTGACCTTGCTTGAGGTAAGCGAGCGCGCGGCTATCGAGCGCATTGGGTTCGTTCGGCAAGAGCCGCAGCGACTCGTTGCAATCGGCGATTGCCATTTCGAGATTACCGGCGATCGCATTCACGAAGCAGCGATTGTTCCATGCGCCGGCGTGATCCGGCTTCAGCTTGATCGCCTCGTTATAGTCTGCGATCGCGCGCGGGTAATCGCGCTGCCGGCGATAAGCGACCGCGCGGCCGATGAAGGCATAGAAGTCGCGGCTGCCAAGTTTGATCGCCTCGGAAAAATCTTCGATGGCGCGCGCGGTATCGCCGCCCTGCAGATAGGAGTGACCGCGCAGCGTGTAAGCCGCATCGTATTTCGGCGAGAGCACGACGGCTTCCGTCAGATACTGGATCGCGGCGGTCGGATTGCCGCCTTCGAGCGCTTTGGAGGCGTTGTCCATCAGGCCACGAATTTTGGCGCTGTTGTCGTCCTGCGCGGGCGGTGGGGTTTCCTGTTTTTTCGGCGGCTGCGTCTGCTTGGTTTGCTGCGCCGCGCGGAAATTCGGCAGGCCGTAGAAGATCAGATAGGCGGCGCCTGCGCCCGCGACGAACAATGCAAGCAGCGCCGCGATCAGAATGACGATGTGTGTCGAAGTCTTCCTCGACGCGGCCCGCCGCGGTGCGCCGCGGCGCGATCCGCGCGGCGGCCTGCGATGGTCGCCGGGCACAGCGGAAGCCTGCTGCGGAGCTTGCCGCGCCATG
>DAORMJ010000025.1:0-24440 GCA_035440445.1 Xanthobacteraceae bacterium
GGTGTACGGCAGCAGCCGCAGGATGATCTCGTTGGCGATCCTGGTGTGCTGCGGATTGCGGCTCTCGATCAGCGTGATCGCGCGGCCGATCAGAACGGCCGCCGCCGCAGACGGCGTGGACGCCGTGGCGGACGCGGACGCGAGCGCCGCGAACAGCCGAGCCGCGAACCCTTGCAGCGTAGCGACGCTGAAGGCGCGGAAGAGCAGCAAGGCGACGAAGTCGCTAGCGCCCAGCCGATGCTGGATAGCGAAGCCGCCCACGACGAACAGCACGGCGACGAGAATGGCGCACAGCAGAACGGCGACGAACGCAAGCGCCGCCGCCGCGGCCGCCGTGGCGGACGCCGCAATCGTCGCGACCGTTTCCCCGACGGCGAGCAACGCGCCGGGAATGGAGACGAAAACGGCAACGGCAATTTCATGCCTTCCGCCGAGTACGAGGAAATCGACACCACGCCGCAGGCGGAGCCCCGCGCTCCGCAGCCGGAACCTGTTGTCGCCCAGCCGGAAGAACGCGCACCCATGCCGGAAAATCCCGGCACCGCGCCGCAGTTCGGCACCGAACAGCCTGCGTCTGTTCCCGCTGCGGAAGTGACGGAAGAAGCGCCGAAGCGCCGCTCGACGGTGCGCGAAGCGCCTCCGGCGATGAAGTTCGAAGATGCGCCCGCGACCAGCTCGGTTTACGAGCGGACCGAAAGCGCACCGCTCGCCCCCGCAGCGGCGGAGCCGGAAAGCGCACCTGCCGCGGAGCCGAGTGCGGCTCCGAAAAAGGGCTGGTGGCGGCGCTAACGCCTCGCAAGAAAAAATCGCCTGACGAACGGGGCCTTTCTCGGTTTCAAAAAAGCTGGAAAGGCCCCGTTCCGTTTAGCTGGCGTTCATCCAACCGCCTTTGCTCCGCCACATAGGCTGCGGAAACTCTTGCCGTTCCCGTAGTCCGGCGGCGTATGATGCGCTGGCGGCAGAAGCAAAAGAGAGTTTGAGGACATGAAGTCCATTGTGAAGAGTTCAATCGCGGCAGCGCTGATGGTGCTCGGCGCGTCTGCTGCTGCGGAAGCGCGCCCGGTGCTCGTCACCGCCGACCTCAACGTGCGTACCGGCCCCGGCACGCAGAATCCCTCGATCGGCGTCATCCCTGGTGGTTCCACCGCGCAGGTCGGACGCTGCTATACCGGATGGTGCGAAGTTGCGTGGGGCAACCTGCGCGGCTTCTCGAGCCAGGCTTATCTCGATGGCTATGGTCCGGCGCCTGTCTATCGCCCGGCACCGCCTCCGCCGCCGGTCTATTACGGACCGCGCCCCTATTATGGTCCGAGCTACGGTCCAGGCTATTACGGTCCCGGTTACTATGGACCCCGGCCCTATCGTCCGTGGCGCTATCGCCCTTACGGCTGGTAAGCGCCTCGTCACTGAAACGAAAGCGCCGCGCGAATTGCGCGGCGTTTTTGTTTCGAGCTTATCGCTTCAACCAATTCCCGATCCGCTCCACCGCTTCGCGCATCTCTTCAGCGGAGCCGGCGTAGCAGAAGCGCAAGTAGTGGTTGCCACGCGCGGTGTCGAAATCGACGCCGGAAGTCGCGGCGACGCCGGCCTCGTCCAGCATCTGCTTCGCGAAATGAAGCGAGTCGCTCGTGAAGCGCGCGACATTCGCATAAAGATAGAACGCGCCGTCGGCGGGCAGAAAATCGTCGAGCCCGGCCTTCGGCAATCCTTCGATCAGAATGCGCCGGTTCTCCTGATAGCCGCGCTTGATCGCGTCCATTTCGGTGCGCCCCTCGAAGGCGGCTTCGGCTGCGATCTGCGAAAGCGTCGGCACCGAGATCGCAAGGTTCTGCTGCAGCCGTTCCACCGAACGCACGAACGCTTCCGGCACCACCATCCAGCCGACGCGCCAGCCGGTCATGCAGAAATATTTCGAGAAGGAGTTGATGACGAAGACGTCATTGGAAAACTTCGCCGCGGTCTCGCCGAAGAACGCATAATCGAGCCCGTGATAAATCTCGTCCGAGATGAAGCGGATGCCCGCGCCTTCGCAGGCGTGGATCAGGTCCTGCAACTGCTCCGGCGGAATCATGGTGCCGGTCGGATTGGCGGGAGACGCCACGATCACGCCGGCGAGTGGCGCTTTCGCATGTTCGGCGAGAAGCGCCTCTTTGGTGATCGCCCAGCGGTCGGCCGCCGAAATCTCGATCTCCACCGGCTCGCAGCCGAGCGCACGCAGGATGTTCCGGTACGGCGGATAGCCGGGAGCCGCCATGGCGACGCGGTCGCCGGGCTCGAACAGCGAGAGGAAGGCCAGAATGAAACCGCCAGACGAGCCGGTCGTCACCACGATCCGGTTCGGATCGACTTCCAGCGCATGTTGCTCGCGATAATAGCGCGCGATGCGGTTGCGCAACGGCGGCAGGCCGAGCGCGGTGGTGTAGCCGACCCGGCCGTGATCGAGCGCCGCTTTCGCCGCTGCAATGGCGGTCGCAGGCGCATTTGCAGCAGGCTGCCCGACCTCCATGTGAATCACCCGGCCCCCCGCGGCTTCGATCCGCGCGGCGTGCTCCATCACGTCCATGACCATGAAGGGCGGCACGTCGCTGCGCGCGGATGGCGCGAGAATCGCCCGCGCTTTCGCCTGCCGCTGCCCGCTTCCGCCTTTTGAATGCATGATGCCCCGCTATCGCCGTATTCGGTGCGTTCCGTGGGCGTTGACCCGCCGGTTCCGCGACCCTATTGCCTGTTCCGGCTTCCCGATTGGAATGCTTGATCTTTCCGATGCACGAACCAGTAACAGCTAGCAGGCCGACCCGGTCGCTGCCAGCATCCCGGCGCTCTCCGCTTGCGCGCGGCGCAGTTGCGATGGCGACCGCCGCCGCGATCCTGTGCGGTCATGCCGGTCAGGCTTTCGCGCAGCAAGGCAAACTGCCGGTGCTGCGCGATGCCGAGTCCGAAGAACTGCTGCGCGATTATTCGCGGCCGATTCTCAAGGCAGCCGGTCTGTCGCGCCAGAATATCGAAGTCGTCATCATCAACAGCCGCGAGTTCAACGCTTTCGTCGCCGACGGACGCCGTATCTTCGTTAACTACGGCGCGCTCTACCAATCGACGACGCCGAACCAGATCATTGGCGTGCTGGCGCACGAAACCGGGCATATCGCCGGCGGCCACCTCGCGCGCATCCGCGAACAGCTTGCGTCAGCGCAAACAGCGGCACTCGTGGCACTCCTGCTCGGTGCCGCCGCGATCGGCGCGAGTGCCGCGGCCGGCCAGGGCAATAACATCGGTCAGGCGGCTCCCGGCATCATCATGGGCCCGCAGGAAGTCATCCGCCGGACCCTGCTCTCGTACCAGCGCAGTCAGGAAGAAGCGGCCGACCGCGCGGCGGTGAACTATCTCAATGCCACCGGCCAGTCCGCGCGCGGGATGATCGAAACCTTCGCGCGCTTCAAGCAGGACCAGCTTTTCATCTCGCAGCAGGTCGATCCCTATCTGCTGTCGCATCCGACCGCGCAGAACCGCATCGCGCTCCTGGAATCGCTCGCGCAGGCGAGCCCGCACTACAACACGAAAGACACCGCCGAGCTGCAGCATCGCCACGACATGATGCGCGCGAAGATCGCCGGCTATTTCGAGAAGCCCGACACGGTATTGCGGCTCTATCCGCAATCGAACAATTCAATGCCCGCGCGCTATGCCCGCGCGATGTCGCTCTACCGCTGGGGCAACGTGCGCGCAGCCGTGCAGCAGGTGGATAGCCTGATCCAGCAGCAGCCGAACAATCCCTATTTCCACGAGTTGCGCGGACAAATCCTGCTTGAGTCCGGGCGCGCGAAGGAAGCCATTCCGTCGCTGCGCCGCGCCGTCGATCTCTCGAAGGGCAATGCGCTGATCCGCATGATGCTTGGACAGGCGCTGGTACAGGGTGGCGGCAACGAAGACGCGCAGGAAGCGATCAAGGAATTGCGCTTCGCGCTTCAGCGCGAGCCCAACGCTTCCTTCGGACATCGCCAGATTGCGATTGCCTATGCGCGCACGGGCGACCGGGGCAATGCAGATCTCTCGGCGGCCTACGCCGCCTTCAACGATGCCGACTTCAAAGCCGCAAAGACCCTCGCGACCCGCGCGCAACGCAGCTTCAAGGTGGGAACACCGGGCTGGCTGCGCGCCGACGACCTCATCAAGTTCGAGCCCCCCAAAGTTAAATAGCGCCCTCGCGCGCAAGCACCGGAGACTAAATCCATGGCCACCGCTTCCCTCCTTCGCCGCCTGCCCGCGATTGCGCTTGCCGCAGCCGTGCTCTCCTTCGGTGCCGGCGCCGTACAGGCGCAGCAGAGCAAGGAAGACATCGAGAAAATCGTCCGCGAATACATTCTGAAGAATCCGGAGATCATCGAGCAGGCGATCCTCGAGCTTCGCAAGAAACAGGAGCAGGCCGAAAACTCCGCCCGCACCCAGGCGATCTCGGCCAACAGCAAGCTTCTCTTTGAGTCGCCGCGCGGTGTCGTGATCGGCAATCCCAAGGGCAACGTCACGCTGGTCGAGTTCTTCGATTACAACTGCGGCTACTGCAAGCGCGCGCTCGAAGACGTCTCCGCTCTCATCAAGAACGACCCGAACCTGAAAGTCGTGCTGAAGGAATTGCCGATCCTCTCGCCCGGCTCGGTCGAAGCCGCGCGCGTGGCAGTCGCCGTGCGCATGCAGAACCCGGCCAAGTATTGGGACTTCCATCGCGCGCTGCTCAGCGGCCGCGGCGAAGCCAATATGGCGCGCGCGCTTGCGGCTGCACAGGCGGCAGGCCTCGACGTCGAGCGCATCAAGAAGGACATCAGCAATCCGGAAGTCGATGCGACGCTCGCCGAGAGCGAACAGCTCGCCAAGTCGCTCCAGATCGGGGGCACCCCGAGCTACGTGCTGGGCGACCAGCTGATTCCCGGCGCCCTCCCGCATGACCGCATGGCGGTCGCCATTGCCGCCGTCCGCAAGTGCGGCAAGCTGGTTTGCTGAACAAAATCAACGGCTTGAATTAGCCTTTCCCTCGCCGCGCGGCCTCACTATAAAAAGCCGCCGCGCGGCCCTTCCGTCGCGTCGGCTTGGACCTTCCTATTCCCGCTGGCCGAGAGAGACCGATGGCGACCGTCTATGTCCTGAACGGGCCGAACCTGAACCTGCTCGGCAGCCGCGAGACGGCCGTCTATGGCTCGCTCACGCTCGCAGACATCGAAGCGCGCTGCGCCGCGGCGGCGAAGCTGCACGGCCACAGCATCGACTTCCGCCAGACCAATCACGAAGGCGAACTCGTGGACTGGCTTCATGAGGCACGGCAAAAGGCGGTGGGCGTCGTCATCAATCCCGGCGCCTATACCCACACTTCGGTAGCACTCCTGGACGCGATCCGGGCGATCGGCATTCCGGTCGTCGAAGTGCATCTTTCGAATATTTTCGCGCGCGAAGAGTTTCGGCATCACTCTTACGTCTCTCCTGCTGCGCGCGGCGTACTCTGCGGGTTCGGGGCCAAAGGCTACGAACTCGCAATCGACGGACTGGCAAGCACGCTGACCGCCTGAGGGCGCGAACAGCGAAAACACGGAAAAAGAAATGTTTGGCAAAAAAATCGAGGTCGATCCCGCGCTGATCCGCAGTCTTGCGGACATGCTCAACGAAACCGGCCTCACCGAAATCGAAGTGCAGTCGGGCTCGCAGCGCGTGCGCGTCTCGCGCGGCGCGATCGCGGCAGCAGCCGCTGCCCCTGCCGCGGCTCCCGCTTCCGCCGCCACGCGCGCGGTTCCGGTCGCGGAAGCCAGCGAGGTGAACTTCGCGAACCATCCGGGTGCGGTTACCTCGCCGATGGTCGGCACCGCCTATCGCGCACCGGAGCCCGGCGCGCGTCCCTTCGTCGATGTCGGCGACACGGTGAAGGTCGGCCAGACGCTCCTGATCGTCGAAGCCATGAAGACCATGAACGCCATTCCCTCGACCAAGGCCGGCAAGGTCACGCATGTGCTGGTCGATGACGGCCAGCCGATCGAGTTCGGCCAGCCGCTGGTCGTGGTGGAATAGGCAAAGCGCGAAGATGTTCGACAAGGTCCTGATCGCAAACCGAGGCGAGATCGCGCTGCGCGTGCTGCGCGCGTGCAAGGAGCTCGGCATTGCCACCGTCGCCGTGCATTCCACCGCCGACTCCGAGGCGATGCATGTGAAGCTCGCGGACGAGAGCGTCTGCATCGGCCCGCCGCCTGCGCGCGAGAGTTATCTCAACATTCCGTCGCTGTTGGCCGCCTGCGAGATCACCGGCGCGGATGCGGTGCATCCCGGCTACGGCTTTCTCTCCGAGAACGCGCGCTTCGCGGAAATCCTGGAAGAGCACGGCATCGGCTTCATCGGCCCCAAGGCCGAGCACATCCGCCTGATGGGCGACAAGATCGAGGCCAAGCGCACCGCAAAGCGTCTCGGCATTCCGGTGGTGCCGGGCTCCGAAGGCGGTGTGACGTCCGACGAAGAAGCCATGCGCGTCGGCAAGGAAATCGGCTTTCCGCTGCTCGTGAAAGCGGCGGCCGGCGGTGGCGGACGCGGCATGAAGGTCGCGCGCGATGCGGACTCGCTTGCCGAAGCGCTTTCCTCCGCGCGTTCTGAGGCGAAAGCCGCCTTCGGCGACGACGCGGTCTATCTCGAGCGCTATCTCGAAAAGCCGCGGCATATCGAAATCCAGATCTTCGGCGACGGCAAAGGCAACGCGATCCATCTCGGCGAGCGCGACTGCTCGCTGCAGCGGCGGCACCAAAAAGTCTTCGAAGAATCGCCCTCGCCGGCGCTCAACCGCGAAATGCGCATGCAGATCGGCGAAGTCTGCGCCAAGGCGATGAGCGAATTGAAATACTCCGGTGCAGGCACCATCGAATTCCTCTACGAAAACGGTGAGTTCTTCTTTATCGAGATGAACACGCGCATTCAGGTCGAACATCCGGTGACCGAAATGATCACGGGCGTCGATCTCGTGAGCGAGCAGATCCGCATCGCGTCCGGCGCGTCGCTCTCGCTCAAGCAGGAAGACGTGCAGTTCGACGGCCACGCCATCGAATGCCGCGTGAATGCCGAAGACCCGCTGACGTTTACGCCCTCGCCCGGCACCATCAAATATTACTTCGCTCCGGGCGGCCTCGGCGTGCGCGTCGACTCGGCGGTCTATGGCGGCTACCGCATTCCGCCGACCTATGACTCGCTGATCGGCAAGCTGATCGTGCACGGCAAGTCGCGCAACGAATGCATGATGCGGCTCAAGCGCGCGCTCGACGAGTTCGTGGTCGATGGCGTGAAAACCACGCTGCCGCTATTCCGCACGCTGGTGCGTAACGCCGATATTCAGAACGGCGACTACGACATTCACTGGCTGGAGCGTTTTCTGGCGGAGAAGACCTAGATAAACCGGGTAAACCGGAAGGCCAGAAGCAGGAACGCGAGACCTGCCATCAGCAGGATGTTGACCACGGCAAGCGCGACGATCACGAAGCGCGGCACTTGGATATGGAGCGTCAACGCCGCGAAAGCGATCACGATGGCCGCCTGCAAGGCGAAATAGAGCAGCATGGGCGTTTCGTTGTAACGGATTGCCGCCGCGAGATGCCGCGACGCGGCCATGAAGGCGGCCATCGCGACCAAAGCGTTGATACCGGCAAGCATCATGACCTGCCCGCGCCGCCACGCCGCCCAGACGCCATATAGCAGCGCAGCAACGCCGACTATGCATCCAAGCGCTATCACCGTATCCGTCATTGCGCTCGCTCCGCCCCCCGCTCCGCGCTAGACTAGCAGGCATGTCCCGTCACGACGAACAGCGCGTTGAAATCACGCCGGATGTGCTGATCAAGGCTTACTCGGTCGGCATCTTTCCGATGGCCGAAAGCGCCGACGATCCTTCGCTGTTCTGGGTCGAGCCCGAGCAGCGCGGCATCATCCCGCTCGACGGCATCCGCGTCTCGCGCAGGCTCGCGCGCACGATCCGCTCGAACAAGTTCGAAGTGCACGTGGACCGCGACTTCGACGCGGTGATCGATGCCTGTGCCGCGCCCGCTGCCGGCCGCGACTCCACCTGGATCAACAAGCGCATCCGGCGGCTCTACCGCGCTTTGTTCGACCGCAGGCAATGCCATACGGTCGAAGCCTGGCGCGATGGACGGCTGGTCGGCGGATTATACGGCGTGAAGATCGGTGCGGCGTTCTTCGGCGAAAGCATGTTTCACTTCGAGCGCGACGCCTCGAAGGTTGCGCTCGTGCATCTGGTCGCGCGGCTGAAAATGGGCGGGTTCAAGCTGCTCGACGCACAGTTCATCACCGACCATCTCGAAAGCCTGGGTGCGGTGGAAGTTTCCCGCGCCGAATATCAGGAGATGCTTGCGAACGCGGTCGCGTCGAACGCGCAGTTCTACTGCTGGCCTTCGGACGGCGTGACCGATGGCGGCGTGGTTTTGCAGTCGATCAGCCACACATCGTAGATCGGGTGCTCGACCGCATTCAGGCCGGGCGAACTCGCAAACATCCATCCCGAGAAGATGCGGCGGATTTCCGCTTTCAACGTGATCTCGTCCACTTCCACAAAGGCGGTGGTGTTCTGCGTCTCGGTCGGCGGCCGCGTGTAACAGGCGCGCGGCGTCACCTGCAGCGCGCCGAACTGCACGGTCTCGTTCAGCGCAACATCGAACTGAATGATGCGGCCTGAAATCTTGTCGAGGCCTGAGAAGGTCGCGGTCGGGTTGGCGATGCGCGCGTCTTCCGGCGGCTGCGTCATGGTTTCGGGAGTCGTGTTTGCCGGCGGCTGGGTCTGGCCATCCTTCTGCGGCTGCTGCTTCTGCTTCGCCTTCGGCGGGGCCTTTCGCTCGGCCGGCGGCTGAGGCTGCGGAGGCGGAAGCGGCGCTTGCTGCGGCGGCGGAGGCAGTGGCGCCTGCTGTACGTCGGCGGGCGGGCGCGGCGGCTGAAACTGCGCGAACGCCGAACCGGCCGCGAGGGTCGCGGTGAGGATGCCGGCAGCGATCAAACGGTGTGAATTACGTACCATTCAGGAAAAACTGCCGCCGCCTGTCGAAGAATCCAAGCAAATATGAACGAAGCCGGTCGTTAACACGGGGATTGAGGCGGCGAAAGGGCCGTGTCAGCCTAGGCAAATCCGGCTTTCGTGCCGGGGTTCTCGAGGGTTGAACATGAAACGTCTTGTCATGGCCGGGGCTACGATCGCCGCACTCGGCACAATGCAGTTGCTTGCACCCGCGCAGGCGCAGACTGCCGATGAGATCAAGCGGATCTGCTACAACAAGCATAACCTCGGAAAATACGGCTCGACCGCGAGCGAGGCGCAACGAAAGGACTTCGCGGCCAAATACGCCGCCTGCGTGCGCTCCAAGGGCAAAAGCTAGGACGCAGCGAACTAAACGCGTTCGATGCGCATCCCGCGTCGGAGCGCCGAGGCAGTCACACGGGAACCGGGTCTGTGCAGGCACGCTTTCGCGCCGCCATTTTGTTGCCGTGTCGTCCCCGCAGAACTGGAAAAAATGGCGTAAATAACGCAAACAGGACGTAGCGGAACCCGGTTCGCCGGATCGCCGTTGACTGCGTGCTCCGCAATCGGGACCCACTAGTTTGATGAAGAATTCGATCTCGCGCCGGCACTTCCTCGCAAGCGCGGCGGCGTTTGCCGCCGGTACCGGCACCGCAATGGCGCAAAACTTCCCCACCTTGCCGCCGCCGTTCCGTTCGGAGGAGCGCTATCCGACCGACCGGCCGCCGGCGAACGTCGATCCGCGCGGCAATCCGCAGCAAGGTCCGAATCAGGGACCGCAGCAGGCGCCGGTTCCGCAGGGGCCGAACGACAAGGCTGCGATCGAGCAATGGTATCTGCCCGACGCGATCCCCGATAACCGCTTTCCGATCCGCAAGGTGCGGCAGGAACTGCTGAACCCGGAATTCCGCCGCCAGCTCGTGTCCTTCCGCCACTCCGAGCAGCCCGGCACGCTCGTGGTCGATGCCAAGAACTACTTCCTTTATCTCCTGCGCGAAGGCGGACAGGCGATCCGCTACGGCGTCGGTGTCGGCCGTGAAGGTTTCGGCTGGAGCGGCAATGCCTATGTCGGCCGCGTTGCCGAATGGCCGGCCTGGGTACCGCCGAAGGAAATGCGCCTGCGCCAGCCCGAACTGCCGGAGCGCATGGAAGGCGGCTACGAGAACCCGCTTGGTGCGCGCGCGCTCTATCTCTACGAAGGCAACAAGGACACGCTCTACCGCATTCACGGCACCGCCGAGCCGTGGACGATCGGTACCAACGTATCGTCCGGTTGCATCCGCTTGCTGAACGAAGAGATCGCCGATCTCTACCTGCGCACGCCCGTCGGCACCAAGGTTGTCGTCATCGGCAACCAGCAGAACATTCCGGTGCAGACCCAGCAGCCGCAGCAGATTCAGCCTCAGCAGCAATATCAGCAACAGCCGCAATACCAGCAGCAATATCCGCAACAGCAGCCGCAGCAATCCGCGCCGCCGCTGCCGCCGCCGACCCAGTTGCGCTAAGAAGCGCCCAGCGCTAACGCACTCCCCGCCAACCGGCGGGGAGTTTTTTTATGTTGATGGGAATTTTACACAACACGCCTTATTGGGTCTGGGGCGTGTTCGTTCTGCTGCTCGTGCTCGGCCTGATGCAAACGCGGAAGCGGACCGTCTCGCGCTTTCTCGTATTCCTGCTTCCCCTCATCATGATCCCGCTTTCGTTCTCGACCGTGGCCTCGGTGTTCGGGATGACACCGCTTCCGCTCATCGCATGGCTTGCGGGCATTGCAGCGGCGTTTGCGTCCAACATGCTCGTGTTTCAGGCACCCGCTGGCGTGCGCTACGACGAGCGCCTTGGAAAATTCGAGATCCCCGGCAGCGCCGTTCCGCTTCTCCTGATGATGACGATCTTTCTCGCGCGCTTCGTCATCGGCTTCACCCGCGCGGTGAACCCTGCCCTCGTTGCGACCAGCCTGTTCGCGGGCGTGGTCGCCGCGATCCTCGGCTTTTGCAGCGGGCTCTTCGCGGCGCGCGCACTGAAGATTATTTCAGCACAACGCGCCGCGTGAGCTTAGCGCGGGTTCGCGATCAGGTGCTTCGCCAGCGCGTGGTAGGCAGGCAATGACGTCGGATCGTTGAAGGCGTTCGACGCCAGCGGATGCGAACCGAAGCGTGCGATCACCATCTCCGCCTTGGGATCGATATAGATCGCCTGCCCGTGCACGCCGCGCGCCATGAAGGCGCCGTGCTCGTTGTGCGTAACCCACCACATGTTGCGGTAGCTCCAGCCCGGCAGGAGCTTGTAATTCGCCTTGGCGAAGTCGTCCTTGCTTGCGCCTTTGCGGATGTCGTCGATGACGGCTTTGGCGATGATCTGCTGTCCATTGAAGCTGCCGTCGTTGCGGATCATCTCGCCAAAGCGCGCGAGATCGCGCAGCGCCGCATTCAGGCCGCCGCCCGCGAACTCGTTACCCACGAGATCGACCGTGAAATAGGCATCCTGCTCCGCGCCGAGCTTGCTCCAGATCCGCTCGGAGAGATTTTCGCTTACCGACTTTCCGGTGACGCGGCGGATGATCCAGCCGAGCGCATCGGTATTCACAGTCTTGTAAGCAAAGCCCTGCCCGTGTTCGCCTTCCTTCTTCAGCGTTACGAGAAACTCGTAGAACGTGTTCGCACCGGCATATCCCGGCGGGCGCGGGATCATGTTGCCGGCGCGGATATGCTCGTAAATCTCGGCTTTCGGATCGGCATAGTTCTCGGAGTAACGCACGCCCGTCGTCATATCGAGCAGTTGCCGGATCGTGGCGTCGGCGAAGGCGGTGTCCTTCAGTTCGGGGACATAGGTTGCCGCGGTCGCGCTTTCGCTGAGCTTGCCTTCCGCGACAAGGATCGCGCCGATGATGCCGAAGAAGGACTTCGTCACCGACATGGCGATGTGCTGGCCTTCGGGCCTCAGCGCGCCGAGATAGCGCTCGTAAACGATGCGGCCCTTGTGCAGCACCACGATGCCATCAGTGTAGTTCGCGCCGAGCGCATCCTTCCACGTCATGGTTTCGCTTCGGCCGAGCGGCGTGAAGGCCACCGCATCGATGTCGTCGCGCTCCGCGCGCGGTAGCGCGGATACATTGCCGCTGCCGCGCCAGACATTGGTGGTCGGCATCATCTGGCGCACGTTGGAGAACGACCAGCGCAGTTGGGGAAAGCGATACATGCTGCCGTCGTTGAAGCGGATGATGCGATCGGCCGGCGGCGGCGAACCCACCATCCAGCCGAGCTTCGCCGGATCGCTCTCCTCCGCACTCGGAAACTTCGGCAGCGTCGCCTGTGCGAAAGACTGCGTTGCGATACCGAAACTAAAGATCGTGGTGGCCGCGATGGCCAGCGTCGCGCGCGATTGGCGCATGGGATTTCCTCGCTTGTCGTTTTGATTTTGACGCGCGGTCTCAAACCCGAGCCGCGGACGTATTCTTGTAACGGCAAGCCTATGCAGGACCATGCGGGCGGGCAAGCGTACGCGCGCCGCGCGATTTCATTTCGCGATGCAATGAAGCAGCTACGAGCGCAAACTACTTGCCGCCGTAACGGCAGGTAGCTTACCGCAACGCCGCGGCGATGGTCTTCGCGTTGTGGCGCATCATATCGAGATAGGTTGGCGCCGGGCCGTTCGCGGCGGAAAGCGCATCCGAATAAAGCGTGCCGCCGATCTTCGCCCCGGTCTCGCGCGCGATCTGCTCGATGACGCGCGGGTTCGAGATATTCTCGACGAAGACCGCCTTCACGCCGTCTTTCCGGATCTGCTGGATGAGCCGCGCCACGTCGCGCGCGCTCGGCTGCGTATTGCCGCCAGCCGCCTGTGCGGCGAGAAACTCGATGCCGTAAGCGTCGCCGAAATAATGGAAGGCATCGTGCGACGTGATCGCGCGACGTTCCTTGTCGCTCAGTCCGGCGAAAAGCTGCTTTATCTCGGCTTCCAGCGCATCGAGCTTCGCGAGATACGCCGCGGCATTCGCCGTATAGATCTCCTTGCCCGCGGCATCGACGCCGATTAGCGCGTCACGGATGTTCGCGACATAGATCTTCACGTTGGCGACTTCCTGCCAGGCATGGGGATCGTAGCGGTCGCTGTGTTTGTGCTTGTGGTTGTGACCATGGCCATCGGTTTCGGCGGTCAGCGCTTTCACGCCTTTGCTCGCGACCAGCCGCGCGCCCTTGTAATTCGCGCTTTTCACGAGGCGATCGGCCCAGCCCTCGAAGCCAAGACCGTTGATGACGACAAGCCGCGCCGCCGCGACTGCTTTCGCGTGCGCGGGCGTCGGCTGGAAGTCGTGCATGTCGGTGTTTGGCCCGACCAGCGTGGAAACCTCAACGCGCTCGCCGCCGACCTCGCGCACGAGATCGCCGAGGATCGAGAAGCTCGCCAGCACCTTCACTTTTTCCTGCGCGCCCGCGCCCTGCGCGAAGAGCAGCGTCATGGCGGCAAGGGTGGCGAAGACAAATTTACGCATTTGATTTCCTTCCGGGATTTCCTCGAGGGGCTTCCCTCAAAAGTGAATGCCCGCTTTCAGGCGGAAGAGATCGCGCTCGAAGTTGGCAACATCGAGACGCGCGGTATTTCCCACTTCCGCGCCCCATACCTGCCTGTTCCACGCAACCGACAGGAAGCTGCGATCGCCGATCTTCGCATAGAGCGTAGGCCCGAGATAAACCGCCTCGCCCGCGAAGGTGCGGAACGTCAGTCCTTCGTAAGCGCGCATATATTGCGCGTTGAAGCCGAGATAGACGTTCTCCGTCACGCGGAAGGTGGTCGCAAGCGCGAAGCCGAGCTTCGAGCCTTTTTCCCATTCCGTTTCGCCCTGCTCCAGCACGCGCTCGACCTCATAGAGCACGTTGAAGGCTGCGAACCAGCGGTCCTTGGCAAGCTCGGTGTCGAAGATCAGCTTGTTTTCCGCGCCGTATTTGCGGCCGCGCAAGCCGGTGAGTTCGTCGTGACGCTGCACCACGGGTTCGAAATGGAGCGTGACGCCGACCGGGCTCGTGGTGCGCGACACCCAGTTCCAGCGGAATTCGCCGCCGATGCCGTTGAAGGCGAGCGAATTGTTCACGTCGTCAAATCCGGTGACGCCCTCGATCTTGTGACGCACCGCCGAAAGGCTGATCGCAGCATTGAAAGTATCGGTCACGCCGTAGGCGAATTCGAACTTCTTGCCGAGCGCCTGATAGCGGCCGTCGCGCTTGTCGAAGCGGCCGATGATCTCGATCATGCCGATCTTCGCTCCGCGATGATGCACGTCGGAGCCGGAAAGGAAGCCGAACAGATGTTCGGTCTCAAGGCCGTGCTCGTGACCGAAATGCGGGTTCTCCGGGTGACGGTGCTGGTGATCGTGCACCCGGCCGTCATTGTGGTGATGATGCCCGCGATGTGTATGGGTGTGCGCGTGGTTATGCGCGTGATCATGAGCATGACGATGCGGACGCGTCTGCGCCTTCGGCCGCGCGTAACGCGGCGTGCGCATCTCCACGGTCTCCTGTCCGAACGGTTCGGTTCGCGCCGCCGCCTCGCCTCCAGCCACAACGCCTGCCGAAAAGATTGCCGCACCGACCAGCCAGTATTTCACGCCCGCCCCCAGTTCGATATATTGTATCGCTACTGATACAATATATCATTCAGTCGTCAAGCGTCATGATGCTCTTTCCTGCGCAAAGCCGCTTCTGCAACTGATTTGCATTTCAATATCAGTGACTTGCCTCCTTCAGGGGTTCCGCCTAGAGAGCGGCGGATCGCCGGGCGGGCTTTTCCATGAGACGCATCGAAATCCTTGCTGCCATAAGCATCGCTGTCGGCGTCGCCGTGCTGGCGTTGAAGTATCTCGCCTATCACGTGACCGGCAGCGTCGCGCTGCTCTCGGATGCCATCGAAAGCATCGTCAACGTGGTGACGGCGATCGTGGCGCTCATCGCCGTGCGTTTCGCCGCGCAACCCGCGGACAAGGATCATCCCTACGGCCATCACAAGGCCGAGTATGTCTCGGCCGTCATCGAAGGCGTGCTGATCGTGATCGCGGCGGTCGCGATCCTGCGCGAGGCATGGGCCGCGTATCAGTCGCCTCGCCTCATCGAGGCACCCTGGCTTGGCCTTGCCATCAACGGTGTCGCGACCGCGATCAACTTCCTCTGGGCGTCGGTGCTGATCCGGCAGGGCCGCTCGCACAAGTCCGCGGCGCTCATCGCCGACGGCAAGCATTTGATGACGGACGTGGCATCGTCGGTTGGCGTGTTCGCGGGCGTTGCCTTGTCCGCCTATACCGGCATCACCTTCCTCGATCCGCTACTCGCAGCTTTCGTTGCGCTCAACATTCTCTGGGCGGGCTGGAAGCTGATGAAAGAGTCAGCGGGCGGCCTGCTCGACGAGGCGCTGCCCGAAGAAACGTTGACACGCATTCGCGCGGCGATTGCCGCCAACGCCGATGGCGCGATCGAGGCGCACGACCTGCGCACGCGGCAGGCAGGACCGATGACCTTCGTCGAATTTCATCTCGTCGTGAAAGGCGCGATGTCGGTGACCGAAGCGCACGATATCTGCGACCGGCTGGAGCGCGCGATCAAGGCCGAATGCAACGACGCCATGATCTCGATCCATGTCGAGCCGGACGACAAGGCGAAGCATTCGGGTATCGTGGTGCTCTAACTGTCATTCCGGGGCGCGAGCGAAAGCGAGCGAACCCGGAAGCCAGTCAAATGCAGGTAGTTACTGGATTCCGGATCGCGCTAACGCGCGTCCGGAATGACAAAGGGAGAAGTCAGTCGTTCGGAGACCAGGCCTTGTAGTCGCCGGATCAAGTCGGGTTTACCCGACTTGATACAATAAAATGGAAGCGGATTACTCGTTCGGAGACCAAGCCTTGTAGTCGCCGGTCGCGTGGGGGCGCTTGCCGGAAGCGAGCGTCGAGCCGCGCGGACGCCAGGCGCTCGGCGTGCCGGTGTAGTTCGGGCGATGCGGCTTCTGCCACTCGCGCGGCTTGTAGTTGTCTTCGGTCGGAGGCACGTCGACGGTGTGATGCAGCCAGCCATGCCAGTCGGGGCCGACGCGCGAAGGCTCGGCAAGCCCGTTATAGATCACCCAGCGCCGCTCGAACTGGAAGTCCTTCTCCACCTTGCCGCCGCGCGTGCGGTAATAGCGGTTGCCCTCGGCATCGGTGCCGACATGCTCGCCATAGAGCCACGTCCAGAAATACGTGCCCCAGGTCGCAGAATTCCACCAGGTGAAGATGCCGAGCAGGAAGTTTTTCATGGCGCTCGTCTAGCACGCGGCAAGAACCCCGCAAACGCGGCAATTCGGGCCGTCCCCGGCCTAGGCCGGGGTCCGCTGCGCCACGCCAAGCTCCTTCAGGCGCGAGGCGATGTGAACGACGACGCCCCGCACCACGCTCGATTTCAGGTCGGGATCTTCGGCCAGCACCTGATGGGCGACGTCCGACAGATGTTGCTTCGGATCGATTCCCTTCGCGAGCGCGCCAAGCGTGCTTTCGTCGAGGAGCTTCTGCGCCTGCGCCACCGAATTGGTGCCGTCCGCCATCCGTAGCTGGCGAAAACGCTCGACCAGTTCCTCGACTGTCCCTTCGAAAGGCTTGCGCACGCCGCTCTGGTTCGAAGAAAGCCCGGCGCTGATGGCCTCGGCCGCGGCAAGCGTTTCCGGCTCGAACTCCGCTGGAGCCTCCGGTTCGGCTTTGGGCGCAGCCGGCGGGACAACCGCTTCGGGAGCGGCTGGCGGCGCGGCGACTACCGGTTCCGGCTTGTTCTCCACCTTCGCCATGGGCTCGACCAAAGCCGCGATATCGCGGTCGAAACTCTCGAAGGCCGCGCGCACATCGTCGAGCGAGGCCGCCTGGGCTTCGGGCTCCTGCTCCTCGGCCGCAGTGGCTTCTTTCTCTGGCTGCGTTTTTGCCTCCGCGGTCGCGGTGGATTCCGGGACCTCTGCGGGGGCCGGCTTTTCCTCTGCCTTCTCGTCCGGGGCTTTCTCTTCCTTCGATTCCGCTTCGGATTTGGAATCGGTTTCCGAGGCACTCTTCGCGGCCTGATCGCTCTCGCCGCTCGCCGCCGTCAGCACGGCGTCGGTCACCGCCGCCTCGGCTTTGGATTCGGCGTTCTCCGGATCGATCGGTTTCGGTTGCGGCTCGTCGGCCTTGGCTTCCGCCACCACCGCCGAAGGCACGCTCGCCGCCAGGGATTCGGTCGAGAGCGCGACTGCCGCCGCCGTCGCGACTGCCGGTACCGCCACCGTCACGGCAGCGGGCGCGGCGGTCTTTTCCTGTGCGGCGATGATCTCTTCAAAGGTTTCCGGTTTTTCCGGCCCCTTATTCTCCGGTCTCCGGCGGCCCGGAATCAGCGCCGCGAGAATGCCGAAGAACATCGCGGCGGCGACCGCGAAGAAATAGAGCAGCATCGAACCCTGACGGTTCAACGCTCCGTCGGTGCAGAGCTGCACCGGATCGAGAGTCGGTAAAGAAAGCGCACCGCGGCAAAACATCGGGGCGGCGAAGTAATGCCCCAATGCAAGCACGGCCGCGAAGAAGAATATGCCGACGAGACCAGCCCGCATCGTTAGTCCCCTCACTCAACGCAACCAAATCACACCCGTGATCCGCATTTTGCGGCAAGGGCACCGCGAAGTCTAGAAATCGGCTGGCGGGATTTTTTGAAAGACCCGCGTCTTCCCCCGTCATCTCGCTGTCGGGCGGCTGTGCCATAAAAATATTTCCGCGCCGGATTTCGGGGATAACGGGCAAAGCCCCGCAAACACGCTCCCGAATCCATTTCCCCGTGGCCTAAGGTGCCGCCGTCAACTCTTTACGCGCCCAGGGAATCGGCGCCGTATGGGCTGATCAGGATCGGCACACCGGGGCAAGCAGCTATCCCCGCTATTCAACCCTGACCTACCAGTTTTAGTGTTTATTAGTGGGTGGCGTACTATTACTTGACGCGTAAGGTCGAGTCACCGTAGCGTCATGTTTCGTCCGGACGGGATGTAATGCGGCTGTTCCGGGCGTTCCCAAACGAGGTCTGAGACGAGGGCGCCGGGCAAATTGCCTGCCCAGCGAACGCTCTTCCTGTCGCCGGTTTGGGGGCTAAAATCCGGGCTCGAACCCGCCCTTCAGAGGCGGGTTGGTCCCAACACAGTGAGGTCCGGCAGAGATCGGGCCTGAACATAAAAACGCGGGAAGACGGGTTCCGCGTCTGAATTTAGGGGACGATGAAGATGCGTATTACGCGCCGCTACACCAAAGAAGGCCAGTCGCCTTACTCGAACATCACGTTCCGCAAGGCGACGAGCGAAATCCGCAATCCGGACGGATCGGTGGTCTTCAAGCTCGACAATATCGACGTGCCCGAGCACTTCTCGCAGGTCGCGACCGACGTGCTCGCGCAAAAGTATTTCCGCAAGGCCGGCGTGCCGAAGGTCTTGAAGCGCGTTGAAGAGGAAACGGTCCCCTCGTTCCTCTGGCGCTCGACCGCGAACGATCAGGCCCTTGCCACCCTCCCCGAACAGGACCGCTTCGGCGGCGAGACGCAGGCGACGCAGGTCTTCGACCGCCTCGCCGGCACCTGGACCTATTGGGGCTGGAAGGGCCGCTATTTCGACTCGGAAGCCGATGCCTCGGCCTTCTTCGACGAGATGCGCTACATGCTCGCCATGCAGATGGCGGCGCCGAACTCGCCGCAGTGGTTCAACACCGGCCTGCATTGGGCCTACGGCATCGACGGCCCCGGCCAGGGCCACTTCTATGTCGATCCCTTCACCGGCAAGCTGACGCAATCGGCTTCCGCCTACGAACACCCGCAGCCGCATGCCTGCTTCATCCAGTCGGTGCAGGACGATCTCGTCAACGAAGGCGGGATCATGGATCTGTGGGTGCGGGAAGCGCGCCTCTTCAAATACGGCTCCGGCACCGGCTCGAACTTCTCGATGCTGCGCGGCGAGAACGAGAAGCTCTCCGGCGGCGGCAAGTCGTCGGGCCTCATGAGCTTCCTCAAGATCGGCGACCGCGCCGCGGGCGCGATCAAGTCGGGCGGCACCACGCGCCGCGCCGCCAAGATGGTCGTCGTTGACGCCGATCATCCGGACATCGAGCAGTATATCGACTGGAAGGTGATCGAAGAGCAGAAGGTCGCGGCCCTCGTCACCGGCTCCAAGACCGTTTCCAAGCACATGAAGGCGGTGATGAAGGCCGCCATCAATTGTCAGGCGGATGGCGATGATTGCTTCAACCCGGAAAAGAACCCGGCGCTGAAGCGCGAGATCAAAGCCGCGCGCAAAGCGCTGGTGCCGGACAACTACATCCAGCGCGTGATCCAGTTCGCGCGTCAGGGCTATAAAGACATCCACTTCCCGATCTACGATACCGACTGGGATTCCGAAGCCTATCTCACCGTCGCCGGGCAGAACTCGAACAACTCCGTTCGCGTCACCGACGAATTCCTGCGCGCGGTGGAGAAAGACGGCGAGTGGAATCTCACGCGCCGCAAGGACGGCAAGGTCGCAAAGACGCTCAAGGCCAAAGAGCTTTGGGAAAAGATCGGCTACGCCGCCTGGGCCTGTGCCGATCCCGGCATCCAGTTCCACACGACCGTCAACGACTGGCACACCTGCCCGGCTTCCGGCCCGATCCGCGCGTCCAACCCGTGCTCGGAATACATGTTCCTCGACGACACGGCGTGCAACCTCGCATCGCTGAACCTCTTGCGCTTCCGCGCCGAGGACAAGTCGTTCGACGTCGACAGCTACGAGCACGCCGTGCGGCTCTGGACCGTCGTGCTCGAAATCTCGGTGATGATGGCGCAGTTCCCGTCGAAAGAAATCGCGGAGCTTTCCTATCGCTACCGCACGCTGGGCCTCGGCTACGCCAATATCGGCGGCTGGCTCATGACCGCAGGCATCGCCTACGACTCCGATGAGGCGCGTGCCTTCACCGGCGCGATCACCGCAATCATGACCGGCGTCAGCTACGCGACCTCTGCCGAGATGGCGGCCGAACTCGGCACCTTCCCCGGCTACGAGCCGAACCGCGAGCATATGCTCCGCGTCATCCGCAACCATCGCCGTGCAGCACACGGCGACGTTGAGGGCTACGAGCAGCTTTCGATCAAGCCGGTGCCGCTCGATATTGCGAACTGCCCGGACCCGCGTCTCGTCGCCCGCGCGGCAGCCGCATGGAACCGCGCGCTCGAGCTCGGCCACAAGCACGGCTTCCGCAACGCGCAGTCCACCGTGATCGCGCCGACCGGCACCATCGGCCTTGTGATGGATTGCGACACCACCGGCATCGAGCCCGACTTCGCGCTGGTGAAGTTCAAGAAGCTCGCCGGCGGCGGCTACTTCAAGATCATCAACCAGGCGGTGCCGGAAGCGCTTCGCACGCTCGGCTATGGCGAAGCGCTGATCGCCGAGATCGAGGCTTATGCGGTCGGCCACGGCACGCTTTCGAACGCGCCCGGCATCAACCATTCGTCGCTCGCGGCGAAGGGCTTCGACGCCGACACGATCAAGATGCTGGAGAGCAAGCTCGCCACCGCCTTCGACATCAAGTTCGTGTTCAACCGCTGGACGCTCGGCGACGAGACGATGAAAAAGCTCGGGGTCACCGACGAGCAGATGGCGGACCCCGCGTTCGAACTGCTGCCGCATCTCGGCTTCTCCCGGCGCGACATCGAATCCGCGAACACCCATGTTTGCGGCGCGATGACGCTGGAGGGTGCCCCGCACCTGAAGGTCGAGCACTATCCGGTGTTCGATTGCGCGACGCCCTGCGGCCGCATCGGCAAGCGCTATCTCTCGGTCGAGAGCCACATCCGCATGATGGCTGCGGCACAGCCCTTCATCTCGGGCGCGATCTCGAAGACCATCAACATGCCGAACGACGCCTCGGTCGAGGACTGCAAGGCGAGCTACATGCTCTCCTGGCAGTTAGCTCTGAAAGCCAACGCGCTCTATCGCGACGGCTCCAAGCTCTCGCAGCCTTTGAACTCCGCACTCATTCAGGACGAGGAAGACGAGGACGATCAGGTCGAAGCGCTGCTCCAGCAGCCCGCGGCCGCGCGCGCCGCGGCACTCTCGGAGAAGGTCGTCGAGCGCATCGTGGAGCGCGTGGAGCGCATCCGCGAGCGCGAGAAGCTCCCCTCCCGCCGCAAGGGCTACACGCAGAAGGCCGTGGTCGGCGGGCATAAAGTGTACCTGCGCACCGGCGAATATGACGACGGCCGCCTGGGCGAGATCTTCGTCGACATGCACAAGGAAGGCGCGACGCTCCGTTCGCTCTTGAACAACTTCGCGATCGCGATCTCGCTCGGCCTGCAATATGGCGTGCCGTTGGATGAATATGTCGATGCCTTCACCTTCACCCGCTTCGAGCCCGCGGGCATGGTGACCGGCAACGACACCATCAAGATGGCGACCTCGATCCTCGACTATGTGTTCCGCGAGCTCGCGATCTCCTACATGGGCCGCTACGACCTCGCGCATGTCGATCCGTCCGAGATGGAAGTCGGCGCGCTCGGCAAGGGCGAGAACGAAGGCAAGGCCGCACCCGTGATCTCGCGCGGCCTCGTGCGCGGCAAGACGCCGTCGCTCTCCTCGGTGTCGAACACCTCGATGTCAAACACGGACGCGCGCGGCACGGAAAGCGCGCGCACGGCGCCTGCTGCGGCCGCAGTCGTGACCGCATTCCTCGGCGGCGCGCCGGCGGGTGCTGCGAAGACGGCAACGGCCTTGAAGCAGGATCTTGCCGCCGACACCGAAGCGGAGCGAGCCAGGGCGATGGAAGTCTCGCAGCGCGCGGCCGCCAAGGCCAAAGGCTACGAAGGCTCCTCCTGCCCCGAGTGCCACAACTTCACGATGGTGCGGAACGGCACGTGTTTGAAGTGCGATACGTGTGGAAGCACGACTGGGTGTTCGTGACGATGCTTCGAACGATCAACGTCTGAAACGAAAAGGGCCGCGGAGAAATCCGCGGCCTTTAACGTAAAGAAGGAACTACTTCTCAGCAAGAGCACAGTTATGATAGCCTAAGCAACTTGCCGGAGGCCGCTGTGTTCTTGCGTTTTTCTAGGTTGATTGTTTGCTCTGCTGTTGCAGTTTTATTGGCGACGCACTCAGCATCGGCAGATCTTAAATTTTCGTCGAGCGAGAGCAATGGAAAACGATTCATAATCGTCTCTGGCGACTTTGGACCGAAGGACGATCTAAAACCATTTGAGACTCTCATATTACAATACCAGCCCAAGTTCATCACATTCAATTCTGAGGGCGGCAATCCATATAAAGCGATGGAGCTTGGCCGACTCATTCGTTCGCTTAATATTGATACGGTTCAATTCCGACCGTTAATGTGCGACTCAGCATGCGCCCTCGCATTTCTCGGTGGGGTCAATCGAAAGGCTTCTCCCGGCGCAATCGGCGTCCACATGGCGCGAATTCGAAAAGATGGCTCTAGAGATCCAGATTTAGAAGGAGCAGCACTTCAGTATCTGAATTCAGCAATGCTTACTTACGTTCGAGAAATGGGCGTCAGCGCCGAGTTAATTGAAATAGCACTGCAGTATCTTGCGGACGATATGCGGCATCTTTCAACTAGCGAAATGCTTCGGTTAAGCGTCATTCCGGGAGGTAGTAAACAAAGCGAAAAAACTATTCGCTCTCCCATTCCGCAACCGCGTTCATCTCCGCAACCTTCACTGGAACATAGAGCCGACGAGTTCCATGATTGCGATCGCTTGGCAGCAAATCCAAATGATCCACGTAAACATAAGGAAGCCGTAGGCGTTGAATATGAATCCCTTATAAAACATAGCGAGGAAGCAGCACGACAGTGCGAGGCGGCAATTACTCGATTTCCGAAAGAACTTCGCTTTTACTATCAGAAGGCTCGTGCAATTGAACTAAAAGACCCCAAACATGCGATTGAAATATACGTGCAGCTTATCCGCCAACGCTACTACACAGCATACGATAATTTAGGTTGGATGCATCTGACGGGCCGAGCGGATGGTCAAAAGAACATTGTAGAAGCTACAAGGCTTTTTAGACTTGGTGCAAAAGCAGGTGACGCTGACTCTATGCACAGCCTTGGCAAAACGCTCTGGAAGGAAAATCCCGAGGAAGCTCTTCGGTGGCTGGAACGCGCAAAAGAAAAAGGCCATAGCGAAGCCGCCAAGGATATCGATAAGCTAAGAACGGAGACAAGACTTCGTTCAATACCCCTCAATCGTCAGCAACCATAGCGACGTCTCACCTTCCCTCATCATTGCCGGGCTTGACCCGGCAATCCATGGTGAAGCTCCGCACACACTGGCAGTCAGTATGGATCACCGGCTCGCGCCGCTCCGCGGCGGGCCGATGATGACGACGCAGGATAGGATTCCTACCTAGCCGCCCGCTTGCGTCACACGAAATTCATGACGCTCATCGCCTACGAAAACGGTGATGAGATAATTCTTGCCTCCGGTCTGCTGTTGCGGCGGCGAGATATGAATCTGACCGCCGTACTGCTCTCCCGGCATCACAGTGTGATCCTTGATCACGAGCGCCTCGAGCGCGGCTAGATTTTGTTGACCTGCAGCCTGAACATCCCGAATTAACGCCTGATTTTGTTCCTGCGCATGTGCCTGCGCGAAGTATCCACGATTGGAAACCGCCGCACTGTTCAAGCCTACAGCGACCGCTGCAAGCATGACGCGCCCGACCTGCCGGTTCTTTTCCTCAACTTCCAGATCGCTGTGAGCGACCACCGGCAACGCCATCCGCTCGCTGCCAACAATCTGCTCAACGCTGACGTTTGAGACGAGAAAATTCACTGGCCGATTCGAGACGTTCTGAATGTTCAGAACATAGACCGGCCGCTCGTTCGCCTGAATTTGCCGGGAGGCAGGACGAATGCTGACGATCGTGCTTTGCGAACGGGAAACCAGATTTTGATGACCGTCCCGCAAAACCAGTTGCTGATTTGGTTGCGGCGTAAAACGAACGGTTTCGGTGGTAACACAAGCACTTAAAAGAAAGGCGCACCCAAGCGCCATAAAACAACGCAGATACATATAAACGTCCCCCAACGCCCAAAATGCTATCCTGACGACCGGCAAAAACAACCGGCACGGAATACCACCACGGGTTAGTCTTAAGGCGTGGATGGCCGGGACGGAGCCCGGCCATTACGAAGTGAAGTTGGTAGCGGTGGAGTGACTCGAACCCCCGACCTGTCATTCCGGACGCGCGTTAGCGCGATCCGGAATCCAGTGTCACACACGAAAGTCTCGCATTGTCGCTCTGGATTCCGGGTTCGATGCTTCGCATCGCCCCGGAATGACAAATGAGAAAGGCGTGGATGGCCGGGACGAGCCCGGCCATGACGAATATGAGCCTCATGGTGAGGAGCGCG
>DAORMJ010000025.1:24478-45004 GCA_035440445.1 Xanthobacteraceae bacterium
GCGTCTCGAACCATGGGCACCACACTCATCCTTCGAGACGCGCCTTCGGCGCGCCCCGGAATGACAGCTAGCCCTCCCGCCTCTTCATCTCCTCGATCCGCTCCGGCCAGAGGCGCTTCGCAAACTCGATCCCCATTTCCGTCAGGTGGTCGGTCGCGAAACGGATGCTCGTGTGTGGGCCTAGAATGCCCTCGAACAGCATCGGCGAGTTCATCACATACACATGCGCATGCGCGGCGGTGTAGTAGTTCGAGAGCGGGCGGCCGCGCTCGTGGCCGATGTTGATGATCGCGCCGTCGCCGAAGCCGGGGCCGTCCACCTCGATCCCGCGCGGGATGCAGCCCGGCGCTTCGCAAAGCGCGGCAATCGCGTAAGCCAAAATCTTGCCCGCCTGCTCCGGGTCGCGCTCGCGCGCGGCCTCGACCTCCGCGCGCACAAGTTCGATCGCGTCCCGCACCAGCGCCTCGCAGCTCGCCTTGTGATTCATGGCGGGTGCCCGCATCAGCGCCGAATGCGGCCGCGCGATCTTGTCGGCGCGCAGAAAGGTCAGCGCCTCGAAGTAATCGAGGTCTTCCTTGTTGAATTTGGCAAGGTGGTCGTTGAAGCGGCCGTGCAGGATTTCCCGCGCTGGCATCTGGATCACCGGCGGCCAGGTTTCGGGAATGAACGGCTCCGCCGCGCGCACCGCCGCCGGCAGTTTCAACAAAAACGTAGCGTCCTGCATTCCCACTCCCGAACCAGTGCCCGGTTGCATAGCGTGAAAGCTCGCCTTCGTCATCACCGGGCGCGCCCGCCTTGGCAGTGCATAAAAAAAATCAGGCCGGAACGCGAAAACGTCCGGCCTGAAAGTCTCTGCGGCCAAGGATGGAGACCTGGAGGCCGCAGGGTGCGCGCATCCTGCGCGAACCCCTCGCCTGCGCTTTGATGCAGGTCAAAATCCGCAAGCGCGATCACCGCAACAGAAACATTCCCGCCGCAATCATCACGATCGCCGCCGCCAGCGCCCACACCCACCAGGGCGGCGGCCATCGCAGCCAGAAGATCGTGTCGTACAACCCCATCCCGGAAATCCTGTCGCATCACGGAACAACGCCGCTGCTCATTCGTTCGCTAGCAGCAGCATAGATGAAGGAGCGACGCGATGGCCACCCCGGAAGAACTGACCGAGAAGTTCTGGAAATCCCTACACAGCGACCGCACCGTGATGCTCGGCGTGGATGGCGCAGAAAACGGTCACTTCCGCCCGATGACAGCCATCACCGAGCACGAGCATACCGGCCCGATCTGGATCTTTACCGCCAAAGACACCGCCGTCGCGCGCGCCGTGAAAACCGCGAAGAAGCGCGGGATGATCGCCTATTCCGCCAAGGGCCACGATCTGTTCGCGACCGTTCACGGCACCATCGAACTCGACATGGATCGCGAGATGATCGAGCGGTTGTGGAATCCATTCATCGCCGCCTGGTTCGAGGAAGGCAAGGACGATCCGAAGCTTGCGCTGTTACGCTTCGATCCGGGCAACGGCGAAATCTGGCTCAACGAAAATTCGCTGATCGCTGGCGTGAAGATGCTGCTCGGCGCGGGCGATCCGAAAGAGGATTATCAGGACAAGGTCGCGAAGGTTTCGCTCGGGACGCCGAAGGCGTGAATAAGGCGAAACCAAAGCCGTCTTCGAAGCCGCCCTGGAAAAAGCGGCGGCCAAAGATAGGCGCGAAGACAAAGCTCTCCGCCGAAGACAAAGCCGCCGCCCGTGCCCGCGCGTTGCGGAATGGACGGCGTTATCCCAATCTCATCGATAATATGTGGGCTTCCGCCCGCGCGAAAAAACGAACGGGCGATGCGGGCTAGACCGGCTCGCCCATGTTTTCACCCATGTCCTCGTTTTTCTTCGGCGTGCGCTTGTGCGCGTTGCTCGCCATGACCGCGGTCACGACGATCGCACCGAGGATCGCAATGCCGCCCACGGCGAGTGCCGCCGGCAGCGTGTAGCTCCGCCGCTCGACAGGCGCGAAGGGAAGCTTGCGGCGAATGTCGCGATAGCTCGGCAGCGCGTCCGTCATATGGCGCAAACGGCTCACCGGCACGTCGGGCATATGATCGCGGAGCCGGTTCAAGCGGTCCTGCAGTGCGTCGATCCGGTCCCCGAGTGCATCGCGGTCGAGAAAACGGTCGAGGTAACGCTGGATTTCTTTCATTCGCATGGCGGAAAAATTCCTCTTCTCCCCCACCAAACACTTTCCTGCCGGTTTCGTTCCGCATGTGCGAAAAGAAAGTCACGGCTCACGCGCCGTCGTCGCCGAGCATCACTGCGTTGATGCGAGCCTCCGCGCCAATGGCCTCGGCTTCGCTCGCAAACGTGTCGATTTCTACCGGCCCGGACGCGTTAGCGACAATCGCCTGCAACGCATAGCGCGCCGGGCCTTCGCTTTGCGGCTCTTCGACCACGTTCAGTTCGAGAATGTCCGCGAAGCGATAGCGCGTCCGCCAACCGATGCCGAAGGAGCCGTTGCCGTCGACGAACATTTCGCGCGCGGCACCGTCGAAGGTCACGGTACGGGTCAGTCCGAGGATCGCCGCAAGCATCAGAAGCGCGCCGATCAGGCCGGCAACAATGCCGATGATCCAGAACGGCAGCATGCCCCACTGCAGCAGCGGCACGCCCGGGCGGATCAGCAACTCGTGCGGCGCGGAGAGCGCGAAGGCCCCGCCCGCGCCGAGCACGATGCGCGCGAATATGCCGAGCGGCTGGCGAAACACCAGCAGGCCGTCCGGGTGGCTGCGATCCTCGTCGACGGGCATGACCTTGCGATGACTTCAGGATAGAATTCGGCGATGCATTGGCACCCTTCCCGCCACCGGACAAGCGCAACCCACGCGAGGCTTGCATGATGCGAATGCTTGCGGCTATCGCCTTTCTCGCTGGCGTACTCGTGTCGCAGCCCGCCGCTGCGCAGACCATCCGCGCGGTGGAGCTCTGGTACGGTCTTTACGGTGTCGAGGCCGTGCAGCTGGTCGGACCCCGCCGCTCCGGGCGGCCAGCGCCGGGTCGGTGGCAAGATCGCGCTGCCTGCGGAAAATTCGGCCCGCGTGCCGCATACGCCGGGATCCTATTTCGGCTTCGGCTATCGTCTGGCCGGGGCCAATCCGGGTGAGCCCGTGACTGTTCGCCATGTGCAGATCGTTCCGCCGCCGGGTCTGCGCGACCGGCTCGGCCAGTTTCACACCCGGCTCGATCGGACGCTCGATCTCAGCACCGGTCGCGATTTGTTCATCGGGCTTTCGATGGGAGACGCGACCCCGCTCGGCACCTGGACCATGCAGGTGTGGCAAGACGACCGCATCTTGATCGAACGGCAGTTCGAACTCTACAAGCCGTGAAGAAGTAGCAAGAAGAAGCAGAGAGAAAATGAACTTTCGCCGTCTCGCACCCTGGCTGTTCGTCGTTCTGGTGATCGCCGGTGTTTATGTATGGAATTTCTATCTGGATCGCGAAGTCCGCGTCGATAAAGACGGCCGGGACATCTCGGTGCAGGATGGCGACTCCTTTGTTTTACAGAAGACCGTGATCCGGCTGGACGGCATCGACGCACCGGAACTGAAACAGAACTGCTATTCGGCCGATGGCTCGATCTGGCGCTGCGGCGGCGAAGCGCGAAACCAGCTCACCAAGATGCTGCGCAAAGGCGACGTGAAATGCGAGCCGCGCGCCAAAGACAACTACGGCCGCACCATCGCTACCTGCTCTGCCCGCGATGTGCCGGACATTGCCGAAGCCATGGTTCGGCTGGGCTGGGCCATCAACGCCGCAAAGGTCGGCGAAGGCAAATACGCCGCCGCGGAAGAAGAAGCGCGCAACGCCAAGCGCGGCGTCTGGCAGGGCAAGTTCGACCGCCCTGCCGCCTTTCGCCTCCAGCATCCGCGCGAAGAGCAGCCCAAGTAAACGAGCAGCCCAAATAAACGCTCGATCATCGGCGGAACTGCGGGACTGATCGCTGCGTTTTGGGATCATGCCATCCAGCACGATCCGGAATTTCGACTACGACGCTGATCACCACACGCTGACGATCACGTTCGTCACGGGCCGAACGTATCGCTACTATAAAGTGGATGCGGAAGTCGCCGAAGCCTTCCGCATTGCGGCATCCAAGGGCCGCTTTTTCAACCTCCGCATTCGCGATCACTATCGTTTCGAAGAGCTCGCAGCTTGACGCCATCGCATCGCTCCGGCGACGCTGGCTGTCCTAGGCTGGAGCAAACATACATGACCGATCTTTGGCGGCTGGATGCAACCGAACAGGCGCGGCTGATCCGTACCGGCGCAATTTCGAGTGTCGAATTGACCAAGGCGACGCTCGCGCGCGTCGATGCGGTCAATCCCAAGATCAATGCTATCGTGGATCTCCTGTCGGAGGATGCGCTGAGGGCCGCGGACGAGGCCGACCGGAAAACGCGCGAAGGAGAACATCTCGGATCGCTACATGGCGTTCCCATCACGGTGAAGATCAACGTGGACTTCGCCGGCCGCGCCAATACCAATGGCGTCGTCGCCTACAAGGACAACATCGCAAAGGACGACAATCCGGTCGTCTCGAACCTGAGAAAATCCGGCGCGATCATTATCGGCCGCACGAACACGCCCGCCTTCTCCATGCGGTGGTTCACCGACAACGCCCTTCATGGCCGTACGCTGAACCCCTGGAACAAGGAGGTCACGCCCGGCGGCTCCTCCGGCGGTGCCGCCGCTTCACTGATCAGCGGCATGGGCGCAATCGGTCACGGCAACGATATCGGCGGCTCGATCCGCTATCCCGCCTATGCCTGCGGACTGCAGGGAATCCGCCCGAGCTTCGGGCGCGTGCCGACCTACAACTCGTCGCTTGCCAACGAGCGGCCGCACGTCGCGCAGTATGCCTCCATGCAAGGGCCGCTGGCGCGGTCGATCCGCGACCTGCGGCTGTCGCTCGACGCGATGTCGATGCGCGACACACGCGACCCGCTCTGGATCCCGCTTGCGCCGGTGAATATTCCCAGCGAGGGGCCGACGAAGGTCGCACTGTTCGGTACATGGGAGGGCTGCAGTGCCGACCCACAAGTGGTAGAAGCGCTCGACAAATCGGCGAAGTGGCTCGAGGACGCCGGCTATGTCGTCGAGCGCGCGGCACCGCCGTTTTTCCGCGAGGCGACGACGCTGTGGCTGCGGCTGGTGCTCAACGAAGGCCGCTTCGGCTTCAATCAGGTCATCGAAAAGCTGGGCGACGACGCGATCCGAAAATCTTATCCGGCGGGCAAGGTCCCGGAGCTCGATTACGAGACCTTCGTGACGGAGCTTGCTTTGCGCAGCAAATATCTGCGCGCATGGAACGAATTTTTCGAGCGGTATCCGGTGCTACTGATGCCGTCCTGCTGGAAGCAGCCCTTCCCGGTCGATGCCGACCTGCACGGTGGCAATGCCTTCGTCGATCTCGCCGACGCGCAGAGCCCGCAGCTTTCGACGCCGATTCTCGGTCTCCCCGGCGTCGCCGTTTCCACCGGGCTGGCTGGCGGACTTCCCATGGGCGTCCAGCTTGTAACCGCGCGTTTTGAAGAGGCGAAAGCCCTCGACGCGGCGGAAGTCATCGAGGCGCGCGCGCCGAAGGTCGAGGTGATCGATCCGCAATTCTGATTGCAAGAACGGCGTGGAACCTTCCCGCCTGCTCCGGGTTATTTGCGTGAACTTGATGCAAATCGGAAGGGTACTCAGATGGGACGCGGTCTTCTCTTGTGGCTTATCGGCATTCCGCTGCCGATCATCCTGATCATATGGCTGTTTGGCGGCCTGAGCTGATCGATCGAAATTACTAAGGCTGCTTTCCCTCTCGCAGCCACAATGAAATGACCGGAGTTCCCCCCGCTCCGGTCATTTTTTTGTTAGCGTCACGCGCTCGCTGGTTCGCGATCTTTCAGGTCGATCCTTACGAAGAACCAGAGATCGACCGCCGTCTTCACGACGATCAGGAGCAGAAGCGGCGCCAGCGCGCCGAGTTTCTGCGCGAGCATGGCGCCGATGATGATCACAACATGCATCGTGATGATCCGGCCATAGAGGCCGCCGACCAGCCCTCCGGCCTTTGCATTCTGGCCGCTGTCCTCCGAAACAAGCCGCTTCCACAAAGGCAGCTTCGACATCTCGAAGATGAAAGCGATGCCTCGTCCGATGAAAGACACGGCAAGCGGAATCAGAAGGCCGTTGGCGACGACCATTTTCTCCCAGAAGGCCTCGACCGGGAGACTTGAAAAGTTGTTGCTGACAGGGATCTGTTGCAGCCACCCTTTTCCGAAGAACGCCCATAGAAAAACGAAGTGACCGAGCATGAAGCCGCCGGCGTGAACCAGAAAGAACGCGAACATGAAAAGTCTGGTCAACACTTCGCCGAAGAAATTGCTCGAAAAGTCTCCCGCGATAAGAATGCGCAGCAGCGTCCAGAACGCGATGATCAGGGTTTCCAGCCAATAGAGCATCAGCAGGACGAAAGTGTCCCAACCCCAATAAAGAACCCCAAGCAGCGGAATGAAGTTCGACACCAGCAGGATGGCGATGGGGAGATAGCGATAGATGCGGGAGCCTGTCGTATCCGGGCGCTTCTGGTAGCCGAGGTTGCGGGATGCGCTTTGGTTGGTGCTGATCGCCATGGGGAACCGGGCTGAGGAAGACAGAGATTGTGCAAGCGGGCCAAGGCCCTAGCACGCGAGAATAGCCAGCGCGTTCTACAGCCAAAAGCATCCCCGTTCATTCATAAATGCGTTATCATGTCTTATTCGGGCGATTCGAAATTTCGACGCCCATCACCACTCCTCCCGGCGTGGCGTAAAGAACTGAGGCGGCCTTCGGGCCGCCTCTTCTGTTTCAGGCGCCCTTCAGCGGCGTCTTTGCCTTGATCACCGTCCAGAGCATCAGGAAGATCAGCGCTCCGTTCAGGCAGTGCCACAGGAAATGCGTTCCGAGCGGAAACTGCGCGCAAATGCTCGGATCGACGATCCGGAAGCTCAGTGAAAGCATGAAGAGCGCGGCACCCGAGAGATAGGCGCCGCCGATCCAGCGCTGCTCCCCGCCTTTCATGCGCAACAGGATTCCGAACACGATCAGCGCGCCAAGCACCGGAAAATAGAAGCCGGAGTTATTGAGGAAGCCCGAGGGCAGCAAGCGCGGCAGCAACGCCGCGATGGCGAGAAAGACGACGATCCAGCCGATCGTGGCCAGCATGCCCTGTCCCAGGAACCGGCGAAGCGTATAGGCGAACAGCGCCACCACGAAGATCCCGATCGGAATGGAGTCCGCAAGCAGCCCCCATCGGGTGGCGAAGGTATGAAACAGGGTCGAACCGACGCCGACCAGTACCGCGAGCCAGATCAAGATCAGGATCTGCGTATCGCCCTTGCCTTCGCGCTTCCACAGCAGATAGGCGCCCGCCGCCGCGAGAAAGAATGCGAGGTTGGTCAGCGCATTGATGGGCTCGGCCCACAAGCCCTCATGCAAGCGCTCGCAGTAGAGATCGATCGGATCGTTCAACGCCATGGGAGAAGTCCCGCCACCACAAGATTCGGCGATATACTGCCCGGAGGAAGCGGGATTTACGAGTCGCGACAAGCGGTTGCGCCGAGGCGCTGCTCTGCCGGCTGCGAGCGTTCATTCAACGATCGAATCCAGCGAGGATTCCTGAATCCAATGAATCGGATAGCCGGCGCTTTAACAGTGATTTCCGCGCTCACGCGGCACTTGCGGCCTGGCTTGCCACAGGCTTCTGCGCATCCATCGCCTCCACCAGCGCGATATAGGAGCTTGCGGGAAGCGGCGGCGCGAAAACATATCCCTGCGCCTGATGGACGCCCTTGCGCTGCAGGTATTCGACCTGATCGAAACTTTCGACGCCTTCGGCGATCACTTCCATGTTCATGGTGCGCGCGAGTTCGAGCAGGGTTTCGATGATGGTCTGCGAGTAGCGCTCGGTATTGATTGCGTCGATGAACATCTTGTCGATCTTGATGGTGTCGACGCCCAGTTTCATCAGGTAAGACAAACCGCCATGGCCGGTGCCCACGTCGTCGATCGCGACCTTGATCCCGAGCTTCTGGAGCCGGTCGATGATATTGCGCGCAAGGTTGAGATCGGGCAGCGGCTCGCGCTCAGTCACTTCGAGCACGATCTGTGAAAGCGCAATCGAAGATTTCTCGAAGATGGCCTGGATCTGGCCGATGATCGCGTCATTCGCAAAATGGCCGGCATAGAGATTGAAGGCGATGTTCAGGTGCGGCCGGGCCGCGTGCAGCGCGCCAATCTCTGCGCAGGCACGCTTCATCAGCGCGTGCGTCATGGGATAGATCAGGCCGGAGCGCTCCGCGAGCGGGATGAAGTTTGCCGGCGAAACCATGGTCCCGTCCGGACGCCGCCAACGTGCGAGGACCTCCGCTCCGATCAGCCTGCCGGTCTTGATGTCGATCGTCGGCTGGAAGAACGGGACGATCTCGCCGTGATCGATCGCTTCGCGGAACTGAACCAGCGGATCGCTGCGATTGCGCCGGAAGTAGAGCGCAAAGAATGCGAAGATCAGGAGCGTGATCAGCGCGGAAGACAGCCTGCCCGCGCTCAGTACCTCGCGATACTCCGCAGACAGCGTCGCGCGCGTGCGCTCGACAATGACCGCGATCGGAAAGCGCTCTGACTTGAGATGCACGCCGAGCGTCCGGGCCTGATCGATGCTCAGGCCCTCGTCCCCAATGGGCCGGGCCGCAACCACTTCCGCGTTGTCGAGCACGAGCCGCAGGCTGCGGCCGTCCTGAAAATCACCGTCGAGCGCTTCCGGCACGAGGAAGTCGGCCGGGATCATCGCGCCGAGGGCCTTCGCCTGTTTCCGGTCGAGCCGCAAACGCACCGCGCGATCGTTGCGGTCGCGGAAGCGCACGAGACCAAGATCGAAGCGGCGGTCGGCAAGCGGAAGCTCGCGCAGCACCACCCTCGCCTCCGCCCCATCGCCGAAATTCGTGCAGAGGGTGCGCCCGTTGTCATCGAGCACGCCGATTTCCTTGATCGGAATGGATACGGTCGCGGCCTTGCGCATGAGCTCGAGCGACTTCGGATCGCAGCCGTCGACAAGCGCAGAGAGATCGACCAGCGCCGTCATCGCACTCTCGAGGCGGATTTCGGCGAGTCCAAGCGCGCTATGTGCAACGGATTCGAGCTTGCTGCGCGCGCTGCGCTCGACATAAGCGTTCATCGCATATTCGACGAGCACGGTCGGCACGCAAGCGATACCGACGCCGCCGAGCACGACTGCTGCCCACCATGCTTTCGATTTGCGCACGCAATACGACCTTGGCCTGTCCGGTTGCCGCCATAAGACCGTTTGCGGATTAAGGTTGCGTTAACAATCGGGCTGCTGCGGCGGCACTAGCCGGGCCCGCGTTTGCTCCCGGACGAGACATTCGCCCACTTTCTGTAGGTGTAGCGCGCCTGATAGCTCGCAACCCGTAGCCCGGTTCGGCCATCCAGGAACCCCCGCTGCAGGACATAGCTGCGGACATAAGCTGCCGCGCCCCGCAGTCTTGCGAGCAAAGGACTGCTGCTGCGGCCCCGGGACAATAGTTCGCTCGCCGCGATCCGGGCGTAGCGCTCGATCTTTCCGTCCGCATCTTCTGGAGAAGCGATCGTGTCATGCTCGATCGGGTTCGTGAGCGTTCCGATCTCGCCATCGACGACTACGCTCTCGTGCACGAGATTATCGTTGAAGCGTCCGCGGTCACGGCGATAGAGCCGGAGCACATAGTCCGGCCACCAGCCGCCGTGACGAACCACCTCGCCCATGAAGCGATTGCGGCGAGGAACGCGATAGGCCGGCTTTGCGGAAGGATCGGTCAGCACCGCGAGGATTTCAGCGCGCAGGCCTTCCTCGATCCATTCGTCTGCGTCGAGCGAAAGAACCCACTCGCCGGAGGCCGCCTCCTGTGCACGCTGCTTCTGCGGCCCGAAGCCGGGCCAGTCCGCCGGCTGCAACAGGATCGCGCCGAAGCGCTTCGCAATTTCCGGGGTGCGGTCCGTGCTGCCGCTGTCCACGACCACGATCTCGTCTGCGATATTTTCCACCGACCGCAGGCAGCGCTCGATCGCAAGTTCCTCGTTTTTCGTAATAACGATCAGCGAGAGCCGCGGCATTGGCTTTCCGTTGGCGAGGCCGATCCGGCCAATCCATTACTTGTTATTTTCGACGGCTCGCTTTTTTCGAGCCAGCACGATATGCCGCAGCCACCAGAAACCGTCCAGCCCGTTATGCCCCTCCCGAAGATTGCTTTTATACGCCAGAGATTTTCTCGCTTCGGCGGCGGCGAACTGATCCTCGACCGGACCATTGCTGCGCTGGCGGCGCGTGGAGTTCCCTTGACGCTGATTGCGCGCGAGTGGGAACCACGCGAGGGCGTCGCCTTTCAGCGCTGCGACCCGCCGCGCAGTCCCCGCGCCAGCCGCGATTCCCGCTTTGCCCGCGCCGCCTGCGATCTCGTCGCGGCATTGCCGGAAACGCTAGTGCAGTCGCATGAGCGGGTTCCTTGTTGCGACATCTACCGTGCGGGAGACGGCGTGCACGCAGCCTATCTCGCGCACCGCGCACGCGGCATGGGATTCTTCAAAACGCTGTTCCAGAATTTCAGCGCGTACCATCGCGACGTAATCGCGCTCGAACGAACCATGTTCGCAAGCCCGCGCCTTAAGGCCGTCATCGTGAATTCGGAAATGGTGGCGGACGAAATCGTCACGCATTTCGGCTATCCCCGCGAACGCATTCATCACATCCCGAACGGGATCGATCTCCCGCGCTTCGATAGCGCAGACCTTGTGAAGCTGCGTGAAGAGACGAGAAGCGGGCTCGGTTTTTCCGGCGCCAGGAAAGTCTTTGTGATCGTCGGCTCCGGTTATGAGCGCAAAGGCGTGGCGCAGGCGATCGAAGCGCTTGCGCAAAGCAAGAGTGGCGCGGGGCTGATCGTGATCGGCCACGACAAGAATGTCTCGCGCTACGAGAAGCTCGCGGCGCGCCGCGGCATTAGCGGCGATGTTCGCTTTCCCGGCAAGCAAAGCGATGTGCTGCCCTACCTCGCAGCGGCGGACGCAATGATCCTGCCTTCGATCTATGATCCGTTTCCATCGAGCGTGCTGGAAGGGCTCGCGGCCGGACTTCCCGTCATTACGTCTGAAACCAGCGGCGCGCGGGATATCGTGCGCGAACTCGATGGCGGCCTCGTGCGCGATGCGAACGACATTGATGGGCTCGCTCAATCCATCACTATCGCGCTCGCTCTATCGGACAAAGCGGATACCAAACAGCGCGCCCGCGCGATCGCGGCGCGCTTCGACATGAATGCAATGGTCGAGCGCATGCTGGCGCTATATCAATCTCTGGGCGGTTCTAAATCGTGAAAATACTCCACACCGAAGCGTCGCCCGGCTGGGGCGGACAGGAAATCCGCGTGCTCGACGAGTCACAAGGCTGCATTGAGCGGGGACACAAAGTCTGGCTCGCCGCGCGCGGCGATGCGCAGATCGTGCCGGCCGCGAAGCAGCGTGGCATCGAAGTGTTCGAACTTCCACTTCAGCGCGTAAATTTCGGCTCTATTCGCGCAATGGCCGATCTCTTGCGGCAGATCGAGCCGGACATCGTCGTCACACATAGCCGCAACGATACGTGGGTCGCCGCGCTCGGGATCATGTTCGGCCGCTCGCAAGCCAAGCTCATTCGCCTGCGGCATGTTTCCATTCCCGTAAAATCCGGCATCCGCAATCGCTGGCTCTATGGCAACCGCGCCGCGCGCGTGGTCACGACAGGCGAAGCCATCCGCTCGCATCTGATCGACGTATTGAAGCTTGCGCCCGATCACGTTCTCTCCATCCCCACCGGAACGGACCTCTCGCGCTATTATCGCGGTGACAAGACCTCCGCACGCGCAAAGCTCGGCTTGCCGCAGGACAAGAAACTGATCGGCATGGTCGCGACGCTCAGAAGCTGGAAAGGTCATCGTTTCCTTGTGGACGCGATGCTGGACAAGCGGCTCGACGGTGCGCTTGCCGTCCTCGTCGGTGACGGGCCGCAGGACGAGAACCTCACGAAGCAGGTGGCCGAGCGCGGCCTCAAGGATCGTGTGATCTTCGCGGGGCGGCGCGAGGACGTGCAGGACTGGCTCCGCGCCTTCGACGTGTTCGCGCTTCCCTCCACCGGCAATGAAGGTATCCCGCAGGCGTTGATGCAGGCGATGGCGACCGCGCTTCCGGTCGTCACCACGCCGGTCGGCGCGATCCCCGAACTCGTCACGCATAACGAAAGCGGCTTCATCGTGCAGCCGGAAAATCCAACTTCGCTTGCGGAAGGAATTGCGACCGTGCTTGGCGATCCTGTACTGGCAAAGCGGCTCGGCGATGCCGGCCGCGCCGTGGTCGAGAAGAAGCACACCAAGGCGGCGATGTTGGACGCGATGGAGGCGGTGTTTCGCGAAGCGCTCGCGCGTTAAGGCTTGGTCGCGGTAAAGACGAGGCTACGCGAAGTCAGCGCGGTCCAGGAATTTGCCTCACGCGCGACCGCGCCGGTTTCCGCGGCAAGCTCCGGCTCGCGGCGTTCGATGCGGCCGGTATGCGCCTTCGTTGCAAACCGCGAGAACGGCCAGAGCAGGCCCGCCAAGAATGAAGCGCTGCGCTTGGCGCGATCCGGGGCGAGCGCGATGTTCTGAAAACCCGCGCGACGTAGGCCGTAATGCCAATACTGAAACGGCAGCGGCGCGATGTGCCCGCAGATGCGCCCGCCGTTCTCCGGCTTGATGCTTGGGCTCGGGAACATATGAAAGTGCCCGCTGAACACGAACTTCAGCCGCGACAGCGCGTGACCGACATTCGGCACCGAGAATACCAAGAGCCCGCCCGGCTTCAGCACGCGACAGGCTTCCGCGATCACGTCGTAAGGCGCGCGGGTATGCTCGAAGACTTCAATCGCGACCACGGTGTCGAAAGCGGCATCGTCATACGGCAGGCCGAGATTGACGTCGCATTACTTCAGGGTGACGCCGTCCGCCTTGAAGGTGCTTCCGGAAATATCGCAGGCCGAAAGCCCCTCGCCCGGCTTTAAGCCCAGCGCTTCGCGTTCTTTGGAAATCAGCCGCGTGAAATAGCCCGAACCCGCGCCGAGATCGAGAAACGGTAAGCCGAGCTTGCCGCTATCGCGAATGCGGTTCAGCACGAAATCGTTGGTAGTGCGAAGCGACGCCGAGCCTTGCGCCGCGACGCCGCTTGCCGAACGCTCGATCATTTGTTGTCCGGCAGCGAGAGCCGGATGTGCAACTCGCGCAACTGCTTGGTCGTCACTTCAGAAGGCGCGCTCATCAGCAAGTCTTCCGCGCGCTGATTCATCGGGAACGGCACGACTTCGCGGAGGTTCTCTTCGCCACAAAGCAACATGACGATGCGGTCCACGCCCGGCGCAATGCCGCCGTGCGGCGGTGCGCCGTAAGAGAGCGCCCGCAACATGCCGCCGAACTTCGCTTCCAGCACGTCCTCGCCGTAACCGGCAATCGCGAAGGCCTTCTTCATGACCTCGGGGCGATGGTTGCGGATCGCGCCCGACGACAGTTCGATGCCGTTGCAGACGATGTCGTACTGGATCGCCTTCATGCCGAGGATCTTGTCGTTGTCGTCGTTCTTCAACGCGAGGAATTCTTCGTGATCCATGTTCGGCATGGAGAACGGGTTGTGCGAGAAGTCGATCTTCTTCTCTTCCTCGCTCCATTCGAACATCGGGAAATCGACGATCCAGCAGAAGTCGAAGCGATCCTTCGCGACGAGGCCCAGTTCTTCGCCAACGCGCGTGCGCGCGGGGCCTGCGAACTTCACGAAATCCTTCGGCTTGCCCGCGATGAAGAACGCGGCGTCGCCGATGCCAAGGCCAAGCTGATCGCGGATCGCATTGGTGCGATCGTTGCCGATGTTCTTTGCAATCGGGCCCGCACCACCCTCTTCGCCTTCGCGCCAGAAGATGTAGCCGAGGCCCTTCTGCCCCTCGCCTTGCGCCCAGGAATTCATGCGGTCGCAGAAGGCGCGGTTGCCACCGGTCTTCGCCGGGATCGCCCAGACTTCCACGGCCGGATCGTTTGCGATCATGCCGGCGAAAATCTTGAAGCCCGAATCCCGGAAATGATCGGTGACGTTCTGCATCTCGATCGGGTTGCGAAGGTCCGGCTTGTCGGAGCCGTATTTGCGCATGGCTTCCGCGTAAGGGATCATCGGAAACTTCGGCGTGACGGGCTTGCCTTCGCCGAATTCCTCGAACACGCCACGCATGACCGGTTCGACCGCGTCGAACACGTCCTGCTGCGTGACGAAGCTCATCTCGATATCGAGCTGATAGAACTCGCCCGGCGAGCGGTCGGCGCGCGCGTCCTCGTCGCGGAAGCAGGGCGCGATCTGGAAGTAGCGGTCGAAGCCCGAGATCATCAGCAATTGCTTGAACTGCTGCGGCGCCTGCGGCAGCGCATAGAACTTGCCCGGATGCAGCCGCGACGGCACCAGGAAGTCGCGAGCGCCCTCCGGCGAAGAGGCCGTGAGGATCGGCGTCTGGAATTCGAAGAAGCCCTGCTCCTTCATGCGGCGGCGGAGCGAGTCGATGATCGCGCCGCGCTTCATAATGTTCTGGTGAATGCGGTCACGGCGCAAATCGAGGAAGCGATATTTCAGGCGCAGCTCTTCCGGGTATTCGGCGTCGCCGAACACCGGGACCGGCAGTTCACCGGCAGCACCCAGCACTTCGATCTCGGTCGCGAATAGTTCGACCTCGCCGGTCGGCAGGTCCTTGTTATCGGTGCCGTCTGGGCGCTTCCTGAGCTTGCCGTCGACGCGGATCACCCACTCCGAGCGCAGCTTCTCGGCGGTCTTGAACGCCGGGCTGTCGGGGTCGGCCACGACCTGCGTGATGCCGTAGTGGTCGCGCAGATCGATGAAGAGCAGGCCGCCGTGGTCGCGGATGCGATGGCACCAGCCCGAGAGCCGGACGGTTTCGCCGATATGCGAGGCGCGGAGCGCGCCGCAGGTGTGGGAACGATAGCGATGCATTTGGGAGCCGGATTCGCCTTTGAAAACGCGGGGAAAAGCGCATGGGGGGCCGGGGATGTCAAGGAAGCGCGGCCGCGGCGTCAAATCGGCAGCCGGCCGCCCTGCTTCAGCGTTTCCAGCACCACGTTGGAGCGGACGCGCTCGACCGATTCATGCGGCAGCAGCACCTCGTTCACGAGGCGGCCGAGCGCCGCAAGATCCGTCACCACCACCTTCATGAGATAATCGGCATCCCCGGTGAGGGCATGCGCCTCGAGGATTTCCGGCGTGCGCGCGACCAGATCGCGGAAGCGCTTCGCGTTCTGGCCGGAATGGGTCGCGAGCGACACCTGAATATAGACCGTCACGCTGAGGCCGACGCGGATGGGATCGATCTCGGCGCGGTAGCCTTTGATCACGCCCGCCTCCTCCAGCCGCTGGCGGCGGCGGGAGCTTTGCGAAGCCGAGAGGCGGACCCGCTCGGCGAGCTCTGCATTGGTCAGCGCGCCGTTTTCCTGCAGGGCGACGAGGATCGCGAGATCCTGCGGATCGAGGGTGACGGAATGTTGCATTGATCTGCCTCAATATGCGCATTTCGTGCACAACTTTCCGGTAAGACGCCCTAAATGACCGCCCTTTGCAAGAACTTCCTGCAATTCTGCGCGTTGAAAAGAGGAATCGCCTCAGGAAACGCCCAGGAAACGTCAAGGAGAGCCGATATGGGTCCCTTCCCGCACGACGCCGAGCCCGCGCAGATCACCAAGCACAATCCGATGGGCACCGACGGCTTCGAGTTCGTCGAATACGCGCACCCGGAGCCGGAAAAGCTGCACCAGCTTTTCAAGCTCATGGGCTTCACGCCGACCGCAAAGCACAAGACGAAAAAGATCACGGTCTATCAGCAGGGCACGGTCAGCTATCTCGTGAACGAGGAGCCGGGCTCGCACGGCTTCAACTTCGTCGCCAAGCACGGTCCCTGCGCGCCTTCGATGGCGTTCCGCGTGGTCGATGCCAACCATGCTTTCAAGCGCGCGCTGGAAATGGGCGCGGAAGCCGCCGACCCGAAAGACGGCGCGAAGTCGCTCGACGTTCCGGCGATCAAGGGCATCGGCGGATCGTTGCTCTATTTCATCGAGCGCTATGGCGACAAAGGCAACGCTTACGACGAAGAGTTCGAGTGGCTCTCCGCGCGCGATCCCAAGCCCGAAGGCGTCGGCCTTTATTATCTCGACCATCTCACCCACAACGTGCAGCGCGGGCGCATGGATGTTTGGGCCGGCTTCTACGAGCGGCTCTTCAACTTCAAGCAGATCCGCTTCTTCGACATCGAAGGCAAGCTGACCGGCCTCTTCTCGAAGGCGCTGACGAGCCCGGACGGAAAGATCCGCATTCCGATCAACGAGAGCGCGGACGCGAAATCACAGATCGAGGAATATCTGCACGCCTATAACGGCGAAGGCATCCAGCACATCGCCTGCGGCGCGAAGAATATCTACGGCACCATCGAGAAGCTGCGTGCAGACGGCGTGAAGTTTATGCCGTCGCCGCCCGCGACTTATTACGCCAAGGTGGATGGCCGCGTGCCGGGGCATGGCGAGGATTTACCGAGACTGGAGAAGAACGGCATCCTGATTGACGGCGAAGGCGTGGTCGATGGGCGCGAGACGAAGGTGCTGTTGCAAATCTTCTCGGCCAACGCGATCGGCCCGATCTTTTTCGAATTCATCGAGCGCAAGGGCGACGACGGCTTCGGCGAAGGCAACTTCCGCGCGCTGTTCGAAAGCATCGAGGAAGATCAGATCCGCCGCGGCGTGCTGAAAGAGGACGCGGCGTAAACGTCTTGTCGTCCCGGCCAAGCGAAGCGCGAGCCGGGACCCATAACCACCCGCCTCGGTAAGTAAGCAACGCCGGGGTTATGGGTCCCCGCTTTCGCGGGGACGACCATCGAGTTACCGGCGTCCACCCCGGAACTGCGGCTTGCGCTGTGCGCCCGGAGCCATGACCGGCGCATCGCCCTTGTGGCGGAACGAGATGCGGCCGCGGCCGAGATCGTAAGGCGACATCTCGACGGTGACGCGATCGCCTTCGAGCGTGCGGATGCGGTGCTTCTTCATCTTGCCGGCGGCGTAAGCGAGGATGACGTGGTCGTTGTCGAGCTTCACGCGGTAATTGCCGTCCGGAAGCACTTCCGTGACGATGCCGTCGAATTCGATAAGGTCTTCTTTCGCCATAGACGTCCCTAGTGTTGCGCGGGGCGCGGCTGGTTCCCGCCGCGGCGCTTCGGTTTGCGGTTCATAAAGGCGACGCCGGTGATCTGTCCACCATTGGCGGCCTTCGGCTGATTTTGGCTCGCGTTATTGTTGTGCTGCCGGTGTTCCGGCTTGCCGTGAGCGCCCGGACGCTTGCCGCGATGCTCCGGACGGCCTTCATGCTTGCGCTCGCCCTGCTTGCGGGGACCCGGGAAATCGCTGCGCGGGGCCTTGTGCTCGGCCTGCGGCTGCGCGTGCTGCTCGACCCGCGGCTCTTGTGCCCGCTCGCCCTGCGGCTGCTGCCGCTCTCCGTTGCGGGGACCCTGTCCGCGATGCGGATGGTTGCCGCGGCGGTTGCGATTGCGCTGGCCGTTGCGCCCGCCCCGGTTGTCACCCTTGCCCTCGCCTCTCGGCTCGCCGAGCGACGGGTTGAGACGCCGGTCCGTGGACGGGATGGAAATTTTCGTAAGACGCTCGATGTCGCGCAGGAAAGCACGCTCGTCATTCGCGACGAAGGAGATCGCAATCCCCTCCGCGCCGGCGCGCGCGGTGCGGCCAATGCGATGGACATAGCTCTCCGGAATATTCGGCATGTCGAAATTGATGACGTGGCTGACGCCATCGACGTCGATGCCGCGCGCGGCGATGTCGGTTGCAACAAGCACCCGCACCTTGCCGGCACGAAACATGCCGAGCGCACGCTCGCGCTGGTTCTGCGACTTGTTGCCATGAATTGCGTCAGCAGCAATTCCGGCATTCTGCAACGACTTTACGACCTTGTCGGCGCCGTGCTTCGTGCGCGTGAACACCAGCGCGCGGTCAATCGGCTCCGCTTTCAGCACTTCGACGAGCAACCCGGTCTTGCCATTCTTCTCGATGAGAATGACGCGCTGCTCGACCCGGTCGGCGGTCTTCGCGACCGGGGTGACGGCAACGCGCACCGGCTCTTTCAGAAACTGCGCGACCAGATGCTCGATTTCACTCGGCATGGTGGCCGAGAAGAACAGCGTCTGACGCTTCTCAGGCAGCATCTTCGCGATCTTCCGGATGTCGCCGATGAAGCCCATGTCGAGCATGCGGTCGGCTTCGTCGAGGACGAATACTTCGATGCGGTCGAGACGGATCGCATTCGAATTCACGAGATCGAGCAGACGGCCCGGTGTCGCGACCAGAATGTCGACGCCGTTCGCGAGTGCCTTGATCTGACGGCCGATGTTAACGCCGCCAATGGCAAGCGTGGTCGAGAGCTTCAGATGACGGCCATAGGTCTTGAAGCTGTCCGTGATCTGGCCGGAAAGCTCACGCGTCGGCGACAGCACCAGAATGCGCGCCGACTTCTTCGTCAGTCCACTGCGGTTCGTCGCGAGGTGGTTGAGGATTGGGAGCGCAAAGGCAGCGGTCTTGCCGGTGCCGGTCTGCGCGATGCCGACCAGATCGCGGCCGGAAATCACCGGCGGTATGGCTTGCGCCTGAATGGGGGTCGGGGTGGTGTAGTTCTCTTCGGCCAGTGCGCGCGCAATCGGCGCGGCGAGGCCAAGTCCGGAAAACGAGTCCAAAAAACGTTCTTTCATGCATGCGAAACGGCGGGACTCCGCCTTTGGCAGGCGGATTCCGCGAATCGCGGGGGTTGATAGACACCCCGCGTGGCCTGGGACATCAGGAAAATAGCGCTGATAAGGACGGGCGGTCAGCCTGCTTTGGCTTCGTCACGCGGCCCGTGTAAGTCCTTAAGACAGGGTCCATGTGGCTTATTCGGGGCGCATTTACAAGGCCCAGCCCGCTGCCTGCAGGGATTTAATCTTACGCGTTCCTTCCGAGGTTTGAAGAAATGTCCGGAACTACCGCCGCCGACCTCGTGGTCGCCTCGCTCCTCGCCCATGGCGTGGACACGCTCTATGCCCTCCCCGGCGTCCACAACGACCACTTCTTCGATGCCGTGTTCCGCGCCGGCGACAGGATCCGCACCGTGCACTCGCGCCACGAACAGGGCGCCGCCTATATGGCGCTCGGTGCCGCGCTCGCCACCAACAGGCCGCAGCCTTACGCGGTCGTTCCGGGTCCGGGGCTCCTGAATACCTCCGCCGCGCTGCTCACGGCTTACTCGATGAACGCGCCGGTGCTGGCTCTGATCGGACAAATTCCGGACGGCGATATCGGCAAGGGCCTTTCGCATCTCCACGAGATCAAAGATCAGGCCGGCATCCTTGCGCGGCTCGTCGATTTCTCGGCGCGCGTGAAGAAGCCGGAGGAAGCCTCCGCGCTGATCGCGCAGGCGATGCAGTCGCTCTTCGCGAACCGTCCCGGCCCTGCCGCAATCGAATGCGCGATCGACATGTGGGGACGAAAGAGCGCGGACGAAACCGTCACCGCGCCGCTGGCCGCGGATGCACAGGTCATCGACGAAGACGCGATCAAAGATGCTGCCAAGCGGCTCGCGAATTCCAAGCGCCCGCTCATCATCTGCGGCGGCGGCGCTCAAGGCGCTTCCGAAGAAGTCACGAAGCTCGCCGCATTGTTGCAGGCACCCGTGCTCGGCTATCGCCGCGGACGCGGCGTGCTCTCCAGCCAATCTCCGTTCAGCGTCTCGCTGCCTTTGGGCCGCGAGCTGTGGGGAGAAGCGGATGTGGCTCTCGGTATCGGCACGCACATGCTCTACCCCATGATGCAGTGGGGCATGGATGACGATGTTCAGATCATCCGGTTGGACGCCGACAAGGAAGAGCCCGCGCGCATCCAAAAGCCCGCCGTGTCGCTCATCGGCGACGCGCAGCCGATCCTGCAAAAGCTCCTCGATGTGCTGCCGAATTATCTCGGCAAGCGCGAAGACCGCACGGACGAAATGCGCGAGCGCCACGCCAGGATGAACCGGCGTTTCGAGAAGATCGCACCGCAGAAGGCGTTCCTCGACGCGATCCGCGCAGAGCTTCCCGAAGACGGCATTTTCGTCGATGAAGTGACGCAGATGGGCTTTGCCGCACGGCTGATGCTGCCGGTCTATAAACCCCGCACGTTTCTCTCGCCCGGCTATCAGGACAACCTCGGCTGGGGCTTTGCGACCGCACTCGGCGCGCAGGATGCGCGGCGCGACGTTCCGGTCGTCTCGATCAACGGCGACGGAGGCTTCCTCTACACCGCGAACGAACTTGCGACCGCGATCCGCCACCGCATCCCGCTGGTCGCTATCGTGTTCTC
>DAORMJ010000026.1:0-34357 GCA_035440445.1 Xanthobacteraceae bacterium
GCACGGCGAGGTCTTCGTGACCGACGACGGCGCGGAGACCGACCTCGACCTTGGGCATTACGAGCGTTTCACCGGGGTGCCCGCAAGCAAGCGCGACAACATCACCACGGGGCGGATCTATCAGGAGATTCTCTCCAAGGAGCGCCGCGGCGACTATCTGGGCGCGACCATTCAGGTGATTCCGCACGTCACGAATTCGATCAAGGACTTCGTGCTCGAAGGCAACGATGGCTTCGACTTCGTGCTCGTCGAAATTGGCGGGACCGTCGGCGACATCGAGGGCCTGCCGTTCTTCGAAGCGATCCGACAGATCAAGAACGAGCTGCCGCGTGATACGTGCATCTATATTCACCTCACGCTGCTGCCGTTCATCCCGAGCGCGGGAGAACTGAAGACCAAGCCGACGCAGCACTCCGTGAAGGAGTTGCGTTCGATCGGCATCCAGCCGGATATTCTCTTGTGCCGCACCGATCGCGAAATTCCGCGCGAGGAGCGCCGCAAGCTCGGGCTCTTCTGCAACGTGCGCGAGAGCGCGGTGATCGAAGCGCGCGACGTCGACAACATTTATGCGGTACCATCGAATTATCACGCGGCCGGGCTCGACGACGAAGTGCTCGCTGCCTTCGGCATCAAGGATGCGCGCGCGCCGGATCTTTCGCGCTGGAAGGTGATCGAGGATCGCGTTCGCAATCCCGAAGGCGACGTCACGATTGCGATCGTTGGCAAATATACCGGCATGAAGGACGCCTATAAGTCGCTGATCGAGGCGCTGACCCACGGCGGCATTGCGAACAAGGTGAAGGTCAATCTCGACTGGATCGAGTCGGAGATCTTCGAGAAGGAAGACCCGTCGCCCTATCTCGAACACGTCAACGGCATTCTCGTGCCCGGCGGCTTCGGCCATCGCGGCGCGGAAGGGAAAATCCGCGCCGTGCAATTCGCGCGCGAACGCAAGGTGCCGTATTTCGGCATCTGCTTCGGCATGCAGATGGCCGTGGTCGAAGGCGCGCGGAATCTCGCCGGGATCAATAGCGCGAATTCGACCGAGTTCGGCGCGACGCAAGAGCCGGTGGTCGGACTTCTTACCGAATGGCTGCGGGGCAACGAGCGCGAGCGGCGCGAGGCGGGCGGAAACCTCGGCGGCACCATGCGGCTTGGCGCCTATCAGGCTAGCCTCGCGAAAGGCAGCCGCGTCGCGGAAATTTACGGCGCGACCGAGATTCAGGAGCGCCACCGGCATCGCTACGAGGTCAACACCCAGTATCGTGCGCAGCTCGAAGAAAAAGGAATGCGCTTCTCAGGCATGTCGCCGGACGGCGTATTGCCGGAGATCATCGAATACCCGGATCATCCGTGGTTCGTCGGCGTGCAATTCCATCCCGAACTGAAATCGCGTCCGTTCGAGCCGCATCCCTTGTTCTCGTCCTTTGTCGGTGCTGCGGTCGAGCAGAGCCGTCTCGTCTAGCCGTCATGTCGCGTGGGATCGATCACGTCATTCATCTGGTGCGCGATCTCGACCAAGCGGCGGGCTTTTATGAATCGCTTGGCTTCCTCGTCGGCGGCCGCAACAAGCATCCGTTCGGCACGCATAACCGCATCGTGCAACTTGATGGCAGTTACATCGAACTGCTGGAGGTCGCGGAGCCCGAGAAGATCAAGGGCGAGGGGTCGCCGAATTCATTCGCGCATTACCATCGCGATTTTCTTGCGCGCAATGGCGAGGGCTTGAGCGGCCTCGTGCTCGCGAGCAGCGACGCGAACGCTGACCAAGCAAGTTTCGACAGGGCCGGATTCGGTGGGTTTCCGGTGTTCGATTTCGGGCGCATGGGGAAGCGCCCCGATGGCCGTGAAGTGGAGCTGTCGTTCTCGCTGGCCTATCTGCGCGAGCCGGCTTCGCAAGACGTGATGACGCTTGTTTGTCAGCACAAGCGGCCCGAGAACTTCTGGTTCAAGGAATTGCAGGCGCACAAGAACGGCGTCTCGCGCGTCGCCGCCGCGATCTTCACCGCGGACAGTCCGACCGATCATCAGTATTTCCTACAGGCATGGACAGGTGTCCGCGATCCGCGCTCGACCTCGCTGGGCGTGACGGCGGAGACGGCTCGCGGTGTCGTGCAGATTACCGAGCCGACGCCCTTTGCGGATGCCTTCGGCGTCGCGACCGCGGCGACGCCGGGATTGCGATTCTCGGCAATCGTTTTCGACGGCGACCACGGCAAAATCCGCGCTGCGATATCGAGAAGCGGAATGGCTGCCCAGGAGCGGCTTGGCCGTCTCGTCATCCATGCGCATGGCGCAGTGCTGGCCTTCGAGGCCGGTGCGCGCGGTTGACCCCGCTGGTGGCGCAACGCAAGGTCCAGCCGCAATGAGCAAGTCGATGGCATCTCCCGCGCCTAGTGCCGCCGTTTCGGCGGGCGAAGTTCGTTTCGGCAACAATCTCCCGTTGGCGCTGATCGCCGGGCCTTGCCAGATGGAAAGCCGGGCGCATGCGCTGGAAGTCGCATTCGCGTTGAAAGAGATCGCCGGCCGTCTCGGGATCGGGCTCGTTTACAAGTCGTCCTTCGACAAGGCGAACCGCACCAGCGCGAACGCTGCGCGCGGTATGGGATTGGACGCGGCACTCCCGGTTTTTGCCGAGGTTCGCGAGACGCTCGGCCTGCCTACGCTGACCGATGTCCATGAGATCGACCAATGCGCGCGCGTGGCGGAAGCCTGCGACGTGCTGCAAATTCCGGCGTTCCTCTGCCGTCAGACCGATCTCCTGATCGCTGCGGCAAAGAGCGGCCGGGTGGTGAACGTGAAGAAGGGGCAGTTTCTTGCGCCCTGGGACATGAAGAATGTCGTCGCGAAGGTGACGGGTGCGGGCAATGCAAATGTGCTCGTGACAGAGCGGGGCGTGTCTTTCGGATACAACACGCTTGTCTCGGACATGCGCGCGCTTCCCGTGCTGCGCGAGACCGGCGCGCCGGTGATCTTCGATGCGACCCACTCGGTGCAGCAGCCGGGTGGTCAGGGCACGTCATCTGGTGGCGAGCGCAAATATGTCGGCGTGCTGGCGCGCGCGGCCGTTGCGGTCGGCGTAGCGGGTGTCTTCATCGAGACGCATCCCGATCCCGATCATGCACCCTCCGACGGGCCGAACATGATCGCGCTCAGGGATTTGCCGGCGTTGCTCGCCGATCTCATCGCCTTCGACAAACTCGCGAAGTCAGCGCGCTAGAACCGCGGGAAGTGCCAAGAATAACAACATGAACCGCGCGCTTGCCGTTGTAAGTTTCATTGGCTTCACCGCGAGCCTTTTCACGCGGGCAATCGACCCGGTGGTGCCGCAGATTTCCGGGGAGTTCGGCATTCCCGCTGCGGATGCCGCGTTGCTCGCGACCGCCTTTGCATTGCCGTTCGCTCTCATGCAGCCCCTGCTCGGGCCGGTGGGCGACTATTTCGGCAAGACGAGGCTGATGCTTGCGGGTCTTGTCCTGGTCGTGCTCGCGACCATTGCAGGCGCATTCGCGCAAAGTTTTCTTGGGCTTCTAATCACGCGGGTGATCGCGGGCATCGCGATCGGAGCGATCTTTCCGGCGGGGCTCGCATTCGTGTCGGATACGGTTGCAGTCGAGCGCCGCCAGATCGCGCTTGGACGTTTTATTGCCGCATCGCTTACCGGCAATCTCACAGGCGCGTGGGTTGGTGGCATCGTCGGCGATTTTACAAGCTGGCGCGGGGTTCTTTTCGCGGCGGCGGTATGTGGGGTTGCTGCTCTTTTGCTGGGCCTATGGGCCTTCCGCACTGTAAAGCATGAGCAGGAGAGCCGCTTCGACCTGTCGTTCGCCATCGAGGGCTACAAGACCATCTTTTTGAATCCGCGTGCGAAGTTTTGCTACGCGGCAGTGCTGCTCGAAGGTATTGCGATCTTCGGCCTTATTCCCTTCGTCGCGATCCTGCTGCATCAAAGCGGAGAATACCGCGCCACCATCGCCGGCTTCGTGATTGCAGGTTTTGCCATCGGCGGGGCCATCTACGGTCTCGTCGTGCCGCAGATGCTGAAATTCTTCGGCACGCGGGGGCTGATGATCTGGGGTGCGATCATCGCTGCCTCGGCGCTAAGTCTTTCGACCCTTCGCCTGCACTGGCCGCTCGAGTTCGCGGTGTTTATCGTCATGGGCGTCGGGTTTTACATGATGCACAGCTGCTTCCAACTCGCTGCATCAGAGCTTGCTCCGAAAGCGCGGGGCTCTGCGCTCGGTCTGCACTCGTCCTTCTTCTTTGCCGGCCATGCGATCGGACCGATCTTTTACTACTGGGGCTTTTCTTATCTGGGGATCACGGCAACGTTACTGGCCGCGGCGGCGATCCTGATAGGTACCGGAATCATGGGCGTGCATTTTCTGTTTCCGAAAAAGGCCTAGCCGCGGGACAGCGCGGCGTTCTCCGGGTCGTACCGCCAGACGTTGTCGCTCGTGAGATGTACACCGCCGATCCAGCGATCGATGCCGTTGAGCATCACGTGATCGGCTTTTCCTTCGAGCACGGCATTTCCGGCGTCGGTGAGTTCGAGCAGCGTTTCGGTATATTCCACCGTCCGGTTTGAACGCGCTGTTTGCGCGATGCCTTCCGCAGGCAAGCCTTGCAACAGCGGCACGGCACCAGCGGCGAGACATTCCATACGGTGAAAGAAGCCGAGGTCGCCAAGAAACGGCAATTCCTCAGTTTGCTGATAGTGGCGGAACGCAAGCCCGGGCGTGATGGCGCTATCGCGGATTGCGAGAAGCGCATGGCGTTCGATGCGGCCGAGACCGTCATGCGGCGAAGGATATTCTTCGAGTAACCGCAAGAATGCCGCCCGCGCTTCGGGCAATGCGCCGCCGCCGGTCGCGAGTGCATGAAGCGCTTCGGGCGAAGGTTCGCGGAAGGCAGTCCACATCCGGATCGCTGTCTCGATGTGCGAATGCTGCACGGGCTGCAAAGACTCCGCGATCCGATCGATATGACTTGATATCGGCGGCGGGCTGAAGACAAACCTGGGGGAGACTGCTGGCTTTTCCTTCGCGAAGCGCGCGAGCAATTCGATCAGCTGCAGTTGATCGTGCAGGTCCGTTTCCAGCCAGAGTTCGACATTGTCGTGATCGCTGATGCGGGCGAAGGCTTCGTTCCTGCGCGTGAAGTTGTCGCGAACGTTGTGCATGCCGAACGACTGTTCAATATGCCGCGCGCGAATGTCGGCAAGCGCTTCGCCGTCGATGCCGCCGGGCACCGGGCCTTCGACGAGCACGTCGCGCCAGATCAGAATCTCCGCGTCGGGAAAATGCGCGGCAAGTGCGGTCGCGGCATGGTCACCATTGGTGATGAGCAGACGCGCCATCGCGGATCAACCGCGTCCGCGATATGGCGCGACTCCCTGATCCGGAATCCAGACGCCAGCAGGCAGCTTCCCGTTCTGCCAGAAGACATCGATCGGCATGCCGCCGCGCGGATACCAGTAGCCGCCGATGCGCAGGTATTTCGGCGCGAGCAATTTTACGAGCTTCTTACCGATCGCGACGGTGCAGTCCTCATGAAACGCGCCGTGATTGCGAAAGCTTGCGAAATACAATTTGAGCGACTTGGACTCGACGAGCCATTTCGAAGGTACATAATCGATCACGATATGAGCGAAATCCGGCTGCCCGGTAATCGGGCAGAGGGATGTAAACTCAGGCGTAACAAACCGGACCGCATAATCAGAGTCCGGGTGAGGGTTGGGCACACGATCAAGTGTCGCCTTCTCGGGGGAGGAAGGAACGGGAGTCGTCGTACCGAGTTGCAGGTTTTTACGGGCCATTGCGCTATGAAACTCGAATATCGCGATCTGTCCAGATCAGACCCCACGCGCTCCCCGCGCAAGCGACGGTTGTTCGGTTTTCTCGATTACCTTGTGGCTTCCCTGCTGGTCTTCGTCGTCTCCTGGTATCTTGTCACTCCGCACATGATGGACCGGCCGGTCGAGCTTCTGGCCTACGAACCCGCCAACAATTCCTATGCGTCGCTCAATTGCGTGCAACAGAAGCTGACGAAATACCAATTCACGCAGACGAGGGACGTGGCCGAGTTGCGTAGCACCGTCCGGGTTATCCGCCATCGCGAACTGGATCGGCTGGCCAAGCCCCAGCCCGATGCGCGCTGTTACGCGGCGGGCGGGTTTGTGGAGCGCGTCAGCCGCTGGGAGTATTTCTTTGGGTGGGTAAACCGGCTGGCTAGCTAAGGGCTTTGCCGGGCTTTGCGAGTCAGCGGCAGTTCGGGTAGAAGCCCGGCCCATCATGACAGCAATCACCGATATCCGCGCCCGCGAAATCCTCGACAGCCGTGGCTTTCCCACCGTCGAAGTAGAAGTATTCCTCGAAGACGGCTCGAAGGGCCGTGCGGCGGTGCCCTCGGGCGCCTCGACCGGTGCCCATGAGGCAGTCGAACTCCGCGATGGCGACAAGAAACGCTATGGCGGCAAAGGCGTGCTTAACGCCGTCGCCGCGGTGAATGGCGAGATTTTCGATACCGTCGGCGGGCTCGATGCCGAGGAACAGGTGCTGATCGACGACGCCATGATCGCGCTCGACGGTACGCCGAACAAAGGCCGGCTCGGCGCCAACGCGATTCTCGGCGTTTCGCTGGCTGTCGCCAAGGCCGCGGCGGAGTCGTCGAACCTGCCGCTCTATCGCTATGTCGGTGGTGCCAGCGCCCGTGTCCTGCCGGTCCCGATGATGAATATCGTCAACGGCGGTGCGCACGCAGACAATCCGATCGACTTTCAGGAATTCATGATCATGCCGGTCGGCGCGGAAACCTTCCGCGACGCGATGCGCATGGGCTCCGAGATTTTTCATACCCTGAAGAAGGGCCTGAAGGACGCAGGCCACAATACGAACGTGGGCGACGAAGGCGGATTCGCGCCAAACCTGAAGGACGCCGACGAGGCGCTCGGCTTCATCATGAAGTCGGTCGAAGCTGCAGGCTACAAGCCGGGCTCGGACGTGTTGCTGGCGCTCGATTGCGCTTCCACCGAGTTCTTCAAGAACGGCAAGTATGCCTATGAAGGCGAGGGCAAGTCGCGCGATCCTGAGGCGCAGGCCTCCTATCTCGCCGATCTGTGCAAGCGCTATCCCATCATTTCCATCGAGGACGGCATGTCCGAGGACGATTGGGAAGGCTGGAAGATCCTGACCGACAAGATCGGAAAGAGCGTTCAGCTCGTCGGCGACGACTTGTTCGTCACCAACGAAAAGCGCCTGCGCGAGGGCATCGAAAAGGGTGTCGGCAACGCCATCCTCGTGAAGGTGAACCAGATCGGTTCGCTGACCGAGACGCTTGCGGCGGTCGATACCGCGCACCGGGCCGCCTATCGGGCCGTGATGTCTCACCGCTCGGGCGAGACCGAGGACTCCACCATCGCGGACCTCGCGGTCGCGACCAATTGCGGGCAGATCAAAACCGGGTCGCTCGCCCGTTCCGACCGCATGGCGAAGTACAACCAGTTGCTCCGCATCGAGGAGGAACTCGGCTCGCAGGCCCGATACGGTGGACGGGCGGCCTTGCCGCGTTAACGTGCGAGCAACCGCCAGCCGCTATCAAGGGCGGCATGGTAACGCGTACACGATTTGGCCGGTTTTTCCGCGTCCTCGGGCTCTATTGCATCGCGGGCGCGCTGGTCGCCTATTTCGCGTTCCACGCGCAGCATGGCAATTACGGCATTGAAGCCGGCAAGGCGCTCAAGGAAGAAATCGCGAACCTGACCGTGGAGCGCGATAGCCTGCTCGCGGAGCGCACTGCGCTCGAGCATCGCAACAAGCTTCTGCGTTCCAGCCAGGTCGATCCCGATCTGCTTGAGGAATTGGCGCGCCGCGATCTTGCTTTCGCGATGGCGAACGATCTCGTGATGGTGTTGACCCGCCGCTAGGCCATAGCCTTCGCAATCTCGTTTCGTCTGCGATAAAAATCCCGAAATTTCCTTTAGTTTCAAATGCATCCGTCTGGTGTTCCAGCGGAAGCGGTAGCGCGTTCATAAAATTTGCGGTAAGCAAATCGAACAGGAGACAAGAACCAACAATGCCTGCTGCCGCCAAAGCTGAAAAAGCAGAGAAATCCGACAAAGCCGTTTCACGGAGCCCCAAGGCCGCGTGGGACAAAAAGCAGGAGCTTGCCGCCTATCGCGAGATGCTCCTGATCCGCCGCTTCGAAGAGAAGGCCGGCCAGCTTTACGGCATGGGACTGATCGGCGGCTTCTGCCATCTCTACATCGGGCAGGAAGCCGTTGTGGTCGGGATGCAGATGGCGCTGAAGCAGGGCGACCAGGTCATCACCGCCTATCGCGATCACGGCCATATGCTCGCCTGCGGCATGGACGCGAAAGGCGTCATGGCCGAACTGACGGGCCGCCGCGGTGGCTATTCGAAGGGCAAGGGTGGCTCGATGCACATGTTCAGCATCGAGAAGAACTTCTTCGGCGGTCACGGCATCGTGGGCGCGCAGGTTTCGCTCGGGACCGGAATCGCATTCGCGAACCGCTATCGCGAAAACGGCAATGTCTGCCTGACCTATTTCGGCGACGGCGCTTCGAACCAGGGGCAGGTGTACGAGAGTTTCAATATGGCGCAGCTCTGGAAGCTGCCCGTCGTTTACATCATCGAGAACAACAAATACGCGATGGGCACTTCGGTCCAGCGCTCGTCGGCCCTGCAGGAATTTTCGAAACGCGGCGCGTCCTTCAACATTCCCGGCGAGAAGGTCGATGGCATGGACGTTCGGGCCGTGTACGACGCGGGCCTGCGCGCGGTGGAGCATGCGCGAACGGGCGAAGGGCCGTTCATCCTGGAGATGAGCACCTATCGCTACCGCGGCCACTCCATGTCGGACCCCGCGAAGTACCGTACCAAGGAAGAACTCGAGAAAATGCGCGCGCCCGACAGCGATCCGATCGAGCGGGTCCGCTCGCGCATCCTTGAGGGTAAACTCGCCAGCGAAGACGAGATCAAGAAGATCGACGCAGAGATCCGCGCGATCGTGAACGAGTCCGCCGAGTTCGCCACCAATGATCCGGAGCCGGATGTATCCGAGCTCTATACCGACGTATCGCGCTAGGCACGCTCGGATCCCGAGCAGTCGCACAACGCCAGAAGCAGGATTTTTCGCCTGATGCCGATCGAAGTTCTGATGCCAGCGCTTTCGCCCACGATGGAAAAGGGCAATCTCGCCAAATGGCTGAAGGCCGAAGGCGACACCGTGAAAGCCGGCGACGTGATCGCCGAAATCGAGACCGACAAGGCCACCATGGAGGTCGAGGCGGTCGATGAAGGCAAGCTTGGCAAGATTCTCGTGCCGGAAGGAACGCAGGACGTCGCGGTCAATACGCCGATCGCCCTGATCCTTGGCGACGGCGAGAGTGCTTCCGATGCGCCTGCCGCGGCCGCGCCGAAGGTGCAGGAACCTCCGGCGCAGGAAGCTCCGGCCAAGGCAGCCGAGGCAACGCAGGAGAAGCGTCCTGCCGCCGCCGAGAAGCCGGTCGAAGTTGCCCCGGTCGAGGTGGATGTGCCCGAAGGCACCGAGATGGTGAACATGACGGTGCGCGAAGCGCTCCGCGACGCCATGGCCGAAGAAATGCGCCGCGATCCCGACGTCTTCGTCATGGGCGAAGAGGTCGCGGAGTATCAGGGCGCCTACAAAGTTACGCAGGGCCTGTTGCAGGAGTTCGGTGCGCGCCGTGTGATCGACACGCCGATCACCGAGCACGGCTTCACCGGCGTCGGCGTCGGTGCTGGCTTTACCGGCCTGAAGCCGATCGTCGAATTCATGACGTTCAATTTTTCGATGCAGGCGATCGACCAGATCGTGAATTCCGCGGCAAAGACGCTCTACATGTCGGGTGGGCAGGTCGGCTGCTCCATTGTATTCCGCGGGCCGAATGGCGCCGCCGCGCGCGTCGCAGCACAGCACAGCCAGGACTTCGCCTCGTGGTATGCGCATGTGCCGGGCCTGAAAGTAGTCTCGCCCTATACGGCCGCCGATGCCAAGGGACTGCTGAAGTCCGCGATACGCGATCCCAACCCGGTCGTCTTTCTCGAGAATGAAATTCTGTACGGCAAGACGTTCCCGGTGCCGAAGCTCGACGATTATCTCGTGCCGATCGGCAAGGCCAAGGTCGTGCGTCCGGGCAAGGATGTCACCATCGTTTCCTGGTCGATCGGCATGACCTATGCGCTGGAAGCCGCGGAAGAACTTGCGAAGAAGCATATCTTCGCGGAGATCATCGATCTGCGCACGATCCGTCCGCTCGATATTGAAACCATCGTCGAGTCGGTGAAGAAAACCGGCCGCTGCGTCACGGTCGAGGAAGGCTGGCCGCAGTTCGGCGTCGGTTCTGAAATCGCCGCGCGCATCATGGATGCGGCTTTCGACTATCTCGATGCTCCGGTGCGCCGGGTGACGGGCGAAGACGTACCGATGCCTTACGCCGCCAATCTCGAAAAGCTGGCATTGCCGAACGCCGCCAAAGTCGTCGAAGCGGCGCGCGCCGTAACTTACAGATAGTCTTGTGAAAATTGATCCATCTATATTCTTGAAGGAGTTGCCGGCGGATACCCGTCATGCATTGATCGAGTTAGCTGAACGTATAGAACTGTTCATCAGCGCGAACACAGCATTGCAAGATAAGGAGTATGCGACTCTCTGTAAATTGATCGAGGTGTTCGTGAATAAGTCAGGGCTGATGGTAGATTTGCCAAATAAAGACGCGAATTACGGGTGGCATTCGCATCTTCAGAACTTGCTGCATGTCGTTAGCTCGTACTCAGTTGATGTGCACGCCGAAGATTCGGAAAGAGAACTAGCGGATATAATCGATTCTTATCGCTCAGATAGTGTCTCCGCACTTCCGTTTGGGTATGCGGCGCTTTCAGCAGATGAAAAAGTTCTAATTCATGATCGGTTGCAGCAGGTCCGTGCGACTATTGAAAGTAGCAAGCTGAAAGAAAGCAAGAAGAATGCTTTATACAGTCGGTTGGCAAAACTTTCGGAAGAGGTGGATCGCTCGGGAACGAAAACCGATGCGTTCTTCTCATTCGGACTGGACTTGGCGATGACGGCGGGCGAGATGGCCGAAAAAGCAAAGCCGGCGATAAACGAATTTAAGGATGTTTTGGAGATCATTTTTCGCAGGCGCTCACAGAGCGAAGGCGTAAGACTGCCTAAACCTGACGACTTTCCGAGCTTACCTGCACCGGAGTCGGAGTGAATATGCCCGTCAACATTCTCATGCCCGCGCTTTCGCCCACGATGGAAAAGGGCAATCTCGCGAAGTGGCTCAAGAAGGAAGGCGACAAGGTCAAGGCCGGCGATGTGATCGCCGAGATCGAGACCGACAAGGCCACGATGGAAGTCGAAGCGGTCGATGAAGGCACGATCGCAAAGATCATGGTTGCCGAGGGTACCACGGATGTTCCGGTCAATCAGGTGATCGCGGTGCTCGCCGAGGAAGGCGAGGATGCTTCGGCGGCCGCGAACGCCGCGCCCGCTGCTCCGAAGGCGGAGGCGGCGCAGAGTAGGCCCTCATCCTCCGAGACGCCCGCGACGCGCGCTCCGCAGGATCAGGCAAACAAAAAACCTCGTCCTGAGGAGGGCGCGCCATCGCCCGTCTCGAAGGACGAACCGAGCAAAACCAACGGTAGCGGCGAGCGCGTGTTCTCGTCTCCGCTGGCGCGCCGCCTTGCGAAAGAAGCCGGCATCGATCTTTCCGCCGTCAGTGGCACGGGTCCGCGCGGGCGCATCATTGCGCGCGACGTCGAGGCGGCACGTGCGGGCGGCAGCCAGAAGCGCGCAGCAGCCGCTCCGGCGAGCGGCGTCGCTCCGGTTTCCGCTCCGGGCGATGACCAGATCCGTGCGCTCTACGAGGACGGCAGCTACGAGAGCATTCCGCATGACTCCATGCGCAAGACGATCGCGCGGCGGCTGCTGGAATCGAAGCTCACGATCCCGCATTTCTATCTGACCACCGATATCGACATCGGCGCGCTCCTGCGCATTCGCGAGCAGATCAACGATAGCGCCGCGAAGGACAAGGATGGCAAGCCCGCGTTCAAGGTTTCGGTGAACGACTTCGTCATCAAGGCGATGGCGCTGGCGCTCCAGCGCATTCCGGACGCCAACGTGACGTGGACCGAAGGCGCGATGCTGAAGCACCGCCATTCCGATGTCGGTGTTGCGGTCGCCATTCCAGGCGGTCTCGTGACGCCGGTGATCCGGCAGGCCGAAGGCAAGCTTCTGTCGGCGATCTCGAACGAGATGAAGGACTTTGCCGCTCGCGCAAAGGCGAAGAAGCTGAAGCCCGCCGAATTCCAGGGCGGCACGACCGCGATCTCCAATCTCGGCATGTATGGCGTGCGCGACTTTGCGGCCGTCATCAACCCGCCGCACGCGACGATATTGGCTGTAGGGGCAGGAGAGCAGCGGGCGGTCGTCCGTAACGGCGAGATCGTGATTGCCGACCAGATGACGGTGACGCTTTCCTGCGACCACCGCGCGGTCGATGGCGCGCTCGGCGCGCAGTTGCTCGCGGCGTTCAAGGAAATTCTCGAAAAGCCGCTTTCCATGATGGTGTGATAGCTTCCCTCTGGGAAACGGGGGGAGTGTCATGCCGGAAGACCAGAAAGCCGCGAGTGCCAGGCCCGCGGGCAGCGCAAACACGTTCGCTTATATCTCGTTCTTTGTGGCGGCCCTGTCGCTGGTCGCGACGATGTATCAAGCCTATCTGAACACGCGCTATGTCGAGCTGTTCCAGAGCAATATCGTGCGCGGCGAGACCGCCCGTATCTGCAAGGATCTGATCGATACGTTTTTCCAGATCAAGTTCAGAACTTCGGCACTGGCCGGCGCGCTCGATCGCGAGAAAAGCCGGAATGCGCCTGCCGTTGTTGCTGCTTCGCTGGAAGCCCAGAATGCAGTCAGCCGCTTTGGCGCTTATGGCACCTATCTCGCGAACTTTCAGGGCGAAGCGAAGCGCGCGCAGTATTCCGCGTTGTCGAGCGAACTATCCGGCATCATCGATACCATGCTGAAGTCGCCGCAGCCGGACGCGGCGAAGCTCTTCGGCAAGGCGGACGAGATGTTCGGCGCGATGAACGCCGACTGCGTAGCGAGCGCAACCAAGCGGCTCTAGGTTTTTACGGCGACCTCCGGGTTGCGCTTGCGTTCGAGCCACTGCACGCCGAGCACGAAAGCGGCGATGACGAACCCGGCAATGTCGGTCCAGATATAAGGTGCGACCAGCAGCAGTCCGCCTCCCGCCAACAGGGCGCGTTGCCATAAGTTGGCCCGCGAGAGGAAGTAGCCGTGCAGACCGCCGGCCAGCATCGCGATGCCAATGACGGCGAGCAAGAACCGCCAGGCAATCCAGAGCCAGCTGTCGTGGATCATCAGCAGCGCCGGCTCATACACGAACATGAAAGGCACGATGAAGCCGGCAGCGCCGACCTTCACCGCTGCCCAACCGCTTCGCCAGAGGTCGGCTTTGGCAATGCCGGCCGCCGCGAAAACCGCCAGCGCCACTGGCGGCGTGATCGCGGAGAGAACCGCGAAGTACAGCGCGAACATATGCGCCGCTTCGACCTGTACGCCGAGTTTCACGATTGCCGGGATCAGGAGCGCGGTCAGGATGATGTAGGCCGGCGTGGTCGGCATGCCCATTCCGAGAATGATTGCCGCCACCATGGTCGCGAGGAGCGCGAGGAGGAGATAGTCCTTCGAGAGCCCGACCACATATTGCGTGAAGTCGATGCCGAGACCGGTGAGGTTGACGATCCCGATCACGATGCCGGCGCAGGCACAGGCCATCGCAACACCAAGCGCGTTCTTGGCGCCGTCAACGAAAGCATCGATGATGGCCATGCCCTGGAAAGGCAGCAGGACGATCTTGTGCTGTACCGCGCGATGCCAGGCGAGAATGACGACCGCGAATATCACGGCCTCGATGAGCGGATGGAACGGCGTGTAGGACGGAAGCCCGCCCAAGAGGTTCGTAACCAGTTCCCAAAAAGAGTCGGTGACCCTGTTCTTGAGAAACGGGATCGACGGGATCATACCGATCAACGGCAACGCGACGACGGAGAGAACCTTCAAGACCGGATAGGCAAGAAGCGCGCGGGGACCCCACCACGCCATAGGGAAGCAGGCGACCGTTCCGGCGAGGGCTGCGAGCGGTGCGCTGTAGCCCGAATACATGACGATCAGAATGATCAGCACGGGCACGAACAGGTGTCCGCGCTCTACGAACACGACCGGAAGGCGTGGCAGTTCGGAGCGCGGCACGCCGAAAATTCTATGCCGCTTTGCTTCGAAATGAACGGCGCAGAAGCATGCGACGTAATACAGGATCGCCGGGATCAGCGCCCAGATGACGACCTGGCTGTAACCAACCTGCAGATTTTGTGCGAGCAGGAACGCGGCCGCACCCATGATCGGCGGCATGATCTGCCCGCCCGTGGAGGCGGTCGCCTCGACGCCGGCGGCGAAGTGCGCGGGAAAGCCGGTACGTTTCATGAGAGGGATCGAGATCGGTCCGTCGACCATGACATTGGCGACGGCGCTTCCGGAAATGGTGCCGAACAAGCTCGAACTGACCACGGAAACCTTGCCCGGACCGCCGGCGGTATGACCCGTCAGCGACATCGCGAAGTCCATGAACAACTGGCCCGTGCCGGTTCTCTCCATGAAACTTCCGAACAGGACGAAGATCAGGACGTAGGTCGCGGAAACGGAGATCGGAATTCCGAAAATGCCTTCGGTCCCGAGATACACCTGTTCGAGAATGCGCGTCGGCTCGTTGCCGAACTTGTAGAACGCGAAGGCAAGGAAAACCATGGCGGTGATCGGCAGTGCGAGGCCGATAACCCGGCGTGTGGCTTCGAGCACCGCCACGATCATGATGATGGACATGACGACTTCGGTCGTCGTCATGGGATCGATGCCGAACGGTATGCGTTCTTCGATGTATTGCTGGTTCCAGATGATGAAGAGGACTGGAACGATGCCGATTGCGGCAATCAGGTAGTCGACGAGTTTGGGCGGTGAACCGTCCTTGCCCGCGAAGGTGCCGTAAAGCAGCAAGGTGAGCGTCATCGCGAAGAGGACGTGCATCCCGCGGAACGTCAGCGCCTCGGCGGAGCCGAACACGATGACGCCGACATGGTACAAGCCCATGGCGAGCGCGATGACCACAATCGCGAAACGGAAAATGCCCGCGTGCCCGAACAGCGGGGCCTTATTAGTAGTGGTGTCCATCAGGTACCGCCGGATAAGAGAGCGGCGCGGATTTTGTCCGCGCCGCTATAGAAGGATCAGTTCGTGGTGACGGTGATGCCCGCTTCCTTGTAGAAGCGCGCGGCACCCTTGTGGAATGGCACGCCGATGTCCTCGGCCATCCCCTTGGGTGTCAGTTTCCCGATTCCTTTATAGACGGATGCCAGCGTCGATACGTTGTCGGCGATCACCTTGGTCATCGCATAGACCACGTTCTCGGGCAGGTTGCAGCTTGCGACGACATGGGTTGCATAGCCGATCACCTGCACATCCTTGTCGTTCTTCGGATAGGTGTTCGCGGGTACCGTTACGAGCGTATAGCCTGGATTGAGTTTCTTCATTCCGGCGATGCTGCTGGAAAGGTCCATCAGCTTGACGTCGCGTGCCGTCGCAAGATCGAGCACCGATCCGGCGGGGATCGCGGTGCCCAGCGAGTAGGCGACGGCGTGGCCGTCCTGCATCTGCGCGACCGAGTCCGTGTAGGACACGAAGCTCATCTTCACGTCGTTGTAGGTGATGCCGTGAACCTGCAGCAGCTGACGCGTGATGAGTTCACCGGTATTTCCGCGTTGCTGCGTGGTGATGCTTTTGCCCTTGAGGTCGTTGACGTTGTTGATGTTCGCGTCCGCGCGGACCAGCATCTGGAAATATTGAGGATAGAGCGTCGCGATATTGCAGACGTTCTTGTGCGGCTTCTTGAACGGCTCGTTGCCGGCGAGGGCATCAACCGTGGAGATGGAGTTGCCGAAACCTACCTCGGCTTTGCCTTCCTCGATGCCGCGCACGTTTGCGATGCCGGCTCCGGGCAGGTTCTGCACTTTCAGGCCCGGTACGGCCTTCTCCCACAGGTCCTTGAACTGGCCTCCGAGCGGAACCCAGACGCCGCCCTGCGGGCCGGTCATCAGGCGAATCTCCTGCGCGGAAATGGGGGTCGCAATCGCGACGGTGATGCCCAGTGCGAGCATCGCCGCAGTCGTGTGGCGTTTCATTGTAGCCCTCCCAATATGTGGACGGTTGATCCGGCCACTGTTTTCTTGGGGGGCAGGGTAAGCGCTAGGGGCCGGGTTCTACAAGGCTTGACGTGGGTTTAATGACTTCGTCTATGCAGCATTGTCGGGTCAGTTGTACCGCATTGCGGCTGACGAACCGCGCGTGGGCTGCTAAATGCCCATCAGAATAGCATTGGGCAGTGCAACATGGCTGAATCGAATTTCGACGTTCTGATCATTGGCGGTGGACCCGGCGGATATGTTGCGGCCATCCGCGCGGCACAGCTCGGTTTCAAAACGGCCGTCGTCGAACGCGCACATCTTGGCGGCATCTGCCTCAACTGGGGATGCATTCCGACGAAGGCGCTGCTGCGCTCCGCAGAAATCTATCATTACATGCAGCACGCGAAGGATTACGGGCTTTCCGCCTCGAACGTTTCCTTCGACCCGTCCGCCGTCGTCGCGCGCTCGCGTGCGGTCTCGAAGCAGCTGAACGGTGGCGTCGGCTTCCTGATGAAGAAGAACAAGATCTCCGTCATCTGGGGCGAGGCGACGATCACCGCGCCGGGCAAAGTGAGCGTGAAGGCACCGGATGCGCGGCTGAAAAGCGATCCGCCGAAAGATGCGCTTGCGCCGGGCGACTATACCGCGAAGCACATCATCGTCGCGACCGGTGCGCGTCCGCGCGTGCTGCCGGGTCTTGAGCAGGATGGCAGGCTGGTCTGGACCTATTTTGAGGCGATGGTTGCGCCCAAGATTCCGAAATCGCTGCTCGTGATCGGCTCGGGTGCGATCGGAATCGAGTTTGCCTCTTTTTTCCGCACCATGGGAGCGGAAGTCACCGTGGTCGAGGTGCTGCCGCAAATCCTTCCGGTCGAAGACGAGGAAGTCGCTGCTTTCGCGCGCAAGCGTTTCGAAAAGATGGGCATGAAAATTTTGTCGGGCGCGAAGGTTACGAAGCTCGAGAAGAAGTCGGATTCAGTCGTCGCCACGATCGACGACGGCAAGGGCAAGACCCAGACCGTGGAGTACGAGCGCGCGATTTCCGCGGTCGGCGTCGTCGGCAATATTGAAAATCTCGGGCTGGAAAAGCTCGGCGTGAAGATCGAGCGCGGGGTCATCGTGACCGACGGTTACGGCAAAACCAGCGTTCCGGGCGTCTATGCGATTGGCGACGTCGCGGGTGCTCCCATGCTCGCACACAAGGCCGAGCATGAGGGCGTGATCTGCGTAGAAGCGATCAAGGGTTTGAAGCCGCACAAGATGGAGAAGAACCGGATTCCGGGGTGCACCTACTGTCATCCGCAGATCGCGTCTGTGGGGCTGACCGAGAAGCGCGCGAAGGAAGAAGGCCGGGAAATCCGCGTGGGTCGGTTTCCCTTCGCCGGGAACGGCAAGGCCATTGCGCTGGGCGAGAGCGAGGGCATGGTGAAGACCATCTTCGACCAGAAGACCGGCGAACTTCTGGGCGCTCACATGGTCGGCGCGGAAGTCACGGAGCTGATCCAGGGCTTCGTGATCGCCATGAACTGCGAAACGACCGAAGAAGAACTGATCCACGCGGTTTTCCCGCATCCGACGCTTTCCGAAATGATGCATGAGAGCGTGATGGATGCCTATGGCCGCGCAATCCATATATAATCCACCGAACACCTGAAGGGGTATCCTGATGAACGACGCACAAACGCTGCTCGGCAATCCGACTGCCGGTTTTTTCCTCACGCTCTTTATTGGCATCATCGCCGGCTGGATCGCCGAGAAGGTGACCTCCAGCAATCACGGCCTGTTCACGAACCTGCTCGTTGGCGTGGCCGGCGCCTTCGTGGGCAACAAACTCGCTGAAGTGATGCAGGTGCCGGTTTTCGGCTTCTGGCGCGGGCTTATCGCCGCCAGCATTGGCGCCATTATTATTCTCTACGTATGGCGGATGATTCAGTCCCGCCGCGCAGGCATGTGAGGATAGAAGCCACGACATGGCCGTCGTCATCGACACGCTGAACAAGAACGCCCGGCCGCGCCATCCCGAAAAGGCGCACCGGGCGGACACCGCCTTTTTGCCGAAGCCGGACTGGATTCGCGTACGCGCACCCGGGCCCGGCGCTTTCGGGGAGACGGCGCGTCTGGTGCGTGGCAACGGCCTGCATACGGTCTGCGAGGAGGCCTCGTGTCCCAACATCGGCGAGTGCTGGGCGCAGAAGCATGCCACCTTCCTCGTCATGGGCGACACCTGCACGCGGGCCTGCTCGTTCTGCAACGTGAAAACCGGACTGCCGGGCGCGCTCGACAAGGACGAGCCCGAGAAGGTGGCCGAAGCGACCGCCCGTCTTGGGCTCAAGCATGTCGTCGTTACCTCGGTCGATCGCGACGATCTGGCTGACGGCGGCGCGGAACATTTCGCGCTCACGATCCGCGCGATCCGCAAGCATACGCCGCAGACCACGATCGAGGTGCTCACGCCCGACTTCCTCCGCAAGGATGGTGCGCTCGAGGTCGTGGTCGATGCTGCGCCGGACGTCTTCAACCACAATCTCGAAACGGTGCCGTCGCTTTATTTGCCGGTGCGTCCGGGTGCGCGCTATTTTCATTCGCTCCGGATTCTGCAACGCGTGAAGGAATTGAACCCGCGCATCTTCACGAAGTCGGGGATCATGGCGGGCTTGGGCGAGCAGCGAAACGAAGTGCTTCAAGTGATGGATGATCTGCGTTCCGCGGACGTCGATTTCATTACGATCGGCCAGTATCTCCAGCCGAGCCGGAAACATCACGCGGTCGCGCGTTATGTGACGCCGGATGAGTTTGCGAACTATGCTTCGATCGCGCGCGCGAAGGGGTTCCTGATGGTGTCCTCGTCGCCGCTCACGCGGTCGTCGCATCATGCAGGCGAAGACTTCGAGAAGCTGCGCGCCGCGCGCGAGAGCGCAAACCGGCGCGGCTGACGGCCATGCCCTCTTATCGTACAACGCGCCGCGTGAAACACTCCGCGGCCAGAATGTTCGACCTCGTGGCCGACGTGGAGCGCTATCCCGAATTCGTGCCGATGTGCGAAAGCCTGACCGTGCGCAAACGGAGCGGGGAGACGGAAGGTGTCGAGATCATTATCGCCGACATGACGGTTGCCTATAAGGTGATCCGCGAGACGTTCTCGAGCCGCGTGACATTGGACCGGCTGAAGCTGTCGATTCTGGTCGAATATCTGGACGGGCCGTTCTCGCATCTCGAAAACCGCTGGCGTTTCCGGCCCGAGAGCGAGCGTATGTCCGAGGTGGATTTCTTCATCTCCTACGAGTTTCGTTCGAAAATGCTCGGAATGGTGATGGGTGCGCTGTTCGACTCCGCCTTTCGCCGCTTCGCGGAGGCTTTCGAGCGCCGCGCCGACAAAATCTACCGCGAAAGCGCGGTTTGAGGCCCGTAAAGGCTATTTAAGGGTTTGCGGCTACGACTTGCGGGCCATTCTCATGATCCCGTGAGCCGCATGTCTTCCATCGATCTTGTCAGCCGTCGTTCGTTTCTCTCATCGCAGCTCTTTCGTGCGGCGCCGGCTGTCTTCGCCGCAACGCTCTTTCTGTCGGCGCTGCTTCTGTTCGCCGTGCAGCCGATGTTCACGAAGATGGTGCTGCCCAAACTGGGAGGCGCACCGGCGATCTGGTCCGTCGCGCTGGTATTCTTTCAGGCGTCGCTGCTTCTCGGCTACGCCTACGCGCACTGGCTTACGAAGTATTTCTCGCCGCGGCACGGAGCCTTCATCCACCTCGGCTTTCTCGGCATTGCCGCGCTGACCTTGCCGCTGAGTATCGCCAGCGGGTTCGGGATGCCGCCATCGACGCATATCGAGGTCTGGCTGCTTGCCCTGTTTGCGGCGTCGATCGGTCTTCCGTTCACGGCATTGTCGGCGAGCGCGCCGCTTTTGCAGCGCTGGTTCGCAGACAGCGAGCACCCGCGCGCCGGAAACCCATACGTTCTTTACGCCGCTTCGAACCTCGGATCGTTCACGGCACTCTTGGCCTATCCGACGGTGATCGAGCCGTTTTTTCGACTTCGCGAACAGACCGCGGCCTGGTCGGCGGGTTTCGCGCTGCTGGCGGTGCTGATTGCCATGGCGGCGCTTGTCGTCGCATCCAGTGCTACGGTCGAACGTGAGAAAGCCATCGTCTCCGCGCGGCCAAGTCTGTCTTCCCGACTATCGTGGATCGGCCTAGCGGCGATCCCTTCAGGTCTCGTGGTCGCCGTCACTGCGCATATCAGCACCGATGTCGCCGCAGCGCCGTTTCTCTGGATTGTGCCGCTCGCGCTATATCTGCTGACCTTCGTCGCTGTGTTCAACGAGCGGCCATGGCTCTCGCAGAGCACAATCGTACTGCTGGTGCCATTCGTGGTGGCGGCGCTGGCAATCACCATGATGGGCGGGTTGCATGGCAACTGGCTCATGACGATCGCGCTGCATCTGATCGGGCTCTTTGTCCTCACCTTGCTTTGCCATGGCGAGTTGTACCGAAAGCGGCCAGATCCTCAGCATCTGACCGACTTCTATCTCGCAACTTCCATTGGCGGTGTCGTTGGCGGCGTGCTTACGGGCCTGATTGCTCCCAACGTATTCTCGACAACGCTTGAATATCCCATGCTGGTCGCACTTGCGGTTCTGGCGCTGCCGGGGGCCTTTGCAGGCGGTTTGAGGCGAACCTTGCATGCAATGGCGGTGCCGCTTGCGATCGCTGTTGTGGCCTATGCAGTGCACGCTGCGACAGGCTTCAAGATTTCCTATGACTGGCAATACGTATTTCTGGCTGGTTTGGTCTCGATCGCAGCCCTTGTGCTCCTTAACCGGCGCAATCCGGCGGCGATGTTCGGCTTCGTCGTGCTTGCTTTCGTGTTCAGTTCGGCCTGGCAGCCTGGGCAGAAAAGCCTGGATACTTCCCGCAGTTTCTTCGGCGTTCATCGCGTGGTGAATTCGCCGGATGATCAGTACCGGATGCTGCTGCACGGCACGACCATTCATGGCATCGAGCGCATACGCAACGCTGACGGGACACGCGTCTCGGGAAGGCCGGAGCCGCTGGCCTATTATTATCGGGGCGGCCCGATCTCTGACACGATCCTTGCAACGCGCGAGGTGTTACGTCGTCCACTTGCCGTGGCAGCAGTAGGCCTCGGCGCGGGCAGCGTCGCCTGCTATCGCGAGCAGGGCGAGCGTTGGACGTTCTTCGAGATCGATCCTGAAGTCGTGAGAATTGCGCGCGATCCTCAGCGCTTCAGCTTCCTCTCATCCTGCGCTCCGGATCTGCCGATCGTGCTGGGAGATGCGAGGCTGACGCTCGCGGCATCCGCGGAACGCTATGACGTTATCCTTCTTGACGCCTTTTCGTCTGACGCCATCCCGGCGCATCTGCTCACGCGCGAGGCGATTGCGGGTTACCTCGGCAGGCTGAAGCCAAACGGCATCATCGTGCTTCATATTTCAAACCGCCATCTTGAACTGTCGGGTATCGTCGCTGCCGTGGGAGCTGCCGAGGGTTTGGTGGCGATTCAGAAATTCGATCATGAGCCGACAAATTTCGCCTTAGACTATAAATCAAAGGCGCAGGTCGCGGTGCTTGCACGCTCGTGGGACGATCTCTCGCACCTTACGACGCGAAAAGGCTGGGCGCCGGCCGCAGCCGACGGCGTTACGCCCTGGACGGACGACTACTCGGACCTCATCAGTTCGATGATCCGGAAGAAGTTTTAGACCGGAACGATCTAGCGTTGGAGCGGCGCGCCGAGCAGTTCTTCGACGAGCGCCAGCGCGGCAATCACGGAGCGACGGCGGACCTCGTCGCGTCCGAGGTTGCCGAAGCGGCATTCGCGCGTGTGAAAGACGCCTTCGCGGCTGGCGCACGCGATATGCACAAGTCCTACGGGCTTTTCCGCGGAACCGCCGCCGGGGCCGGCGATGCCGGTAATGGAAACGGCAATGCTTGTTTGCGCGGCATTCAGCGCGCCGAGCGCCATGGCTTTCGCAGTTTCCTTGCTGACGGCGCCGTATTGCGACAACAGATCGTCGCTGACGCCAAGGAGTTTCTTCTTGGCTTCGTTCGAGTAGGTGACGAAGCCGCGGTCGAATACGTCCGATGAACCGGGAATATCGGTGATCGCGGCCGCGACCAGTCCGCCTGTGCATGACTCCGCCGTCGCGAGCGTGAAGCCGCGCTTGCGGCAGTGTTCGAAAGCGCGGAGTGCGGCTTCTCTGGTTTCCTTGTCGATCATGCGGCACTCCAGGGGAGCCGGACGGTTGCAACGGCCATGGCGGCAATTCCTTCGCTGCGGCCGATGAAGCCGAGGCCTTCGTTGGTCGTCGCCTGAACGCCGACGCGGCCAGTTTCGATCCCGCATATCTCGGCAATTCTCACCCGCATGGCTTCGCGGTGCGGTCCTATCTTGGGTGCCTCGCAAACCAGAGTGCCGTTGAGATGGGCGACGATGCCGCCGCGTGCGCGAATGCGTTCGGCCGCAAATTTCAGAAACAGGGACGAATCCGCGCCGCGCCATTGCGTATCGGAAGGCGGAAAATGGTGTCCGATGTCGCCGTCGCCGATGGCGCCGAGAATGGCGTCGGTCATCGCATGCAAAAGAACATCGGCGTCCGAGTGGCCGAAGAGGGCGCGCTCGTAAGGAATACGAATGCCGCCGAGCGTTACGTGATCGCCCGGGGCAAAGGCATGAACGTCGTATCCCATTCCGGTGCGCACGTCGCCGCGTTCGCTTGCCATGGCAGCACCGGCGCGCGCGAAATCGTCAGCGGTGGTGAGCTTGGTGTTTTGGGTGCTGCCCTCGAAGGTCATGACGCTCGCGCCGTTCCACTCCATCAAGGCGGCGTCGTCGGTAAAGTCACTCCGTCCTTCCGCAGCGGCTTTGCGATGCGCGGCGAGCAATTCGTCGAAGCGGAAGGCCTGCGGGGTCTGCACCGCGCGCAACTCGCTGCGTTCCACATTTGCGACGATCCTGCCGGCCGCATCGACGCGCTTGATCGTATCCGTCACGGCGATCGCGGGGATCGCGGCGGCGTTCGTCCGGACCGCCGCAATAGCGCGATCAATGAGGCTGCTTCCCGTGAAGGGCCGCGCGGCATCATGGACGAGCACAAAACGCGGAGCCGCCGCGCTGAGGCTTTCCAGGCCCGCATGGACCGAGGCTTGCCGGGTCGCCCCGCCGGCAACGGCAGGCAGGCATTTCGGTAAATCCGCGGAAAGTGCCTCGTAGTCGGGCTGGTCTTCGGGGCGGATCACTGCCTGCACCGCACCGATTTCCCGATGATCTGTGAATAACCGCAGCGAGCGGCGCAGGACCGGCTCGCCCGCGAGCAGCCGATATTGCTTGGCCTTGCCGGCTCCAGCCCGGGTTCCACCGCCTCCTGCGACCACTAAGGCAGCAAATTCCATTCAAAACTCCCGCTGCAAGCCCGATTCCAGTGCTTCCCTAGCTCATTTTCCCATGCCGGTCGCCCTTGGTTGCGGCGCAACAAAGCGCTTGCCTCGGAAACAGACATGACTAAGATATGTGCACGAGATTTCGGGCCTATTCTCTAGGCATGGGTAACTTGAGCGGCATAACGCACGATAGCAATTTGAAGATCGGCACGCTGGCGGTGTCAGCCCGGGCTTTTCTAGCGCCGATGGCGGGCATTACGGATCTGCCGGTACGGCGCATGGCGCACCGCTACGGCGCGGGGCTGGTCGTTTCCGAAATGATCGCCTGCGAGTGGCTCGCCACCGGAAGTCCGGAGGCCCAGCTTCGCGCGGAAGGGCAGGCCGTGGGGCATCACGTCGTCCAGCTTGCGGGCTGCGAGACGCGCTGGATCGCCGAAGGCGCGCGCATCGCCGAAGGCGCGGGTGCGGACATCGTCGATCTGAATATGGGCTGCCCCGCGAAATGCGTGACCAGCGGCGCGGCAGGTGCGGCGCTCTTGCGCAACGTCGATCACGCCGTTCAACTGATCGAAGCCGCGGTCAACGCGGTTAAGATTCCCGTGACGGTGAAGATGCGGCTCGGCTGGGACGACGACTCGATCGTCGCTCCCGAACTCGCGCGTCGTGCAGAAGCGGCCGGCGCGAAGATGGTGACCGTCCATGGCCGCACGCGGCAACAATTCTACAAAGGCAACGCAAACTGGCGCGCAATCTCGCGCGTGAAACAAGCGGTTTCCATCCCCGTCGTCGCGAACGGCGATCTGCAGGGCTGCGAGGATGCGGCAGTGATGCTCGCGGAGTCCGGCGCGGATGCCGTGATGATCGGTCGTGCAGCGCGCGGCAAGCCATGGCTGCCCGGACAGATCGGGCGCTTTATTGCGAGCGGTGTGCGGCCGAAAGCGCCGGCGCTCGAAGATCAGTGCGACGATCTCATCGAACTCTATGACGGCTGGCTTGCGCAATACGGTCATGCGCGCGGTTCGAAGGAAGCGCGAAAGCATATCGGCTGGACGCTGGAAGCCGCAGCGCAAGAGGTCAACCTGTCCGCCGACTGGGTCAAGCAATGGCGCGCGCAATTGCTCGCCGAAAATTCGCCTGCACGCGTCGTTCTCGGCATTCGCGATGCCTTCGACGAACTGGGCTGGAAGGCAGCAGCATGAGGGTGGCGAGGGCGGAAAAATCCATGGCGCAGGTTTCAGGGATTGCAGATGCCGTTCTCGATGCCTTGCCGCATCCGGTGCTCACCATTGCGCCGACGGGCAGTGTCGCGACCGCGAATGCGGCGGCGGAAGCCTTCTTCGACGCGAGCGCACCGGTGCTGCGCCGGCACCGGATTCACGAAATCGTGCCGTTCGGGAGCCCGCTGATCGCGCTGATCGAACAGGTGAGGGCGCGTCACGCAGCCGTCAACGAATATCGCGTCGATCTCGGCACCCCGCGCAACGGCGGCGAGCGCATCGTCGATATCCATGTCGCGCCGATGGCGGAAAATCCGGCGCATGTGGTCGTGATGCTGCAAGAGCGGACCATGGCCGACAAAATCGACCGCCAGTTGACGCATCGCGGCGCTGCGAGGTCGGTCACCGCGCTTGCCTCGATGCTCGCGCACGAAATCAAGAACCCGCTTTCGGGCATCAGGGGTGCCGCGCAACTCCTCGAGCAATCGGCGGATGACAGCGACCGGGCGCTGACGCGGCTGATCTGCGACGAGACGGATCGCATCGTGAAGCTCGTGGACCGGATGGAGGTTTTTTCCGACGAGCGGCCGATCGAACGCGATGCCGTCAATATTCATGCGGTGCTGGAACACGTGAAAAAGCTCGCGATGTCGGGCTTCGCGAGCCGCATCAAGTTCGTCGAGGAGTACGATCCCTCGCTGCCGCCCGTGTTTGCGAACCGCGACCAGCTCGTCCAGGTTTTTCTCAATCTGATCAAGAATGCGGCAGAGGCGATCGGCGACGCAGACGACGGCGAAATTCTGCTGAGCACCGCGTTCCGGCCGGGCGTGCGGCTCACGGTCCCGGGAACTTCCACGCGCGTCAGCCTGCCGCTTGAATTCTGCGTTCGCGACAACGGCCCCGGCGTGCCGGAAGACGTGCGGCCGCATCTGTTCGATCCATTCGTGACCACGAAGACCAGCGGCAGCGGCCTCGGACTTGCATTAGTAGCCAAAATCATCGGCGACCATGGAGGCATCGTGGAATGCGACAGCCAGCCAAGACGAACGACCTTCCGCGTGTTGATGCCCACCTATTCACAAAGCGGCACTACACCGCATTCGGACCAGTGAGGACGGCGCAGATGCCATCTGGAAACATTCTTGTAGCAGACGACGATGCGGCGATCCGCACGGTGCTCAGTCAGGCGCTTTCGCGCGCAGGCTATGAAGTGCGCTCCTGCGGAAACGCCGCCACCCTGTGGCGCTGGGTGAGCCAAGGCGATGGCGATCTCGTCATCACCGACGTGGTGATGCCGGACGAAGATGCATTCAGCATGCTGCCGCGCCTGAAGAAGATGCGGCCCGAGCTTCCGGTCATCGTCATGAGCGCGCAGAACACCTTCATGACGGCGATCAAGGCCTCCGAACACGGTGCCTACGAATATCTGCCGAAGCCGTTCGACCTGAAGGAGCTGATCTCGATCGTCGGCCGTGCCTTGTCCGAGCCCAAGCGTTCGGGTGCGGCACCCGCAAAACCCGACGACATGGAATCGATCCCGCTGGTTGGGCGGTCGCCGGCCATGCAGGAAATTTATCGCCTGCTTGCGCGCCTGATGCAGACCGACCTCACGGTGATGATCTCGGGCGAGAGCGGCACTGGCAAGGAACTTGTTGCGCGTGCGCTGCATGACTACGGCAAGCGGCGTTCCGGCCCCTTCGTACCGATCAACATGGCGGCGATCCCGCGCGATCTCATCGAGGCCGAATTGTTCGGACACGAGAAGGGCGCGTTCACGGGTGCCAACACCAAGAACATCGGCCGCTTCGAGCAGGCCGAGGGCGGCACGCTCTTCCTCGACGAGATCGGCGACATGCCGATGGAAGCGCAGACGCGATTGCTGCGCGTGCTGCAGCAGGGCGAATACACGACCGTCGGCGGGCGCACGCCGATCAAGACCGACGTTCGCATCATTGCCGCAACGAACAAGGATCTGCGCATCCTGATCCAGCAGGGGCTATTTCGCGAGGACCTGTTCTTCCGGCTCAACGTTGTGCCGCTGCGCCTGCCGCCGCTGCGCGAGCGGACCGAAGACGTTCCCGATCTCATCCGTCATTTCTTTGCGCTCGCTGCGCGGGAAGGGTTGCCGCAGAAGCAGATCGACGCGGCAGCGCTCGACCGGCTTCGGCGCTATCGCTGGCCCGGCAACGTGCGCGAGCTGGAGAATCTGGTCCGTCGGCTTTCCGCGCTCTATCCGCAGGAGATCATCAGCCTCGCCATCATCGACGCCGAATTGGCGCAGCCGGTCGCGGAAGCCTCTGCCGAAACGGCCAGCAAGGACGAGACCCTAGGCGTGTCCGCGGAGCGGCACCTGTCCAAATACTTCGGCGGCTTCGGCGACAACCTGCCGCCGCCGGGGCTCTATCACCGCGTTCTGCGCGAGGTGGAGACGCCGCTGATCTCGGCCGCACTTGCCGCGACGCGAGGGAATCAGATCAAGGCGGCGGAGTTGCTGGGCGTGAACCGCAACACGCTCCGCAAGAAGATCCGCGACCTCGACATCCAGGTAATCCGCTCCACGCGGTAAAAAAGGCCGGAAATCGCGGGCCTAATGATGTGCCGGCCGCAAGGTCTGTCACATTTTTGCACCAGTGTTGTCTGTATGCATCAGGCCGCCGGATCGTCCGGCCTTTCTTATGGCGGTGCATGGCCGACTCCCTGATATCCCCCGATCCGGCGCTTCCCGCCCAATCCGCGCCCTTTCCGAAGCCGCGGCGGCGGCTGGGCAGCTATTTCGCGCCGGTTCTGGTCGTCCTCGCGCTGATATCGGCGCTCGTTACCTTCCTGATTCTGACCGGCCTCACGCCGATCTCGCCGACGCATAACGTTGTCGTTTCGGTGCTGCTCGCCAACGGCGTGATCGTGCTCGTGCTGACGGGCGTGGTGGCCTGGGAAGTGTTCAATGTCATCCGCGCGCAGCGGAAGGGCCGGGCCGGCGCACGCCTGCACGGCCGCATTGTCTTGCTGTTCGGGCTGGTTGCGGCGGTACCTGCCATTCTGGTCGCTGTCATCGCCAGCATCACGCTCGATCGCGGTCTCGACCGATGGTTTTCGCAGCGGACGCGCGCGATCATCGGCAACGCCATCACGGTCGCCGAGACCTATGTCCGCGAGCATGGTCTGAGCATCCGGCAGGATCTCGTCGCCATGGCGACCGATCTTGCGCGCATGAAGCCGCTCTACGATTCCGACCGGCCGCGCTTTCAAAAGATTTTCACCGCGCAGGCGCAGATCCGCGGCGTGCCGAGCGCCATGCTGATCCGCGGCGACCTTTCGGTGATCGAGCGGGCCGACATCAATATCGGCCGCGAGTTTCTGATCCCGCAGAACATCGTGGTGAAGGAAGCGACGCTGCAACAGCCGATCGTTTACGTGCCGCCGTCCGCAGACTATGTCGCCGCCATCATTCCGTTACCGGGATACGAGGATACATACCTCTATATCGCGCGGCCGATCGATCCGCGCGTCATTCAGTATCTGCGGCAGACGGAAGCCAATCTGCTCGAATATCGCGGCCTCGAGCAGCGCCGCTTCGGCGTGCAACTCGCCTTTGCGCTGATGTATGCGGTGATCGCGCTGATCCTGCTCCTGTCGGCGGTTTGGTTCGGGCTGAACTTTGCAAACCGGCTGGTGGCGCCGATCCGCAGGCTCATTACCGCGGCGGACCTTGTTGCGTCGGGTAACCTCTACGTGCAGGTGCCGGTGCGGCGGTCCGAGGGCGATCTTGCCAATCTCGGCGACAGCTTCAACAAGATGACGTCCGAACTGCGCACGCAGAACTCCGATCTCGTGCGCGCGCGCGACCAGATCGACGAACGCCGGCGCTTCTCCGAAGCGGTGCTCGCGGGCGTCGGCGCGGGCGTGATCGGCCTCAATGCCGCGGGCGTCATCACCATTCTCAACCGATCCGCGGAGAAGCTCCTCGGCGTGCGGGAAGGCGAGATGATCGGCAAGGATGCGATTTCGGCAACACCGGAATTCGCGCCGCTGATCCGCGAGGCTTTCGCGGACAACCATCGCGTCACCGGCACGGTGACGATTTCGCGTGGCGGGCGTGAGCGCACGTTCAACGTGCGGGTCACGACCGAGCAGGCCGACGAAACCGAGCACGGCTATGTCATCACGCTCGACGACATCACCGAACTTGTCGCAGCACAGCGCACCTCGGCCTGGGCGGATATCGCGCGGCGCATCGCGCACGAAATCAAAAATCCGCTCACGCCGATTCAGCTTTCGGCCGAACGGCTCAAGCGCAAATACGGCAAGACCATCGTGCAGGACCGGGAGATTTTCGAACAATGCACCGAGACGATCATCCGGCAGGTGGGTGACATCGGACGCATGGTCGATGAATTCTCGTCTTTCGCCCGGATGCCGAAGCCGGTCGTGGAAACGCAGGATCTGCTTGAAACAGTCCGGCAGGCGGTGTTCCTGCAACGGGTCGGCCATCAGAACATCCGTTTTGAAACGGAGCTTCCGCAAAGCGCGATGACCGCGCGCTACGACCGTCGTCTCATTTCGCAGGCGCTGACGAACGTCCTGAAAAACGCGGCGGAAGCCATCGACGGGACTTCGATGGAAGGCGGGCGCATTCTTTTGCGCGTGAAGCGCGAGGGCGATCTGATCGCGATCGACGTTTTCGACAACGGACCGGGCTGGCCGAAAGAAAATCGCGAAAGGCTGCTCGAGCCTTATGTCACGACGCGAGAGAAGGGCACCGGACTTGGTCTCGCGATCGTCGGCAAGATTTTCGAGGAACACGGCGGCGGCATTGAGCTCCGCGACGCGCCGTCCGATTTTTCGGACGGACGCGGTGCGTGGGTTCATCTGACGCTCAGTGCGAACGGATCGCAATCCGTCGCGGCAACACAGAACCATCAAGAAGGCGCAGTAGCGAAATAGGCATGGCCACGGACATTCTCGTAGTCGACGACGAAGAAGATATCCGCCAGCTGGTAGCAGGCATTCTCGAGGACGAGGGCTATGTCGTCCGCACCGCTGCGAACGCGGACGATGCGATCGCGGCGATTACCTCGCGACGGCCGCAGCTCGTGCTCCTCGACATCTGGCTGGAAGGCAGCCGGCTCGACGGGCTCGCGCTCCTCGACGTCATCAAGGGCGATCATGCCGAACTGCCGGTCGTGATGATTTCCGGTCACGGCAACATCGAAACGGCGGTCGCGGCGATCAAGCAGGGCGCTTACGATTTCATCGAGAAGCCGTTCAACGCGGATCGCCTCGTCGTGGTGGCGAGCCGCGCAATCGAAACCCTGCGGCTGCGGCGCGAGGTGAACGCGCTGAAGCAGCTCAATCCGCATGCGCAGAGCTTGATCGGGCATTCGGCAGCGATGAATACGCTCCGCCAGACCATCGACCGCATCGCGCCGACCAATAGCCGCATCATGATCGTGGGTCCCTCGGGCTGCGGCAAGGAACTTACGGCGCGCATGATCCATGCATCGTCGGCGCGCGCGAATGGTCCCTTCGTCGTCATCAACGCGGCTGCGATCACGCCGGAGCGGATGGAAATCGAACTGTTCGGCACGGAAGGTGATGGCGAGCATCCGCGAAAGATCGGTGCGCTGGAGGAGGCGGACGGCGGCACGCTCTTCATCGACGAGATCGCGGACATGCCACGCGAGACGCAGAACCGCATCCTGCGGGTGCTGACCGACCAGACTTTCCAGCGTGTGAATGGCAGCGTGAAGGTGCAGGTGGACGTCCGCATCATCTCGTCCACGGCGCGCGACATCGAGCAGGAAATTTCGGATGGGCGCTTCCGCGAGGATCTCTTTCACCGGCTCAGTGTCGTGCCGATCCGGGTGCCGCCGCTTGCCGAACGCCGCGAGGATATCCCGGAACTCGTGCAGTATTTTCTCGATCAGATTTCGGTCACCACGGGGCTGGCGCGGCGGACGATCGGCGATGACGCGCTCGCGGTGCTGCAGTCGCATGACTGGCCCGGCAATATCCGTCAGTTGCGCAATAACGTAGAGCGCCTCTTGATCCTCGCCGGCGGCGATGTCCAGAGCGCGATCACCGCGAACCTGCTTCCGCCGGATGTCGGCTCGCTCGTGCCGAGCATGCCGCATGGCAACGGCGGCGAGCAGCTGATGAGCTTGCCGCTGCGCGATGCGCGCGAAGTGTTCGAGCGGGAATATCTGGTCGCGCAGATCAATCGTTTCAGCGGGAATATTTCGCGGACCGCCGAATTCGTCGGCATGGAGCGCTCCGCCCTGCACCGGAAGCTCAAGGCGCTCGGCATCGACGAACGAGCGCGGTGAAGTTTCGATGTCTCGGATCGCCTATGTAAACGGACGCTACGTTCCGTTCCGCGACGCGCGCGTCCATATCGAGGACCGCGGCTATCAGCTTGGCGATGGCGTGTACGAAGTATGCGAAATTCGCGGCGGTTCGCTGGTCGATGAGCGGCGTCACCTCGAGCGGCTGCAGCGCTCCCTCGCAGCACTGCGGATCGGCATGCCGATATCCCCGAACGCACTGCGCTTCGTGTTCGCGCAGATGCTCCGGCGCAATCGCATTCGGGATGGGCTGATCTACCTTCAGATCACGCGGGGCGTCGCGCGGCGCGATCACGGCTTTCCCGAGCGGCCGGTGACGCCATCCATCGTGATCACGGTCCGGGGATTGGATCCAGCGAAGATCGCGGATACGGCCGCGAAGGGCATTTCCGTCATCACGGTCCCGGACGATCGCTGGGGCCGCGTGGATATCAAGACCATCGGGCTCCTCCCGAACGTGCTCGCCCGGCAGGCGGCGAAGGAGCAGGGCGCGAAGGATGCCTGGTTCGTGGATGCGGACGGTTTCGTCACCGAGGGCGCTTCCTCGAACGCCTGGATCGTGACCGGCGACGGCAAACTGGTCACCCGGCCGAGTTCCAACCGGATTCTGACCGGCATCACCATGACGGTCGCGAAAGAGGTGGCGAAGAGCCTCCAGCTTTCGGTCGAGGAGCGCGCGTTCAGTGTGGCGGAGGCGCAGGCGGCGCGCGAAGCCTTTGTCACCTCGGCGACCCAGACGGTCATGCCGGTGGTGCGGATCGACGGACAGGCGGTGGGTTCAGGCGAGCCCGGGCCGATTGCAAAAAGATTGCGGATAGAGTTTCACAAAGCGGCTGAAATCGGCCCCAGCTTATTGTAAGTGATTGAAGACACAGTATTTATGAGAAATACAAGGTTACCGTGAACAATCTTGCGCGCGGAAAGGAACCTGCTTCTAATAGCCATCGTTCCGGACACCACTCGTTCGGACCTGGGTGACCGGCAGGGGTCATTCAACAAAATCGCTCGCCCGAACCAAGAAGGAAAATCCCCATGGCGGCGGATAGAACACAAAATCTCCAGGACACGTTTCTCAATTACGTCCGCAAGAACAAGACTCCGCTGACGATCTTTCTCGTCAACGGCGTGAAGTTGCAGGGCGTGGTGACGTGGTTCGACAACTTCTGCGTATTGCTGCGCAGGGACGGACACGGGCAGCTCGTGTACAAGCACGCGATCTCGACAATCATGCCCGGGGCTCCCATATCGCTGTTCGAAGGAACGGACGATCACATCCCCGCCGGAGACAAAACCTAGTTGGAGCCCGACAAAGCCTCCCGAAAGAAATCGCGGCACGGCCAACCTGTCGAGCGTACAGGCGATGCGACGAAAATCGTTGTCATCGTGCCTGCGCTCACGCGCGCGCGCGGCAGCGAAAGCAATCTTCGCGATCCGCAGGCACGGCTGGAGGAGGCGGTTGGGCTCGCGGCCGCGATCGAATTGCACGTGGCTTACGCAGGCATCGTGACGCTCGGGCAAATTCGTCCGGCGACCTATATCGGCAGCGGCAAGGTCGAGGAGATCGCCGGCATTGTGAAGAGCGAAGAGGCGGGGGTCGTTTTCGTCGACTGCGCGCTATCGCCGGTGCAGCAACGCAACCTCGAAAAGGAATGGGCGGCGAAGGTCATCGACCGTACCGGCCTCATTCTCGAAATCTTCGGCGCGCGTGCGCGGACCAAGGAAGGCACGCTGCAAGTGGAGCTGGCGCATCTGAACTACCAGCGCAGCCGGCTCGTTCGCTCATGGACGCATCTGGAGCGGCAACGCGGCGGCTTCGGCTTTCTCGGCGGTCCCGGCGAGACGCAGATCGAGGCCGACCGGCGGCAGATCGACGAGCGGATCATTCGCATTGAACGCGAGCTTGAGTCCGTCAAGAGAACGCGAGCCCTGCACCGGAAGAACCGCAAGCGCGTGCCTTATCCCGTGGTGGCGCTGGTCGGCTACACGAACGCCGGAAAATCAACGCTGTTCAACCGGCTCACGGCGGCCAATGTCCGCGCTGAGGACCTGTTGTTCGCGACCCTCGACCCGACCTTGCGCGGGATCGAGCTGCCGGGCGGCACGAAAGCGATCCTGTCGGACACCGTAGGATTTCTCTCCGAGCTTCCGACGCTGCTCGTCGCCGCGTTCCGCGCGACACTCGAAGAAGTCATCGAGGCCGATCTGATCCTGCATGTGCGCGACATCTCGCACCCCGACACGGCAGCGCAGGCGAAGGACGTTCTCAGCGTTCTCGGTGAACTCGGAATCGACGTGAATGATGCGAACCGGATGATCGAGGTCTGGAACAAGACCGACCGCCTCGATCCGGATGCAAAACTTCGCGCGGAAAATCACGCCGGGCGTCTTCCAGCCTCCGAGCGGCCGAGCCTCGTCTCGGCGCTCACGTGCGAGGGTATCGAAGGGCTCTTGCGGAGGATTGCCGACAAGATCGCGGCCGGATGGCCGGTGGTCTCGCTTGCGCTGGAGGCCTCCGACGGTGCGAACGTCAGTTGGCTGCATCGTCACGGAGAAGTGCTGCAGCAGCGGCTCGATGACAACGGACGGTTACACCTTGAAGTCCGGATGGCACCCGAAAAGGCGGACGAGTTCGACCGGCGGACGAAGTTCAATCCGTCAGCGGCCTGACACCTGTTTATAGATGCTGGCGCAATAGACCATGCTGGCTGCCGTTTGCGGGAAATAGATCAGGATCTTCGCGAGCAGCAGGATGAAAAGCGCGGGCAGCGCCGCGCCAGTAGAGATGTTCTCGAATGCCTCGGAGTCGACTCCGATGATGGGGCTGAGCGCAGCCTCGAGCATGAAATCGATCGTCGCAAAGATCACGGTCAGGCCGAGCAAACCCGCTGCAATTCTGATCCCTGCGCCCCTGGTTGCGCGCCAGGCACCGCCCATCGTCAACGGCGACGAAACGGCCGCGGCGATAAGCCAGGGCGAAAGCCTTCCGACCAGAAATACTCCGGCAAAAACCGCGAGCAGCAAGACGACGAAAAGCGCGATCACCGCGAGAATGATAACGCCGATCGAGACGTCATCGGCTTCGCGATATTCGAGCACGC